>NZ_JACHYZ010000010.1:0-338342 GCF_014193215.1 Rhizobium sp. BK112
CAGGCGGGTGATCTTGACGTCACCGTGTTCCAGGATGCCGCCGGCCAGGGCAAGGGCTCGCTCGACGCGGCGCTGAAGCTTGCCAAGGGCGAAAAGGTCGACAAGAAGGTCTATATTCCCTTCCAGCTCGTCACGCCTGAGAACGTCAAGGACTTCGTCACCAAGAACTGAGGCGAATGCCAAGCAGGATGCGGGCCTTGCCCGCATCCTTTCCGCCTGTCCGTATCCGGAGGAGATGATATGGCCGTCAGCCCGACAACCATGGCCGCCGTGCGCGCCAGTGGTGCAGTTCCGAATGCGGAATATCTCTTGAGCGCCGAGGGCGTTCGCAAGGAATTTCCGGGTGTCGTCGCGCTCGACGACGTGCAGTTCCGGCTGAAGCGCGCCTCGGTGCATGCGCTGATGGGCGAAAACGGCGCCGGCAAATCGACACTGATGAAGATCCTCGCCGGCATTTATATCCCCGACAAAGGCGATATCCGCCTGAAAGGGGTCGAGATCCGGCTGAAATCTCCGCTCGATGCGCTGGAGAACGGGATTGCCATGATCCATCAGGAACTGAACCTGATGCCGTTCATGACGGTCGCGGAAAATATCTGGATTCGTCGCGAACCGAAAAACCGCTTGGGTTTCATCGATCACGGCCTCATGCATCGCATGACCGAGGAGCTGTTTGCCCGGCTCAATATCGAGATTGATCCCGATATCGAGGTCCGGCACCTGTCGGTCGCCAACCGGCAGATGGTCGAGATCGCCAAGGCGGTTTCCTATAAGTCCGACGTGCTGATCATGGACGAGCCGACCTCGGCGCTGACGGAGCGCGAGGTCGAGCATCTTTTCCGTATTATCCGCGACCTCAGGGCCCAGGGCATCGGCATCGTCTACATCACCCACAAGATGAACGAGCTTTTCGAGATCGCCGATGAGTTCTCCGTCTTCCGCGACGGCCGATATATCGGCACGCATGCCTCGACCGACGTCACCCGCGACGACATCATCCGCATGATGGTCGGGCGCGAGATCACCCAGATGTTTCCCAAGGAAGAGGTGCCGATCGGCGAGGTCGTGCTCTCCGTCAAGGATCTCTGTCTCAAGGGGGTCTTCCACGACGTTTCCTTCGATGTCAGAGCCGGCGAGATCCTCGGCGTGGCAGGCCTTGTCGGTTCCGGCCGATCGAATGTTGCCGAAACGCTGTTTGGCGTGACGCCGGCAAGCTCCGGCTCGATCGAACTCCACGGCAAGCCGGTGACGATTTCTTCTCCGACCGAGGCCATCCGTCACCAGATGGCGTTCCTGACCGAGGACCGGAAAGATACCGGCTGCCTGCTGATCCTCGATATTCTCGAGAATATGCAGATCGCCGTTCTGCAGGACAGATACGTCAAGCGCGGCTTCGTGCAGCAGGGCGCTATCGAGGCAACCTGTGAAGACATGGCAAAGAAACTGCGCGTGAAAACGCCCAATCTTTACGAGCGGGTGGAAAATCTTTCGGGCGGCAACCAGCAGAAGGTGCTGATCGGACGCTGGCTGCTCACCAATCCGCGCATCCTTATCCTCGACGAGCCGACGCGCGGCATCGATGTCGGCGCCAAGGCGGAAATCCACCGGCTGGTCGTGGAGATGGCGCGCAACGGCGTGGCGGTGGTGATGATCTCGTCCGAGATGCCTGAGGTTCTCGGCATGAGCGACCGCATCATGGTCATGCATGAGGGACGCGTGACCGGTTTCCTCAATCGCGACGAAGCAACGCAGATCAAGGTGATGGAACTGGCTGCGCAGTGATGCGTCACCGGCAATCGCCCAAGGGAGGTTTGACATGACTACCAAGGCAGCAGAGGGCGGAGCCCCGCTCGCAACCCGGCAAAGGCGGCGGCGCATACCGACCGAGCTCAGCATTTTCCTCGTGCTCGTCGGCATCGCGCTCATCTACGAGGTGCTCGGCTGGATGTTCATCGGCCAAAGTTTCCTGATGAATTCGCAGCGCCTGACGATCATGATCCTTCAGGTCTCCGTCATCGGCATCATCGCCGTCGGCGTCACGCAGGTCATCATCACCGGCGGCATCGACCTTTCGTCGGGCTCTGTCGTCGGCATGACGGCGATGATTGCAACAAGCTTCGCCCAGTCGTCGACCTGGGGACGGGCCGTCTTTCCGTCGCTGACCGACCTGCCGGCTTTCGTGCCGATCATAATCGGCCTGCTGATCGGAGCGGCAGCCGGTCTGGCGAACGGCGCACTCATCGCCTATACGAAGATCCCGCCGTTCATTGCAACGCTTGGCATGTTCGTTTCGGCCAGAGGTGTCGCCAAGTGGTATACGAAGGGACAGCCGGTTTCCGGGATCACCGAACAGTTTCATTTCATCGGAACGAAAGCCTGGCCGGTTGTCGTCTTCCTGGTCGTTGCGCTGATCTTTCACATTGCGCTGCGCTATACCCGCTACGGAAAATTCACCTATGCGATCGGCGCGAACCCGCAGGCGGCACGCGTGTCCGGCATCAACATCGAGGCGCATCTCGTCAAGGTCTATGTGATTGCCGGATTGCTTGCCGGTCTCGCCGGGATCGTCACGGCGGCACGTGCTGAAACCGCACAGGCCAGCATGGGCGTCGGCTACGAACTCGACGCGATCGCCGCGACCGTCATCGGCGGCACCTCGCTGACCGGCGGCGTCGGGCGCATCACCGGCACCGTCATCGGCACCATCATCCTCGGCGTCATGACCTCCGGCTTCACCTTCCTCAGGATCGACGCCTATTACCAGGAGATCGTCAAGGGTCTCATCATCGTCGCGGCTGTCGTCATCGACGTCTACAGACAGAAGAAACGACGCAAGCACTGATCTCTCATGGTTTTTTACGGGGGCTTCGGCCCCCGTTCTGTTTTCCGCACCATGACGGATTTTAAAAAAAGGGGTGGCGAATCCCGTCAGCTTTTCTATTCTGCCGCTTCATTCGCCCTCTACGGCGCCGCGCGTCTGAAAAGACGCGCTACGGAGGCTGTAGCACTTTGAATGCTGCATAATTTGTCCTTAAATCGATTCCGATTTAAGGAATTATGCAGTAGGGCAGCGCAGGAAGACAGATGCAATTCGTATTTGACGGTCACAACGACGTTCTCCTTCGACTCTGGACACATTCAAAAGACGGCAGCGATCCGATCGCAGAATTCGCGGACGGCACGACGGTCGGCCATATCGATGCGCGTCGGGCCAGAGAGGGCGGTCTTTCCGGCGGTCTCTGTGCCATCTACATTCCCTCGGGCGATCTCGTCTTCGCCGATCCGGATGCCAACGGTCGCTATATCACGCCGATGGCCGCCCCCCTTGATCCGCTGCCTTCCCTTGCCATTGCCAATGAAATGGCGGCGATCGCGTTGCGGCTCGACCAGGCAGGCGCCTGGCGGCTCTGCCGGACGGTGAAAGACATCCGCGGCGCCATGGTGGACGACATTTTCGCCGCCGTCATGCATATGGAGGGCTGCGAGGCGATCGGCGCCGATCTCTCGGCACTCGAGGTATTCTACGCAGCGGGGCTGCGGTCGCTCGGGCCGGTCTGGAGCCGGCACAATGTCTTTGGTCACGGCGTGCCCTTCGCCTTCCCGATGTCGCCGGACACAGGCCCCGGCCTGACCGATGCCGGCTTCGCACTGGTCAGGGAATGCAATCGCCTCGGGATCCTGATCGATCTGGCCCATATCACCGAGAAGGGTTTCTGGGACGTGGCGAAGACGACGGACCAACCGCTGGTCGCCAGCCACTCCAATGCCCATGTGCTGACGCCGGTCGCACGAAACCTGACGGACAAGCAGCTCGATGCGATCCGCGAAAGCCGCGGGCTCGTCGGCATCAACTATGCGACCGCCATGCTGCGTGCCGACGGCCGCTCGGACAGCGATACGCCGCTTGCCGACATGATCCGCCATATCGACTATCTCGTGAACCGCATCGGCATCGAATGCGTGGCGCTCGGATCGGATTTCGACGGGGCCACCATTCCCGAGGAAATCGGTGATGCGGCTGGCAATCAGAAGCTGATTGCCGCTCTCAAAGAGGTTGGCTATGCTGATGCCGACCTCGCAAAACTTGCCCGTGAAAACTGGCTTCGCATTCTGGCCCAAGCTTGGCGGGAGGACCGCGCCTAAGCCTTTCCTAATCCAATCAAAAAACAGGGGAACAGATCATGATGATGACCAAACTCAGCCGCAATTTTCGCATGCTTTCCGCCGGAGCCGCGCTTTCGCTCCTGATGATGGCGGCACCCGCCGCCTTCGCCGAGACGCCGAAGGATACGCTGGTCGAAGGTTTTGCCATCGACGATATCATTACGATGGATCCGGGCGAGGCTTTCGAGCTTTCGACCGCCGAGATTACCAGCAACAGCTACAGCCTGCTCGTCCGTCTCGACATGGACGATACGTCGAAGGTGAAGGGCGATCTGGCCGAGAGCTGGAGCGTTTCCGATGACGGCCTCACCTATACGTTCAAGCTGAAGCCCGGCCTGAAATTCGCCTCGGGCAATCCGATCACCGCCGAAGACGTCGCCTATTCGTTCGAGCGCGCCGTCAAGCTCGACAAGAGCCCGGCCTTCATCCTCACCCAGTTCGGCCTCACCGGCGACAACGTCACGGAAAAGGCCAAGGCGGCTGATGCCGGCACCTTCGTCTTCACGGTCGACAAGGCCTATGCGCCGAGCTTCGTGCTGAACTGCCTGACGGCAACCGTCGCTTCCGTCGTCGACAAGAAGCTGGTGCTGGAACACGTGAAGGCGGTGACGCCGGATGCCGAGCACAAATACGACAATGATTTCGGCAATGAATGGCTGAAGACCGGCTATGCCGGCTCCGGCGCCTACAAGCTGCGCGAATGGCGTGCCAACGAAGTCGTCGTGCTGGAGCGCAACGACAATTATTACGGCGACAAGGCGAAGCTCAACCGCGTCATCTACCGCTACATGAAGGAAAGTTCTGCCCAGCGGCTGGCGCTCGAAGCCGGCGATATCGATATCGCCCGCAACCTCGAGCCGGGCGATATCGACGCCGTTTCGAAAAATGCCGATCTCGCGACGACAAGTGCGCCGAAGGGCACGATCTATTATGTCAGCCTGAACAACAAGAACGAGAACCTCAAGAAGCCGGAAGTCCAGGAAGCTTTCAAATATCTGGTCGATTACGATGCGATCGGCGCGACCTTGATCAAGGGTATCGGCGAAATCCACCAGACCTTCCTGCCGAAGGGCCAGCTCGGCGCGCTCGACGAGAATCCCTATAAGCTCGATGTCGCCAAAGCCAAGGAACTGCTCGCCAAGGCGGGCCTGCCCGACGGTTTCTCGGTCACCATGGATGTGCGCAACAACCAGCCGGTGACGGGTATCGCCGAATCCATGCAGCAGACGCTGGCGCAGGCCGGCGTGAAGATGGAAATCATCCCCGGGGACGGCAAGCAGACACTGACCAAATACCGCGCCCGCACCCATGACATGTATATCGGCCAGTGGGGTTCGGACTATTTCGATCCGAACTCCAATGCCGATACCTTCACCGGCAATCCCGACAATTCCGATGCCGGCACGGTGAAGACGCTCGCATGGCGCAACAGCTGGGAAGCGCCGGAACTCGACAAGCAAGCCAAGGCCGCACTTCTGGAACGCGACGCCGCCAAGCGTGCCGCCATATATCAGGATATCCAGAAGAAGTACCTGGCCAGCAGCCCCTTCGTCTTCATCTTCCAGCAGACCGAGGTGGCCGGTTACCGCAAGAGCCTGAAGGACTTCAAACTGGGTCCGAGCTTCGATACCAATTTCGTCGGTCCGATCGCCAAGGAATAATCCGGCAGGATTGAGGGGCTTGAGCACCGTCGAAACACCACAGGAGGCGCGGCCCCGAAGGGGCCGTGCCAGCGCCTTCGCAAAGGCGCTAGGGCGGTTCCTGTTTGCCGCTGTCACTACCTATTTCGGCCTGTTGGCCGTCACCTTCTTTATCGGCCGCGTCGTGCCGATCGATCCCGTGCTCGCCATCCTCGGCGACCGCGCGCCCAATCATGTCGTCGAGCGCGTACGCCAGGAAATGGGCTTCAATCTGCCGCTCTATCAGCAGTTCTTCATCTATATCAAAGGCATCCTATCCGGCGATTTCGGCAATTCGGTCCTGACGACCAATCCTGTCATGGTCGATATTCGCCGTGCATTTCCGGCGACGGTGGAGCTTGCAACGCTCGGAACGCTGATCGGCGCTTTCGTCGGCGTGCCGCTCGGCGTTCTCGCCGCGGTGCGCCGCGGCAGCATCGCCGACCAGGTCGTGCGGGTCATCGGCCTGATCGGTTATTCGGTGCCGATCTTCTGGCTGGCGCTGATTTCGCTCGTCATCTTCTACGCGCAACTGCGCTGGGTGGCCTTTCCCGGCCGCATCGACATCGTTTTCGAATACACCTTCACGCCGATCACCGGCTTCTATCTCCTGGACAGTGCCTGGCAGGGACAATGGGATGTCTTCTACGATGTCTTCCGCCACATCATCCTGCCGGCATCCCTGCTCGGTTATTTCTCGCTCGCCTACATCAGCCGCATGACGCGAAGCTTCATGCTGAACGAGCTTTCCCAGGAATATATCGTTGCCGCGCGCGCCAAGGGGCTTTCGGAAACGCGGGTGATCTGGGGCCATGCGCTGCGCAATGCTGCCGTGCCGCTCGTCACGGTGATTGCGCTTTCCTATGCCGGCCTGCTCGAAGGCTCGGTGCTGACCGAGACCGTCTTTTCCTGGCCGGGCATCGGACTCTACATCACCAATTCGCTGCAGAACGCCGACATGAACGCTGTGCTCGGCGGCACGATCGTCATCGGGACGGTCTTCATCGGCATCAACCTTCTGTCCGATCTTCTCTACCGGACGCTCGACCCGAGGACGCGAAACCGATGACGGCCTCCGCCAGCCCACCTCCTGCGATGAGCCGCCGCGACTGGCTGCTTTCCGACCGGCCGCAATCGCGCCTGCAGGCTCGCCTCGGCCGCGCCTATGTCACCTGGCGGCAGTTTACGGCAAACAGGCTCGCCGTCCTCGGCCTGCTGATCATCGTGGCGCTGCTTTTGACCGCCGCCTTTGCCGATGTCATCGCCACGCATAATCCCGTTGTCGGCGATCTGCGCAATGCCCGGCTGCTGCCGCCGGGAACCAGGGAATTCCTGCTCGGTTCGGACGACCAGGGCCGCGACATCTATTCACGGCTGATCTACGGATCGCGATTGACGCTGCTCGTCGTCGCGCTCGTCGCCATCATCTCGGCGCCGATCGGGCTGATCGTCGGCACGGTCTCCGGTTATGCCGGAGGCTGGGTGGATGCGACGCTGATGCGCATCACCGATATTTTCCTGGCCTTTCCGAAGCTGGTGCTGGCGCTCGCCTTTGTCGCAGCCCTCGGGCCTGGCATCCAGAACGCGATCATCGCCATTGCCATCACCTCCTGGCCGCCCTATGCCCGCATCGCGCGTGCCGAGACGCTGACGGTCCGGCGCTCCGACTATATTTCGGCGGTGAAGCTGATGGGCGCCTCGCCGCTTCGCATCATCGTGCGCCATGTTATGCCGCTCTGCATTTCCTCGCTGATCGTCCGCGTAACGCTCGACATGGCGGGTATCATCCTGACGGCGGCCGGTCTCGGTTTCCTTGGCCTGGGCGCACAGCCGCCGCTGCCGGAATGGGGGGCGATGATCGCCTCGGGACGGCGCTTCATCCTCGATCAATGGTGGGTTGCGGCGATGCCCGGCATCGCCATCCTCATCGTCAGCCTTGGCTTCAATCTCCTCGGCGACGGCCTGCGCGATGCGCTCGATCCGAAGGAGAGTGGCCAATGACGACACTTCTGACGGTTGATAAGCTCAAGGTCAGCTACCCCACGCGCACCGGCGTGATCGAGGCCGTGCGCGGCGTCTCCTTCACGCTCGGCAAGGAAAGGCTCGGCATTGTCGGCGAATCCGGTTCCGGCAAGTCGCAGACCGGACGGGCGATCATGGGTCTGACGCCGAAACACGGCGTCGTCACGGCCGAAAGGCTGAATTTCAGCGGCATCGATCTGATCAATGCCCCGGCGGGCGAAAGGCGCAGGCTGCGCGGCAAGCGCATCGCCATGATCCTGCAGGATCCGAAATATTCGCTCGATCCCGTCATGTCGATCGGGCGGCAGATCTGCGAAACGCTGCGCACGCATGAGAAGGTCGGCAAGGCCGAGGCGCGCGAGCGCGCGCTCGCCATGCTGGAAGCGGTGCAGATTCGTGATCCCCAGCGTGTCTTCGACCTGCATCCGCACGAGGTGTCGGGCGGCATGGGACAGCGGGCGATGATCGCCATGATGCTGATTGCCGGGCCAGAATTGCTGATTGCCGACGAGCCGACCTCGGCGCTCGACGTGACGGTCCAGCTCGACGTGTTGAGGATCATGGACAGGCTGGTGTCCGAGCGTGGCATGGGGCTGATCTTCGTCTCCCATGATCTGAGGCTGGTTTCTTCCTTCTGCGATCGCGTCATCGTCATGTATGCCGGAAAGATCGTCGAGGAGCTTGCGGCTGCCGATCTCAAACATGCGCAACATCCCTATACGCAAGGCTTGCTGAATTGCATGCCCGAGATCGGCTCAAACCGTCACCCGCTGCCGGTGCTCGACCGCAGGCCGGAGTGGGCGGCATGAGCGCAGCTCTCCAAGTCGACGATCTCAGCGTCGTCTACGACCATTTTCATGCGCTGAAGGATGTCAGCATCGCCGTCGAAGGCGGCGAATCCTTCGGTCTCGTTGGCGAGTCCGGATCGGGAAAATCGACCTTGTTGCGGGCTGTTGCCGGACTTGCGCCGATCAGCGGCGGCGCGATCAACATCGATGGCGAAGTGCTGAAGGGTTCGAAACGCAGCAAGTCTTTCTATCGCCGCGTGCAAATGGTCTTCCAGGATCCTTATGGTTCTCTGCATCCGCGCCAGACGATCGACCGGCTTCTGCTCGAACCGCTCGCGATCCATGGCATCGACGACAGCGACAAGCGCATCGCCCGCGCACTCGACGAAGTCGGCCTCGGCAATGGTTTCCGGTTCCGCTATCCGCACCAGCTTTCCGGCGGCCAGCGGCAGCGCGTGGCGATCGCCCGGGCGCTGATCGTGGAACCGTCGATCCTGCTGCTCGACGAGCCGACATCGGCGCTCGACGCCTCGGTGCAGGCCGAAGTGCTGAACCTGCTGGAGCAGATCCGACGTGACCGCAAACTCACCTTCGTGATGGTGAGTCATGATCTCGGCGTCGTCACCCACATGTGTGAAAGGCTCGCGGTAATGCGCAACGGCGCCGTCGTCGAGCGGCTGAGCTCTCAGGAACTGGCGGGCGGCGCGGTTCACGAGGACTACACGCGAAATTTGATGATCGCGAGCAAGGGTTTCGTCAAAGCCTGAACGGCAATCTTTTCAAGCCCTTGAAAAGGAAAGATCGATAGCGGCGTTAAGGATAACGCTTTGCTAAAAGACGACCATTCAACTAGACTATTGACAGCTGCCTTGCTTCTGTCATGATCCTGTTAACGTTTGTTAGCTTTCGTGATCAATGGAGGTTGAAGCATGTTCTTTCTCGGTGGGATGACCATGGGCTACCTCGATCCTCCCGTGAAAACCGATCGCCAAGAACAGGCTTCGGTATCTCTTCCTGCGGAAAAGGACCGCCGGCTGATCGAGACTTCCTCCAACCTGCCTGAGAATGAGAGTGCCGTCGAGCGCTCCTGGATCTGGGCGTGGCGCACGCTCTGCTAAAAAGGCTGGTTGAATTTTCTCTTCCTTTCGCTCTGGACGGAAATTTATCTCTACCTACTTGATAGAGAAAATAAGAATATAAGCGCGAGCCGCACAACCGGCCGCACGAGAACAACGGAGGCGACATATGGCAGATCTGGGTATTTCGCATGCTCACGTGAACCAATATGGTTCCATACCGGCCAAGAAGCCACTCACCACGCGTCACAGGCTTCAGGCGCTGCTCCATGGAGCGATTTTCACTGCGGCATTTCTGTTCGTCGTCGCCATGGTTTGCGGCGTCGTCGGCTAATCGGCGAATGGTAAGCGTTGGCAAGTGCCGGCGCTGCGGCGGTTTCCGCCCCTATAGAATTCCGAACATTTGATGTGTCTCGGCATTCTCCTGGCACTCGAATGTCAAAGGGAGAGTGGCCATGAGGGCATCTTATTGTGGTTGATCGGCATTCCGATCCCCATCATCATTCTTCTGTACTTTTTTCACGCATCTGAATACCGGCGACGGAGCGGCAAAGGACAAGGGTCGAAAGCTGCCCCCAAGCGCCGCCCCCCGGCACATGGTCTATCGATCCTGCCCTTTCCTTTTTCCGAAATCGAAGCTTTCGCATTGCCGCCAGACGAGCTCGCCGGCGGCGGCTGATGCCTCTTGGCTTGAATTATTCCGATAGTGTCCAAATTTTCGCCATGGCTTTCGCGGAGAGGATATCGATGGCCGCGATCAGCCTTCGGACCACATCCTGAACCGGGGCTTAGCCCGTTTGCCTCGCTTGGCCCAAGTCTCATTCGCCCCGGTTTCTTCGATCTTTGAAGAATAGGGCTCCGTTCATGTAGCAGTCATGATAAGCAGTGCAAAAGGCTGAGCAAAACAGCCATAACTTCGTTTGGATCCAGAACCGAACCCATGTCTATTTCACATCTTTCTCCGAGCCCTTCGCGCGAAACCGAGACGAAGCAGATCGATCACAACGATTCGATCCGCTCGACCTATCTTGCCATCGAGGACATCAAGGCGATGGGCGATGGGGTCGCCCGGAACGGCGTCGACAAGCTGCCGGCCTTTGCTCCCTTCGATTTTTTCGCGCGCCATAAGGAAAACGAGAAGGAAATCCTGCGCGTCTACCGGACCACGGCGACTGATGTCGAGGCCGGTGAGACGATCACGCCGGCGGCAGAATGGCTGCTGGACAATCACTATATCGTCGAAGAGGCGATCCAGGAGGTGCGGCGCGACTTCCCCCGCCGCTTCTATCGCGAATTGCCGACCATGGTCGTCGGCGGCGTCGAGGTACCGCGCACCCTCGTGCTTGCCTGGCTCTATGTCGCCCATACCCACAGCACGATCTCGCAGGAAAGCCTGACGGCGCTGGTCGATGGCTTCCAGGCCAGCGAGACGCTGAAGATCGGCGAACTCTGGGCGTTGCCTTCGCTGGTGCGTTACGTGCTCGTCGAAAACCTTCGCCGCATTTCCAGCCGTGTCGAAGCCAGCCGCCGCATGCGCCGCCGCGCCAATGAGGCGGCCGACGAATTGGTGCGCCTGACCGATCCGGCCGGAGCGGCCGCCTATCTGAAGACGCTGGAACCGCTTGCCGAGGACAATACATTCTCGACGCAGTTCCTCTATCGCCTGCGCGACGGCTCACAGACGTCGAGCCTGGCGATCACCTGGCTCGACGAGCGGCTGGAAGAACTCGGCCGCAACACCGAAGAGGCGACGACGGCCGAACATAGCCGCCTGTCTTCCGGCAACGTGACGATGGGCAACATCATCCGCAGCCTTCGCGAGATCGATGATGCCGAATGGTCGGTCTGGGTCGAGCAGGTCAGCCATGTCGACAGGCTGCTCTGGGAGCATTCGGATTACGGCATCCTCGATTCCGGCTCGCGCAACAAATATCGAAAACAGATCGAGAAGCTGGCCAAGCGCTCGCCGCTGACGGAAATGGAAATCGCCCAGCTGGCGCTCGACATGACCGATGCCGCCAAAGCTTCGGACGAGCCGCAGCCGCATGAACCGAATGTCGGTGGTTTCCTGTCGGGCGCGCAGCGGCCGAAGCTCGAGGCGCGGGCGAACTATCGCCCGACGATCATCCAGCATTTCGTGCGCGCCGTGCGCCAGTTCAACTGGCTGGCGATTGCCTTGCCGGTCATGCTGCTGACGATCATCGCCATGGCGATCGTCGGCAGGTTCATGGCCAATGCCGGCATGGGGGCGATCGAAATCGCCGTGCTGCTGATCATGTTCTCGGTACCGGCGTCAGAAGGGGCGACGGGTCTCTTCAACACTCTGCTTTCTTTCTTCGTGACGCCGGCGCGCCTTGTCGGTTACGAGTTCAAGGAAGGCATTCCGGAGGACGCACGCACGCTGCTCGTCGTGCCCTGCCTGATCTCGAACCGCGACAGCGTCGACGACCACGTGCGCAATCTCGAGGTTCACTATCTCGCCAACCCGCGCGGCGAGATCTATTTCGCACTGCTCAGCGACTGGCCGGACAGCGAGGTCGAGGAAACGGCTGCCGATCTCGAGGTTCTCGATTATGCGCGGCGTGAGATCGCCAATCTTTCCGCCCGCTATGCCTATGACGGCAAGACGCGCTTCTATCTGCTGCATCGCCGCCGCCTCTACAATCCTTCGGAAGGCGTGTGGATGGGCTGGGAGCGCAAGCGCGGCAAGCTGCACGAACTGAACATGTTGCTGCGCGGCGACCGCGACACGACCTATCTGCCGGGCGCCAATGCGGTGCCGGCCAATGTGCAGTATGTCATGACGCTCGATGCCGATACGCGCCTGATGCGCGATGCCGTCACCAAGCTCGTCGGCAAGCTCTATCATCCGATCAACCGCCCGGTCATCAATCCGAAAACCGGCCGTGTCGAAAGCGGCTACGGCGTCTTGCAGCCGCGTGTCACCCCGTCGCTGACGACGGGCAAGGACGCCTCGGTCTTCCAGCGCGTCTTTTCGATCAATCGCGGCCTCGATCCTTATGTCTTCACCGTTTCCGACGTCTATCAGGATCTCGCCGGCGAAGGCACTTTCACCGGCAAGGGGCTTTATCATGTCGACGCTTTCGAAGCCTCGCTGAAGGGCCGGATCGACGAGAATTCCGTGCTCAGCCACGATCTTCTCGAAGGCTCGATGGCGCGCTGCGCGCTCGTCACCGATCTCGAACTGGTTGAGGATTTCCCGATCCGCTACGAGGTGGAAACCTCGCGCCAGCATCGCTGGGCGCGCGGCGACTGGCAGCTTCTGCCCTACATGTTCAATCCGAAATACGGCGTCACGGCACTCGGCCGCTGGAAGATGTTCGACAATCTGCGCCGCTCGCTGACGCCGATCGCCTGGTTCTTCGCCTCCGTGCTCGGCTGGTATTTCATGGGCCCGCTCGGCGCACTCATCTGGCAGATTCTGCTGATCTTCTGCCTTTTCGTCGCACCGACGCTGTCGCTCATCAACGGCATCATCCCGCGCACCAGCGATATCATCGCCCGCGCCCATCTCTATACGGTCTGGTCCGATATCACGGCGGCCAATGCACAAGTTGCGCTGCGCATCGTCTTCATCGCCGACTCGGCCTGCATGATGGCGGATGCGATCGGCCGTTCGCTCTACCGCCTGTTCGTCAGCCGCAAGCTGATGCTGCAGTGGCGCACCGCCGCCAGCGTCCAGGCCGGCGGCCAGGGGACGCTGATCTCCTACTACAAGGCGATGTGGCATGCGCCGGTGCTGGCGCTGCTGGCGCTCGGTTTCGCAGCCCTTCCCGGCGACAACGCCTTCCTCGTCGGCATTCCCTTCGCCCTGCTGTGGGTCCTGTCGCCTGTTGTCGCCTGGTATGTCAGCCAGTCGGCGGAGACCGAAGACCGGCTCGAAGTCGCCGATTCCGTGTCGAGCGAACTGCGCAAGATCGCCCGGCGCACCTGGCGGTATTTCGAGACCTTCACGACGGCCGAGCAGAACTATCTGCCGCCTGATAATATCCAGGAAACGCCGCATGTGATCGTCGCGGCACGCACCTCGCCGACCAATATCGGCGTCTATCTGCTCTCCGTCGTTTCCGGCCGGCATTTCGGCTGGTTCTCCTTCGAGGAGACGCTCGAGCGGCTGGAGCAGACGATCGCGACGATCGACAGGATGGAGAAATTCCGCGGCCATCTGTTCAACTGGTATCACACCGATACGCTGCAGACGCTTGGGCCTCGTTACGTCTCGGCCGTCGACAGCGGCAATCTCGCCGGCCATCTGATCGCCATTTCATCGGCCTGCCGCAACTGGGCCGAGGCGCCGTCGGCGCATATGCAGGGCAATCTCGACGGCGTCGGCGACACCGCCGGCATTCTCGGCGAAGTGCTGGCGGACCTGCCCGATGACCGCAAGACCGTGCGCCCGCTGCGCCGGCGCCTGGAGGAGCGCATCGTCGGCTTCCAGAACGCACTTGCCGCCGTCAAACGCGAGCATGAATTCGCCTCGATCCGCATCATCAACCTCGCCGTTCTCGCGCGCGACATCGAGAAGCTTGCCGCCAATCTCGACCATGAGGTCAAGTCGAAGCAGAGCGAAGAAGTCACCCAATGGGCGGCATCGCTGGTAAAGGTCTGCGAGGCGCATATTTCCGACAGCACCTTCGACCTTTCCAAGGTCGATGCGCTGCGGCCGCGCCTGGTGGCGTTGCGCGACAAGGCCCGTGATCTGGCTTTCTCGATGGATTTCGGCTTCCTGTTCCGGCCGGAGCGGCGCCTGCTGTCGATCGGCTACCGCGTCGAAAGCGGCGAACTCGACCAGGCGTGTTACGACCTTCTTGCCTCGGAATGCCGCCTGACCAGCCTCTTCGGCATCGCCAAGGGCGACCTGCCGACCGAACACTGGTATCGCCTCGGCCGCCAGGTCGTGCCTGTGGGGTCACGCGGCGCGCTGGTCTCCTGGTCCGGCTCAATGTTCGAATATCTGATGCCGCCGCTCGTCATGCAGGAGCGTGGCGGAGGCATTCTCAACCAGACCAACAATCTGGTCGTCGTCGAGCAGATGAATTACGCCCGCAAGCTCGGCATTCCGTGGGGCATTTCGGAAGCGGCCTTCAATGCCCGCGACCATAACCTCAATTATCAGTACACGAATTTCGGCGTACCGACGCTCGGCCTGAAGCGCGGCCTTGGCCACAATGCCGTCATCGCGCCTTACGCATCGCTGCTCGCCAGTCAGTACGACCCGCCGGGTGCGCTGGAAAACCTGCAGAGGCTGCGCAAGGTCGGCGCGCTCGGCAAGTTCGGCTTCCATGACGCCGTCGACTTCACGCCGACACGCGTGCCGGAAGGCAAGAAATGCGCGGTGGTCTACAATTATTATGCCCACCATCACGGCATGTCGATCGCGGCTGTCGCCAACGTCGCCTTCAACGGTCATCTGCGCGAGCTCTTCCACTCCGATCCGGTCATCGAGGCGGCCGAGCTGCTGCTGCAGGAAAAGGCGCCGCGCGACATCCCGGTCATGAGCGGCAAACACGAATCCGACACGCCGGCCAGCATCCAGGACGATCTCCTGCGACCGGAGCTCCGGAAGATCAACGATCCGGCTTCGCGCGACCGCGAACTCGTATTCCTGTCGAACGGTCATTATTCGCTGATGCTGACGGCGACGGGTGCTGGTTATTCACGCTGGAACGGCCTTTCCGTATCCCGCTGGAAAGCCGATCCGACCGAAGACCGCTGGGGCAGCTTCATCTTCCTGCGCGATACCGCCACCAGCGAATGGTGGTCGGCGACGGCTGAGCCGAAGGGTGTCGAAGGCGAGAAGATCAAGGTCGAATTCGCCGACGAGAAGGCACAGTTCACCAAGACGGTCGGTGACCTCACCAGCGAAGTGGAGTGCATCATTGCGACCGAGCATGATGCCGAGGCTCGCCGCGTCACCCTGCTCAACATGGGCACGGAAGACCGCTTCATCGAAGTCACCTCCTATCTCGAACCGGTGATCACCTCCGATGATACCGACAATGCGCATCCGGCATTCGCCCGCATGTTCGTCAAGACCGAGATCGGCAAGCGCGGCGACGTCATCCGTGCCGAACGCAACAAGCGCGACCCGAACGAGCCGAACATCAGCATCGCCCATCTGATCGTCGACAATGCCGGCGACACCCGCCATACCGAATTCGAGACCGACCGCCGCAAGTTCATCGGCCGTGGCCGCAGTCTTGCCGATGCGGCGGCCTTCGATCCGGGCGCGACACTTTCGGGCAGCGACGGCTTCATGCTCGATCCCGTCATGTCGCTGCGTCGCACCGTCCGCGTGCCGGCCGGCAAGAAAGTCAGCGTGATCTTCTGGACGATCGCGGCGCCCAGCCGCGACGAAGTCGACAAGGCGGTCAATCGCTATCGCCATCCCGACGCCTTCAACCACGAACTCGTCCAGGCCTGGACACGCACGCAGGTGCAGATGCGCCATGTCGGCGTCACCTCGCAGCAGGCGGCGGCCTTCCAGCATCTCGGACGCTACCTCGTCTATCCCGACATGCAGCTGCGCAAGGACGAGGCGACCGTCGAGGCCGGCCTGCAGTCGCAATCGGCGCTCTGGCCGCTGGCGATCTCCGGCGACTTCCCGATTTTCACGCTGCGCATCAACGACGACATGGATCTCGATATCGCCCGGGAGGCGCTGCTGGCGCAGGAGTATCTGCGCTCGCGCGGCGTCACCGCCGATCTCGTCATCATGAACGAACGCGCCTCTTCCTATGCGCAGGACATGCAACATGCGCTCGACGCCATGTGCGAGAACGTCCGTCGCATGGGCCAGGCCGACGGGTTGCGCCAGCATATCTTTGCGGTGCGCAAGGACCTGATGGAGGAGAGCACCTATCATGCGCTGATCGCGGCCTCCCGCGTCACGCTGCATACCAAGAACGGCAAGGTGGTCGACCAGATCAACCGCGCCGTGGCGCTGTTTGCACCCTCCAAGGAGGAGCTGCAGGAGATGGAACGGGCCGAGCGCAACAAGGCCCCCGTCAAGCGTGTCGTGCCGGTGCCGCCGCCTGTCGTGCCCGCCGTTGTCATCGAGGAGGAAGGCGATCTCGACTTCTGGAACGGCATCGGCGGCTTTGCCCGCGACGGACGCGAATATGTCGTTCGGCTGCCTGGCGGTCATGCAACGCCGCAGCCCTGGATCAACGTCATCTCCAATGACAGGTTCGGCTTCCACGTGTCGGCGGAGGGCTCCGGCTTTACCTGGAGCGCCAATTCGCGCGACTACCAGCTGACCTCCTGGTCGAACGATGCCGTGGTCAACCGTTCGGGTGAGGCCTTCTATCTCACCGATCTCCACAGCGGTGCCGTCATGACGCCTTTCGCTGCGCTTTCCCGCCGGCCGGACATTCGTTTCGAAGCCCGCCACGGGCTCGGCTATTCCGTCTTCTCCAGTGTCCAGCACGATATCGCGCTCGAACTAACGCAGACGGTCGACCGCGAAAGGCCGGTGAAACTGCAGCGCCTGCGCCTGCGCAACACCGGTTCGGCCAGCCGCAAGCTGCGCCTCTACGGTTATGTCGAATGGATCCTCGGCAGCAATCCGGCACGCACGGTGCCTTTCATCCTGTCGAGCCATGACGAGGAGACGGGGGCGCTGTTTGCCACCAATCCCTACAGCATCGATTTCTCCAACCGAACCGCCTTCTTCGCGGCGAGCGAGACGGTTTCGAGTTTCTCGGCAAGCCGGCGCGAATTCATCGGCAAGGCGGGGACGATCCAGGCGCCGCAGGCCGTCATCTCGGCCGCCGCCCTTTCCGGCGGCACCGAACTCGATGGCGATCCGGCCGCGGCTCTTGCGATCGACATCGAACTTGGCGCCGGCGAGGAGCGTGATTTCACCTTCTTCCTCGGCGACACGCCGACGGAAGAAGAGGCGCGCACTGTCATTGCCGATATCCGCAAGGTTTCGTTCGACGACGCCGTCGAGGCTAACCGCGCCTTCTGGCGGGACTTCACCGGCAGACTGCAGATATCGACGCCGGATCGCGGGATGAACAATCTGGTCAACACCTGGCTGCCTTATCAGAGCCTCGGCTGCCGCATCATGGCCCGCACCGCCTTCTACCAAGCAAGCGGCGCCTTCGGCTTCCGCGACCAGTTGCAGGATACGCTCGCCTTCGTGCTGCACGAACCCTCGCTTGCCCGCCGGCAGATCCTGAATGCCGCTTCGCGCCAGTTCCGCGAAGGCGACGTGCAGCATTGGTGGCTGCCGGGAACGGGTGCGGGCGTGCGCACGCTGATCTCGGACGACGTCGTCTGGCTGAGTTATGCGATCCATCACTATTGCAGCGTCACCGGCGACAAGAACGTGCTCGACGAGGAGATCGCCTTCCTGGAAGGGCCGGCACTGCTCGAAGGCCAGCACGACTCCTTCTACAAGCCGGAGATTTCCGAGGACAAGGCGAGCGTCTACGAACATGCGGCGCTGGCTCTCGATCTCGCCATCGCCCGCAAGGGGACCAATGGCCTGCCGCTGTTCCTCGGCGGCGACTGGAACGACGGCATGAACCGCGTCGGCATCGGCGGGCGCGGCACCAGCGTCTGGCTCGGCTGGTTCCTGGCGGGTGCATTGCGCTCCTTCATTCCCTATGCCGAAGAGCGCGGCGACACCGCCCGCACGGAGCGCTGGTCGGCGCATCTCATCGAACTGAAGAAGGCGCTCGAAACTGCGGCCTGGGATGGCGGCTACTATCGCCGCGGCACCTTCGACGACGGTGCGCTGCTCGGCTCCAAGGAAAGCCCCGAATGCCGGATCGATTCGATCGCGCAGTCCTGGAGCGTACTCTCGGGCGAGGGCGATCCGGCCCGCGCCGTCACGGCGATGGAGGCCGTGCTCGACCAACTGGTCGACGAGGATGCCCGGATCATCCGGCTGTTCACGCCGCCTTTCGTCAATTCCGCCAGGGATCCCGGCTATATCAAGGCCTACCCGCCGGGTGTGCGCGAAAATGGCGGGCAATATACCCATGCCTCGACCTGGGTGGTGATGGCGCTAGCGCAGCTGAAGCGGGGTGACGATGCCTTCCGCTGCTTCCAGATCCTCAACCCGATCACCCATGCGCTCGACAAGGTTTCAGCGGAGCAATACCGCGTCGAGCCCTATGTCGTGGCCGCCGACGTCTATGGCCATGAGCCCTACACATCACGCGGCGGCTGGACCTGGTATACCGGGTCGGCCGGCTGGCTCTACCGCGCCGCCGTCGAGGGCATCCTCGGCATCCGGCTGAAGGACGGCCGGCTCTACGTGCGTCCGGCGCTCCCGTCCGAATGGGACGGTTTTGCGGCAGAGGTGGAGCAAGGCGGCGGCAAATACCGCATTTCGGTCTCAAAAGCGTCCAATGATCGCGGCTACACTCTGTCGATCAACGGCTGCGAAGTCACCGATCCCGAAGAGGGATATCCGCTCGGATAACAGCGTTCTCCACGCTGAAAAACACGGCGATTCGCGACGGCCAAAAGGGAACCCTTTTGGCCGTCGTCGCGTTTGCAAATCGGATAATAAGGAGAGACCCATGGCAAGCACGCCGTCCGAAGCCATCGTCCCTGGGCGCAGTACTCTATCCGCAGCTGCGCCAGCGCGCGACACAAGGCTCGACGTCCTGCGCGGTGTGGCCCTGATCATGATCTTCATCAATCATGTTCCCGGACAGATTTTCGAATATGTGACGACGAAGAATTTCGGCTTCTCCGATGCCGCCGAGGCCTTTGTGCTGATCTCGGGCATTGCCGTCGGCCTTGCCTATGGGGCTCGCTTTCAGCCGGGGAACCGGCTCAAGGTGGCGATCAAGGCAGCGAAGCGCGCCTTCACGCTCTATCTCGCCCATATGATCACCACCTTCATGACGCTGGCGCTGTTCATCTGCGGTGCCTGGCTGTTCCACCGACCGGGATTGCTGGTCGAAATCAATATCCTGGCGGTTCTGATGAACCTGAAGGAAGGCATTCCGGCTCTGCTCCTGCTCGGCCATCAGATCGGTTACAACAATATCCTGCCGATGTACGGCGCGCTGATGCTGATGGTGCCTATTATCCTCTTCTTGAATGCGCGGAGCCCGTTGCTGGCGCTCGGTGTCTCGGGCACCGTCTGGCTGCTTGCAGGGATCTACGAGGTGGCGCCGCACAACATGCTCATCGAGGGCTACTGGTTCCTCAATCCGCTCTCCTGGCAGTTCCTGTTTTCGATCGGCATCGTCTCGATGCTGCATATCAAGCGCGGCGGCACGATCCCGCGGCATCCGCTGCTGCTGGCTGCCGCTGCCGCTTACGTCTTACTGTCCTTCGTCTGGGTGACGGGCCATCTCTGGATTTTCGGCAACTCGCTGGCCGCACTTGGCCTGCCGACCGTTATCACCGGTTTCGACAAGACGTTCCTGTCGCTGCCGCGGCTGCTGCATGTGCTGGCGCTGACCTATCTCGTCATCAGCATCCCGGCGCTCTCGCGGATCCTGCGCCGTTCTGCGGATCATCCGCTGACGATCCTCGGGCGCCATTCGCTGAACATCTTCGTCGCCGGCACGATCCTCGCCATGATCGGCCAGGTGGTGCTCTACCTCACCAACAAGGACCCGCTGGTCGGCCCGCTCTTCGTGATATCAGGGGTCGCGATACAATTCGCCTATGCATATTATCTCGAGCGTAAGCGCCAGCAGGGCAAGGTCAAAGGAAAACGCGTCACCGATACCGCCACCATCCCGGTTCCCGTCCGTATCGGCGGAACGGTCAATGCCTATCGCCGGAACGATCGGAAATAGGGTTCGGATTTTTGTCGGATGAAGGAGCCGGTGGCCGATGGCCGCCGGCTCATTTTTTATGAACGAGGATGTTCACCAACTTTCCCAGGGGATCGCGCACATAGAATCGCCTGACGCTCCAGGGCTCATCAACTGGGCCGTACTCGATCGGGAAGCCTGAGGCCGACATGGCCTCGAAAGCAGCATCCAGGTCGTCGACCTCGATCGAGAGGTCGGGCACCGGTGTTCCGGAACCGCCCTCACTGGCAATGCTGAGCTGAACGCTCATCGAGCGCGATGCGCCGAACGTCGTGATCCAGCCGTGATCCATGATGACGTCGAGACCGAGGATATCCTGATAGAAACGCCGGGCCGGCGTGATGTCGGGAGCTTGGATATTGGCGACGATGCGCAGGACCTTCATGGCTTTTCTCCCTATGCTCGTTGACTGACGAAGGTTAGGGAAGATCGGCGGGGTGATCAATCTGTCCGGTCGCATCTGGCTTAAACCGGAGACGTTGTGGCGTGGGATACCCCCCTCTGCCCTGCTGGGCATCTCCCCCACAGGTGGGGAGGTTGGCTGGGCTCACCGGCTTCCCCAAACAATGAGCGTCCAGCATGGCGAAACGGCAGATGGACAGGAAGGTCAAGCTGCTTGTGATCTCCCCACCTGCGGGGGTCCGAAGAACGGGTCGAGACCCGTGGCTCGACCCCGGGCCCGGCAGGGCAGAGGGGGGCCACACGGTAAGACGTCGCTCCCAGGGCTCAAAGCAAACAAAAAGGCCGGAAGGGAGCTACCCTTCCGGCCTTTATCTTGAAACCGAACCGATCAGGCGGCTTCGGTGGCGTGGGCCTTGCGGACCTCTTCGTCCGTCAGGATGCCGCTGGCGCGCAGCAGGGCGGCGAAGCGGCCGTTGCTGTGGCTGAGTTCGTCGAAGCTGCCCTGTTCGACGACGCGGCCGTCATCCAGGAAGAGCACCATATCGGCTTCGCGAACCGTCGACAGGCGGTGGGCGATGATGAAGGTGGTGCGGTTCTGGCGCAGATTGTCGATCGCGGCCTTGACGCGGGCTTCGGTCTCGACATCGAGCGCCGAGGTCGCTTCGTCGAGCACCAGGATCGGGGCGTCCTTGAGGATGGCGCGGGCGATCGCGATGCGCTGGCGCTCGCCGCCGGAGAGCTTGTTGCCGCGTTCACCGACATGCGTATCGTAGCGATCCTCACGGGTCTCGATGAAGTCGGCGGCGGCGGCGGCTTCGGCCGCACGGCGCATTTCCTCTTCGCTGGCGCCCTCGCGGCCGAGGCGGATATTGTCGCTGATCGAACGGTTCAGCAGGCCCGCATCCTGGAAGACGGTGGCGATGTGGCGACGCAGCGACTTGCGGGTCACCTTGGTGATATCGGTGCCGTCGACGAGGATCTTGCCGCCCTGGGCATCGTAGACACGCTGCAGCAGGTTGACGAGCGTCGTCTTGCCGGCGCCGGTCGGGCCGACGATCGCGACCGTCTGGCCTGCCTTCACCGAGAAGGAGACATTGTGCAGGCCCTGCGAGCTGTTGCCGAAGCCGAAGGAGACGTCGCGGAATTCAATCGCACCCTTGACGTCCTTGATCTCGCCGTTGCCAGCCGGCTCTTCACGTTCACGTACCGAGTCTTCCAGCGTATAGAAGTCCTCGAGCTTGGAGCGAGCCTCGAAAATCTGCGTGGCGAACTGGCGCATCAGGTCGAGGCGGCCGATCAGCAGGTTGGCGAAGCCGATGAAGGCGATGACGTCGCCGACGCGCAGCTGGCCGGCCTGGACGAGCATGGTGCCGATGATCAGGACCACCATCATCGCGATGGTCGAAGCCATGCGGTTCAGCGCGCTGGCGATCGCCCACCAGTCGAGCACCGGATACTGGGCTTCGAGCAGACGGTCGGCGAAAGATTTCAGCGCTCGGGTTTCAGCCTCGATGCGGTTGTAGCTGTGCAGGACCGAAACGTTGCTGATCGAGTCGCTGACATGCGAGAAGACGGTGTGATAATGGTTCTCGACCGAAGCCTGGCCGTCCTTGGTGCGGCTCATGACGACGCGGCCGATCAGCCAGTAGGCGATGGCGAGCACCATGAGCACGGCGGAAAGGCGCAAGTCCATCGACATTGCGGTCGGCACCAGAAGGGTAAGCGCGATAACCGTCGACAGGTGGTTGCGCATGAATTCCAGCCAGAGGCCGAACAGCGTTTCGCAGGCACGCAGCAATGTATGCAGCGCGTTGGAGGTGCCGCGCTGGTGGTGCCAGCCAAGCGGCATGGAGATGATGCGGCCGAAGGCTTCCGTCAGCAGCGTTGCCCGGCGTCCATGCGCCAGCCTGTCGGCCTCGCGGGCCACCAGGACGAAGGCGATGGTGTTGAAGACCGCGAAAGTCGCCCACATGAAGAGGATAGGCTTGACCTCTCCCTTGCCGGAAATCGCATCGATGATGCGACCGAACAGGATCGGCTCCGCAATGGTGATCGTCGCCAGAACAATGTTTGCGATAACGACCAGGGATACGCGCAGCTTGTAGGCGCCAAGATAGCGCAGAGCTCTTGCATAGACCTTGAATAGCGTCACGTCGAACCTCTTGTGCATCTGCGAAAACGGGATGATGCGATGCTACAAAAGGCTACCTGAACCGGCGATTAACGGAGCATTCAGGCATCGATCGTCGCGACGATTAAACCCGATCATACTATCGCAGGATGCGACGAGATGGCTATGGCGCTGAAATTGCTGCATGAACATATCTCGCAACAATTTGCGCTTGCATTTTATTAAATGTTTAGCACAGCATTAAATTAGTGACTGCATTTTTTGAAGAAGACCGTTTCGCGACCAATTTGAAAAGCCGCCGACGGCCTCGATGCGGGCGTCAAGTCCGGGCAAGGGGCATTTTGTGAATATTAATTCGTTAATTCAATTGCTTATAATTCTGGAAGAATGTTCAAATCCTGAGGTCGTCGTCACCGAGTTGGAGCAGGGCATCCACGGCTGCGGCTTCGACTATTACGGCCTGCTGCGCCATGTGCCGCAGAATCCGGCGCAGCCGAATCCGGAACCCTGGGCTGCGGCGCTTGCCGGCCGCTGGCCGGAACAATGGCCGCAGATATATACCGCGAAAAAATATGTGCTGATCGATCCGATGGTGCGTTATCTCGCCCATGCCCAGCGGCCTTTCCGCTGGCGAGACAGCATGGCGGCGTTCAGCAAGGATGGGCAGCAACGCCGTATGGAGCAGATGATGGTCGATGCCTTCGGCCATGGACTGGAAGATGGCTACATCTTTCCGATCCACGGACGAAACGGCATTCTCGGCAGCCTCAATCTCGCCGGCAAGCCGATCGAGCTGTCACCGGTGGAGATCGCACTGTTCGAGGCGGTGGCGCGCAAGGCCTTCTGGCGGTTGCTCGACCTGAAAGGCGAAGTGCAGGCGCTGGAGACCGTGCTGCCGGCCGAGACGCCGCTGACCCGACGCGAGATGGAAATCCTGCACTATCTCGCCGAAGGCATGACCTCGATGGAGATCAGCAAGATGCTGAAGATCTCAAACCATACCGTCGATTGGTATATGAATGGCCTGCAGGACAAGCTGAAGGCGAAAAACAGGCAGCAAGTGGTGGCGCTTGCCTTCCGCCATGGCCTGATAAGCTGACGCATGTCGTCCAAAACGGGGCAGCGGCTTTGGACAACGACATGCATGATCATAAGATAAGCGCGTCAAATGACGCGAGTCCGATGCTATGCGCTTCAGAATGGCGAGAAAGTGCATTTCGCAGTCGCAAGAGAAATTGAACTTCCTGTGACAAGAAGTTAAGAATTTTCTTCGCGGGTGCAGCATGCCCGCGTCTGAACGTCTGAGGAGACCGTTTTGCCCATTTCCAAGATTCTCGTTGCCAACCGCTCCGAAATTGCCATTCGCGTGTTCCGCGCGGCCAACGAACTTGGAATAAAAACGGTGGCCATCTGGGCGGAAGAGGACAAGCTGGCACTGCACCGCTTCAAGGCGGACGAGAGCTATCAGGTCGGCCGCGGCCCGCATCTCGCCAAGGATATGGGTCCGATCGAGAGCTATCTCTCGATCGAGGAGGTGATCCGCGTCGCCAAGCTTTCGGGCGCGGACGCGATCCATCCCGGCTACGGCCTGCTGTCGGAAAGCCCCGAATTCGTTGATGCCTGCAACAAGGCCGGCATCATTTTCATCGGCCCGAAGGCCGATACGATGCGCCAGCTCGGCAACAAGGTTGCAGCGCGCAACCTGGCGATCTCGGTCGGCGTGCCTGTGGTGCCGGCCACCGGCCCCTTGCCCGAGGATATGGCCGAAGTGGCCAAGATGGCCGAGGAGATCGGCTATCCCGTCATGCTCAAGGCTTCCTGGGGCGGCGGCGGGCGCGGCATGCGCGCCATCCGCGATCCGAAGGACCTTGCCCGCGAAGTGACGGAGGCCAAACGCGAGGCGATGGCCGCCTTCGGCAAGGACGAGGTCTATCTGGAAAAGCTCGTCGAGCGCGCCCGCCATGTGGAAAGCCAGGTTCTCGGCGATACGCACGGCAATGTCGTGCATCTCTTCGAGCGTGACTGCTCGATCCAGCGCCGTAACCAGAAGGTCGTCGAGCGCGCACCGGCCCCCTACCTCTCGGAAGCGCAGCGCCAGGAGCTTGCCGCCTATTCGTTGAAGATTGCGGCGGCGACCAATTATATCGGCGCCGGCACCGTCGAATACCTGATGGATGCCGATACCGGCAAATTCTACTTCATCGAAGTCAATCCGCGTATCCAGGTCGAGCATACGGTGACCGAAGTCGTCACCGGCATCGACATCGTCAAGGCGCAGATCCACATCCTCGACGGCTTTGCAATCGGCACGCCGGAATCGGGCGTGCCCGGGCAGAAGGATATCCGTCTCAACGGCCATGCGCTGCAGTGCCGCATCACCACGGAAGATCCGGAGCACAATTTCATTCCGGATTACGGTCGGATCACCGCCTATCGCTCGGCCTCCGGTTTCGGCATCCGGCTCGACGGCGGCACCTCCTATTCCGGCGCCATCATCACCCGCTTTTACGATCCGCTTCTCGTCAAGGTCACGGCATGGGCGCCAAATCCATCCGAAGCGATTTCCCGCATGGACCGGGCGCTGCGCGAATTCCGCATTCGCGGCGTCGCCACCAACCTGACCTTCCTCGAAGCGATCATCGGCCATCCGAAGTTCCGGGATAACAGCTACACGACCCGCTTCATCGATACGACGCCGGAGCTTTTCCAGCAGGTCAAGCGCCAGGATCGCGCCACGAAGCTGCTCACCTATCTCGCCGACGTCACCGTCAATGGCCATCCCGAGGCCAAGGACCGGCCGCGGCCGCTTGATAACGCGGCCGAACCGGTGGTTCCCTATGCCAACGGCAATACGGTCAAGGACGGTACCAAGCAGCTCCTCGACACGCTCGGCCCGAAGAAATTCGGCGAATGGATGCGCAACGAAAAGCGCGTACTCTTGACCGACACGACGATGCGCGACGGCCATCAGTCGCTGCTCGCCACCCGCATGCGCACCTATGACATCGCCCGCATCGCCGGCACCTATGCGCATGCGCTGCCGAATCTTTTGTCGCTCGAATGCTGGGGCGGCGCGACCTTCGACGTTTCCATGCGCTTTCTGACCGAGGATCCGTGGGAGCGCCTGGCACTGATCCGCGAGGGGGCGCCGAACCTTCTGCTGCAGATGCTGCTGCGCGGCGCCAACGGCGTCGGCTACACCAATTATCCCGACAATGTCGTCAAGTATTTCGTTCGCCAGGCGGCCAAGGGCGGCATCGATCTCTTCCGCGTCTTCGACTGCCTCAACTGGGTCGAGAACATGCGCGTCTCGATGGATGCCATTGCCGAGGAGAACAAGCTCTGCGAGGCGGCGATCTGCTATACCGGCGATATCCTGAACTCGGCCCGTCCAAAATATGATCTGAAATACTATACCGACCTTGCGGTCGAGCTCGAAAAGGCCGGCGCTCACATCATCGCGCTCAAGGATATGGCGGGCCTGCTCAAGCCCGCGGCTGCCAAGGTTCTGTTCAAGGCGCTGCGTGAGGCGACCGGCCTGCCGATCCATTTCCACACGCATGATACATCGGGTATTGCGGCTGCGACCGTCCTTGCCGCCGTCGATGCCGGTGTCGATGCCGTCGATGCGGCCATGGATGCGCTTTCCGGCAATACTTCGCAGCCCTGTCTCGGTTCGATCGTCGAGGCGCTGCGCGGTACGGAGCGCGATCCGGGCCTCGATCCGGAATGGATCCGCCGTATCTCCTTCTATTGGGAAGCGGCGCGCAACCAGTATGCGGCCTTCGAAAGCGATCTGAAGGGTCCGGCATCCGAAGTCTATCTGCACGAAATGCCGGGCGGCCAGTTCACCAACCTCAAGGAACAGGCTCGCTCGCTCGGCCTCGAGACCCGCTGGCATCAGGTGGCGCAGGCCTATGCCGACGCCAACCAGATGTTCGGCGATATCGTCAAGGTGACGCCGTCTTCCAAGGTCGTCGGCGACATGGCGCTGATGATGGTTTCGCAGGACCTGACGGTCGCCGATGTCGTCAGCCCCGACAAGGAAGTCTCCTTCCCGGAATCGGTCGTATCGATGCTGAAGGGTGATCTCGGTCAGCCGCCGTCTGGATGGCCCGAAGCGCTGCAGAAGAAGGCGTTGAAGGGTGACAAGCCCTATACCGTGCGCCCCGGCTCGCTGCTCAAGGAGGCCGATCTCGATGCCGAGCGTAAAGTCATCGAGACGAAACTCGAGCGAGAGATCAGCGACTTCGAGTTTGCCTCCTATCTGATGTATCCGAAGGTCTTCACCGACTTCGCGCTCGCCTCCGACACCTACGGCCCGGTCTCGGTGCTGCCGACGCCGGCCTATTTCTACGGTCTCAAGGATGGCGAGGAACTGTTTGCCGATATCGAACGCGGCAAGACGCTCGTCATCGTCAACCAGGCGATGAGCGCGACGGACAGCCAGGGCATGGTGACCATCTTCTTCGAGCTCAACGGCCAGCCGCGCCGCATCAAGGTGCCGGACCGGGCTCATGGGGCGACGGGTGCCGCCGTCCGCCGCAAGGCCGAGCCGGGCAATGCCATCCATGTCGGTGCGCCGATGCCGGGTGTCATCAGCCGTGTCTTCGTCTCGCCCGGCCAGGTCGTCAATGCCGGCGACGTGCTCGTCTCCATCGAGGCGATGAAGATGGAAACGGCGCTGCACGCGGAAAAGGATGGCACGATTTCCGAGGTGCTGGTGCGCGCCGGCGATCAGATCGACGCCAAGGACCTGCTCGTCGTCTACGCCGGCTGAGCAGGCGGGGTCGATGTTTCCGAAGGGTTGCATTCGGCCATGCTACCGATCACCCGATTGTGTACGGTCGGGCTGTTAAAAAGCTGATTTTGTGAAAAGTGAGCGGCCTCCTTGCCTTGCCCGGCGAGGAGGCTTTCTCATAGATTGGCACGCTCACCACCCGCCCCCAAGACCCATCAGGAAATCGTCTATGAGCAAGTTGAAGATTGCCGTCATTGTCGGCAGCACGCGTATTGGCCGTTTTGCCCAGCATCCGGCCAAGTGGATCGCAGATTTCGCCAGCCAGCGCTCTGATCTCGAAGTCGAAGTTCTCGACCTTCTCGACTACCCCATGCATTTCTTCGGGGAAGAGCGCGCCACCACGGCGGAAAGCGAAACCGCAGAGAACTGGAAGAAGAAGCTGCGCGAGTTCGACGGCTTCATTTTTACCGCCGCCGAATATAACCATGCGCCGACCGCGGTTCTGAAGAACGCGATCGATCTCGGCGAATTCATTCAGAAGCCGGTCGGTTTCGTCGGTTACGGCGGCGTCGGCGGCGCACGTGCGGTCGAGCAGCTTCGCCTGATCTTCGTCGAAATGAGCGCAGCGTCCGTCAAGACCGCCGTCCACATCGCGTTCAGCGAATATCTTGCGGTTCTCAAGGAAGGCAAGAGCCTCGGTGATTACGCCCATCTCAATGAGGCCGCCAAGAACATGCTCGATCAGCTCACCTGGTGGGGCAATGCGCTGAAGGCCGCGCGCGCCGTCGTTACGGCCTCCTGATTGCAGCGAGCAATGCCGGGATGTTCGCATCCCGGCACCAGAGCCTTTCCCGGTTGGATTGCAGCATTCTGCCGGCGCAAAGATGCCCGGCCCACCGGCCGCACTGCTTCACTATGCGAAGCAATAGGTGCGTCCGGCGCTTCTAAAGTCTTGCAGATTTGCAAGGCAAATCTGCGGGAGGGTTGGCTGAAACGGGCCGGCTTGGCCGTAGAGCCGGGCTACGACGCGCGCCGGCCGGTCGACCATCCGACTCCGTTTGAGCCAACAGAATGCTGCAATCTAAATCGGAAAGGCTCTAGCTCAGATATCGTAAGTATTGGCGGCGTTGATCGTCGAGATGAAGCGCTTGGTGCGCTCGCGCTCCGGCGTATTGAAGATCGCCCTGGCGCTGCCCGTTTCCACCACGCTTCCGGCTTCCAGGAAAACGACGTCATTGGCGATCTTCGAGGCGAGCCGGAGATCATGGGTCGCCATCACCATCGTCGTGCCTTCGCTGGCAAGCTTGCCAAGCACATCGACCACCTCGGCCGAAAGTTCGGGATCGAGCGCGGATGTCGGCTCGTCGCAAAGAAGCACGCGCGGCGATGGCGCCAGTGCCCGGGCAATTGCGACGCGCTGCTGCTGGCCACCCGATAGTGTCGAAGGCCAGGCGTCGGCCTTGTGGGTCATGCCGACCTTGGTCAGCAATTCCATTGCGCGTTCGCGGGCCTTTTCCCTCGGCCATCTCAGCACCGTCACCAGACCTTCCATGACATTCTCGATCGCGGTCTGATGCGGGAAGAGCTGGAAGTTCTGGAAGACCATGCCGGTCTGGCGGCGGATCTTCTGGATCGCCTGCCAGCTCGTTCGTTTGTCCGGGGTAAAGGCCAGCGTTTCCTCTCCCAGGCGGATCGCGCCTGCTGTCGGAATTTCGAGCAGGTTGATGCAGCGCAGCAGCGTGCTCTTGCCGCCGCCGGAAGGTCCGACCAGCGCGGTGACGCTGCCTTCGGGGATGCGGATGCTGATATCCTTCAGGATGACCGCATCGCCGAAGCGCTTTTCGATGTTGGAAAGCTCGATCATGCATTTGCCTCCAGCATACCGCCATAACGCGCGAAGCGGCGTTCCAGCCGCACTTGCAGCTGCGAGAGGACGGAGCTCAGGACGAGATAGATCAGCGCCGCCTCGATATAGAGGATCAACGGCTCATAAGTGGTGGCGACGATGCGCTGCGCCGCCTGGAAGAGTTCCGGCACGGTGATGGCGGCGGCAAGCGAAGTGTCTTTGACCAGCGAGATGAAAGTATTCGACAAAGGCGGCACGGCGACACGGGCGGCCTGCGGCAGGATGGTGCGGCTCATCGCCTGGCGCCAGCTCATGCCGATCGAATAGGCAGCTTCCCACTGGCCTTTCGGCACCGAGGAAATGACGGCGCGGATGATCTCGGAGCTATAGGCGCCGATATTCAGGGTGAAGCCGATGAGGGCGGCCGGGAAGGCATCGAGCAGGATGCCGAGGCTCGGCAGGCCGTAGAAGATGACAAAGAGCTGAACGAGCAGCGGCGTGCCGCGGATGACCCAGACATAGAAGCGCGCGACGGCGGAGAGCGGCATCGGCCCGAAGAGTCGGGCGATCGCGGTGGCGAGCCCGAGGGCCAGGCCAAAGACGAAGGAGAGCAGGGTCAGCGGAATCGTGAAGATCAGCCCCGCCCACAGGAGCGAAGGCAGCGATTCCGCCATCAGTTGGAGCCAGTGCGCCAAGGGAATTCCTTCTGGTCGGTTGGTGCGTCGAAGTGGAATACCCCTCCCCAACCCCTCCCCACAAGGGGGAGGGGCTTATCGGGGCCTTCGGCGCGCCAAATAGCGACCGTACTGTGGCGGGGAGGCTGTTCTGAGATGAGGCGGCGCGGCATCGAACCCCCTTGCCCTTGTGGGGGCGGGGGTTCTTTTCTTGAACGAAGCTTACTTGGAAACGTCCTGGCCGAAATACTTGTCGGCGATCTTCTTATAGGTGCCGTCGGCCTTGATGTCGGCAAGCGCCTTGTTGATTTCGGCGAGAAGCTCCGGCTCGTTCTTGCGGATGATGACGCCGGAGTAGTCGGCATTTTCCTGTTCGGCGACGATCTTCACCGGCGCGTCCGGCTTGTGCTTCTTGAAATCGAGGAAGGAGAGGCTGTCGTTGATCGTGGCGTCGGCGCGCTTGGTCAGCACGAGCTGGATCGACTGATCGAAACCGTCGGTGCCGACGAGTTCGGCGCCGGCTTCGGTGGCGAGCTTGCCGAAGTTGCTGGTCAGTGATTGGGCGGCCTTCTTGCCCTTCAGATCGGCGAAGGACTTGATGCTGTCATCGCCGTCACGGGCGATCAGCACGGCCTTGGAGGCAATATAGGGCTCGGAGAAATCATATTTCTGCTTGCGGGTTTCGGTGATGCCGACCTGATTGATGACGGTGTCGTAGCGCTTGGCATCGAGGCCGGCGATCAGGCCGTCCCACTTGCCTTCGACGAACTCGGCCTTGACGCCGAGCTTGGCGGCGATCGCTTCGCCGATCTCGACATCGAAGCCGACGAGCTTGCCGCTTTCGTCATGATAGGTGAAGGGCGCATAGGTGCCTTCGGTACCGATCTTGAAGACGCCGGCCGATTTGATGGCGGCGAGGTTCTCGCCGGCATGGGCAGGCAGGAGGGCCGCAGCCTGAATGAGGGCGGCAGCGGCGACGGTTTTCAACCAGTTCATTGTTTTATCCATCCTTGGGAGGTTGTCATCGGATGGGGATACTTTGCAGAAAATTATGGCGCCGGAAGCGTAGAAAACTGCGAATAAAAGCAGCAACTGCAAATAATTTTCTCAAGCGGCCGTTCCAACCATGAATCCTGCGGAAACAGGCATCATGCTCCGGCCCGGCGGCGCAGCCTTTCGCTGACGATGATGATCAATCCGGCGCTGAGGATCAGGGCCGCGCCGACGACCACATTGTGCGTCGGGATGTCGGCCCAGATCAGATAGCCCAGGAGGAAGGCCCAGACGAGAGAGCTGTATTCGAATGGTGCAAGCACGGAGACGGGCGCCTGGCGCATGCCTTCGAAAAGGGCGAACTGGGCGCAGCCGGCAACGATGCCTGTGGCAATGAGCAGCGCGAGCTGCGTCATATCGGGGGTCTGCCAGGTGTAGAGAACGGCAAGGCCGGTCAGGGCAAGAAAAAAGACGTTGGAAACGGTGAGCTGCACGATGGTCTTTTCGTGCAGCGACGTCTTGCGCAGCAGCACCATGGCGGATGCCCAGAGGACGGCCGCCTGCAGCGCAAGATAGACCGGCCAGGAAATGGTGAGGCCGACCGGATTGCAGGCGATCAAGACACCGACGAAACCGACGCCGACGGCCAGCCAGCGCGCCGGCGTGACCTCTTCCTTCAGGATGACCCATGCGAGCAGGGTACCGACGACAGGTGCGGCGTAATAAAGCGTCGTCACTTCGGCAAGCTGCAGGCGGCTTGCCGCGGAATAATAGGAAAGCCAGGCACAAAGAAGAAGGATGCTGCGGGCGATCATCGGCTTGACGATCGGCGATGTGATCGTTTGGCGAACGAGTTTGCCGCGACCATAGGCGAGACAACCGAGGAAGATCGTGAGGCTGCGGAAAAACAGGATCTGCCAGACGGGAATGCTTGAAGTCAGGATCTTGATGATCGCGTCATGGAAGGTAAACGCCATATAGGCGACGGTCGTGAGCAGGATGCCCAGGCTGACGGAGTTTTTCACAGGAAGACGCACCAGATGGCGGATATGCCGGAGGGAATCGGGAATGATGAATCGATATTCCTGCCTCTTAGACCGGTCAATAGGACATATTTCGCTCTGGTAGTGACTTTGTTTCAAAACGTCAGAAAACGTGTAGCAATGCGTATTGCCTGCACGATCATAAGTGTTTATGCACGTTTCTAGATTTGTGAGATGTCGATCCGGTAGGAACATGCAGGATTTTCTATTACGCGAGCGTCAAGGGGTGATTTCCGAGAGGTTGCGGATGAATGGCCGCGTGCTGGCGGCGGAACTTGCGCTCGAATTCGGCGTCTCCGAGGATACGGTGCGGCGCGATCTGCGCGAGATGGCGGCCGCGGGGCTCTGCGAGCGGGTCTATGGCGGCGCATTGCCGGTCTCGCCGGCGCATGGAAGCCTGACGCAGCGCATCGGCTTTGCCGCCGACCGGAAACAGGCGCTGGCGCGCGCTGCGGCACAGCAGATCGCCGCCGGTTCGACCGTGTTCTTCGATGCCGGCAGCACCAATCTGGCGATTGCCCATGCATTGCCGGCCGATCTTGCGCTGACGGCTGCGACGAATGCGCCGGCGATTGCCGCAGCGCTGATCGACAAGCCTGCCATCAACGTCATCCTGATCGGCGGGATGGTCGATCGGCAGACGGGCGGTGCGCTCGGCGCCAAGGCCCTGCGCGATATGGAGCAGATTTCGCCCGACCTCTGCATTCTCGGCGCCTGCGGCGTCGACCTTGAGGCCGGCATCACGGTGTTCGGTTTCGAGGATGCGGAGTTCAAGCGGTTTGCGACGTCGAGGAGCAAAAGGGTGCTGGTGGCTGCAACCTCGGAGAAATTCGGCACTGCCGCCCCCCATAGTGTCCTGCCGGTTGCCCATTGCGAATGTCTGGTGGTCGAACACGATGCCGATCCGGCAATTCTCGGCCGCTACCGCGAGCGCGGATGCAGGACTGTTATCGCCGAGAAAACGAACTGAGGCGACGTCACAGAGTTTAGGGAAATCGGGCGCTTGCAAGCCCGGCAATGAGGAAAGACCGAGAAATGGACAGTCATGTAAGTGCGCCGGGGGTCCGGAGCGGCTTCGTTACCAGAAGCAGGGCGGCGGTTTCCCTGCTCTTTCTCATGAATGGCTTCGTCGTCGGCTGCTGGGCGCCGAAGATTCCGGACTTTGCCGAGCGTCTGGCGCTGAGCAAGTTCGAGCTTGGGCTGATGATCCTCGTCTTCGGCGTCGGCTCGCTGGTCATGATGCCGATTGCCGGTGCGCAGATTGCCAAGCACGGCTCGCGTATCGTCGTTCAGGTGACGGCTGTCTGCGTGCTGCCGTTGCTGCTGGCATTGACGCTCGCGCCAAATGTGATCACCGGGGCCATCTCGCTCTTCCTGTTCGGCGGCTTCATTGGCGCAATGGATGTGGCGATGAATGCCAATGCGGTGTCGGTCGAGAAATCCATGCGCCGCGCCATCATGTCGTCCTGCCATGCGTTCTGGAGTCTTGGTGGACTGATCGGCTCAGGTCTCGGCGGCATCGTGATTTCCAAGCTCGGTATTCTCGGTCATGCGGAACTGGCGACGGTGCTGGCGGCAATCTTCCTTGCTCTGGCATGGCCGATGATCCTTGCGGACCCGCCGCATCCCGACACCAAGAAGGAAAAGACGAAGCTGCCGATGGTGCCGCTGCCGTGGCTGCTCGGATTGATGGCGCTGTTCAGCATGGTGCCGGAAGGTGCGGTTCTCGACTGGGGCGCGCTCTATCTCCGGCAGGAAATGGATGCATCCGTGGCACTTTCCGGTCTTGGTTTCGCAGCCTTTTCGGCGACCATGGCGATCATGCGCTTTGCCGGCGATCTGGTGCGCGACCGTCTGGGCGGCGTCAAGACGCTGCGCATCTGCACGCTGTTTGCGATCGTCGGCATGCTGCTTGCAGGCTTGGCCCCCAATGCCGAGATCGCTATCCTGGGTTTTGCCTTTTGCGGGATCGGGATTTCCAACATGGTGCCGATCGCTTTCTCGGCGGCGGGCAATATTCCCGGCCTCAAGCCCGGCATCGGCATCTCGGTCGTCACGACCATGGGCTACTCCGGCATGCTGGTCGCACCGTCCTTGATCGGCTTCGTCGCCGAGCATGTCGGCTTCGCTGCGGTCTTCATGGCGCTGCCGGTGCTGCTGCTCGTCGTCCTCCTGTTTTCCAAACTGGCCCATTATGCCGATGGGACCTCCGGAGGCGGCCACTGAACCGCCTCCAACCAAAAGTGATATCGGGGGCGGTTGACAAGAAAGCGGTCATGATCCACCTGAAAGGCGCTGTTTCTAAAGCGCGTCGCAATCTTTCAGATTTGCTTCTCGCGCTTTAGGTCTTTATTTTGCGCATGTCGTGATCGCAAAACCGCTGCATACTTTTGCGCGACATGCTTTAGGGGTGCAAGAACTCTTCATGTTGTCAGCCGCCGATTTTGATCCGAAACCGCGCCGCGCTTCCGTTGCCGTCGATGTCGGCGGCGTCATCGTCGGCGGCGGGGCGCCGGTCGTCGTGCAATCCATGACGAATACCGATACGGCCGATATCGACTCGACCGTCGCGCAGGTCGCCGCCCTGTTCCGGGCTGGCTCGGAGCTTGTGCGTATCACCGTCGACCGTGACGAGAGTGCGGCTGCCGTGCCGAAGATCCGCGAGCGGCTGCTGCGGCTCGGCATGGACGTGCCATTGATCGGCGACTTCCACTATATCGGCCACAAGCTGCTCGCCGATCATCCCGATTGTGCCGCGGCGCTGGCGAAATACCGCATCAACCCCGGCAATGTCGGCTTCAAGGACAAGAAGGACAAGCAGTTCGCCGAGATCATCGAGATGGCGATCCGCCATGACAAGCCGGTGCGTATCGGCGTCAACTGGGGTTCGCTCGACCAGGATCTGCTGACGGCGCTGATGGACCAGAATGCCGCGGCCGGTTCGCCGCTTTCGGCCCGGCAGGTGACGCGTGAGGCGATCGTGCAGTCGGCGCTGCTTTCGGCAGCCCTTGCCGAGGAGATCGGCCTGCCGCGCAACCGCATCATCCTGTCGGCCAAGGTCAGCCAGGTGCAGGATCTGATCGCCGTCAATTCGATGCTCGCCGAACGCTCCAATCACGCGCTGCATCTCGGTCTGACCGAAGCCGGCATGGGCACCAAGGGCATCGTCGCCTCGTCGGCGGCCATGGGCTTCGTGTTGCAGCATGGCATCGGCGATACGATCCGCGTGTCGCTGACGCCCGAGCCGAATGGCGACCGCACCCGCGAAGTCCAGGTGGCGCAGGAGATCCTGCAGGTCATGGGCTTCCGCCAGTTCATACCGGTCGTTGCCGCCTGTCCGGGCTGCGGACGCACGACCTCGACGGTGTTCCAGGAGCTTGCCCAGAACATCCAGAACGACATTCGCAAGAACATGCCGGTCTGGCGCGAAAAGTATCCCGGAGTCGAGGCGCTGAACGTCGCCGTCATGGGCTGCATCGTCAACGGGCCGGGTGAAAGCAAACATGCCGATATCGGCATTTCGCTTCCAGGCACCGGCGAGACGCCGGCCGCCCCTGTTTTCATCGATGGCCGTAAGGCGCTGACGCTGCGCGGCCCCAATATCGCCGCCGACTTCGAGGCGCTTGTCGTCGATTATATCGAGAAGCGTTTCGGCCAGCGGACGGCGGCGGAATGAACGCCCGCGAGTTCGAATGAGCCGGTACTGGTCTGATATCGTCAGCAAGCTTCGGCCCTATGTCGCCGGAGAGCAGCCGCGTATCGCCGGCTTGGTCAAGCTCAACACCAACGAGAATCCCTACGGGCCGTCTCCGAAGGCACTCGAGGCAATCCGGCAAGCGACGGACGATCGTCTGCGGCTCTATCCCGATCCCGCGGCGACGGAATTGCGCGAGACGATCGCCGCCCGTTTCGGCCTGATGGCAGAAGAAGTATTCGTTGGCAACGGCTCCGACGAGGTCCTCGCCCTCGCGTTTCAGGCGCTGTTGAAACACGAACGGCCGCTTCTCTATCCCGATGTGACCTATAGCTTCTACCCGACATATAGCCTGCTATACGATGTCGAAGCGATCGAAGTGCCTGTCGATCACGGGTTCCAGATCCGACTGGCGGATTACGACAGGCCGTGCGGCGCGATCATCATCCCCAATCCGAATGCACCGACCGGGATCGGCCTGCCGCGTGCCGACATAGAGGCGCTTGTCGCCGCTCACCCGGATGCGGTCGTCGTGATCGACGAGGCCTATGTCGATTTCGGCGGCGAAAGCGCCGTCCCGCTCATTTCAAAATATCCCAATCTGCTTGTCATTCAGACCCTGTCGAAATCCCGCTCGTTCGCAGGCCTGCGCGTCGGCTTCGCGCTGGGGCAGCGGGAACTGATCGAGGCGCTGGTGCGCGTCAAGGACAGTTTCAATTCCTATCCGCTCGATCGCCTGGCGCAGGTCGCCGCGACGGCGGCGATCAAGGACGAGGCGTGGTTCGAGACATGCCGGAGGAAGCTTATCGCCAGCCGGGAAAACCTCGTCTCCGAACTCCAAGCGCTGGATTTCGAGGTCTTGCCGTCCCAGGCGAATTTCGTTTTCGCAAGGCACCAAAGTCAGTCGGGTGCAGCGCTTCTCACCGCCCTGCGCGAGCGGAACATTCTCGTCCGGCTTTTTGCCAAGCCGCGTATTTCGGACTTCCTGCGGATCAGCATCGGCACGGACGAGGAATGTGCCCGCCTGGTTTCGGCTCTCACGGAAATATTGGCAGCCTGACCTGGAAAGGGATAGAGCGGTTCAGCTTTTAACGGAAGCGCAGAACCACTCTATTCCTTTGTTTTACGTAATTCCCGGTAAAAACGCGTCGCGCTTTGCCTGGGAAAACCGCTTCGCACTTTTCCTGGAATTGCTCTAGCTCTTCCGGTCGGCGATGAAATGCGCCGCAGCGGTAAGGGTCGAGGCACGGGCGCCGTAAGGGGTAAGCAGCGCCTCGGCATCGCGGACATGCTGGTGGAGCTGGCGCTCGGCCCATTCCATACCGCGCAGGGCGACGAGCGTTCCCTTGCCCCGGGCTGCGTCCTTGCCGGTCGCCTTGCCCATGGTCTCGGTGTCCGAAGTCAGGTCAAGAATGTCGTCGGCCAGCTGGAAGGCAAGGCCGATCTTTTCGCCGAAGGCGCGCAGGCGGCGGCGGTCTTCCGGCGCACTTGCCGAGATGATGGCGCCGGCTTCGCAGGCGAAGCGGATCAACGCGCCCGTTTTCATCGCCTGCAGGCGGATGATGCCGGCCTCGTCAGGGGCTTGTTTTTCCGCTGCCAGATCGAGGGCCTGGCCGCCGGCCATGCCGCCAAGACCGGCGGCGCGGGCAAGGGCCAGCACCAGCGATGCCTTGCTGGTATCGGGAAGCGCCGTTTCCGGCGCGGCGACGATATCGAAGGCGTAGGTCAGCAGGCTGTCGCCGGCGAGGATCGCGGTCGCTTCATCGAATTTAATGTGTACCGTTGGTTTGCCGCGGCGCAGGTCGTCATCGTCCATGGCCGGCAGGTCGTCATGGACGAGGGAATAGCAGTGGACGCATTCGAGTGCCGCGCCGACGCGAAGTGCTGCCTCAGCGTTGCCGCCGAGAAGGGCAGCGCTTTCGACGACCAGGAATGGGCGCAGCCGCTTGCCGCCGTTCAGCACGGCATAATGCATGGCATCGCGCAGCCTTTCGGGCCTGGCGATTTCATCGGAAAGGATGCTTGGTGAAAGCAATGCGTCGAGCAGCGCCTCGATCTCGTGGGCGTTGTTCTTCAGCCTCGTTTCGAAAGTGTCCCGGTTCGCGTCCATGGGCGCTGTTTGGCATGAGCGCCCCCGGGCTTGCAACGGAATTGTCGATGACAGCGGCAAGATTCACCACGCACTCTGGCATAAGCTCTGTACAGGCGCTATGAGAACGAGAGGAGCGAAATCGGACTGGGGAACATTGGATATAGCGCCGGAGAGAGAGGACAGCGTCGACATGCCGGTTCGTCGGCAATGGTTCGGAGATCGGCGGTTCGGAGATCGGCGCGTGTTGAAACGCATTGTTCTTGCCGTCCTGGTCTTTCTGATCCTTCCCTACGCGTTGATCTTTTTCTATCTGCTGCCCTTCATTCACCCCGTCTCGACGCTGATGCTGCGCGATCTTCTTCTGCTGCGCGGTTACGACAGGCAATGGGTGTCGCTGGATGACATCGCCCCGGTCGTGGTGCAGTCGGTGATGATGTCGGAGGACGGGCAATATTGCTTTCACGGCGGCGTCGACTGGGCTGAAATGCGCATGCTGGTCGAGGATACGCTGAAAGGCCAGGCGACGCGCGGCGGCAGCACCATCCCGATGCAGACGGCGAAAAACCTCTTCCTCTGGAACAGCCGCTCCTTTGTGCGCAAGGCGCTGGAGCTTCCACTTGCGGTCGCCACGGATTTCGTCCTGTCGAAACGGCGGCTGATGGAAATCTATCTCAATATCGCCGAATGGGGCCCCGGCATCTACGGCATCGAGGCGGCCGCCCAGCATCATTTCAAGGTGCCGGCCTCGAAGCTGACGCGGCGCCAGGCATCGCTGCTAGCCGTCTCGCTGCCGAACCCGATCGACCGCAATGCCGGCAAGCCCGGACGCGGCCTTCGCCGGCTTGCCGGCGTGATCGAGAGGCGTGCGCAAGGTTCGGGCGATTACATCAAGTGCATCTATGATTGACATCAGAGATTGACATCAGAACTTGTCGTCAGAACAGGATGATTTTAGCCCGGGGGCGGCCTGAAATCTGAATCCTGTTCTAAATTATATTGTGAGAGCGTGATGTCATGAGAAAACCGCGCACACTTTTCGGCATCATGCTCTAGAGGCGGTAAGCGTCATCTGACATTCTTGGTTCTGCCATATGGACGGATGCAGTCCAACCAGAGCCCTGATTCGCCCATGACCATCACGACATTTTCGCCCGAGCTTCTCTCTTATTCGAAGACGCACAATCCGAACCCGCCCGCCCATCTCGGCAGCCGCTATCGCAAAATCGGCGGCTTTCTCCCGGAAGCCGGCAACACCATCGTCTGCCATATCGAGAAGGGTTCGCAGACGCAGATGGCGCTGATCGAGGCGCGCGAGACATATCTGGCCATGCCCGAGGCTCCGCAGTTCCTCTTTACGCCGATATCAAGTCTTCACATGACACTTTTCGAAGGCGTCATCGAAACCCGGCGCCGGCAGGATTGCTGGCCGGGCGATCTGCCGCTCGATACGCCGATCGAAGACATGACCGAGTTGATGGCGGCCAGGCTCGAAGGTTTCTCGATGGCTGACCCCTTCAGGGTCGCGATCGTCGAAGCTCGCCCGTCGGGCCTGCTCGTCGACGGGGCGACGGAGACGGACCGCAAGGTCATGCGCGCCTGGCGCAACGCGCTGGCCGATCTTCTCGGCTATCGCCAGCCGAACCACGAGGATTATAAGTTCCACATGACCTTCGCCTATGCGGTCGAACGGCTTGAGGACGGAGCCTTGCCGCGCTGGCAGGCGATGCTCGATGACGTGGCCGAGGATATCCGCCGCAAGGCTCCCGTTTTCGAGCTTACCCCGCCGGCATTCTGCGTGTTCGAGGACATGAACCATTTCCACGAATTGCTGATCTTTGATTTCGAAGCCTGAACGGAGGAGGCCCATGGACAAACCGACGCTCTATATCGCCAACAAGAACTATTCCTCCTGGTCGTTTCGGCCCTGGATGGCGCTGACGGGCGTCGGCATCGATTTCGAGGAAGTCCTGATCCCCTTCGATTATCCTGGTGGCAATCCCCATATCAAGGCGGTTTCGCCGACCGGGCGAGTGCCGCTTCTCAAGCACGGCGCGTTGAAGATCTGGGAATCGCTGGCGATCATCGAATACGCCGCCGAGCTTTATCCGGAGGCCGGCCTTCTGCCTGGGGATCGGGCCGAGCGGGCGCTTGCCCGTTCGGTTTCGATGGAAATGCTCTCGAGCTTTCGGGCGCTGCGCAACGCCTGCCCGATGAATATCCGCCGGCCGAAGGCCAAGATCGCATTGCCGGATGGTGTCGACGCCGATATCAGCCGCATCGAGACAATCTGGCGCAACCTGTTGCAGCAATCCGGCGGACCGTTTCTCTTTGGTGCGTTCAGCGGGGCGGATGCGATGTTTGCGCCCGTCGTCAACCGCTTCGACATTTATGATCTCGTCAGCCGAAACGATACGCTGGCCTATATGGAGACCATGAAGGCGCATCCGGCCTGGCGAAAATGGGAAGAGGCGGCCCGCGCGGAGCCTTGGATCGTGCCGGAAGACGAAGTCTGAGCCCGGAATCATCGGCTTCGCAAAAAATACGCATGGGGACTGGTCAAGGCCACCCCTTGCATGTATAAGCGCGCCAAATTCCGAAATCGCGACATGTCCGTTTCGGCCGCCAGTCTGGCCGTGGGAATGTTTTGCCCGCAAGTGGAGTAAGAGAAATGGCTGTACCGAAGAGAAAAACAAGCCCGTCCAAGCGCGGTATGCGCCGTTCGGCAGATGCACTGAAGGCTCCGACCTATGTCGAAGACAAGAACTCCGGCGAACTGCGCCGCCCGCACCATATCGACCTGAAGACCGGTATGTATCGCGGCCGCCAGGTTCTGACGCCGAAGGAAAGCGCATAATTTCCTGATCCGGCTTGTCCGATCGAAAGTTTCAAGGCCGGCGTCACGCCGGCCTTTTCTATTTCGACGGTATAATATTTGCAATGACTTGCGGTCTGGCAGCGGTTTGCGGCAGTATTCTTCTTGCGCTGAGGAGACTGCCGATGATAGCCGCAATGCCGCTGATGATTATCCCGTTTATTCTTTACAATCTGGCGATGCTGGGCCTGATGGGCGATGGCGGCATTCCGGCCCTGCAGCATGATGTCATCGTGCTGTCGATGATCTCGGGCGCGATCTGGAGCATGGCGCTCGGCGATCTGTTCATCGTCATCGCCCTTGTCGTGCTGTTCTTCGAAATCCTCAAGGCGACCAGAACCGGCCCCGGCAATCTCGTCAACCATATGTTGTCGATGCTGGTGTTCATCGCCTTCCTGGTCGAGTTTCTGCTCGTCCGGGATGCTGCGACGCAGGTATTCTTCATTTTGATGACGATCGCCCTGATCGATGTGATCGGCGGTTTTGCCGTCTCGATCCGGAGCGCCGGGCGTGATGTCTCGATCGGATTATAGGTTGTCGAGTTTGTTCTGAAGGGCGCGGAGCTGTTCCTTCAGCTCATCGATATCCTTGGCCTCGGCCTTGCGGCTTTCCTTGGCAGGCGGCGTCATGAAGGGCGAGAACATCTGCATCGCCTGCTGAAACAGCTCGGTGTTGCGGCGAACCTGATCTTCGACCATCTGCATCGGCAATTGCAGGTTCTTGCCGAGCGGCGTCTCGCCGAAGGCGCGGTTCACCTGCTCGCGCATCTGCGACTGCTGTTCGGTGAAGGCGCGCATCGAATGTTCGAGAAAGCTCGGCACCACCATCTGCATCTGGTCGCCGTAATAGGTGATGAGCTGGCGCAGGAAGGAGATCGGGAGCAACGTGTTGCCGGTCTTCGATTCCTGTTCGAAAATGATCTGGGTCAGCACCGAATGGGTGATGTCATCTCCGCTTTTTGCATCCTGTACGGTGAAGTCTTCGCCTTTCTTCACCATCTCCGCCAAGTCTTCCAGCGTCACATAGGTGCTGGTGCCGGTGTTATATAGGCGGCGATTGGCGTATTTCTTGATAACGATCTGACCCTCATGCTTCGCCATATCAGTCTCCTGAACCCCCGTCTGATTTATGGATCTTCCTCCACTTGAGACTGTAAACGCAAAAGAAGGCCGGTGACAATCTCTTTGTGCGATGCGGCAAACCTTTAACAGAGCAGATGAATCGGGCTTGGGAGCGCTTCGGCTGAAAAATGGCGGCAGCCGGTCTTCGCGTTTGACTTGTGCTCCAAGCTTTGCCAGTTTCTCCTTATGTAAGTGAGACGAAAACGAGGAGCGTCCCCATGAGCAATTCATCCATCGTCATCGCCAGTGCAGGGCGAACAGCAGTCGGCTCGTTCAACGGCGCTTTCGCGACGGTCCTCGCGCATGAGCTCGGGGCGGCGGTCATAAAGGGGGCGCTCGAGCGCGCCGGCGTCGATGCCGGCGAGGTGGATGAGGTGATCCTCGGCCAGGTGCTTGCCGCCGGCGAGGGCCAGAACCCGGCCCGCCAGGCGGCGATAAAGGCCGGCATTCCGAAGGAGGCGACTGCCTGGGGCGTCAACCAGCTCTGCGGCTCGGGCCTGCGCGCGGTCGCGCTCGGCATGCAGCAGATCGCCACCGGCGACGCCAAGATCATCGTTGCCGGCGGCCAGGAATCCATGTCGATGGCCCCGCATGCCGCGCACTTACGCAGCGGCGTCAAGATGGGCGACATGAAGATGGTCGACACGATGATCAAGGACGGTTTGACCGACGCCTTCCATGGTTATCACATGGGCATCACCGCCGAAAATGTCGCGCGTCAGTGGCAGCTGTCGCGCGACGACCAGGATCAGTTCGCCGTGGCTTCGCAGAACAAGGCGGAAGCGGCGCAAAAGGCCGGCCGTTTTGCCGACGAGATCATCCCCTACGTCATCAAGACACGTAAGGGCGACGTTACGGTCGATGCCGACGAATATATCCGTCACGGCGCCACACTGGAAGCGATGGGGAAATTGCGCCCGGCCTTCGACAAGGACGGCACTGTGACGGCCGCGAATGCATCCGGCCTTAACGACGGCGCCGCTGCGGCGGTGCTGATGAGCGAAGCGGAAGCCGTCCGGCGCGGCATCCAGCCGCTCGCCCGCATCGTTTCCTGGGCAACGGCGGGCGTCGATCCTTCCATTATGGGCACCGGGCCGATCCCGGCTTCGCGCAAGGCGCTCGAAAAGGCCGGCTGGTCGGTGAACGATCTCGATCTCGTCGAAGCGAACGAAGCTTTCGCGGCGCAAGCCTGCGCTGTCACCAAGGATCTCGGATGGGACCCGGCGATCGTCAACGTCAATGGCGGCGCGATCGCGATCGGCCATCCGATCGGCGCGTCCGGCGCGCGTGTTCTCAACACACTGCTGTTCGAAATGAAGCGCCGCGGCGCCAAGAAGGGTCTCGCCACGCTCTGCATCGGAGGCGGCATGGGTGTGGCCATGTGCTTTGAAGCGCTTTAAATAGCATACGATCCAGGATTGATTGAAAATCCCGCCATGCGGCGGGGCGAAAAACAAAAGGGGAGCGAAGCATGAGCAGAGTGGCTGTGGTCACCGGGGGTACACGCGGCATCGGCGCGGCAATATCCATGGCACTGAAAAATGCCGGATACAGGGTCGCGGCCAGCTATGCCGGCAACGACGAGAAGGCCAAAGCCTTTCACGATGTCACCGGCGTTCCGGTGTTCAAATGGGATGTTTCCGACTACGCTGCCTGCGGCGAAGGGATCGCCAGGATCGAAAGCGAGATCGGGCCGGTCGAAATCCTCGTCAACAATGCCGGCATCACCCGCGACGCGATGTTCCACAAGATGACGCCGCAGCAGTGGCACGAGGTGATCAATACCAACCTCACCGGCCTGTTCAACATGACGCATCAGGTCTGGACCGGCATGCGCGATCGCGGCTTCGGCCGCATCGTCAATATCTCGTCGATCAACGGCCAGAAGGGCCAGATGGGCCAGGTGAATTATTCGGCGGCCAAGGCGGGCGATCTCGGCTTCACCAAGGCGCTGGCCCAGGAAGGGGCAGCCAAGAACATCACCGTCAACGCCATCTGCCCCGGTTACATCGGCACGGAAATGGTGCTTGCCGTGCCGGAGAAGGTGCTGAACGAACGCATCATTCCGCAGATCCCCGTCGGCCGTCTCGGCGAGCCGGAAGAGATCGCGCGCTGCGTCACCTTCCTCATCTCCGACGATGCCGGCTTCATCACCGGTTCGACGCTGACGGCCAATGGCGGACAGTTCTTCGCCTAATTATTCCTTTAAACGGTTATACGCAGATCAAAGCGATGGCGCGTCCGGCAGGACGCGCCATCGCTTTGATCATTTACGGGATTAAGAGCGGCGGTCGGCATTCGGTTGCCGCTCTGTCCGAACCTTGACCGGTACTTTCCGCAGCGAGCGATCCTGGCTGCTAAGGGCTGTTATCGCAGTCGTCAGAGAGGCCGATGCGATGAGAACGGCGACAAGGGAATTCAGGAAAATCTGGATCATGAAAGCGTTCCTTTCCGGTGCGCCGGGCGGCTGTGCCTGTCCGTTGCGCTGGTGAAGGAAATATGTGCCTGCCTGTTGGGTAGCAGTAGGTGTGGCTTTCATAACCGATTGTCAACGTCTCGTTGACGGATGCGGCAGGCCAAAAAAACGGGCGCAGAAGCGCCCGTTGGGAGTCCGATATGGTTTTGCCGATTAGCGGCAACGAGCCTCGTAGCGGCGGCCGTAGCGGTCGCGATAGACGCAGTAGCCGCGGCGTTCGACCGAGTGGCCGATGAGAGCGCCGGTTAGACCGCCGGCCACGGCGCCGACGGCGGCACCGCCCCAGCTGTTGGTGACGACACCGCCGATGACCGCACCGGTGCCGGCGCCGATCGCCGTACCTTGCTCGGTTGCTGTGCAGGATGCCAGAGCGCCGACCAGCGCACCAATAAGAACAATCTTCTTCATCATGTCGTAACTCCCCAGGTTCGTTGGCCTTTAGATGCGGCCCATTAGTACAAGGATAATGATAATCACGAGAACTAGCCCCAAACCGCCAGAAGGTCCATAGCCCCAGCCACGGCTGTAACCCCAATTCGGCAAGGCTCCGATCAAGAGCAGAATGAGGATAATTAGAAGTATCGTGCCAAGCATGGTGTGTTTCCTTCATTTCATCCGCAATTTGGATGGACCAGAAACACGCATTGGCGATTTTTGTTCCCGGTTAAGCTTGGAAATGTGACAAGGGCGTGATTCACGGTTAATTTCCGTCATCTCGGAAAATTGCCGCTATGGTTAAAATTACATTTAAATACAATATGTTGCGGTGAACAAAGAGGGAAAGCCGCGGTGTCGCCGATTCGTCAGCGATTCGTTCCGCTTTTGATCGACCCATCGCGATTGGCCGCCTTGACTTAACGCTGTCTGAATCCGGCTTCAAAAAGATTAATGCCTATGCCAGGAGGCGGGCGAAGAGTTCCGCTGCCGATTCCGCATCTAGCGTCCGGACCTGGTGATGCCACCAGATTTGGTCGTGAACGAAAGGCGAAAACCGCGGAGTCAGCGATTCGTCTCCGATTCGTTCCGGCTTTGGTCGAGAGGTTAATTTCGGGACGCTCTCGCCTGTTCAAAATCGGCGCGGGAATCGTCGCTCACGACGGCGAAAATGCGAATGGGAGGGAGTCTCGCGATTCAGCATCTAGTGGGAAAAAGTGATTCAAAATCAATACTTAGCCGTGAACAAAAGCTGAATCAGCTGGAGTCAGCGATTCGTCGCTGATTCGTTCTCACGCTGTTCCGAATCGTGAATTCAGACGTTCCACAAGACTCGCAAAGGTCGTAATCCCCGGTGCATTTTGAAATCTGCCCTTGCGTTTGCGGCGGCAGCTGTCCATGTGTTCTTTAGCTTCCCTCGTGGGGCTGAGATTTTCCTGGGGCCACCCGCCTCATTTGCATGGACCCATGACTCTGACTTCGCAGCCGATGATTCTGAGTGGACGCGGTGTGACCGCGGTGCTCGGACCGACCAATACCGGCAAGACCCATTATGCCATCGAGCGCATGGTCGCGCACGGGACCGGCGTGATCGGCTTGCCGCTCAGGCTGCTGGCGCGCGAGGTCTATACGCGGGTGGTGGAGAAGGTCGGCGTGCAGAATGTGGCGCTGGTCACCGGTGAGGAAAAGATTTCGCCGCCCAATGCGCGTTTTTCCGTCTGTACCGTCGAGGCGATGCCGCGTGAGACCAAGGCCGCCTTCGTTGCCATCGACGAGGTTCAGCTCGCCGGCGATCTCGAGCGCGGTCATATCTTCACCGACCGCATTCTGCATCTTCGCGGCCGTGAGGAAACGCTGCTGCTTGGCGCGGCGACGATGCGGCCGATCCTGCAGCAGCTCCTGCCGGGCATCACTGTCGTCGAGCGGCCGCGGCTTTCGCATCTTTTCTATGCCGGCCAGAAGAAGATCACCCGGCTGCCGCAGCGTTCTGCCATCGTCGCGTTTTCGGCCGACGAGGTCTATGCCATCGCCGAGCTCATCCGCCGCCAGCGTGGCGGCGCGGCTGTCGTGCTCGGCGCGCTCAGCCCGCGCACCCGCAATGCGCAGGTCGCACTCTATCAGGCGGGCGACGTCGAATATCTGGTGGCGACCGATGCGATCGGCATGGGCCTCAACCTCGATGTCGATCACGTCGCCTTTGCCCAAGACCGGAAATTCGACGGTTACCAGTTCCGCAATCTCAATCCGGGCGAACTCGGCCAGGTCGCCGGGCGCGCCGGGCGGCACGTGCGGGACGGGACCTTCGGCGTCACCGGACAGGTCTCGCCCTTCGACGATGAATTGGTGCAACGTATCGAGGGGCACGAATTCGACAACGTCAAGGTTTTGCAATGGCGCACGACGGAGATGGACTTCTCCTCGATTCAATCCTTGCGGACAAGCCTTGAGGCGGGACCGCGCGTGCCGGGACTGACGCGAGCGCTGCCTGCTGTCGACCAGCAGGCGCTGGAACAGCTTTCGCGTTATCCAGAGGTCATCGATCTCGCCGACAGGCCGGCGCGCGTCGAAAAACTCTGGGAGGCTTGCGCGCTTCCCGATTACCGGCGTATCACTCCTGCGCAACACGCCGATCTTATCTCGACCCTCTTTTCCGATCTCGTCCGCTATGGCACGGTGAATGAGCAGTTTCTCGCGGAGCAGGTGCATCGCTCCGATCGGACAGATGGGGAAATTGACACGCTTTCGGCGCGAATCGCGCAGATAAGGACCTGGACCTACGTTTCGAATCGGCCTGGCTGGCTTGCCGATCCGACACACTGGCAGGAAAAGACGCGGGAAATCGAAGATCGATTGTCCGACGCGTTACATGAAAGGTTGACGAAACGCTTTGTTGATCGCAGGACATCTGTGCTCATGAAGCGCCTGAGAGAGAATGCGATGCTGGAAGCTGAAATCAGTGTGAATGGTGATGTCTTCGTTGAAGGACATCATGTAGGGCAATTGAGCGGATTCCGTTTCACGCCGGTGGCGGGAACGGACGGACCGGATGCCAAGGCGGTTCAGGCTGCGTCGCAGAAGGCGCTCGCGCTCGAATTCGAAGCCCGCGCGGCGCGGATGCATGCCGCCGGCAATAGTGATCTGGCGATCGGCTCGGATGGGTTGATTCGTTGGCTGGGCGACCCGGTGGCGCGGCTTTCGGGCAGTGATCACGTCATGCGTCCGCGCGTGCTTCTGCTGGCCGACGAGCAGTTGACGGGCAATGCCCGGGATCACGTTGCGGCCCGCATCGAACGCTTCGTCAACCATCATATCAGCACGGTGCTGAAACCGCTCGATGATCTGTCGCGCGCCGAGGATCTGCAGGGTCTTGCCAAGGGGCTTGCCTTCCAGCTCGTCGAAAATCTCGGCGTGCTGTTCCGACGCGACGTGACCGAGGAGGTGAAGTCGCTGGACCAGGATGCCCGCGCCTCCATGCGCCGCTACGGCGTGCGTTTCGGCGCCTATCATATCTTCGTTCCGGCACTTCTGAAGCCGGCGCCGGCCGAGCTCATCACGCTGCTCTGGGCGCTGAAGAACGACGGTCTCGACAAACCGGGCTACGGCGATCTCATTCCCGTGCTTGCCGCCGGCCGCACCTCCGTCGTCACCGACCCGAGCTTCGAGCGGATGTTCTATAAGCTCGCCGGCTTCCGGTTCCTCGGCAAGCGTGCCGTGCGAATCGACATCCTGGAACGGCTTGCCGACATCATCCGTCCGCTGCTGCAGTGGAAGCCCGGTCAGAATAATCGTCCGGAGGGCGCCTATGACGGCCGCCGTTTCACGACGACGACGGCTATGCTGTCGATTCTTGGTGCGACGCTCGAGGACATGGAAGAAATCCTCAAGGGTCTCGGCTATCGCGCCGATGCCGTGAAGGCGGAAGAGGCATCGGCACATCTTGCGGCGCAGGATGCGGCCTCAGTGCCCGCCGCCACCGCGGAAACGTCGGCGGATGAGACAGCCGAAAAGGCCGATCACGACGATGCCGACGGGGCGGCGGAAGAGACTGCTGCCGAAGCGCCCGCAACCGAGGCGGCGCCCGTGGCTGCCGACGCGCCCGTGGCCGAAACGGTCCAAACCCCTGCTCCTGTCGAAGCAGCCGAGACAGCCGCTTCGGTGGAAGCGTCTGCCGAGACGGCGGTATCCGCTGCTGAGGACGCCGGCGAGCCGGTCGAACCGAAGCCGGTTCTTCTGTGGCGTCTCGGCGGCCGCAACGACAATCAGCGCCAGGCGCGCGGCGGGCATGGCGAACGCCGTGGCGGCCAGGGCCAGGAACGCGGCGACCGCAATCGTCGGCCGGGCGGCGGTGAAGGCGGCGAGGGCAATCGCGGCGAAGGCCGTGACAACAATCGCAACAATCGCGGCAAGGACGGCGGCGGTCGCGATGGCGGCCGGCCGCAGCAGGCAAGGGGCGATCGCAACAATCAGCCACGGGGCGATCAGCCGCGCGGCGACCGGCAGGACCGTGGTGACCGCAAGGATCGCGGTGACCGCAACGATCGTAACGACCGCAACAACAATCGCGGCGGCTCGCAGCCGCTGCGCTTCGAGGCCAAGCCGCCGCGCAAGGAGAAGCCGATCGATCCGGATTCGCCTTTCGCCAAGCTCGCGGCTCTCAAGGAGCAGATGAAGAAGTAATCATGAGCGCGGAGACACAGCCGACAAGCGGTTCGCGCCAGCGCATCGACAAGTGGCTGTTCTTCGCGCGCATGGTGAAGTCGCGTTCGTTGGCGCAGAGCCAAATCCAATCCGGCCATGTGCGCATCAACGGCGAACGCTGCAGCCATCCGAGCCAGATGGTCAAGCCGGGTGACCGTATCGAGATGACGCTGGAACGGCGCGACGTCGTTCTCGTGGTGCGCCTCGCCGGTGAGCGGCGGGGACCTTACGAGGAGGCGCGCCTGCTGTATGACGATCAATCGCCGCCGCCTGATGAGGCAAAACGTCTCACGCCCTACGAACAGGCGATCCGGGCGACCGGTACCGGCCGTCCGACCAAAAAGGAAAGACGTGCAATCGACAGGCTGATGTCGGACGAGGATTAGAAAACTCTGTCTGCGCTGGCGGCTTTTGCAGATCGTTTATCCTTGAAATCCGGCGCCAAAGCCGATAGGTCACTGTCAACCTGCCGGAAGCGTGCTTGCCGCCCAAGCCTGCCCACGCTTTTCCTCCGGCACGGGGATAGGCGCGACGTTCCAGGTTGCCCGGCCCCATCGCATGGAAATCCTGGAGTTCTTCATGACCTATGTCGTGACCGACAATTGCATCAAGTGCAAATACACCGATTGCGTGGAAGTCTGCCCTGTCGACTGCTTCTATGAGGGCGAGAACTTTCTCGTTATTCATCCCGACGAATGCATCGATTGCGGCGTCTGCGAACCCGAATGTCCCGCCGAGGCGATCAAGCCCGATACCGAGCCGGGTCTCGATAAATGGCTGAAGATCAATACCGAATATGCGACGATCTGGCCGAATATCACGGTCAAGAAGGAGCCGTTGCCTGAGGCCAAGGAAATGGATGGCGAGACCGGAAAATTCGAGAAGTATTTCTCCGAGAAGCCCGGTTCCGGCGATTGAGACAGCGCCCACATTCGGCCTCCGGATTCGGGCGGTGGCGGGGCGAAACGTTTGGAGCCTTTCCTGGTCAGATTGCAGCATTCTGACCTGGCATAGAGATGCCCGGCCCACCGGCCGCACTGCTTCGCCATGCGAAGCAACAGGTGCGTCCGGCGATTCTAAGGTCTTGCAGATTTGCCAAGCAAATCTGCAAGAGGGTTGGCTGAAGCGGGCCGTCTGATCGATCGGCCGGGTTGGCCGTAGATCTGGGCTACGACGCGCGCCGGCCGGTCACCATCCGACTCCGTTTGAGCCAACAGAATGCTTCAATCTGACCAGGAAAGGCTCTAAAAGCTGCGTGAGGCATATGGGTGACATGTGTTGCCCGCATGACTCAAGCGAAGCAAATTATTGATTTCCTCATATTTTTATGATAGGTTTCGTCTACTGTTCCATTTGTGGCATGACGCATGCCCAAAACCATCACGAAAGCAAAACAAATCCGTACGCGGTTTCCGTGACATATCAACGCTTTGAGCGCCGGGTCCCAAGATCGTGCGCAAAAAGTCTTTGCTTTTGCCCGATAGGACCAGAGTGAAGTCACCCGACGGATACTACCGTCTCACCCGGGCCTGACTGACCCGGCTCCGGCCGCCGCCGGATGCGTAACAGGGAGTTTTTGAATAGAATGACGACTCAGCAGAAAAAGCCTTCTACAGCACGTCACGGCTTCAAGACCGGTGAATCGATCGTCTACCCCGCTCATGGCGTCGGTACCATCACCGCTATCGAAGAGCAAGAAGTTGCCGGCATGAAGCTCGAACTTTTCGTTATCGATTTCGAGAAGGACAAGATGCGTCTGAAGGTTCCGGTCGCGAAGGCCATGAGCATCGGTATGCGCAAGCTTTCGGAAACGGATTTCGTCGAGCGTGCTTTGAAGGTCGTGCAGGGCAAGGCGCGCGTCAAGCGCACCATGTGGTCCCGTCGCGCCCAGGAATATGATGCCAAGATCAATTCCGGCGACCTGATTTCCATCGCTGAGGTCGTGCGTGATCTCTATCGTGCCGAGAACCAGCCCGAACAGTCCTATTCCGAGCGTCAGCTTTATGAGGCTGCGCTCGATCGCATGGCGCGCGAAATCGCCGCCGTCAACAAGATGTCGGAAACCGAAGCCGTCCGTCTCGTCGAGACCAATCTCAACAAGGGTCCGAAGCGCGGAAAGGCAATCGAAGAAGACGATTCGCAGGACGAAGCCGCATAAGGCGAGCCTGTTTTCCTGTCAAAAAACCCGGCCTTCGCGCCGGGTTTTTTTATTGGAACTTTTTCCCGACTGCCGCGTTTAACACACGTAATTGCGGACTGCTCGCGGGCAATGGCCTCGACGGGCGAACTGCTATTCCGTCAATGTCGATGAGGAGCGGATCATGCCTTTTCAATATTGCCCATCCGGCAACGTGAAGAAACAGGTCCAGCCCGGCCGTCTTAGCGGCACATGATGAGAAATAGGGCCTCCCCCTGAAAAGTCCAGGGGCGAGGCCTTTATGCATTCAGAACCCCATTCAGTCTGGAACAGCGATGTTCCGGAAGGTGCGTTTTATTGTTCATTTTAGGGCGAGAGGCCTGTTTCAGGAGATCGAAATGAAGAACATGTCTGCAGATCGGCGCATGATCAAAATCGCGATGGCCGCCCCCTATCTCGCCCGTCAGGAAGAGCACGATCTTGCCACTCGTTGGAAGGATCACGACGATCGCGGTGCCCGCAACCAGATCGCCATGGCCCATATGCGCCTGGTCATCTCTATGGCCGGCAAGTTCCGCAACTTCGGCCTGCCGATGAGCGATCTCGTGCAGGAGGGCTATGTCGGGCTGCTGGAGGCCGCCGCCCGCTTCGAACCGGAACGCGACGTGCGCTTTTCGACCTATGCAAGCTGGTGGATCAGGGCTTCGATCCAGGATTATATCCTGCGCAACTGGTCGATCGTGCGCGGCGGCACGAGTTCGGCGCAGAAGGCGCTGTTCTTCAATCTGCGTCGCCTGCGCGCCAAGCTCGCCAAGGGTGACACGCAGCTGACGCTGCAATCCATTCACCAGGAAATCGCCGCTGCCCTCGGGGTCAGCCTCGCCGATGTACAGACCATGGATGCCAGGCTTTCTGGCAACGATGCCTCGCTGCAGGCGCCTTCGGTTTCCGGCGATGCCGAGAGTGCGGAGAAGATGGATTTCCTCGTCAGTGACGATCCCCTGCCGGATGAGCAGGTTTCCAACATGATCGACGGCGAGCGCCGCCGCGTCTGGCTCGCCTCGGCGCTGAAACATCTCAACGAACGCGAGATGAAGATCATCAGTGCCCGGCGTCTGGCGGAGGACGGAGCCACGCTCGAAGAACTCGGCGCCGACCTCGGCATTTCCAAGGAACGCGTGCGTCAGATCGAAAGCCGGGCGATGGAGAAGCTTCGCAGCGCGCTCGTCAGCGCCGATCCGCATATGGCCGCCTATGCTTGAACCCAAAGCGCGTCGCGATCCTTCAGATTCGCTCCTCGCGCTTCAGGTCTTTGTTTTACGCATGTCGTTATCGTAAAACCGCTGCACAGTTTTGCGCGACATGCTTTGTCCCCTCCAGCAGCACAGACTGGCCCGGCGTAAGCCGGGCCTCTTTTATTCGGCGATGATCTTGACGCGGTCGCCCGGTGAAACGGCTGCGCCCGTGGGCAGGGCGTTGATGAGCTTGAAGAGATCGAGCTTGCGGTCGGTGCCCATCATGCGGGCGGCGAGCGTCGAGATGTTCTCCCCCGGCCGGACGGTGACGACGCGGATGCGCAGCGGCTTCAGCGAGGCTGCCTCTGCCGGCGTCATACGCCGGAAACTCGCACGCAGGACATTGGCCGTCGGCTCAAGGGCGTCACTGCCTTTCGGCACGGCGGTCAGGAAGCGGAAGATTTGCGAATTGTTGCGGATCACGGTGACATCGAAATCCCAGCGGTCGGCGCTTGCGCGCGCGGTGGCTGCTTCCATGCCGTTGATGGTGATCGGCTGGATGGTCGAGGGGTCGAGACCGGTCACCCAGCCGCTGGAGATATAGTTGGTGAGGCTCTGGTTCTGATTGTCGGCGACGCCGTCGAAGCGGACGGCGATGTCGTTCGGGCCGGTGGCCATCACGGCTTCGACCTTGTTGTCGATGTGGAAATCCGGTGGCACGTCGAAGCGGATCCCGAGACCGCCATGCAGGAAGGTCTGGCCGCGCACATAGCCTTCCTCCGGGCTGTCGCCGTAGAGCAGTCCATCTATGCCATCGAGATAATAATCGCGGCCCTTGTCGCCGACGGAACCTTCCTGGCCGAAAGCGCGGGCGTGGGTGCGGGCAAGCTCGATGCGCTGGGCGGAGTTCGGGTGGCTCGACAGGAAGTCGAGGCTCTGGTCGGCTTCGGGATCGACCGACATGAAGCGGCTGTATGCCGCCATCGAATCGAGGAAACGGGCTGCGGCATAGGGATCGTAGCCGGCTTCGCCGAGCATGCGCACGCCGATGACATCGGCCTGCAGCTCCTGCTGGCGGGAGAAGGCGGCGAGCCGCAGCTTGCCGCGGGCCAGCGCCTGCTTGCCTGCGATGTCGCTGGAAAGCACCTCGGCGACGACGCGGCTGGCGATGACCTCAGCCTCTTCGCGCTTCTGCCGCTCGATGCCGTGGTTCGCCGTCACATGGCCCATCTCGTGCGACAGCACGGCGGCGACTTCCGAGGCGTCGTTGGCAAGGGCGAGCAGGCCGCGGGTGACATAGAGATAACCGCCCGGCAGCGCAAAGGCGTTGATCGCCGGCGAATTCAGGATGGTGATGCGGTAGGACTGGCTCGGATTTTCCGACACCGCCGTCAGCGCGCCGGCGATGCGGGCAACGAGGCGTTCGGTCTTGGCATCCTTGTATTCGCCGCCGTAGCTTGCCACGATGCGCGGATGCTCACGGGCGCCCATCGCCGCGCGCGGGTCGTTCTTCTGCACCTCGTCGACGATCTGCGGATTGGAAGAAGGCGAAACACTCGGCTGATAGGATTGGTCGATCAGCGATTGACAGCCATTCAGCGCCATTGCGAGGGCTGAAAGCAGCATTAGGCGACGCGCGAAGCGCCGCGGCGTGGAGATGGCATCACTGGAAAGCGCGGGCGATTTCCACGTCGTCAAGCTGTCCAGTCTGTTTCTCCGCATCATGTCGCTGTTTTGCCGGTTTGCCGCAGATTCAAACCGACCGTGGCAAGGGGAATTCAACAGGTGCGCACCCCTGATCTCGCGCTGCACAATCGGCCGATACAAGTCCTTGCTGTAGCTGATTTACGCATCGGTTGCATAGCGAGACTCTGTTTAAATGTGGCGCCGTTGCATTTTGGCAAGCCTCGGGCATTGAGGCCTCCCTTCGCTCGGATGAAATTATGGCGAAAGTTCCGTCACAGAGCGGAGATTCGTCAACGGCGCGGAAAAAGAACGGGCCGATTGAATTAACCGGCGCGGCCGCGACAGCCATGCGCGAAAAGCGCAACCAGAAATATGTTCTTTGTGAGGGAGCGCCTCTTGGTGAGGCATTTCCGCGGGGCGATTCGACTATTCGGCAGCTTCCGCCGTCGCCGCTTGCGGCTTCTCCGTCTCGCCGGCGCGGGGCAATTGCACTGGCTTCAGCATGATGGCAGCCACAAGGCCGATCAGTGCAATGGCGCAGGAGGTCATGAAGAGCGGCGAGAAAGCGGCAGCATAGATATCGGCCACGGCCTGGCGGCTTGGCTCGGGAAGGGCAGCCATCATCTTTGGCGTCAGTTGCTCGATATCGGTGACGCCGGGAATGGAAATGCCGACCGTGCCGAGCCCAGAGGCAATGATCGCGCCGTAGATCGAGATGGCGATCGAAGCGCCTCCCATGCGCGACAGCGTCACCGAGCCGGTGGCCGCACCGACGTCGCGCGCCGGTGCTGCATTCTGCACGCCGATGATGGGAACCTGCTGGGCAAGGCCGATGCCGATACCGTGCAGCATCATGATCGCGCCGATGAAGGCGATCGGCGTTCCCGCATGGACCTGCGACAATAGCGCAAAGGCGGTGGCGCTGCAGGTGAGGCTTGCGATGGCGAAGGGCTTGTAGCGCCCCGTCCTCGAGATGATGCGGCCTGCCGTCAACGATCCGCAGACGAGGCCGCCGGTCAGGAGGATGAAGAGCAGGCCGGCGGCGGACGGTGAAAGGCCTGTGGTGGTCTGCAGGAAGAGGGCGAGATAATTGACCATGCCGATGGCGATGGCGCCGCCCATGATCGAGATCACCAGGAGCAGGCTGAAGGTCGAATTGCGAAAGAGCTGCAGGGGAACGATCGGCTCCGGCGCGCGGCGCTCCGTGAAAACCCAGATGACGGCACAGATCACACCGAAGGCGACGATGCCGACGCTCTGGGGTGAGATCAATGCGCCGAACAGTTCGCTGCTGTCGGTGGCAAGCACGATGCTTGTCGTCGTCATGGCAAGCAGAAGTGCACCTGCATAGTCGATCTTCGGTCGGCGATGCGGTTTTCGGTACGGCAACATGAAAGCAAGGCCGGCAAGTACGATGAAGCCGATCGGCACATTGACGAGGAAGATCGAGCGCCAGCCGAAGAGATCGCTCATCGTACCGCCGAGCACCGGGCCGATCGCACCAGATGCCATCAGCACGAGGCTGGAATAGCTTTGATAGCGCGCCCGCTCGCGCGGCTCGAACAGATCGGCGTTGACGGCGAAGATCGACACCATGATGCCGCCGCCGCCAAGGCCCTGCAGCACACGGGCGGCGATCAGCGTGTCCATCGAGACCGCAAGGCCGCAGACCGCTGAGCCGACGGTGAAGATCGTGATCGCCGTCATCATCACATATTTGCGGCCGAAGAGATCGCCGAGCTTGCCGTAAAGGGGCATGACGGCGCTCAGCGACAGGAGATAGGCCGAACCGATCCAGCCGAAGCGCTCGAGATGGCCGAATTCGCCGACGATCGTCGGCAGCGCCGTGGAGACGATCTGATTGTCCAGCGTCGCCATGAACATGGCCGTCATCAGGAAGAAGAACAGGATAAGCCGGCGACGAGGATCGGTCACGAGCGGCGCAGGCACGAATTGCATGTCCATGGGAGCGTCATTCCGGGTTTGATGAGCTTTTATGTGCTAACAGCATATAATTGTCAACAGCACATTATTGACATCAGCATGTTCAAATTCCGCATCGGCTCTGTTATGGTCTCGTCATGAGTGACGTGCTGACCAAGACCATTTCCGCGCAATCCGCCACGCCGAATGAGGAAAACGTGCCTCGTATCGGCCGCAGCATGGCGCGCATGCGATTGATGACCGGTCGGCGGCTGATCGGTCGGCTGGCGATCCAGAGTGCCGCACCGGGCCTTGAACTTTCGCATCTCGATGTGCTCGATGCCGTGCGGAGGGCGCAGCCTGCCGGCGAGGTCACGGTCGGCATGATCGCGGAGATGCTGCGCATCGATCCGTCACGGGCAAGCCGCGTGGTGGCCGACATGGTCGGGCGCAACGTCCTGCGCCGCGAGGCCTCGCAGGCCGACGCGCGGCGGATCGTTGTCGTCATGACCGAGGTCGGCCAGGCTCTGCTTGCCGAGATCGTCGCGCAGAAGCTCGCGATCATCTCCGAGATCGTCGCCGACTGGCCGCAGGAAGATATCGATCGCTTCGCGATACTTTTCGAGCGTTTCATCGGCGGTTACGAGGCGGTCTTCCTGTCGCGCGACAAGGATACGCCGGGCTGAGGCGAGGCACGTCGTTCGGCGCCCCTTCCCCTCGACCCCCCGTTTGCGCTAAGGGCAGTGCCCATGAGCCAATCCACCTTCACCATTCTCCTTGGCGGCGAACTCAGCCTGACGGAGCGCCTGAGGCATGCCATCGGCGACAGCCGCTTCATTGCGGCCGATGGCGGGATGCGGCATGCGGCAGCACTCGGCATTATGCCCGAGCTCTGGGTCGGCGATTTCGATTCGACGCCCGCCGATCTCGAGGATGCATTTCCCGATGTGCCGAAACAGCCTTATCCCGCAGCGAAGGCGGCGACCGATGGCGAAATCGCAGTGTCGGAAGCGATCGCGCGCGGTGCGCGGCGGCTGATTCTGGCCGGTGCGCTCGGCGGCGAACGCTCGGACCATGCGCTTCAGCATCTGCTGTCGGCCGTCAGCCTGGCGGAAGAGGGCTTCGACGTGCTGCTGACCTCGGGCAAGGAAGAGGCCGTGCCGTTGATTGCCGGGACGATCGAACTGGACCTTCCCAAGGGCAGCCTGTTTTCCGTGCCCGGGTTCAGCGAGCTGATCGGGCTTTCCATCGAGAATGCGCGTTATCCGCTGGCCGATTTTCATCTGCCTTTCGGCTCGTCGCGCACCATTTCCAACGTCGCGGAAGGCAAGGTTCGCTTTTCGCTCCGCAGCGGCCAGGCGATCGTGCTCGCCAGGCCCTATGATCTTTCCGGAGTCTGATTTTGGCCCCTCCCATTCTGAAACTCGACGATATCTTCCTGAGCTTCGGCGGTGCACCGCTCCTCGCGGGGGCGGCGCTGCAGATCGAGCCTGGTGACAAGATCTGTCTCGTCGGCCGCAACGGCTCGGGAAAATCGACGCTGCTGAAGATCGCCGCCGGCCTGGTCGAGGCACAGTCCGGCGAGGTCTTCCGCCATCCGTCCTCGACGGTGCGTTATCTCGAACAGGCGCCGGATTTTGCCGGCTTCAACACGGTTCAGGCCTATGCCGAGGCCGGTCTCGGGCCGGGCGATGATCCTTACCGCGTCACCTATTTGCTCTCCCATCTCGGGCTGACCGGCGAGGAAGATCCGAAGACCCTTTCCGGCGGCGAATCGCGCCGGGCCGCCCTTGCCCGCGTCCTGGCGCCGGAGCCCGACATTCTCCTGCTCGACGAACCGACCAACCATCTCGACCTTCCCACAATCGAATGGCTGGAAGGCGAGTTGCAGAAGACCCGCAGCGCTTTGGTGCTGATCTCGCACGACCGGCGTTTTCTCGAAAAGGTCTCGACCGCAACCGTCTGGCTCGACCGCGGCACCTCACGCCGGCTCGACAGGGGCTTTGCGCATTTCGAAGCCTGGCGCGACCAGGTGCTGGAGGCCGAGGAGTTGGAGCAGCACAAGCTCGGCAAGGCGATCGAGCGCGAGGAGCACTGGTTGCGCTATGGCGTCACGGCGCGACGCAAGCGCAACATGCGCCGCCTCGGTGAACTGCAGACGATGCGCTCGCAATATCGTGGCCACAAAGGGCCACAAGGTAGCGTGCAGGCGACCGTTTCGGACGCGCAGGAATCCGGCAAGCTGGTGATCGAGGCCGACAAGATCACCAAGAGCTTCGGCGACCGGACAATCGTCATGCCCTTCTCGATCCGCGTGCATCGCGGTGACTGCATCGGTCTGGTCGGGCCGAACGGCGCCGGCAAGACGACGCTGTTGAAGATGCTGACCGGGCAGCTTTCCCCGGATAGCGGCACGATAAAGCTTGGCACCAATCTGGAGATCGCGACGCTCGACCAGAAGCGCGAGGATCTCGATCCCGAGAATACGCTTGCCAACTACCTGACGGACGGGCGCGGCGAAAACCTGCTCGTCAACGGCGAGCAGCGTCATGTTACCGGCTATATGAAGGAGTTCCTGTTCCAACCGGAACAGGCGCGGACGCCGATCAAAAGCCTCTCCGGCGGCGAGCGCGCCCGGCTGATGCTGGCACGTATCCTCTCGCGTCCGGCGAACCTCCTGATCCTCGACGAGCCGACCAACGATCTCGATATCGAAACGCTCGATCTGCTGCAGGAAATCGTCGCCGGCTTTCCCGGCACCGTCATTCTCGTCAGCCACGACCGCGATTTCCTCGACCGCACCGTGACCTCGACGATCGCGCCTGCCGTGCCGGATGCGCCTGACGGTCGCTGGATCGAATATGCCGGCGGCTATTCCGACATGCTTGCGCAGCGCAAGGGCGCGCTTGAGGAGCGCAAGAGGGCGGAGAAAGCGGCGGAGAAGCCGAAGACGCAAGAGGCAGCGCCGTCCGCAGGAAGTGCCAAGACCAAGCTTTCCTTCAAGCAGAAATTCGCGCTTGACAATCTGCCGAAGGAGATGGCGAAAGCCGAAGCCGAGATCGCCAAGCGCGAACAGGCGATGGCCGATCCCAATCTGTTTACGCGCGATGCCGCGGCCTTCAACCGGCTTGCCGCCGAGATGGAAAAACTGCGCTCCAGCCTGACCAAAATGGAGGAGGAGTGGCTGGAGCTCGAAATGCTGCGCGAAGAGCTGGAAGGCTGAGGCTTCCCAAACGCGCCGGCTCACCTTTCCTTGATTCGCCAGTTGATCGTCGTGCGGCATAGAGTGCCGCCCGGCAGCCGGGGATATTGCCGATCGCAATGGCGACAAGGAAAAGTCATATGTCTCGCAAGCCCAATTCCAAAATTTTCACAACCCTTGCCGCCGGCGGCATTGTCGCGCTTGCCCTATCGCACGCCGTCGAGGCGCAGGATAGCCAGCGCGTCCGCATTCGCGGCGCCATCGAAAGCCTCAGCGGTGATCAACTCGTTGTCAAGACGCGCGAAGGCAGCGATGCGACGATCACGCTGAAAGCCGGCTGGAAAGTCGGCGGTATCCGGAAAGCCTCGGTCGAGGATATCAAGCCCGGCGATTTCGTTGGCGTTGCCTCGCTTCCGAAGGGCAACGGCCCGGATGGGGCGATCGAAGTGCTGATCTTTCCGGCGTCGATGAAAGGGACCGGCGAGGGGAACCGTCCCTGGGATGCGCAGCCGAACAGCCAGATGACCAACGCGACCGTCAGCAACGCCGTCAAATCCGTCGAAGGCCACACGATCACGCTGACCTATCAGGGCAAGGAAAAGACCATCACGATCGCCGATGCGACACCGATCGTGACACTGGCGCCGGCGACCAAGGATGATTTGAAGACTGGCGCCGGGGTTATCGTCACCGGCGAGAAGGCGGCTGACGGCAGTATCTCGGCCAGCCAGGTGGCTGTCGGCCTCAACGGCATCACGCCGCCGATGTGAGCGGCCGGCTCAAATCTTTATCTTAACGCATTCCGTTATGCCAAAACCGCTCCACACTTTGGGGCGGCACGGATCAAAGCGCCGGCGCGGGCACGGCGGCAGCGCCTGCACTGGCGCTGGCGCCGGTCTGGGCGACAGGCGGTTCCTCGGATCTTGACGGCAACGCCTGCAGATGCAGCACGCGCGGCTTCAGCACCTCGAGATAGGCTTCGGAGCGGCCGATATAGATCATGCCGGTTTCGGGCAGAGTGGTGAGCAGTTTGGCCATGGTTTCCTGCCATTCCGGCTCCATGCCTTCCAGCACCTCGTCGAAAATGATCCAGCGCGGGCGTACGAGCAGCAGGCGGGCGAAGCCGATCGCCTTCTGCTCGTCGCTGTCGAGCAGCTTGTCCCAGCGGGCGCGGGTATCGAGCCTGGCGATCAGCGAATGCAGGCCGGCTTTCTCGAGGGAAGCCTCGACGGCGGCTTTCTCGTAGGCATCAGGACTTTCGGGAAAGGCCAGCGCCTCGCGCAGTGTGCCGCCGGGAACATAGGCGATCTGCGGCACGAACAGCATGTCGTCGACCGGCGGCAGCCCCATCGTGCCGCTGCCGCACGGCCAGAGGCCGGCCATCGCCTGGAACAGCAGCTTGCGATTGACGCTGTGATCGCCGTTGATCATGACTTTTTCGCCGGCCTTGATCACGACATTGGTTTCACGCAGGCGGAAACCGCCGCATTCGTCGATGTCTTCGCCGATCTTGGCGACGATCACCACATCCTTCAGTGTCAGCGTATCGGGCGCGGTGCTTTCATAGGCGATGCTGTCCTTCAGGTCGAAGTCCTCGTCCATGTCGAGCAGCGCCTGACGGAAATCGGTGACGCGCATCAGCGTGGCGCGCCATTCGGCGATCGGGCCGAAATTGGCGACGTACCAGCGCAATGCCGTGTTGACCTGATTGAAGGCGCCGACGGACATCATCAGCTGGCCAAGGGTGAGGCCGCCGGAGAAATAGGCGGGGGCGGCGACGATGATCGGGATGACGATCACCAGCCAGCCGTAGCCGGCCGAAACCCAGGTGAGGTTGGTATTGGCCATGGCGAGCCGCTTGACGACCCTCAGTACCGAGCTGATATCGGTGTTGATGCGCCGACGCTCGTTTTCCTCGCCTCGGGCGACGGTGATCGCCGGCATGTTCTCATTGGCATGCATCAGCGTGAAGCGAAGCTCGGCTTCCTTCGAGAACCGGTCGGCATTGAGCTTCACCAGCTTGCGGCCGACGACCTGGCTCAGCACCGAGGCGGAAGCGGCATAGAAGATCGCCGCCCAGACCATGTAGCCCGGAATGGAGAAGCTATGGCCGCTGATGCGGAAGATGAAGCCGCTCGAAAGCTCCCAGAGCACGCCGATGAAGCTCACCAGAAGAATGGTCGACTGCAGCAGGCCGAGAACGAGCCCTGTCGTGCTTTCGGCGAGATTGCGGGAATCCTCGTGCAGGCGCTGGTCCGGATTGACGCCGATCAGGCCACTGGAAGCAAGCCGCAGCGCCCGCTTGCGCTTCAGCCATTGGTCGACGAGATCACGCGACAGACCTTCGCGCATATAGAGCGCGGTCATCTGGTTCAGCCACGCCTGCAGCACGTTGAGCAGCAGCAGCGTGCCGGCGATCATCGCGAAGATTTCAAGCTGGTGGAAGAATTCGCCGAGGTCGCGGCGCTCCAGCGAGTCGTAGAACGGAGCATTCCATTCATTGAGGATGACTTGGCCGTAGGACGTCACCAAGATGACGAGAATCAGCACGGTCGCCAGAAACAGCACCTTGCCACGCACTTCCGAATTCCAGAATGCTGAGAACATCACCCCGAGGCGATATGTCAGGCTGAGATCATACCCTACCCTATCCTGCCTCCGGATTCCCGGCCTCCTCTCGATCTTATCTGCCATTACACTTTTCCACACCGCCCATGCCCCCATTATTAACATGGTGGCGTTACCGGTCTATCAACAGATTCTATCAGTCATTAAAGTGTGATGATGCTTGCATGGGCCGTGCCTGCATGCTTTCGCCATTGATTCGCGGTCCGACTGGGGCTAATTAAAGTGCTCCGTGGTGATTTGGCCGGCCGGCTTGCAGCCACGTTAAAAAAGTCGCTAAAGGGCCGCGTGCGGACCGGTAGCGATTTTTTTCGCCGCCGGTTTTTTGTTTTTGATCGAGTGACCGCAATGCCCATCAAGATCCCCGATACGTTGCCCGCCTTCGAAACCCTGGTTCAGGAAGGTGTGCGGGTGATGACCGAGACGATGGCGATCCGTCAGGATATCCGTCCGTTGCAGATCGGGCTGCTCAATCTCATGCCGAACAAGATCAAGACCGAGCTGCAAATGGCCCGCCTCGTCGGCGCCTCGCCGCTGCAGGTGGAGCTGTCGCTGATCCGCATCGGAGGCCACAAGGCGAAGAATACCTCCGAAGACCATCTGCTTTCCTTCTATCAGACCTGGGAAGAGGTGAAGCAGCGCAAGTTCGACGGCTTCATCATCACCGGGGCGCCGATCGAGCTTTTGCCCTATGAGGACGTCACCTATTGGGCGGAAATGCAGCAGATCCTCGACTGGACGGAAACGAATGTCCATTCGACGATGAACGTGTGCTGGGGCGCGATGGCTGCGATCTATCATTTCCACGGCGTTCCGAAATACGAGTTGAAGGAGAAGGCCTTCGGGGTTTATCGCCACCGGAACCTGAAGCCTTCCTCCATCTATCTCAACGGCTTTTCCGACAATTTCGAAGTGCCGGTGTCGCGCTGGACCGAAGTGCGCCGCGCCGATATCGAGAAATCCGAAGATCTGGAGATCCTGATGGAATCAGCCGAGATGGGCGTGTGCCTCGTGCACGAGAAGAAGGGCCGGCGGCTCTACATGTTCAACCATGTCGAATATGATTCCACCTCGCTCTCCGACGAGTATTTCCGTGACGTCGATGCCGGCGTGCCGATCAAGATGCCGCACAACTACTTCCCGCATAACGATCCGGCGCTTGCGCCGCAGAATCGCTGGCGCAGCCATGCGCATTTGCTGTTCGGCAACTGGATCAACGAAATCTACCAGACGACGCCCTATGACGTGGAAGAGATCGGCATGGACCTCTGAGGGCACCATCGCGCCTTGAGCCGATGCCGCATCGCTGCTGCAGCATTTCTTTCTACTCCGCCCGGTTGCGGTTTGGAACAAATGCGGGCAGGTTCCGGTCCGGAACGCCACAGCGCCCGCGCGTCTTTGTCAGCCGTGCAAGGACGCTGCAACAGTTTGAATCGCTGAAATTCCTAAATCGATTTCGATGAGGAATAGGCAGCCGGGATAGAATGGACGGTCGATGATGTCGGATAAGTTGAAGCGGGATGTTTTCGGGCAGACGAAGGCGGGCGAGACCGTCTATCGCGTCGAGATCAAGGGCGGCGGGCTGACGGCCAAGATTATGACCTGGGGTGCGGTCATCCAGGATCTGCGCCTTGAGGGACATGACGCTCCGCTGCAGCTCGGCTTTGACGATTTCGACAGCTATCCCCTTTATTCGGCCTACTTCGGCGCGACCCCCGGCCGCTGCGCCAACCGTGTCGGCGGCGGCAAATTCACGCTTGACGAAAAGGACCATCAGCTCGAGCTGAACGAAAATGGCGTGACGCATCTGCATGGCGGCAGCGACAATATTGCCAAACGCAACTGGACGATCGTCGAGCACGACGTCGACCGCGTGGTGCTGAAGATCGTCGATCCCGATGGCCGCGCCGGCTATCCCGGCAATTGCACCATCCAGGCGACTTTCCGGGTGCATGGCAATGGCGAACTGTCGATCACCTACGAATCGACCAGCGACCAGCCGACGCTCGCCAATGTCTGCCAGCACGCCTATTTCAATCTCGACGGCCGCGAAGATGCGCTTGGCCACGATATCATGATTGCTGCCGATCACTATCTGCCGACGGACGAGAGGCAGGTGCCGACCGGCGAGATCCGTTCCGTCGAGGGCACGGAGTTCGATTTCCGCGAGATGGCGCCGATGAAGCGTTTCGTCGGCAGCGAACAAGTGTTGTACGATCATAATTTCTGCCTGTCCGCCGAGCGCACCGCCAAGCGGAGCGTCGCGCTTGCCCGCAGCCTCTATTCCGGGGTGTCGCTGGAAGTGCGCAGCACCGAGCCGGGCGTGCAGTTCTATGCCGGCTTCAAGCTTAATACCGAGGCGCTCGGCATCGGCGGGCGCAAATATGGTCCATTCGCCGGGTTCTGCCTCGAGACGCAGGTCTGGCCGGATGCCATCAATCACCAAGGTTTTCCGAATGCCGTCCTGCGTCCCGGCGAGGTGCTTCGCCAGGAGACGGATTATATCTTCACCAAGAACTGAGTTTCTGCGCACGCACGGCTGTCAAATTTGATTGCTATGAAACCCTTGCCGGTCCACCGGTGAGGGTTTTTTCTTTCTATGCTCGATTCCGTCTTGCCGATTGGTTCTAGATAGGTTCTATTGTGCGCCCATGGATAGAACCAGTCTGATAGCGGAACTGAAGAACCGCGGCCTGCGTGACGAGGCGCTGACCGGGCCGCTCTACAAGCGGCTGGCGCAGACGCTGACCGGTCTCATTCAGGAAGGATTGCTGAAGCCCGGCACTGCGCTGCCGGGCGAGCGCGACCTTGCCGAGGCACTGAAGCTCGGACGCGTCACCGTGCGCACCGCCTATCGCGATCTGATGGCTTCAGGGGCGCTGGAATCGCGCCACGGAAGCGGTACTTTCGTCTCGAGCAGAGTGGAACGCATGGAGCAGTCGCTCTGGCGGCTTTCCTCCTTCTCCGCCGACATGCGCTCGCGCGGGCGTCTGCCGGCTGCGCGGGTATTGTCGCGGGCGGTCAATACGCCGTCGCCGGAGGAATCCTTCTTGCTCGGCCTCGGCGGCGACGAGCCGGTGCTGAGACTCGACCGCTTGCGCCTTGCCGATGGCCTGCCGCTGGCGATTGAACGCGCCGTGGTGCCGATCAAGTTCCTTGGGCACGATGCCGGTGGCGAGGGATCGCTCTACGATGCGCTGACGGCCAGCGGCCACAGGCCCGTGCGCGCGCTGCAGCGGCTCACTGCGGTCACGCTCGACCCGTCTTCTGCTGCGATCCTGAACGTCAAATCAGGCGCGCCGGCGCTTCTGATCGAACGTGTCTCGCGCCTGGAAGACCAGCGCGTCGTCGAATACACCCGCTCGCATTATCGCGGCGATGCCTATGATTTCGTTGCCGAATTGAGAATTGGAGATGACCTATGAGTGAGAACCAGTCGCTGATGCTGCAGGAAGCCGGCCAGTCGCCAGAGGTGGTGGCCACGCTTCTCGAAAAGGAAAAGCCGGTCTTTGCCGAGATCGCCCGGCTGTTTTCGTCCGCCCGCCCGAGCGTGGTGACCACGGCGGCGCGCGGCTCCTCCGACCATGCCGCCACCTTCTTCAAGTATCTCTTCGAGATCACCTGCGGCGTTCCGGTCGCCTCAGTCGGTCCGTCAATCGCTTCCGTCTATGGTGCCGCGCTGCATCTGAAGGGCGGCGTCCATTTCACCGTCTCGCAGTCGGGCGCCAGCCCCGATATCGTTGCGCTGCAGGATGCGGCGAAGAAGGGCGGAGCGACGACGATCGCCGTCGTCAACGTCACCGACAGCCCGCTTGCGAAACAGGCCGATATCGTTCTCGGCCTCAATGCCGGTGCCGAAAAGAGTGTCGCGGCGACGAAATCCTTCATTGCCTCGGTCGCCGCCCTTTCCGGGGTGACGGCTGCGATCGGCGGCGCATCCGATCTGCAGACTGCGCTCGACAAGCTGCCGGAGGCGCTGTCGGCAACAGCCGGGATCGACACGGCGGCGGCCGAGGAGGTGCTCTTCAACGCAACCTCGCTCTATACGGCCGGCCGCGGCCCAGCTTTCGCGATCGCGCTCGAAGCGGCGCTGAAGGCTAAGGAGACCTCCGGCTTGCATGCCGAGGCCTTCTCGCTGGCGGAACTGATGCATGGTCCGATGCGCCTGGTGCAGCCGGGCTTTCCGATCGTCGCCTTTACGCCCGACGATGCCGCCTTCGCCAACAACGTCCAGGCACTGGAGCGCCTGCAGAAGCTCGGCGCCACCACCGTCGGCTTCTCGGCGCAGCCGCTGTCCGGCGTCCATCTGCGCGTGCCGACCACGGGCAGCGGCCTCGTCGATCCGCTGGTGTCGCTGCTCGTCTATTACCGGCTGATCGAGTCGGTGACGCGACGCAAGGGCTTCGATCCCGACAGACCGGCAAACCTGCTCAAGGTGACGGAGACGGTCTGATGGCCCGCAAGATCTTCCTTGGCGCCCGCATCTTCGACGGCGAACGCTTCCATGACGACAAGGCGCTCATCACTGCCGGCGGCCGAGTCGAAGCGATCGTCGCAAGAAACGATCTGCCGGACGGCGAGATCGTGACACTTGCGGGCGGGGTTCTGTCGGCCGGTTTCATCGATGCGCAGGTCAATGGCGGCGGCGGGCGAATGCTGAACGACGAGCCTTCCGCCGCTTCGATGGACATCATCGCCGGAGGACACCGGCCCTATGGCACGACGTCGCTGCTGCCGACGCTGATCACCGATACATCGGAAGCCTCCATTGCCGCGATCGAGGCGGCCAAGGAGGCGGTCAAGGCGAGCCGCGGCGTCGCTGGCCTGCATCTCGAAGGCCCGCATCTGGCGCCGGCGAGAAAAGGCGCGCATCTGGCAGAGCTGATGCGGCCGGTGGAGGAACGTGACGTCAAGACCTTCATCCGAGCACGCGAGGAGATCGGCACGTTGCTCGTCACCATGGCGGCCGAGCAGGTGACGGTTGCCCAGGTGCGCGAGCTTGCGGAAGCCGGCGTCACGGTCAGCATCGGGCATTCCGATTGTTCGAGCGAGGCGGCGGAAGAACGCTTCGATGCCGGCGCACGCGGCGTCACGCATCTCTTCAACGCCATGAGCCAGCTGGGACACCGCACACCCGGCCTCGTCGGCGCGGCAATCGACCATCCCTCGACCTGGTGCGGCATCATCGCCGATGGCCATCACGTCGATCCGAAGGCCTTGCGCACGGCCCTGCGCGCCAAGCGCGGCGAAGGCAAGCTGTTCTTCGTCACCGACGCGATGTCGCTCGTCGGCTCGGAGAAAGACTCGTTCACGCTGAACGGGCGCACCGTCCGGCGAGAAAGGGGTGGCTTCTGCTCGAAGCTGGTGCTTTCCGACGGCACGCTCGCCGGTTCCGACGTCGATATGATCTCGACGATCCGGTACGGCGTCACCTATCTCGACCTGACGCTCGCCGAGGCCCTGCGCATGGCGACCCTTTATCCCGCCCGCTTCCTCAGGCTTGCCGATCGCGGTCATCTCTCGCCGGGCATGCGTGCCGATCTCGTGCATCTCACCGATGCGCTTGCCGTCACCGCCACCTGGCTCGGCAGCGAAGCGGCCTGACATCAAGGAGACGTGGGATGACCGACATTACCGATGCCTATTTCACTAACCTCATCGGCCGGCTGGAAGAGCTGAAGCAGGCGCTTGCCGAGCCGATGGCGCAGGCCGCGGCCGTCATCCTCGATGCTGCCCACGGCGACAAGCGCGTCTATGTCTTCGGCACCGGCCATTCGCATATGCTGGCGGAAGAGGTGCACTATCGTGCCGGCGGGCTCGCCTTCACCGTGCCGGTGCTCGTCGGCTCGGCCATGCTGCATGAGGGTGCGGTCATCAGTTCGGTCTATGAGCGCACGCAGGGCCTGGTGCGGCCGATGCTGGAGCGCTACGGCATGCAGCCGGGCGATGTCATCATCATCGCTTCCAATTCGGGCGTGAACGCCGCGCCGATCGAGGCGGCCGACTATGCGCGCGAAATCGGCGCAAAGGTGATTGCCATCACGTCGATCGCCTATTCCTCAGCGATCGCCAATGGTCGCCGGCGGCTCGCCGACGTGGCCGATGTGGTGCTCGACAACGGGCTGCCACCGGGTGATGCCGTTGTCGATCTCGAAGGCACGGGGCTTCGGGTTGGGCCAGTCTCGACGGTGGTCGGGGTAACGGTGATCAATGCGGTCTTCGCCGAAGTCGCCTCGCAGCTTTCGAAATCCGGCGATGCGCCAATTTATCTCAGCGCCAACATGCCGGGTGCGGCCGAGATCAACCAGAAGCTCGTCAAGAAATACCGGCCGCGCAACCCGCATCTCTAGAGCATGATGCCGAAAAGTGTGAGCGGTTTTCGGACAACATCATGCTGCAAAGAAGGCGGATACAAAAAGGCCGGCATAAGCCGGTCTCTTCAAGAGTTGTAACTCAGGATCAATCCTTGGCGCGTTCGACGTAGGAATTGTCTTCCGTGGCGATGACGACGCGGGTGCCGGCATTGATGTGCGGCGGCACCATGGTGCGCACGCCGTTCGACAGCATGGCCGGCTTGTAGGAAGACGACGCCGTCTGGCCCTTGACGACCGGTTCCGTCTCGGTGATTTCGAGCGTGACGTGACGCGGCATCTGGATCGCCAGCGCAATGCCTTCATGCATTGAGAGAACGCAGGTCATGCCTTCCTGCAGATAAGCCTTGTCGTCACCCATCGTCTCGACATCGACGACGACCTGATCGTAGTTTCCAGGGTTCATGAAGTGAAAGCCTTCGCCGTCCTCGTAGAGGAACTGATGGTTCACGTCTTCGACGAAGGCGCGCTCGACCTGTTCGGTGGTGCGCCAACGCTCGGAAACCTTCACGCCGTCGACGATGCGGCGCATGTCGACCTGGGTGACCGGCGTGCCTTTGCCCGGATGAAAGTTCTGGGCGGTGAGGACGACGTAGAGCTTGCCGTCGACGTCGAGAACGTTGCCCTTGCGGACCGAAGAGGCGATGACCTTGACCATAAGACTTCCTTGTAACTCGGCTTTCGGCGTCGTAGAGGACTGTCGAGACGCCCCGAAGACGCAAATGTTTTTCTTTGGGGGCGCAACTAACCTAAAATCCGGGAAATAGCCACCCCATACCGGCTTCTCCGGCGAAGAAAGCTTGGAATGAACTCTTCGGCCAAAGCGTCCCCCTGGTGGACCTCGTCCGTACATGCCGATCGCCGTCCGTTCCTGATCGGGCGCAATGCGATCCAGGCGGCGTTGCGCGGGTTTTTCGCGCGCGAGGATTTCATCGAGGTGGATACGGCGGTGCTGCAGGTCTCTCCGGGCAATGAGGCGCATCTGCATGCCTTCGCGACGGAAGCGCTGACGACGGACGGGCAAAGGGCTCCATTTTACCTGCACACCTCGCCGGAATTCGCCTGCAAGAAGCTGCTTGCGGCGGGCGAGGAACGGATCTCGTGTTTTGCCCATGTCTATCGCAATCGCGAGCGCGGGCCGCTGCATCATCCCGAATTCACCATGCTCGAATGGTATCGGGCGGGCGAAAGCTATGAGAGCCTGATGATGGATTGCGTGCGGATCCTGGCGCTGGCGGCAGAAACGGTAAAGGCGGGGACGCTTGCCTATCGCGGCGTCGCGAGCGATCCCTTCGCCGGGCCGGAGCGGCTCAGCGTTGCCGAAGCCTTCGAGCGGCATGCCGGCATCGATCTTCTTGCCTCGGTCGCCGCCGATGGTTCGACCGATCGCAACCATCTGGCAGCCGAACTCAGGCGCGTCGGCATGCGGGTTGCCGATGACGATGGCTGGGCCGATCTCTTCAGCCGGGTGCTGGTCGAGAAGATCGAACCGCATCTCGGCTTCGGCCGCATCACCATCCTCGACGAATATCCGGTCTCGGAGGCGGCACTTGCGCGTCCCTCGGCACGCGACCCCAGGGTCGCGGAACGTTTCGAGCTCTATGCCTGCGGCGTCGAGCTTGCGAACGGCTTCGGCGAGCTCACCAACGCTGCCGAACAGCGGCGACGGTTCGAGATCGAGATGGCCGAGAAGGCGCGGGTCTACGGCGAGACCTATCCGATCGACGAGGATTTCCTCGCCGCGCTGGCGCTGATGCCTGAGGCAAGCGGCATCGCGCTCGGTTTCGACCGGCTGGTAATGCTGGCAACGGGAGCATCGCGCATCGACCAGGTGCTCTGGGCGCCGGTTGCGGAGTATGGAAGATGAATGTCGTCAAACCGATCAAGAGCGTCGACGATCTTGTGAAGGCAGGGCTCGCCGCATCTGCCGATCGCGCAACGCTCGAAGAGGTTGCCGCGCGCTATGCGATCGCGCTGACGCCGGTGATCAGCAAGCTCATCGACCGCACCGATCCCGATGATCCGATCGCCCGGCAGTTCGTGCCCGATATCGCCGAACTCACGATCGCCAGCGAGGAACGCGCCGATCCGATCGGCGATCATGCCCACAGCCCCGTCGAAGGCATCGTTCACCGCTATCCCGATCGTGTGTTGCTGAAGGCCGTGCATGTCTGCCCGGTCTATTGCCGCTTCTGCTTCCGGCGCGAAATGGTCGGGCCGCAGGGCCTCGGCACGCTCGATGCCGCGGCGATGCAGGCCGCTTTCGACTATATCCGGGGTCATGAGGAGATCTGGGAGGTCATCCTCACCGGCGGCGATCCGCTGGTGCTTTCCCCGCGCCGTCTCCACGACATCATGGAGACGCTTGCCGGGATCGCCCATGTGAAGATCGTGCGTTTCCACACGCGTGTTCCGGTCGTCGATCCGGAGAGGATCGATGCGGCGCTGGTCGCCGCGCTGAAAGCAAGCGGCAAGACGGTCTATGTGGCGCTGCACGCCAACCATGTCAGGGAACTGACGATGGAAGCGCGCGCAGCCTGCGCCCGCCTCGTCGATGCCGGCATCGCCATGCTCAGCCAGTCGGTGCTGCTCAAGGGCGTCAACGACGATCCCGACGTGCTTGCGGCGCTGATGAAGGCCTTCGTCGAAATCCGCGTCAAACCCTATTACCTGCATCATCCGGATCTGGCGCCCGGCACCGGTCATTTCAGAGTGACGATCGAGGAGGGGCAGAAGATCGTCGCGGCGTTGCGCGGGCGGATTTCCGGTCTCTGCCAGCCGACTTACATTCTCGATATTCCAGGCGGTCACGGCAAGGCCGTCATCAGTGGGAGCGCTATCCGGGCGACAGGCGACGGATGTTATTCCATCACCGATTATCGCGGCGGCGAGCATTCCTATCCGCCGGCCGATTGAGACAAAAAGCGGCGCGTTTGCGTGTCATTTCTGTACTCGTCACGCCAGAAGCTATTGTGTGTCGCAGCGTCAAGATTATCCCAAGTCTTTGATAGAAAATCGTTGTTTACGATAATGCCGGAATGATCACTAAAATCCTAACTATGAGCCTTAGTCATATTTAACCCAACAAATTAGCGGAATGTTCTGTTTTCCGCACTAAAAGAACGCTCATGACAAGGCGATGAACGCCGGTTCGGGATCATGAGAATCTTGGAGTGATGGGATGAATACGACAATCCGCGACCTCGTAGCCAAATTCGGCAAGCTTCCTGTGTCGATCGACCAGGTTGGCGACGATGCCGATCTTTATGCGGCAGGTTTGACGTCCTTTGCTTCCGTGCAGTTGATGCTTGGCATCGAAGAGGCCTTCGACATCGAATTTCCCGACAATCTCCTGAACCGCAAATCCTTCGCGAGCATCTCGGCCATCGCCAGGACCGTCGATCTCATCCGGGACAGCCGGAAGGTCGCCTGATGAATTTCCCCGTCAAGATCATGCAGGACGGTCTTGTCGCAAGAGTGGCCCGCGTCGCCGAAATCGCGGCAAAGCACGCCGATGCCGTCGATGTCGAAGGCCGCTTTCCCCGCGAAGCCGTGGAGGCGATGAAGGCCGAAAGGCTGCTCGGCATCCAGGTGCCGCGCCATCTCGGCGGTGAATCCGCCTCGATCACCGAGATCGCCGAATTGTGCTCGATGCTCGGCCAGGCCTGCGCGGCAAGCGCCATGGTCTTCGCCATGCATCACATCAAGCTGTCGAGCCTCGTTGAACACGGCGCCGACAGCGAATGGCATCGCAGCTTCATGCGCCGCATCGCCGCAGAGCAGCTGCTGATTGCTTCCGCCACCACCGAAGGCGGCATCGGCGGAAACCTGCGCAACAGCATCTGCGCGGTCGAGGTCGATGGCGATACTTGCCGCCTCGAAAAGGATGCGACAGTCATTTCCTACGGCTCGCATGCCGACGCGATCCTCATCACGTCGCGTGCCCACGCGCAGGCGGCTTCCTCCGATCAGGTGCTGACGGCCTTCCTCAAGGATCAGTATACGCTCGAGAAGACGCATGTCTGGAATACGCTGGGCATGCGCGGCACCTGCTCCGACGGCTTCCTGTTCAAGGGCGAGGCGCCGGCACATCAGATCCTGCCGAAGCCTTTCGCCGAGATCGCGGCGCAATCCATGCTCGCCTCCTCGCACCTGTTGTGGAGTGGCGTCTGGTACGGCATCGCAGTCGATGCCGTCGCACGTGCCCAGGCCTTCGTGCGCGCCGCCGCCCGCAAGGCGCCGGATGCCCAGCCGCCGGGCGCGTTGCGCCTCGCCGAGGTTTCGAACCTGCTGCAGATGGTGAAATCCAATGTGGTTGCCGGCCTAAAGGCCTACGAGGATGCCAAGGCCGATGTCGACAGGCTGTCCTCGATGGGCTTTGCGGTGGCGATGAACAACGTCAAGATCGCCTCGTCCGAGACGATCCTGGAGATCGTCAACCATGCCATGCTGATCTGCGGCATCATGGGCTACAAGAACGGCACGCCGTTCAGCCTCGGACGCCATCTGCGCGACGCGCATTCCGCACAGCTGATGATCTCGAACGACCGCATCCTCGGCAACACGTCGAGCATGCTTCTTGTCCATAAGCAGGACACTAGCCTACTGGGGTGACAGTCATGGATATGCAGACCTCGTTTCTGGACCGGCTTTTCGAATCCGGCCTGCTGATCGATACCGGCATCGACGGGCTCTATGGCCGCAGCGGCCAGTTCGAAGACGTGATCGCTGCCTTCGAGCGGCTGATCGACAGGTTCGGCGGCGCCGACGGCGCGGAGGCGATGCGCTTCCCGCCGGGCATGAACCGCGCCTTTTTCGAAAAGAGCGGTTACATGAAGAGCTTCCCGCAACTGGCTGGCACGGTGCACAGTTTCTGCGGCAGCGAACTCGATCATGTCAGCCTGCTGCAATGCATGGAAGTCGGCGAGGACTGGACCAAGGGGCAGGAGGCGACCGACATCGTGCTGACGCCGGCTGCCTGCTATCCGCTCTATCCGACGATCGCCAAGCGCGGCAATCTGCCAAAGACGGGCGGCCTCTTCGACCTGCAATCCTATTGCTTCCGCCATGAGCCGTCGAAGGATCCTGCCCGCCAGCAGCTGTTCCGCATGCGCGAATATGTCTGCATGGGCACTGAACAGCACGTCACCGATTTCCGCCAGCGCTGGATGGATCGCGGCGTCGAGATGATGAAGGCCGTCGGTCTCGACGTGACGATCGACGTCGCCAACGATCCGTTCTTCGGCCGCGCCGGCAAGATGCTCGCCAACAATCAGCGCGACCAGAACCTGAAATTCGAGCTGCTGATCCCGATCACCTCGGCTGCCAGTCCGACCGCCTGCATGAGCTTCAACTACCATCAGGATGCCTTCGGCACGAAATGGGGTCTCAATCTCGAAGACGGCAGCGTCGCGCACACCGCCTGCGTCGGCTTCGGGCTGGAGCGCATCGCGCTTGCCCTCTTCCACCATCACGGGCTCGATGTGAAGCAATGGCCGGCCAGCGTACGGAAAGCGCTGTGGGGCTGAGCACATCCATGACATCGGTATTTTCGGGAATCGACCCGGAAACCTACCGGGCGCATGCGCTGCATTCCAGTGAGCGCGCCTGGCCGGAAACCAATTGCTATGTCGATCTCTGGATCGAGGTGCTGGCATCATCCGGTGTCGCGCCCGAGGCGATGCTGGGTTTTACCCTGACGCAGGATTTCGAGGGCGACCAGTTCACCTTCTTCAAGGTGCCGCTCGAGGATCTCGAAGCGCTCTACGGTATTCGCGCCACCGAGCTTGCCATCTACGACCGTGTCGAACGCCATGTCGAGGTTCAGATCGCCCGTGCCCGTCTCTGCCTGATCGAGATGGATTCCTTCTACATGCCGGACACGCGCGGCACCGCCTACCGGCAGGAGCACGGCAAGACGACGGTGGCGATCAACCGGCTGGATGTTGCGGCCAAGCGCGTCGATTATTTTCACAATGCCGGTTATTTCCGCCTGGAAGGCGAGGATTTCGACGGGCTGTTCCAGCTGCATCTGACGGAGAACGATCCGCCGTTCCTGCCCTATACGGAATTTGCGCGGTTTCCGGAAAAGCCGGCTGATGAAACGCATCTGCGGAAGACCGCGCGGCAGCTTGCCGGCTTTCATTTCATCAGGCGTCCCCGCGAAAACCCGATCCGCGCCTTTGCAAGCGTCTTTCCGCAGCAGGTCGAAGCGGTAGCGGAACGGCCGTTCGGCTTCTTCCACAAATACGCCTTCAACACGCTTCGCCAGGTAGGCGCCAATTTCGAGCTGGCGGCCGATTACCTCACCTGGCTTTCCGCCGGTGAATTCGCGGCTGCCGCCGAGCATGCCAGGCGCATTTCCGAGGTGGCGAAATCGGTGCAGTTCCAGCTTGCCCGCGCCGTCACCCGCAGGAAGTTCGAGCCGTTGCAGGCAGCACTTGATCCGGCCGCCGATGCATGGGATTCCATGATGGCGTCGCTTGCGGGGCGAATCTGAAGCCGGAGATCTGACCATGCGGGGGCGTTTGGCAAGCATCGGTGCCGAGGAAAGCCTGCTTTCCGAAGGCTGGAACCTGATCCTGACGGAGCCGGGCGCCTGCGCCGTGCCGCACGACATTCACCTTTCCGCCCAGTTCATTCCCGCGCCCGTTCCCGGCACTGTCGCCGCGGCGCTCGAAAAGGCTGGGCTCTTCGACCGTGGAAATCCCGAGCCGCTGAACACGCGGGATGCCTGGTATCTCTGCCGGCTTTTCGATGCCGAGCCCGGCGAAGCGATCCTGCATTTCCAAGGGCTCGCGACGCTCTGCCATGTCTTCCTGAACGGCCAGGAAATCCTGTTTTCCGAGAGCATGTTCACGGCGCACGAGATTCCGGTGACGCTGTCGGGCGGCGACGAACTGGCGCTCTGCTTCCGGGCGCTCGGCCCCCGTCTGTCGGAGCCCGGCCCGCGCGCGCGCTGGCGGCCGCAGATGATCACGCCGGCGGGCCTGAAGAATTTTCGCACGACGCTGCTCGGCCATATGCCGGGCTGGTGCCCCGATATTCATGCCATCGGGCCGTGGCGACCGATTTCCATGGTGCGGCGCAATCCCGTCTCGATCGACAACGTCTCCATCCGCGCCCAGTTGGAGGAGAGCGGCGCCGGCCGTCTCAGCGTATCGCTGCATAGCAATGCCGAGGATCCCGCCATGCTGCTGCGCTGCGGCGGAATGGAGCAGCCTTTCGAGAAGGTCGGCGACAGTCATTACTCGGCTATTCTCAAGCTTCCCGACATCGAGCCATGGTGGCCGCACACCCACGGCGCTCCGCGTCTCTACGAGCTGACACTGGTTTCCGACGGCGTCGAATATCCGCTCGGCACGACCGGCTTCCGACGGATCGATGTCGACCGCGGTGGCGATGGCGACGACTTCGCGCTCACCGTCAACGGCGAACGCATCTTCTGCCGCGGCGCGGTGTGGACGACGGCCGATATCGTGCGATTGCCGGGCGGCCGGGCGGATTACGAACCCTTCCTGCGGCTTGCCGCGGAGGCCGGGATGAACATGATCCGCATCGGCGGCACCATGGCCTATGAGACGCCGGATTTCTTCGCGGTCTGCGATGAACTCGGCCTGCTCGTCTGGCAGGATTTCATGTTCGCCAATTTCGATTATCCGCGCAACGACAAGGCCTTTCTTGGCCATGTGCATGCGGAGGTCGAGGAATTTCTGCACGGTGTCCAGGCGTCGCCTTCCCTCGCCGTGCTCTGCGGCGGCAGCGAAATCCACCAGCAGGCGGCGATGCTCGGCCTGCCGGCGGAATTCTGGAGCGGGCCGGTCACCGACGAGATCATCCCGGCGGTCGTCGCGCGCATGCGTCCCGACGTGCCCTATGTCCCGAATTCGCCCTATGGCGGGGCCATGCCTTTTTCACCCAATGCCGGAATTGCGCATTATTACGGCGTCGGCGCCTATATGCGGCCGATTGCCGATGCGCGCCGCGCCGATGTGCGGTTTGCCTCCGAAAGCCTCGCCTTCGCGCATGTGCCGCAGCAAAGGACGCTGCAGCGTCATCTCGACGTGCCCGCCGTCCATAGCCCGCTCTGGAAGGCCCGCGTGCCGCGCGACCGCAGCGCATCGTGGGATTTCGAGGATGTTCGCGACTTCTATCTGCAGCTTCTCTACGGGTTCGATCCGGCCCAATTGCGCCGTGAGGATCCGGAACACTATCTCGATCTCTCCCGCGCCGTCACCGGCGAGGTGATCGAGGAGGCTTTTGCCGAATGGCGGCGCAAAGACTCCAGCTGCAACGGCGCGCTCGTCTGGACGCTGCAAGACCTGTTGCCCGGTCCCGGCTGGGGGGTGATCGATTCCACCGGAGAGCCGAAGCCCGTCTGGTATGCGATGCGCCGTGCCTTCCGGCCGGTGCAAGTGGTCTTCACCGACGAGGGAACCAACGGTCTCGACGTGCATGTCGTCAACGAGGCGGACGCCGCGCTCGACGTGGAACTCGAAGTTGTCTGCCTGCGGGACGGCAAGCAACAGGTCGTCAGCGGCAGCATGGCCTTCAAGCTGGCGGCAAGGAGCACGGAGCGTTTTGCCTGCACAACGCTGTTCGGCGCCTTCTTCGATACGACCTATGCCTTCCGTTTTGGACCACCATCGCACGACGCAAGCGTGGCGCGTCTGCGCTCGCTGGCAGATGGCGCCATTCTCGCCGAAAGCTTCCACTTCCCGTGCGGCCGGGGGAAGGCGCTCCATGACGCAGGGATCGAAGCGTCACTCGGCAGAGATGGCGACGACTGGTTCGTCGATTTGAGGACCGACCGGCTGGCGCAATCGGTGCATATCGACGTCGAAGGCTATCGGGCCGACGACGACTGGTTCCATCTCGCTCCCGGCGTGGCGCGGCGCGTGAAGCTGCATGCGCTCCTGAGCGCGGAAAGCGATGTTCCGCCTACGGGTGAGATCAGAAGTCTAGGCAGTTCGCATCGTGTCGCGTTCTAGAAAAGAGATAGAGCATGCTGCCGTCCGAAAACCGCGCACACTTTTCGGCATCATGCTCTGGGGCTGATGCCGATCCATTTGGAAAGACCGTGATTTGAGAACGATATACCGCTTTCTGCGCGCCCATGTCCTGCAGCGGCTGATTCCACGCGCGCGTCTTGCCTTCAATCCGCGCAAGCCGGTGGAGATCGTCGGCTATCTCTCGATGGCGGTCGGCGTCGGCGAATCGGCAAGGCTCTGCGCCGGCGCGTTGTCGGAGGCGGGGCGGGCGATTGCGCTTTCCGACGTCAGCACGCATCCCGACGAGAATGCCTTCGCCGGATGGATGCCGTCGCACCTTTCCACCGAACCCGCGGGAAGCCGGATCTGGCATCTCAATCCGCCGATGCTGCCGCGCGCCATCCTGAAGAAGGGCGTTGGAAATTTCACCCGCGCCTTCAACATCGGCTATTTCGCCTGGGAGCTCGAAGTTGTGCCGGCGGAATGGCGCAATGCGATGCATTACATGAATGCGGTCTTTGTGCCGTCGGAATTCACCCGGCGGACGATTGCGCCGCTGACCGCGGCACCCGTCATCGTGGTTCCGCATCCCGTCACGGAGAAGCCGGCGACGGAAGGCATGCGCCAGAAATTCGGCATCGAGGAAGACGCCTTTCTCGTCAGCTTCATCTTCAGTGCCGGCTCCTCGATCAACCGGAAGAATCCGCAGGCCATCATCGAGGCCTTCAGGATCTTCGTCGCCGAAGCCCCAAGCGCCTTCCTGTTGATGAAGGCCAGTGGCAATATCGATAGGGATGAAGGCCTGCGCGAACTGATCGCTTCGGTCGCCGGCAACCCCCGGATCAAGATCGTCACCGACAGGCTGTCGGACGCCGATATCAACGGCCTCATCCGCTGTTCAGACGCCTATCTTTCGCTGCATCGTTCCGAGGGTTTCGGGCTGACGGTGGCCGAGGCGATCATGCAGCGCACGCCGGTGATTTCCACCGCCTGGTCGGGCACGGTGGATTTCTGCGATCCCGATAATAGCTGGCTGGTCGCCTCTCCACTCATTCCGGTCGTCGATACACATCCCGAATTTGCCGGGCTCGCAGGCGCGGTCTGGGCTGACCCTTCTCCAGAGGCGGCGGCTGCGCACTTGCGGGACATCTTCCTCGCGCCCCAGCGTGCACGAGAGAAGGCCGAGAAGGCGCGGGAGTTCCTGCTGAGATACCTCGCAGAGAACAGCTATGAGAAGGCGCTCCAGAGGCTGTCGGCGATGCAAGCCAGCTAAGGTGAGGTCGTCACTCCGCTTTATTTTAACATTTTCGCATTAGAGATGGCGGGTATGCGACTTTAGAGCATGGCGCGCAAAAGTGTGCAGCGGTTTTGCGATAACGACATGGGTAAAAACAAAAACCTAAAGTGCGAGAAGCGATCTGAAGATCGTGACGCGCTTTAGGCCGATGCTGACGGATGGATGGATGTCGAAGGGTATTATCGCAAACTCGGTGATGAATGCGGCGGCAGGCATGCTGCTGCTTCTGACGGGCTTCGTTTCCTCGATCATAACTGCGCGGCTGCTCGGGCCGGAAGCCAACGGCATCGTCGCTTTCTCGCTGTGGCTGGTGGTCACGGGCGCCTCGATCGCCGAACTCGGTTCCAGCATCACGCTGCTGAAGACCTTGCCGCAGCTTTCGGCGGAGGGCTACGATACACGCCGCCGGCGGGGTTTTGCCGCGATCCTCGTCAGCTTCATGATGTTCTCGACCGTCGCGCTGCTGGCGCTCTATGCGCTGTTCTTCCTGACCTCGGAAAAGATGCACTGGGCGGAGACCGCGCCATCCGTCGCTCTGGTCACGGGCGTGCTGTTTTTCGTCCAGGCGATCGGTTCCTTCGTCAAATTCTACCTGATCGGCGAGAAGAAACTCGGCGCCTTCTTCCGGCTGACGGTCGCCGTTTCGATCGTGCAGCTTGCCGGCGTTGCCGTCGGCGCCGTTCTCTATGGCGTCGAAGGCGTCCTCGTCGGTTATGCGCTCGGCCAGCTCGTGTTGTTTTTCGCTACGCTGCCGATCCTTCTTGCGCGGCGCGACTGGTGCGGGGTCTCGCTCAAATATCTCGCCTCCTCCTCCGCCATCCTGTCGATCCAGTTCATCATCGATTCCATCTTCCTCAACCGGCTCGAACTGCTCTTCCTGCAGCAGTTCTGGTCGGTGGAGATGGTCGGCTATTATGCCGTCGGCCTGTCGATCGCCAATATTGCGCTGCAGTTGCCGATCCAGATGACCGGCAGCCTGCTGCCCTATTATTCCGAGCGGCGGCATAACAGCGACGACTCGACATTGCCGGTCGAGGTCTTCGCCGCCGTCACCCGCTCCATGGCCTATATCGTGCTGCCGATGAGCCTCGGGCTTGCGGCGATCTCCAGCGAACTGGTGATCGTGGTGTTCGGCGAAGCGTTCCGCCGCAGTGGGACGGTGGTGGCGCTGCTTGCGCTGGTCGCGCCCGCCTATACCTTCATGCAGATCCTCAGCCTCTATTTGCTGTCGATGGACAGGGCCCGCTCCCGCCTGAATATCAGTGTCATAGGTGGCCTACTGATGGTAGCGGGTTGTTTACTGATCGTACCTAGGCTTGCCGCCGAGGGTGCCGCACTCGTGCGCATCCTCGTCTTCGTTGCGATGTCGGTGATGATGATCAGACAGACAGGATTCGGATCCCAACTATCGGGTCTCTACGCAAGCCTGACGAAGGTGACGCTCGCCTCCGTGCTGTGTGCTTGCGGAGCGATTTCGGTGCTGGAATTCGTCGGGGGTCCGGCCGGTCTCGTCGGCGCGATCATTGCCGGTGCGTTCTGCTATTTCGCGGCACTGCGCGTGCTGCGCGCCGTGCCGGGCGAGGATGTCGACGTCATGCACTCCATTCTCGACAAGATGCCGTCCCTGCTGCGCCGGCCGTTCGGCCACGCGATCAATTTCATCGCGCCGCGGCTTCCCGGCGATCCCGATCGCGCCAAGGTCGCGCCCGGCGAATTCTCGCTCGAACCAGCCGAGGGCGCGGGACGCAGTGCTGCCCTGCCCGTCGTCTTCGACGGCACGATCGGGCTGTTCATGCCGGAGAATCCTCTCGTGAAGAAACGTTCGGCCGCCGTGCTTTTCGTCAGCCCCTGGGGGTTCGAGGAGATGTGCAGCCGCAAATTCTTCCGCGTCGCGGCCGAGCATTTCGCCGATATCGGCGTGCCGAGCCTGCGCTTCGACTATCGCGGCACCGGCGATGCGCTCGATTTCGATGCGCTGCCAGCACGGCTGGAAACCTGGGAAAATTCGATTCGTGCCGCCGCCGTCAAGCTGAAATCGCTGAGCGGCTGCGACCGTATCATCCTCATCGCACAGGGCCTCGGCGCAACGCTTGCCCATCGCATCGGTTCCTCGATCGAAGGCGTCGACAGCCTCGTCATGCTGGCGCCGGTGCTGAGCGGCCGGGCCTATCTGCGCGAACTCAACATGTGGTCGAAGATCATCGATGCCGATCTCGGCCTCGGCAAGGAACATGTTCAAACCGCGAAGGTGCAGATCGCCGGGCTCGTCATGCCCGAAGAGATTGCCGCCGAGCTCGGCAAGCTTACCATCGCCTCGCCACAGGGGCTCGCAGCCTCCCGCTATCTGATCCTCGAACGTCCCGCGAAGGCCGAGGATACCGGTTTTGCCGATGCGCTGAAGGCGCTTGGCGCCGATGTCGAGCAGAAGGCTTTCGAAGGCTATGACGAGCTCGCCACCAATCCGCTGTTTGCCAAGACGCCGATGGCTGTCGTCGAGCTGCTGACGACCTGGCTGGAGGCGACGACGACGGAGACATCTGCGGCGCATTCGCCTGATGTGATCGAGAATCCGCCGCTTGCCGGCGAGGGTTTTGCCGAAACGCCGGTGCGTTTCGGCAGCCACAATCATCTGATCGGCGTCGTCAGCCGGCCACTCGGTGAGATCAAGGGCAATGCCGTGCTCTTCCTGTCGACAGCCTATGACCGGCATGCCGGCTGGGGACGGACGACGGTGGATATGGCGCGCGCGCTTGCCCGCCAGGGCGTCGTTTCGCTGCGCTTCGATTCCGCCAATGTCGGTGACAGCCCGCCGCGGCCGGATGCACCGGAACAGGTGCTCTATTCGGATACGCAGACGGCGGATGCGGTCGCCTCGCTCGATCTGCTCGAAAGTGTGGTCGCCGGTCCCGTGATGGTCGCCGGCCGATGCAGCGGCGGTTACGTCGCCTTCCGGGCCGGCGTCGCCGACGAGCGCTTGAAGGCTGTCGTGTCGATCAATCCCTTCGTCTATTACTGGGATCCGAAGATGCCGGTGCGTAGGGAGCATGTCGTCTCCGTTCCACGCAGCCTTGACGACTACGGCCAGCGCATGGCGCGGCTCGACACGCTGAAGCGGCTGTTGCGCGGCCAGGTGGACGTCGTTGCGGCCCTGCAGAATATCGTCATCGCCGCCGGCCGCCGGCTATCGCCGTGGATCGCGCCGCTGCTCGAGCTGCTTCCCGACCGGCGCCATATCGCCCGCGAGGTCCGGCACTCCTTTGCGCTGTTCGGCAAGCGCAAGGTGCCGCTGACGCTGATCTACAGCGAGGGCGATGTCGGGCTCGACCACGTCTATTTCCACTTCGGGCCGCGCGGCGGTCGGCTTTCGCGCTATCCGAACGTGCGGTTGCTGATGCTGCCGGATGCCGATCACAATCTGACGCCGCCACAATCGCGCAAATTCGTGCTCGACGAGATCATCCGTCTCGCCAGAGCATGACCGGAATTGCAGCTCAGATGTTTTCCGCGGCGACGACATCCAGCGATCTGTAGAGATCGATATAACGTCCGGCCACGATATCCCAGGAATAGCCGCGCGCGGCGTCGAGAAGCCCGGCGCGCACGGCGTCCGGTTGGCGCGAAAGGTCTTCATAGGCCGTTTCGATCACTGTCGCCGCGGTCTGGGCATTGGTGAAGTCGGCAAGCGCGATAACAGGATGCCGGTCGGCAAGCGTCGCAAAGGCATCGTTGGCGTTCAGCACCGGGAGGAGACCGGCGCTCATCGCCTCCAGCGCCACCAGGCCGAAACCTTCATATTCCGAGGCGGAGGCAAAGAGCGAGGCCTCGGTGATGATACGCCGGATGGCGCCGTTGTCGGGTGATACATGCAGGGTAACGCGGCCGGAAAGGCTGCGGCTTTCGATCGCGGCTTCGACATCGGCCCGGTTCAGGTCGGATTCGGCCCCGACGATGTCTAGATGCCATTCGGGGTCGCGGGTCGTCAGCGCGGCCATCGCATCGAGCAGATGGTCGAGCCGCTTGTTCACCGAGAAGCGGCCGATCGTGACGATGCGGCGCTTTGGCCGGCGCGAAGCGATGTCGGCGAACTTACCGATATCGGCGCCGTTTTCGATCAGCAGGCTATCGGGCACGATCTCGGAAAATTGCCTGAGGTCGGAGGCGCTGCAGCAGACGACGCGGCGGTAGGCCATCGCCGAAGCGCGGGTCAGCGTCCGGAACCAGATCTTCTTGATCGCCGCGTATTTCTGCGTGTGGAAGAAGCCGCCATGGGTGGTGACGATCATCGGCTTGCGATGCAGCAGCCGGCCCCAGGCGAGCGCATCGAAGAAGAAGTCGATGGCATGGACATGCACGAGATCGGCATCGCCGAGATGGCGGAAAACCTCAGGCGCCAGCGGATAACGGCTGCTGCCCGACCAGGGGATGCGCACCACCTCGATGCCGTCGATATTTTCGCGAGGCGGCAGCTTGTCCTGCGGCGCAGTGAAGAGCGAATCGAGCGTGACGACGCGGACGCGATAGCCGCGGCGCACGGTCTGGCGGCCGAGATTGGCGACCACGTCTTCCAGACCGCCGCGATTGGGCAGGAACTGGCGCACGACATGGACGATCAGCGGGGCCTCTCCCAACTGCGGGTTCTCGCGCACCCTATCTGCCTCGACGATCGCCATTTTTCACCTATCGCTGCCCGCCGGCCCGTGTTGACGCGGGCTTATACTAGCAACGACCAGATATGCCCGGCGTTAAGGCGCGGTTTAAGCGGCCTGTTGAGAGGGCGATTCTTCGCGAAAAAGGTTAACCGTATCTGATGGGCTTTCAGAAGGCCTTGAACGTCAGTGTCGTCAGCGAACGGACGATGCCGGGAATATTGGCGATGTTGTCGTTGATGAACTTGCCGATATCCTGGCCTTCCTCGATATAGACCTTCAGCAGCAGGTCGTAGTCGCCGCTTGTGGAATAGAGCTCCGAGACCAGTTCGGTCTGGTAGATGGCGTCGGCGACATCATAGGTCTTGCCGGGTGCGCATTGGAGCTGGACGAAGATCGGCTTCATGGAGATTTCCTGCAAAGTTGTTTGGCCGGCATAATGGTCGAAAGCGCCATGCCGATGCAAGCCGTTCGTCACGCAGCCGGATTGGCGGCGGCTTCCGCGACGATCCAGTCGCGAAAGGCCGCAAGCGGCGCATAGTCGGCGCGCTCTCTGGGAAAGGCGAGATAATAGCGCTCGCGGCTTTCCATTTCACGGTCGACAGCGGCGACGAGATCGCCGCGCCTGACCTCCTCCTGCATCAGGAATGTCGGCAGCAGGGCGATGCCGAGGCCGGCGATCGCCGCCTGCGCGGCGGTGGCGAATTGGTCGAAGAGCATACCGTGGACGTTTTCGAAGGAAACGCCGTTGCCGGCAAACCATTGCTCCCAGGCGTCAGGGCGCGTCGTCAAATGCAGAAGCGGAACGGCAAGCAGATCCTCCGGCGTCTTGATCGCGTATCGCTCCAGAAAATCAGGGCTGCAGGCCGGCACTGTGTGCTCGGACATCAGGAAGACGAGTTCGGCGCCCGGCCAGTGGGGATGGCCGAAATGGATGGCGGCGTCGATTGAATCGAGGCGGAAATCGAAGGGCGAAAGCCGGGTCACCAGATTGATGGTCACGCCGGGATTGGCGGCGAGGAAGCGCCCGAGGCGCGGCGCCAGCCAACGCGTGCCGAAGGTCGGCAGGATGGCGAGATTGAGCGTGCCGCCATGCGGATTGGCGCGCAGATTCAGCGAAGCGCTCGATATGCGCCGCAGCGCTTCGCGGATTTCGCGGGCATATCCGTCGCCGGCAAGCGTCAGCCGCATGGTCTGGCGTTCGCGCAGGAAGAGCTCGACGCCAAGCTGCTCCTCCAGCGCGCTCACCTGGCGGCTGACGGCGCTCTGCGTCAGATCGAGTTCGCGCGCCGCTGCCGTCACGCTGCCGGTGCGGGCAACCGCCTCGAAGGCGGCAAGATGCGAAATCGATGGCAGAAAACGTCGAGATGTCAGCATGGTCATTCCATTTCAGAATGGGCTATTTCCGAAATAGCGATATTTTCGGCTTTGTCACGCGTGTAAAGAGACTCATCCTGCAAAAACGGAATGATCCGGAGTTTCCCGATGCCGCAAGCCTTCGTTTCCACAGACCGCATCCGATCGCTGTTCACCGAGGCGATGTCGCAGATGTACCGGGCCGAGGTGCCGCAATACGGCACGTTGATCGAACTGGTGGCGGACGTGAATGCCGGCTGCCTCGAAAACGATCCCGATCTGCGCCAGCGCCTGGCCCAAGCCGGCGAGCTGGAGCGCATCGATGTCGAGCGCCACGGCGCCATCCGGCTCGGCACGGCAGAGGAGCTTTTCACCATCCGCCGGCTGTTTGCGGTCATGGGCATGCAGCCGGTCGGCTACTACGATCTCTCGGTCGCCGGCGTGCCGGTTCATTCCACCAGCTTTCGGCCGATCGACGAGGCGGCGCTCAACGTCAATCCATTCCGGGTCTTCACCTCGTTGCTGCGATTGGAGCTGATCGAGGACGAGAAGCTGCGTGGCGAAGCCGAAACCATCTTGGCTCAGCGGCGGATCTATGCGCCGCGCGCCGTCGCGCTGATCGAGCGCCACGAGCGAAACGGCGGCTTGACCGAGGCGGAAGCGACGGAGTTCGTCGCCGAGGCGCTTGAAACCTTCCGCTGGCATGGCGAAGCGACGGTCAGCGCCGAAACCTACAAGCGGCTGCATGACGCCCATCGGCTGATCGCCGACGTCGTCAGCTTCAAGGGACCGCATATCAACCACCTGACGCCGCGCACGCTCGATATCGACGCGGTCCAGGCCCGCATGCCGGAGCGCGGCATCACGCCGAAGGCCGTCATCGAAGGGCCGCCGCGCCGCAATTGCGATATCCTGCTGCGGCAGACGAGCTTCAAGGCGCTCGAAGAAACGATCGCCTTTTCCGGTGATGACGACGGCGCGGTTCGAGGAACGCATACCGCGCGTTTCGGCGAGATCGAACAGCGCGGCGTGGCGCTGACGGCGAAGGGCCGGGCGCTCTACGACCGGCTGCTCGCCTCGGTTCGCGGCGAGGTGCAGGTGGGCGCCGGTGGCGCCAAGGCCGGTGCCTACGACCAGGAACTTGCCGAGCGTTTCAAGGCGCTGCCGGACAGCTGGGACGAGTTGCGCGGGCAAGGTCTGGCCTTCTTCCGCTATTCCGCGACGCCTGCGGGCATTGCCGCCGCGGCCGGCGGCACGCTGCCGAATGATCCGGAGGCGCTGATCGCCAAGGGTTATCTCGCCTTTGCCCCGATCGTCTATGAAGACTTCCTGCCCGTCAGCGCAGCCGGAATCTTCCAGTCTAACCTCGGCACCGATCAGCAGCAGAACTACGCAACCCGCTCGAACCGCGACGCCTTCGAGGCGGCCCTGGGTGCGACCGTTCAGGACGAGCTGGCGCTTTATGCCGAACGTCAGGCGGCATCGCTGGATGCAGCGATGGAGGCGCTCGGTCTCGCCGGCTTGCTGCTGAAGACCGTTGCCTGAAAGGGCCGCTTCAAGTCTTGGTTTTATGCACTAAAGTAGCGCGATTTCGATCCGATCGGACTGAGCCATGCTGAATGATCCGCGCTCCCACGGACTTTGGGAAAAGACCGCACCCGAACCGCCGGCGACCTCGTCGCTCGAAGGCGCCGTATCGGCCGATGTCGTCATTGTCGGCGGCGGCTACACCGGCCTCTCTTCCGCGCTGCATCTTGCCGAAGCCGGGTCGAAGGTGGTGCTGCTGGAGGCGAAGGAGATCGGCTTCGGCGGCGCCGGCCGCAATGTCGGCCTGATCAATGCCGGCATGTGGGTGATGCCCAACGATCTGCCCGGCGTGCTCGGTCCGGTGCATGGCGAACGTCTGCTCGATCTGCTCGGCAACGCGCCGAAGCTCGTCATGGAGTTGATCGACAAGCATCAGATTGCCTGCGAACTCGAACGCAATGGCACGCTGCATTGCGCGGTCGGCGAAAACGGGCTGAAGGAGATCGAGAATCGCGCCGCGCAATGGGCCGCCCGCGGCGCAGCCGTGACGCTGCTCGATGCGGCGGAAACGGCCAAACGCATCGGCAGCGATGCCTATACCGGTTCGCTGCTCGACAAACGCGCCGGTACCCTGCAGCCGCTTGCCTATGCACGCGGCCTTGCCCATGCCGCCGTCAAGGCTGGCGTCGCCGTTCATACGTCCAGCCCGGTCGTTTCAACGGAACGCAATGGCAGAAGCTGGACCGTGAAGACGGCAAGCGGCGAAGTCAGCGCCGAATGGATCATCGTCGCGACGGATGCCTACAGCACCGGCCCATGGGAGCAGGTGCGCAACGAACAGGTGCATCTGCCCTATTTCAATTTCGCCACCGTGCCGCTCGGCCATAATCTGCGCCAGTCGATCCTGCCCGGGCGGGAAGGCGCATGGGATACCAAGGAAATCCTCTCCTCCTTCCGCATGGACCAGGCCGGCCGCCTCGTTTTCGGCAGTGTCGGGGCGCTACGCAATACCGGACTTGCCGTACACAAGGGCTGGGCCAAGCGCGCATTGAAGCGGCTCTTCCCCATTATCGGTGATGTCGAATTCGAGTGTGAATGGTATGGCCAGATCGGCATGACCGACAATGCGCTGCCGCGCTTCCACAAATTCGCGCCTGGTGTCATCGGCTTTTCGGGCTACAATGGCCGCGGCATTGCCCCCGGTACGGTCTTCGGCCGTACGCTGGCGGAGCATATCCTCGGCCGGCTTCCGGAAGCCGATCTGCCGCTGCCGCTGACGTCGCCCACCGAGCCGAGCTTTCGTGCACTCAAGGAAATATGGTACGAAGCCGGCGCTCAGGTCGCCCATTTCGCCGATGCCCGCTTCTGAGAATTATAAGATTGGAAACACGACAATGACCATCGCCGTCCTCGATCTCGCCACCGAAACTGCCAAGCTGCTTGCCGAACTCGGCGTCGATGCCGGCCGCTATCACGGCGGCACGCTTTCCGTCACCTCGCCGGTCACCGGCAAGGAAATCGGCAAACTCAGGGAACATTCCGTTTCCGAAACGAAGGCGGCGATCGAAGCGGCGCACCAGGCCTTCCTCGAATGGCGTGCCGTGCCGGCGCCGAAGCGCGGCGAACTGGTCCGCCTGCTCGGCGAGGAACTGCGCGCCTCCAAGGCGGCGCTCGGCCGTCTCGTTTCGATCGAGGTCGGCAAGATCACTTCGGAAGGTCTGGGCGAAGTGCAGGAGATGATCGACATCTGCGATTTCGCGGTCGGCCTTTCCCGTCAGCTCTACGGCCTGACGATCGCCACCGAACGCTCCGAGCACCGGATGATGGAGAGCTGGCATCCGCTCGGGGTGATCGGCATCATCTCGGCCTTCAACTTCCCGGTTGCCGTCTGGTCGTGGAATGCCACGCTGGCGATGGTCTGCGGCAATTCCACCGTCTGGAAGCCTTCGGAAAAGACGCCGTTGACGGCGCTTGCCGTACAGGCACTGTTCGAAAAGGCGCTGAAGCGTTTCGTCGCCGAGGGCGGTACCGCACCGGCCAATCTGTCGACGCTGATCATCGGCGGCCGCGAGGTCGGCGAAGTGCTGGTCGATCATCCGAAGATCCCGCTGGTTTCCGCCACCGGCTCGACGGCCATGGGCCGCGCCGTCGGTCCGCGCCTGTCGCAGCGTTTTGCCCGCGCCATTCTCGAACTCGGCGGCAACAACGCGGCGATCGTCTGCCCGTCGGCCGACCTCGACCTGACGCTGCGCGGCGTCGCGTTCTCCGCCATGGGCACGGCCGGACAGCGCTGCACGACGCTGCGCCGTCTCTTCGTCCATGACAGCGTCTACGACCAGCTGGTGCCGCGTCTGCAGAAGGCCTATGGCTCCGTCACCATCGGCAATCCGTTGGAAAGCGGTACGCTGGTCGGACCGCTGATCGACGGCCAGGCTTTCGAGAAGATGCAGGCAGCGCTGGGTGAGGCCAAATCGGCCGGCGGCAAGGTGACCGGCGGCGAACGCGTCGACAATGGCTCGGCTGACGCCTTCTACGTTCGCCCGGCGCTTGTCGAAATGCCGGATCAGACCGGACCGGTCGAGCACGAGACTTTCGCGCCGATCCTCTATGTGATGAAATACAGCGACTTCGACGCCGTGCTGGCGCTGCACAATGCCGTGCCGCAGGGACTGTCGTCGTCGATCTTCACCAATGACATGCGCGAGGCCGAAACCTTCGTCTCGGCCCGCGGTTCGGATTGCGGCATCGCCAACGTCAATCTCGGGCCATCCGGTGCCGAGATCGGCGGCGCCTTCGGCGGCGAGAAGGAAACCGGCGGCGGCCGTGAATCCGGCTCGGATGCCTGGAAGGCCTATATGCGCCGCTCCACCAACACCATCAACTACGGCAGAACGCTGCCGCTGGCGCAGGGCGTCAAGTTCGACGTCGAATAAGCCGGCTGCAAAGAAGGGGCGGCGCTCGGGGAGTGCCGCCTTTTTGGCCAAATCGAGATTTATTCCCCTGTAATATGAAATATTTAGTCAAGATATTGTGATGACTTTTCCGGCCAAGCGAAACTTGAAATTGGCAGTCAGGAAAAATATACGCCTCTCATCGCCCTTGGAGAGCTCGGGTGACATTGCTACGGAGGCCATCATGAACATTGCTCTTAACCGCTTTTCCCTCGCGCTCGCCGCTTCGCTTCTCTCCGCCACCGCGCTTGCAGGCAGCGCCAATGCGCAGGACGAAGGTCTCGTCGTTTACAATGCCCAGCACGAAAGCCTCGGCCGCGAATGGATCGATGCCTTCACCAAGGAGACCGGCATCAAGGTCACCATGCGCCAGGGCAGCGACATGCAATTCGCCAACCAGATCATCCAGGAAGGCGATGCCTCGCCGGCGGACGTATTCCTGACCGAGAATTCGCCGGCAATGACGCTGGTCGATGGCGCGGGCCTGTTTGCCCCCATCGAAAAGGAAACGCTGGATCAGGTTCCGGAGCAGTATCGCCCGGCTGACGGCATGTGGACCGGCATTGCCGCCCGCACCACGGTCTTTGCCTACGACAAGACGAAGCTCACCGAAGACAAGCTGCCGAAGTCGTTGCTCGACCTCGCAGATCCGGCCTGGAAGGGCCGCTGGGGTGCGGCACCCGCCGGCGCCGACTTCCAGGCCATCGTTGCTGCCCTGCTGCAGTTGAAGGGCGAGCAGTCGACCGCCGACTGGCTGAAGGGTCTCAAGGAAAACGCCACGCCCTATAAGGGCAACAGCGTCGCCATGAAGGCTGTCAACGCCGGCGAAGTCGAAGGTGCGGTCATCTATCATTATTACTGGTTCGGCGATCAGGCCAAAACCGGCGAGAACAGCAAGAATGTCGGCATGCACTATTTCAAGAACCAGGATCCGGGCGCTTTCGTCAGCGTTTCGGGCGGTGGCGTCCTGAAGTCCACGCAGCACATGAAGGAAGCCCAGGCTTTCCTGAAGTTCCTCACCAGCAAGGCTGGCCAGGCAATTCTCAAGGACGGCACCTCTTATGAATATGCCATCGGCAAGGATGCGCCCTCCAACGACAAGCTCACTCCGCTTGCCGACCTCAATGCTCCGAAGGTCGAAGCTTCTACCCTCGACAGCAAGAAGGTCGTGGAGCTGATGACCGCCGCCGGCCTGATCTAACTTTTCTGCCGCAGGCTTGCCTCGGCCAAAACTGTTGCTTTTGGCTCAAGAAAACCTTAGGGCATGACGATATCCGGCAACCGTCCTTCAAAGGCGGTTGCCTTCCTTTTTCAGCGTGTAAAGGCATCGGCCTTGCTGCAGGACAACAGATTGCTCGCATCCGGCAACGAGGCGCCGGTCGCGCTAAGGGCCGCGCGCATGGTGTTGCCGCGCGGACGCATGCCGCACGCTTCCGTGATCCTGCTTGCAACCGTGGTCGCGATCTTCAGTCTTGTGCCGCTCGGCTTCATCGGCTGGGTCACCTATGATGTCGGCTGGGAAACGGTGAGGGCCTTGGTCTTCCGACCGCGTGTCGGCGAACTCCTCGTCAATACGATTCTCCTGGAATCGATCACCATCCCGCTGTCGATCGCGCTTGCGGTGACGCTCGCCTGGCTGACCGAACGGACGGACATTCCTTTGGCGCGGCTCTGGGCCTGGCTGGCGATCGCTCCGCTCGCCGTGCCCGCCTTCGTCCACAGCTATGCCTGGGTCAGCCTCATTCCCGGCATGCGCGGCCTGCAGAGCGGCGTTTTCGTCTCGGTGCTCGCCTATTATCCGTTCCTCTACCTGCCGGTCGCCGCCGCATTGCGCCGTCTCGATCCGGCCATCGAAGATGCCGCGGCCTCGCTGGGCCTCAATCCCTGGCGGGTCTTCTTCCGCGCCGTGCTGCCGCAGCTCAGGCTTGCCATCTGCGGCGGCTCGCTGCTGATCGCGTTGCATCTGCTTTCGGAATACGGCCTGTTCGTCATGATCCGGTTCGACACTTTCGCGACGGCGATCGTCGACCAGTTCCAGTCTTCCTACAACAGCCCGGCGTCCAACATGCTCGGCGGCGTGCTTGTCGCCTGCTGTCTTTTTCTGCTCGGCTTCGAGGTGCTGGTGCGCGGCAACGAACGTTACGCCCGCGTCGGCTCCGGCTCGCCCCGTCCGGCGGACCGCCGCCGGCTCGGCTGGTTCGTGGTGCCGGCCGTCTTGCTGCCTGTCATCCTCGCAATACTGACGCTCGGCGTGCCGCTGGTGACGCTTGGCCGCTGGCTCTATCTCGGCGGCACCGATATCTGGCGCATCGAAGTCGGCAGCGCTTTTCTGCAGACGATCGTACTTGCCATTGTCGGCGGCGTGCTGGCGACGATCGCCGCAGCGCCGATGGCCTGGCTTTCGGTGCGGGCACCCGGCCGCCTCCAGCGCGTGCTCGAGGCCTGCCATTATTATGTTGGCTCGCTGCCGGGCGTCGTCGTGGCGCTGGCGCTGGTGACGATCACCGTGCGCCTCGTGCTGCCGCTCTATCAAACCTTCGCAACGCTGCTCGTCGCCTATGTGTTGCTTTTCCTGCCGCGCGCCATGGTCGGGCTGCGCGCCAGCATCGCCCAGGCGCCGGTGGAGCTGGAACGCGCTGCGATGGGCCTCGGCCGCACCCCGGGCCAGGCGGTGCGGCAGATCACCATGCGCCTTGCGGCACCGGGAGCGGCCGCCAGCGTCGCGCTGGCTGCACTCGGCATTACCAATGAACTGACGGCGACACTGATGCTGTCGCCCAACGGCGTCGATACGCTGGCGACGAAATTCTGGTCGTTGACCAGCGAGATCGATTATGTCTCGGCTGCTCCTTACGCCTTCATGATGGTCGTGCTGTCGCTGCCGCTCACCCTTATGCTCTATACTCAATCGAAACGGACTGCCGGCCAATGACGCTGCTTACGATCGAGAACATCAGCAAGCGCTACGGTCCCGTCCAGGCGCTGAAGGATATTTCGCTCGACGTCTCGGCGGGCAGCCGCACCGCCGTCGTCGGCCCGTCCGGCTCCGGCAAGACGACGCTGCTGCGCATCATTGCCGGTTTCGAGCAACCCGATGTCGGCCGGGTGACGCTGGATGGCGACCTGCTTGCGGACGGTCCGGCGGCGGTGCCGGCGCACAAGCGCGGCATCGGCATCGTCTCGCAGGACGGCGCGCTGTTTCCGCACTTAAGCGTTGCCGAGAATATCGGCTTCGGGTTCGAACGCGGCGCGGCCGATCGCGAGAAACGCATCCTCGAGCTGCTCGACATGGTCGAACTCGACCGCGGGATGCTGGCGCGGCGCCCGCATCAGCTTTCCGGCGGGCAGCAGCAGCGCGTGGCGCTCGCCCGCGCGCTTGGCCGCAAGCCGCGGCTGATGCTGCTCGACGAACCTTTCTCGGCACTTGATACCGGCCTGCGGGAAAACATGCGCAAGGCGGTGGCGCGCGTGCTGCAGGCGGCCGGCATCACCACCATTCTCGTTACGCATGACCAGGAAGAGGCGCTGACCTTTGCCGATCAGGTGGCGGTGCTCAGGGAGGGACGGCTGATCCAGGCCGGATCGCCGCAATCATTGTATCTGCATCCGCGCGACCGTGAGACGGCGCTGTTCCTCGGCGATGCCGTGCTGCTTCCCGCCATCATCCGCAACGGCCTTGCCGATTGCGCCCTTGGCCGCGTGGCCGTCGAGGGCAGTCGTCAAGGCAAGGCGGAGATCATGCTGCGACCCGAGCAGATCCGCGTCGTTGCCGATGAGAGCGATCGCGACTATGGCGGGCGTGTCGTCGAGGTGGAATTCGGCGGCGCCGTCTGCACCGTTGCCGTTTCGCTCGACGGCGTTGCGCTGCCGCCGATCCTGATCAAGACTTCGAGCGTTGCGCTTCCGGCGCGAGGCGATCTCGTTCGCCTCGATATCGCCGGCAAGGCGCATGTCTTCGAGAACTAAACCAAGAGCCCGCACCTCCTGTTGGACGCGCGGGCTCTATCATTTTTCGTTTTCGTGTCGTTCTTTCCGGAAATCCATTTTTCGATTTCCGGGCTTATGCGCTAGCCGAACTTGCGCACTACATCTGCCGGCTCGATGCCTTCGAGCCAGCCGCCGGTAAAGCCGGCGCGCTCGAGCCCGAGGCGGATGACCGGCGATTGCCGCATCAGCTTCCAGATGAAGTCGGAGCGCTCGTTCTCGACGGTCATGACGACAAGACCTTGATCAATGCCGACGGTGCGGTCGTCGACCCAGCCTTCCGGGCGCTTGGTCTTGACCGTGGGATTGAAGCCGCCGGGAAAGCCGCCTTCCAAGAGCAGGTTCGGATAGGTGGTCAGAAGCGCCTTGGTGCCGTCGAGAGCGGCCTGCTTGTCGTAGGGCAGGCAGGCAAGGGCTGCCCAGGGTGCGATCGTGCCGTCATCCGGGCCAAGCGGAGCGCCGCGCGCGGCATAACCCAGAACCTTCGGCTGGCGACCGCCGCGCATGCGCCGTGTCGGCGGCGGACCGTCACAGGCGGAGAATCCCCAAATATTCCTGTTATAGCCGACGAACTGCCCGGGATTGCGTTCGGCATAGTCGCGCTGGACGTTGATCATCACCTGCGTGTTGCGGAAATAATCCCAGTTCCGCTCCGCCATCGGCTTGTCCTGGATGGTGCGGAAATCGATCCAGGCATGCGAGAAGAGGTGGATGAAGAGCGGCCCGGCATAGAGATAGGACTGCTCGCCATGCAGCATCCAGGAATAGCTTGACGTGAAGGCGTCGTAGCTTGATTGCGGGATGGGGTGCGTCGGCGAGGCAAGCGCCAGCGTGTAGAGGATGATCGCCTCGTCGAAACCGTGATAGCGCCAGCGCAGGAAGCCGGAAGAGGGCTTCCAACCCATGGCAATCGTGTCGCCCTTGTTCAGCGCCCAGCGCCAGTCGACGCGCTCATAGATGAAGGTCGCGAGTTCACGGATTTCAGTCTCCGTTTCGTCGTCTTCGCGATCGAAATATTGCGCAGCCGTGAGAATGCCGGCGACAAGCAGGGCGGTATCGATGGTCGAAAGTTCGCTGTTCCAGGCGCGATGACCGGTATCCATATGCAGGAAGTGGTAGAAGAAGCCGCGGTGACCGGTCGCGTGGCGCTCCTCGCCCTGGCGCGCCTCGGCGAAGAAACGCAGCGTATTGACCGTGCGCTCGGCTGCTTCCTCGCGGCTGATCCAGCAACGCTCAACACCGACGGGATAGGAGGACAGCGCAAAGCCGACGGCCGCGATGCTCGCCGGCACGCCGCCGATCGAGGTGTCCGCCACCAGGCCGTTTTCGGGATTGGAATATTTCAGGAAGTACTTGAACGCCGAATGCTGCAGCCTGTCGACGAGCGCTGCATCAATGTCTTCGATCCGTTGCAGCATAGGCTCCTACCCAACTGTTGCATCGCCCCATGCTTCAACATGGTGGCCGTCCCCGGGCAAATCAAACCTTTTTGATTCGTAGGGATAAGAGAACACAAATCGGTGGAATCGGTCGTTAAGAATTATCGATGAAATAATATCTAGCAAAAGTCATATAAGCGGTGCAGCAAAAAGGGTGGCCCGCGCGCCACCGGCAATACTTGTTTTTCAGATGCTTAAAGAGTGGGTTTTGCACGCTCACGCGGCTTCATCGACCCGCACCAGATGGCCTGCCGTCACTTCCCGGTATCGGCGTGGCGGCGTGACGTAGCCAACCGGGCGAACGGGGCTGTTGAGCTCGTCGGTTCCGAGGTTGCGCTTGATGCCGCGACGTGAGGGATCGGGCACGGGGACGGCTGCCATCAGCTTCTTCGTGTAGGCGTGCTGCGGGTTGCTGAACAATTCCGCGCGCGGGCCGATCTCGACGATTTCGCCGAGATACATCACCGCGACCCGATGACTGACACGTTCGACCACCGCCATATCGTGGGAAATGAACAGGAAAGCGAGGTTGAGGCTTTGCTGCAGGTCCATCAGCAGATTGCAGACCTGTGCCTTGATCGAGACATCGAGGGCCGAAACGCTTTCGTCGGCGACGATGACCTTCGGATCGAGCGCGAGCGCGCGGGCGATGCAGATGCGCTGGCGCTGGCCGCCGGAGAATTCGTGCGGATAGCGTTTCATCATGTTGGGTTTAAGCCCGACGCGTTCGAGAAGATCGGCCGCCTTGTCGCGGGCCTGGGCACCTGTGCCGAGGCGGTGTTCGGTAATCGGTTCGGCGACGGCGGCGCCGACGGTCATGCGCGGATTGAGGCTGGCGAAGGGGTCCTGAAAGATCATCTGGATGCTGCGGCGCATCCGTCTGAGGCTGACCGCGTCAAGGCTCAGCACGTCATAGCCGTCCAGGCTGACACTGCCGCCGTTCGGCTGGACGAGGCGGGTGATCGAGCGACCGGTGGTCGATTTGCCGCAGCCGGATTCGCCGACGAGCGATAATGTCTCGCCCTGGAAGAGATCGAAGGAGACGTCCTCGACCGCGTGGATCGCGCCCGTCTTGCGGCCGAGCAGCCCGCCGCGGATATCGAAACGGGTAACGAGGTTCTTGACTTCAAGGATCGGCGTCCGGCGGCGGTCGACGGTATCGGCCACCTCGATCGGCTCGCGGCGTTCGCCGGTCGTGGTGTCGACGACGGGAAAACGCAGCGGCCACTTCCGGTCGGCCATCGAGCCGAGGCGTGGCACGGCGGAGAGCAAAGCGCGGGTATAGGGATGCCGGCCGCGATGGAAGATATCGTCGGTCGTGCCGGTTTCCACCGACTCGCCGCGATACATGACGATGGTGCGGTCAGCGATTTCGGCGACGACACCCATGTCGTGGGTGATGAAGAGCACGGACATGCCCTCTTCTTCCTGCAGCATCTTGATCAGATCGAGGATCTGGCCCTGGATCGTCACATCGAGCGCCGTCGTCGGCTCGTCGGCGATCAGCAATTTCGGCCGGCTGGCGAGCGCCATGGCGATCATCACCCGCTGGCGCATGCCGCCTGAGAACTGGTGCGGAAATTCGTCGAAGCGCGCGGCGGCGTTGGGGATGCGGACCTTTTCCAGCAGGCGGACGGTTTCGGCCCGCGCCTCCGCCTTGCCGATCTCGCCATGGCAGGTGAGCGCTTCGGAGATCTGGCGGCCGATGGTGAAGATCGGGTTGAGGGACGTCATCGGCTCCTGGAAGATCATGGCGGCGTCGTTGCCGCGCACCCGGCGCATCTCCTTTTCCGAAAGGGCGAGTACATCCTTGCCGTTCAAGGTGACGGCGCCATCGATGCGGCTCGATCCCTTGGCAAGCAACCGCATGATCGAAAGGGAGGTGACGCTCTTGCCCGAGCCGCTTTCGCCGACGATTGCCACCGTCTCGCCTGGCATGACATCGAAGGAGACATCACGCACCACCGGCTTCCAGTCACCATCGACGAGGAAGGAGGTCGTCAGGTTCCGGACGGAGAGAACAGGAGAGGCGGGTGCTGAAGAAACATCACTCATGTCGTTCCCTTGGTTTTCTCTGGGTTACGTCTTCAAAGGCGTGGCGAAGGAGGCGGAGGGCCTGCCTGCCGCGATGCGGGCCGCTTCCAGCGTCGCGATCTTTTCATCGATCTCGCGCCTGTCGGTCATGCCGTTCGGATTTTGCCGCGTCGCCATCGTCTCCGCGACATGCAGGTAGCGTTCACTGGCCACTGCATGGAGGCGGACAAGTTCGCCGAGCGGATCGGGATGATCGTCGGCGCGGATACTCAGCCACGGATAATCCTGATCGCGGTGGATGACGAGGGCGGCGGACTGCCTGCCGCGCTTGTCGCCGCCGGCATCTTCGCCTGCCTGCATCGCCAAGAGCAGGCGTTCGGCCAAGGGCTTGTCCAGCGCCTTGTTGTAGGTGGCAAGCGTTTTGGTGACGACGTCAGGTCCCGCGAGCATGTTGCCGGCAACCGAGACGTTTTCATCGATCAGATGTCCCGCCCAGTCGATGCATGCGGCGCCGGTGAAGGCGGCGTTGCGTCCCTTCGCATCGATGAGGTGCAGTTGCCGCTGATTACGGCCGGCGTCACGCCCGGTCAGTTCGGCGATGATTTCCTCGGGCGCCCTGCCGGCGGCCAGCAGCGACAGGCCGTCGACGCCGTAAAGCGGGCTGACAAAGGCCTGGGTCGCAACGGCGCCGATGCCGCCGCGAATATGCGGCACGAGAGCGCCGACGGCGAAGAAGCGGGTCGCGACGGCAATGCCGAGATGACCGGTCAAAGGGTCACGGGCGACGATTGACCAGGTCATGTCTATCTCCCGACCGCATAGGCCTGCATCAGGCGCGGGGTGGCTGCGGCACGCAACAGCCCATCGGCATCGCGTCTTGCGGCAGTCAGCCGGCCGATCGTCCAGACATCGGCGACCGTCAGCTTGTGGCCCTTGCGGCGCAGGGCATCAAGGACGTCGGGGCCGAAATTCGCTTCCGCCATCAGGCTGCCGGGTTCGCGGGTGCGCGGATAGAAGGAGCCTGGAAAATGCGAGGTGTGGAACAGCGGCTGGTCGATCGCCGCCTGCAGGTTCAGCTTGTGATGGGCGTAGCGCAGGAAGAAGGAGAGCTGCCACTGCTCCTGCTGGTCGCCGCCGGGTGTGCCGAAGGCCAGCGTCGGGCGGCCCTCATAAAGGCCGAGCGACGGCGTCAGCGTCGTGCGCGGCCGTTTGCCGGGGGCAAGCGAGGTCGGCAGGCCTGGTTTCAGCCAGAACATCTGGGCGCGGGAATTGAGGCAGAAGCCGAGGCCGGGCACGGTCGGCGAGGATTGCAGCCAGCCGCCGGACGGCGTGACGGAGACCATGTTGCCGTCGCGATCGATCACGTCGATATGCACGGTGTCGCCGCGCTTTTCGGAAAGATGCGCCATAGTCGGCTCGTAGACGGCGCCGGTCTTGGAATCCGCGCCGAGCATCGTCATCGTCAGATCATGCTGCGCCTCGAAGCCAGGCACGATGCCGGGGCGAAGATCGAAGGAGGCGTCTGCGCCGACCAGCTTGCGGCGCTCGGCGGCATAGGTCTCCGACAGCAGGTGCGCGACGGGGATTTCCGAGAAATCAGGATCGCCGTAATAGACTTCGCGATCGGCGAAAGCGAGCTTCATCGCCTCGACGACGGTATGGACGAAATCGGCGCCGGTGGGGTTCATCGCGGCGAGATCGAAGCCTTTGAGGATCGACAGGGTCTGCAGGAAGACCGGACCCTGGCCCCAGGGACCGATCTTGGCGATCGTCCAGCCATGATAATCATAGGTCAGCGGCTCCTCGATCGTTGCCGACCAGCTTGCCATGTCGGTCGCGGTCAGCACGCCCTTGTGGCGGTTGCCGCTCGCATCCATCACCTCGGCGGTTTTGAGGTAGTCGTCGATCTTCTCGGCGACGAAGCCGCGATAGAAGGCGTCGCGGGCCGCCTCGACCTGCGCTTCCCGCCCGCTTTTCGCCTCGGCCTCGGCGATGATGCGCTTCCAGGTTTCGGCAAGCACCGGATTCCTGAAATTCGCATGCGCTTCGGGGACGCTGCCATTCGGCAACCAGGTCTCGTAGGAGGTCGGCCATTCCTTCTCGAAGAAGGCGGCGAGCCCCTTGATGGTGGCGGAGACGCGCGGCAGCATCGGATGACCACGCTCGGCGTAATAGATCGCCGGTTCCAGCACATCGCGCACGCTCATCGAGCCGTAGTCGCGCAGCATCAGCATCCAGCCATCGAAGGAGCCGGGGATGACGGTCGCAAGCAGCCCGTCGCCGGGGATCAGGCTCAGGCCTTCCGCCGTATAGTGTTCGATCGTTGCGCCAGCGGGTGCGGGGCCTTGCGCGCAGATGACCTCGACCTTGTCCTTCCTCGTCGAATAGATCACCGCCGGCAGGTCGCCGCCCGGACCGCAAAGGTGCGGCTCGACGATCTGCAGCACGAAGCCCGTCGCCACCGCCGCGTCGAAGGCATTGCCGCCCTTTTCGAGAATGCTCATGCCGACCGCCGAGGCGATCCAGTGCGTGGAGGTGACGACGCCGAAGGTGCCGAGGATTTCTGGACGGGTCGTGAATGCGGTCATGTCAAATGTCCTTTCAAGAAATCATGCTTCGCGCGGATCGAGCGCATCGCGCAGGCCATCGCCTAAAAGATTGAAACCGATGACGACGAGGAAGATCGCGGCACCCGGCCACATCGCCATCCATGGTGCTTGGGAGAGGAAGTTCTTGGCGACATTCAGCATCGAGCCCCAGCTCGGGGCCGGCGGCTGCTGTCCAAGGCCGAGGAAGGAGAGGCTCGCCTCGGCGATGATCGCGGTGGCGACGGTCAACGTCGCCTGCACGAGGATCGGTGCAAAGACGTTCGGCAGGATATAGCGGGTGATGATGCTCGAAGACCGGAGACCGATCGAGCGGGCGCCCTCGACATATTCCTCGGTCTTGACCGAGAGCACCTGGCCGCGCGTCAGCCGTACGAAGACGGGCATGGCCGAAAGGCCGATGGCGATCATCGCATTGGTCAGGCTCGGACCGAGAAAGGCTGCAAGCGCGATCGCGGTGATGAGGAAAGGCATGGCGAGAAAGGCTTCGGTGATGCGGGAGATCACCATGTCGATCCAGCCGCCGAAATAACCGGAGATAAGGCCGAAGGGCACGCCGATGACAACGGCGATCGCCACCGAGAAGACGCCTGCCATCAGCGACGCCTGCGCGCCCCAGATCATCCGGGAAAGAATGTCGCGGCCGATGTCGTCGGTGCCGAGCCAATGGGCGGCGGACGGGGCCTTGCGGATCGCCGACCAGCTTGTGGCGTTCGGATCGGGAATTGGAAGGAGGGGGGCGGCGACCGCCAGGATCGCGAAAAAGGCGATGATAACAAGGCCGACGAGGGCGCCCTTGTTGGCCTTCAGCTTGCGCCAGGCGCGGCTCGGCGTGCGGTCGATCGCGGCCGGAATGCCGGTCTCTCCGATCGCGGTCATAGGGCGGCCCTCATGCGCGGGTTGAGCAGGACATAGAGAATGTCGGCCAGGAGGTTCATCAGAATGAAGCCGATCGCGGTGCAGATCACCACGCCCTGGACGACGGCGTAGTCGCGGTTGAAGACGGCGTCGACGATGAGCTTTCCAAAACCCGGAATGGTGAAGATCTGCTCGGTCAGCACGGCGCCGGCGAGCAGTTCGCCGAAAAGCAGGGCGGTCAACGTCACGATCGGCAGCACCGCATTGCGAAAACTGTGTTCGAGCACGACGGTGCTTTCCGGCAGGCCCTTGGCGCGGGCGGTGCGGATGTAATCGGCGCTGAGCACGCTGAGCATGGCCGAGCGAGTGTGCCGCATCAGGGTCGCGGCCAGCGAGTTTCCGAGCACGAAGGAGGGCATCAGCATGGTTTCCAGCGAACGCAGCGGATTGCTGAAGAAGGGTTCGTAGCCGGATGCCGGCAGCCAGCCGAGATTGACCGAGACCAGCAGGATCAGCATGATGCCGAGCCAGAAATTCGGGATCGACAGACCGGTCAGCGCGATGATGTTGGCGATATAGTCGATCATCGTGTTCCTCTTGACGGCCGCCAGGATGCCCATCGGCACGCCGATCGCAAAGGCGAAGATCATCGACATGATGGCGAGCTGGATCGTGACCGGCAGCTTTTCGCCGACGAGCTGCAGAACCGGCTGGTTGGTGCGCAGCGAGATGCCAAGATCGCCCTGAAGGGCCGCACCCAGCCAATGGAAATATTGATAGGGCACGGGATCGTTCAGCCGGTATTTCTCGCGCAGGAATTCGAGAACCTGCGGATCGCGTTCCTCACCGGCCATGGCGAGGATCGGATCGCCGGGCAGCAGCTTCTGCAGCGAGAAGACGAAGATCGAAATGATCAAAAGCGTCGGTATGGCGACCAAGAGCCGTTTGGCGATGTAAGTGTACATGGGCGATCCTGACACGACTGGGATCATGCGGCGGAGGGTTTCCGCCGCATGATCGGCTTCTGGTCAGTCGGCTTTCTTGACGCCGACGAGACGGATCATGCCATCCGGCGAGGGAGTGAAGCCGGTGATGTTCTTGTGCAGCGCCCAGATCCAGGACTGGTGGCCGAGATAGATGATCGGCAGATCGTCGTTCAGGATGACGGCGGCGGCATCATACTTCTGCTTGCGCACGGCATCGTCGGTCGAGGCACGGGCTTCGTTCAGCAGCTTGTCCACCTCGGGATTGCAGTATTTCGTGTCGTTGATGCCACCCTTGCAGGTGATGAACTGATGGATGTTGCCATCGGGATCGACACGACCGGACCAGTCGGAACGGCTGAGCTGATAGTTGCCGGCCGTCTGCTCACTCAGCAGCGTGGCGAATTCCGTCGATTTCAGGCTGACGTCGAAGCCGGCTTCGCCGACCATCGACTGGATGATCTGCATCATCTGCATGGCAACGGGATTGTTCGGGATCTGCAGCTCGATCGGCACGCGGTCGAAGCCGGCTTCCTTGATCAGGGCCTTGGCCTTGTCGAGATCGCGGGCAGGGACGGGAATATCCTTGTCGAACCACGGGCTGCTTGGCGGGAAGGGCTGGTTGCCGGAAACCGCCGTGCCTTCATAGACGATCTGGTTGACGGCATCGCGGTCGATCGCCAGCGAGAAGGCCTGGCGCAGGCGCTTGTCCTTGCCGAAAGGATTGTCGGCACGCGCACCATTGCCGATATTGGTATAGAGCGCCATGTAGCCGGTGCCGACGGCGTCGGCATAGACCAGGCTCGAATCCGCCTTCACGGCTTCAGCGTCGGTCGCCGCCAGGCGCTCGATCATGTCGAGATCGCCGGACCGCAGATTGGCGAGGCGCACCGTCGTATCCGGGATCGGCAGATAGGTGAGCTTGTCGATGAAGATCTTGTCCTTGTTCCAGTAGTCCTGGAACTTTTCGAGCACGATGCGATCCTGCTGGACGCGCTCGACGAACTTGAACGGTCCGGCGCAGACCGGGTGATCACCGAACTTGGCGCCGAGTTCCTTGGCGGCCTTCGGCGAGACGATCATGCCGGCGCGGTCGGAAAGCTGGGCAAGAAGGGTGACGTCAGGCGCCTTGAGGGTGAACTTGACCTCGTATTCGCTTGTCGCCTCGACCTTTGCGACCGAACTCAGCTCGCTCTTGCGGCGTGATTCCGGCAGGGTGATGTTGCGCTCGATGGTGGCGACGACGGCTTCGGCGTTGAACGGGGTCTCGTCATGGAACTTGACGCCTTGGCGCAGCTTCATGGTCAGTTCTTTGCCGTCGGCCGACCAGCTCCATTCGGTGGCAAGCTGCGGCACGATCTTCAGGTCCGGTGAGACGTCGACCAGCTTGTCGCACATCGCAGTATAGACGATGCGGCCGACGAAGGTGCGCGACTGCGCGGGATCGAGCACGTCGGCATCGTCCTGCAGGCCGATCTTCAGGTCGACGGCGAAGGCAGGAAGCGCAAACAGGGCGCCGGCAACGGTGGCGGTCAGCAATTTGGCGATCTTCATTCCATTCTCCTCTGTTCTATTTTGCTTGGTTTTTGCTTCCAACCGGCGGTTATGGCCCGCTCTGCTTTTTTCTCTGCTCACCTCCCTGTTCAGGCGAGGGTCTTGTCGACCTCCGTTTCGCGGTGATCGAGCGAGGTGATGCGGATGAGGCTTTCCTGCAGCGTCAGCAGATGCTGGCGCATGGCTTCGCCCGCCCTGGCAGGATCATGGGCGGCGATGGCATCGACGATCGCCGTGTGCTGGCCGAAGGTGACGGACCGCGTCCGGCTGGCGCTGCGGGCGCGCTCGCGGATCGTCTGCCAGGCCTCGTCCTGCCGCACCCGGTTGATGACGTCGAAGATGGTGAGGAAGAAACCGTTGCCGGCGCATTGGGCAATCTGGCGGTGCAGCGCCCCGTCCCAGAGTTCGCGCCCGTCGGCATCGGTGCTTTCGTAGATCTTCTTCACCAGATCATACATGCGCTCGATATCGGCGGCCTTGGCGCGCATGGCGGCAAGCTGGGCGAGCTGCGGCTCGATCCGCAGGCGCACTTCCATGACTTCCATGAGATCGGTGCCGGCGACGATGGAGCCGACATGATCGCTCCAGCCGTCGGGGCGCGGGCCGGCATAGGTGCCGGAGCCCTGGCGGCGCCAGATGCGGCCCTCGGCCTCCAGCACTTCGAGGGCGCGGCGGACGGCGCGACGGCCGACGCCAAGCATTTCCGAAAGGGCGCGCTCGGTCGGCAGCTTGCCGTCGGCGTCGAGACTGTCGGACTGCAGGAGGGCCCGCAGCTTCTCCAGCGCATAATTCGAATTGCCCTGCGTCTCATCCATCGGCATTCGCTAAATGGTCCGTACCAATTTTCTATTGGTTCAGTGCAAACCAAATCGCCCCGACCGTCAAGCGCTTTTTTGTGCAAATCGAAGTATGCCCATTTTTTGCTCAAACACGGCCATTGCCGCGATGCGGAAAAACAGTCGCTCGTGGCGACAGGGCGGTGCCGCGATCGACAATATCATCCAGGAAAACGCAATTGGTTCAGGCGAACTTCAGGCCTGCCGTGAACGTGCGGAGATGAAGACCTGCGGTTCGAAGTCAAAATCCTTGTCGAACGGGTAGGTCGGATGCTGCTTGCGCAGCCGCGGCAGGCGCTCGACGAACTGGTCGACGACACCCGTCGATAGCGCCATCAGGTTCGGATTGGCGATCGGCGCCAGTTCCGGAGAGAGATAGCCCGATTTGACGACGATGATCTTCGCCCGATGCGGGTCGAGGCCGAGCCGGGTGAAATCGACGATGTTGTGATAGGGCCGGCGCTTTGCGGAAAGCACAAGATCGATGCCACTGACCGAAACCACCGCCTGACGGTCGGCGGCATCCGATGTTTCGTGGAGGAATTTGACGGTGAAGCAGGCGGTGACCGATTTGCTGCCCTTGGTGTCGAGCGAGGCGCCGACGCTGAGCTCCAGTTCCGCACCGATGCCGGCGGCATAACAGGCCTCGGTCGCCGCCTTGTCGGCGATGCCGGCGAAGACGACGCCGGTGGCGCCCCTGGCGATCAGCTCGGCCAGCACGTCGGCCCGGTCCCCGACGCCGCCACCTGTGGGGTTGTCGCCGGATTCGGCCAGCACGACAGGGGCGGTCGGGCTTGCGATTGCTCTCGCGACGCATTCCTCGAGCGAGCCGGTCTCGCAGCCGAAGACGAAGTCTTCGCGCACGTCCCAATAGGCCTTGGCGAGGCGTTTGGCCTCGCGCTCCAGCACGGTGCGGTCGGTGCCAGTCATGATGGCAGCGGCGGTGGCGCGCGGTTCATCGGCCCAGACATAACCGACCATCAGCGATGCATCCCAGACGCCGTCGATCGCATCGATCCCAGGCAGCATGTCATAGAGGCTTTTCGCCGGCTCATCGACGGTGCTGGTGCGCTCGCCGGGCAGCACCACCGGGATCGGCGCCCAGAGAACGATCGGCCTCTCGCCGGTCTTCAGGCTCTTGACCAGCATGAAGACCGAGCGGCGCATCGTCTCCTCGACATCGATATGCGGCGCAGTGCGATAGGTGGAATAGATGTCGAGCGCATCGATGATGCGCTGCGTGACGTTGCCGTGCAGGTCATAGCTGGCCGAAACCGTGCAATCCTCGCCGACCAGCGCACGCGCCGCACTGATCCAGTCGCCTTCGGCATCCTCCATGCCTTCGACATACATGGCGCCATGCATGGCGAGATAGAGACCGTCAAGCGGCAGCAACGGCTTCAACCGCTCGAGGAATTCGCCCTTGAAGGCCTCGTAGGTGGCGCGCGAAACCGGGCCGCCGGCAATGGCGCGCGCATGGATCGTCGGCAGGAACTCGGCATCGTAATCCCTGAGGAAGGCGAAATACGGCGCTTCCAGCAGCGCCGCGCCGCGCAGCACGCGAAAATCCTTCTCCTGGTTCAGGACGGGATTGTATGTGCTGCATTCGATATGAATGCCACCGACGGCGATGCGCATGGGATACCTCAGGAGTTGGGAGCAATCAGGACGTTATGGGCGGCGATGCTGGCGGCGTCCCCTGATCGATGATCCGCAGAAGCTCGCGCTGCGATGAACTGAACATAAAGGGTTTTGATCCGAAGACGCGCCGTCGCTATCTGATCGATGATAGTTCGCAAAATGAATCGATCAACGGCAATAAATTACAAAATTGATCCAGATCGGCCTGGTGGACTATCCGAAAGCAGCCGAAGCGGACATTTTTTGTGTAGACGAGTTGGTAATGTCGCTTACCAAGCGCAAAGCGACCGCGAAGTCGGGGTCAAGCGCGCGACCTCGATCCTACGCCAGCACCGGCTGTCCACCCGTGGATAAATCTCGCGTCCCCAGATGAGACTGCGCCGCAAGCGGCGCTCGTAGTCGGTGGCACGGTCTTGATCTTCGTGACATTCAAACCACACAAATACGGTTTCTCCCTCGCGAACCGGCAGCCTGGGAAAATCGTTCTTACTTCGCTCCGTCACAAACAGAGCATCGATGCGCGCACCAGCATCCTGCATGGCCGGGAGTGCATCGTCGCGGAAAAACCTGGCAAAATCCTCCTCTGTCCCAGGGGCGAGCGAGCAGATATTCAGCCTGATAAGACCCTGCACGTTGGAGCGGCTCACCTCCTTGTCCCTTGGCAGATTATGCGCGAACGGATGGACGCCTACCGCCGGCTTCAAGAGCAGGACATTATCCGAATTGAGCATCGTCGCGTTGGCTGCCGGCCCATGTTCTTTCCAGGTCGGGCTTGAATAAAAGGATGCGAGAGCCTCCGTTCGAGTTTCCATATCCTTGAAAGAGCGAACCCACACAAAGGAATCGGGATCGTCAAGATCGCGGAACTCCCCTTCGACGCGCATGCCCAGGGCCTCCTGGGGTTCAACAAATTCCCTGTCAAACAGATCAATCAATGATTCTCTGCCTTCCGGGAGAAGGCGATAACGGCGAAGTTCGAATATGGAATGCGGGTTCATGACTTCCCCAACAGGTCAATTGTCCTGTATTCATAACAGGACAATTGACCTGTTATGTCAAGGTGCTAATGTGCGCGCAGGACGAGTTGAGAAACCATGACCGAAAACAAAAGAACCAATGATCCCGAAGGCGTACGTCGCCGGATCATTGATGCCGCCTACGACGCCTTCATTACCCAGGGTTATCTCGCAACCGGCATGCTGGAATTGCGCGAAAGGGCTTCAGTATCCGGTGGTGCCATGGCGCATCATTTTCCGGCCAAGCGCGACCTCGGGCTTGCGGTCATTCGCGATCGCGTGGCTGAAGCCGTTCGGCAAACATGGATCGCGCCGCTCCACACAAGTGCAGATGTGCCGGCCGCCATAGACTTGATCTTTGAGAACATCATCAATGAACTGATGCATAACGGCCGGGTCTCCGGTTGCCCGCTCAACAACATGGCAATGGACGTATCCCATCATGACTCGGAGATGCGCGAGGTTGTCAGCGCCGTATTCGGCGCCTGGCACGAGGCACTGTCCGCCAAGTTTGCGAGAGACGCGGAGGAAAAACACGCGAGCGAGCTCAATCCGCACAGCCTCGCAACGCTTGTCATCGCAGCCTATTCCGGCGCCATGGCGATGGCAAAGGCACGACAGGATGTCAGCCCACTGATCGATTGCCGCATGGAACTGGCGGCGTTGCTCGCGGCGAAATATCGCCTGCGTTGACGACGGACATTCTTCTCGGAAGGATTGGTAAAAGTCGCAAGTAGATCTCGTCAAAGACGCTGAGATCGCATGTGCCTGACCTGACAAGGAAGAAACTGGAGCGGGCGAAGGGATTCGAACCCTCGACCCCAACCTTGGCAAGGTTGTGCTCTACCCCTGAGCTACACCCGCTCAATCCACATCGGTCCGGGGTAGTTGTTGGACCGTGGGCGCCGCCTCGTGGCGACGGGCGCTATATGGCCTAACGGGTTTTCAAATGCAACAGGGAAATGACGGAGAAGCGAAGAAAAAATTCTGGTGTCAGAGGAGGACGGGCGGAAAAGGCCGCAAATGTGGGGGTAGAGCGTCGGTTCCGAAGATTGCCAAACGATGTGGACGGACTTAAGCAGGGCGCCTCGATTTTGTTATTCCGCCGAATGGATTGCCCGATGTCCGAAAATACCCCCAAGACAAGAGACGAATTGTTTGCCTTCCTCGACGGGCTCGGCATTGCCCATAAGACTGTCGATCATGCGCCGGTTTTCACCGTCGCCGAATCGGTTGCCCTTCGTGACGAGATCCCCGGCGGTCACACCAAGAACCTCTTCATCAAGGACAAGAAGGACAGGTATTTTCTGCTGACCGTGGAGGAAAATGCCGAGGTCGACCTCAAACAGGTGCACAATCTGATCGGCGGGTCCGGCCGGGTTTCCTTCGGCAGGGCGGAAAAGCTGATGGAATATCTCGGCGTCATTCCCGGGGCCGTCACCGCGTTCGGCGCTATCAACGATACCGCGGAGAATGTCACCTTCGTGCTCGATGCCGATCTGATGCGCGAAGAGATCGTCAACTGCCATCCGCTGTCCAACGATGCGACGACCTCGATTGCGAGCAGCGATCTTATCCGTTTCATGGAGGCGACCGGGCACAAGCCGCTTGTCTTGAAAGTGACGTCCTGACATACGATTTTAGCGCTAAAGCGCGTCGTGCTCTTTCAGATTGGCTTGCGGCGCTTTAGTCTTTGGTTTTGCGCATGTCCTTGTCGTAAAACCGCACCACAGTTTTGCGCGACATGCTTTGGCAAAGACGCCGGCAGGATCGGCGCGGCGGGAGATACCTATGAGCGGCAGCGACAACCCCTATAACGGTTCCTTCGGAAATCAGATGACGGCGACGACAAGCTTCGGCGCAGCAACGGCACCCGCAGCTGCGGCCGGCAGCTACATCACGGAAACGACGACCGCGAATTTCGGCAAGGACGTCATCGAGGAATCGCGCAAGCAACCGGTGCTGGTCGATTTCTGGGCGCCCTGGTGCGGTCCGTGCAAACAGCTGACGCCGGTCCTGGAAAAGGTGATCAACGAAGCCAAGGGCCGGGTCCGGCTGGTCAAGATGAATATCGACGATCATCCCTCGATCGCCGGCCAGCTCGGCATCCAGTCGATCCCGGCCGTCATCGCCTTCGTCAACGGCCGTCCGGCCGACGGCTTCATGGGTGCGGTGCCGGAAAGCCAGATCCAGCAGTTCATCGACCGCATCGCCGGTCCGGCCGGCGCCGATGAGGCGGCCGAGATCGAAGCCGTGCTTGCGGAAGCGGCAGAACTGCTTGCCGCCGGCAATATCGACGAAGCCGCCCAGCTCTATGGCGCCGTCATGCAGGCCGATCCCGAAAATGCCAAGGCGCTCGCCGGCATGGCCGAATGCATGATCGCCGCAAACCAGCATGAGCGGGCGCGCCAGGTGTTGACCGAGCTGCCGGAAGAGCTGTCGAAAGATGCCGGCATCCAGGCGGTGCTGAAGAAGCTCGAACAGATCGAGGAGGCCCGCAAGCTTGGCGATCCCGTTGCGCTCGAACGCGACCTTGCCGCCAATCCCGATGATCACGCGGCGCGGCTGAAGCTCGCCAAGATCCTCAATGTCGAAGGCCGGCGCGACGAAGCGGCCGAACATCTGCTTCTGATCATGCGCAAGGATCGTGCCTTCGATGATGATGGCGCCCGTCGGCAGCTGCTGCAGTTCTTCGAGGTCTGGGGCTTCAAGGATCCGGCGACGGTTGCCGCCCGCCGCAAGCTTTCGGCGATGCTGTTCTCCTAGGGCGGCTCGGCTTTCCTGGAATTGCTTTGGAGCGCGGCGTGTCCGGCAGGACGCGCCGGGCAATATCGACCCCGATTTTTGGGGTTAGCGCTAAGTTTCGAGTATCTGCCCTTGCGTTTTCGGACGGGGGCACCACATTCTCGTCAGAACGGGCATGCCCGTTACAAGAATGCGGGACGGTTTCATGCAAGTCGGGAATGCCAGATACCTGAAGCCGGGCGATCTGCCTGATTCAATCGCCGTCTTCCCCCTGACCGGCGCCCTTCTCCTGCCGGCCGGGCAGCTCCCCCTCAACATTTTCGAGCCGCGCTATCTGGCGATGCTGGATGCGGCACTGACCGGAAACCGGCTGATCGGCATGGTGCAGCCGGCGCTCGGCGAGCACGAGGACAAGGGCGGCGAGCCCAATCTTGCCGCTGTCGGCTGCCTCGGCCGCATCACCTCCTTCGCCGAGACCGGCGACGGGCGCTATATCGTTTCACTGACCGGTGTCTGCCGCTTCCGGCTCTTGGAGGAGAAAGCCACCAGCGATCCCTTCCGCACCTTCCGGATCGCCCCGTTCATCGCCGATCTCTCGGCCGCGAACGAGGAGGACGCGGTCGACCGCGCTGCGCTTCTGACCGCCTTCAAGGCCTATCTCGATGCCAACAAGCTGGAGGCCGACTGGGAGAGCGTCGAGCGGGCGAGCAATCTGACGCTTGTCAATTCCCTCGCGATGATGTCGCCCTTCGGGCCGGCGGAAAAACAGGCGCTGCTCGAGGCGCCCGACCTGAAGACGCGGGCCGAGACGCTGATCGCCATTACCGAAATCGTGCTGGCGCGTGTCTTCGGTGACTCCGACACGGTTCTGCAGTAGACTTCAGCCATGGACGAAAAACTCAGCCGTGTCGATCCGAAGTTGCTCGATCTCCTGGTCTGCCCGCTCTCCAAAGGGCGGCTTTCCTATGATCGCGAGCACAATGAGCTTGTCTCGGAAAAGGCGCGGCTGGCCTACCCGATCCGCGACGGCATTCCGATCATGCTGGTGTCCGAAGCCCGCCGCCTCGACGAATAAAGCAATTCCAGGAAAAAGTGCGAAGCGGTTTCCCAGGCAGGGCGCGAAGCGCTTTTGCCGGCAATTGCGTAAAAACAAACGTCAAATCATCTCGCCGGCCAGAAGGCGCGGATTGTCCTTTGCCGTCGTCCCGGCCGCCTGGCCGATGAAGAAGGATTTGAGGCGCGGCAGCCGGTCGACCAGACCGAGGCCGACGTCGCGGGCGATGCGGATCGGCGTTGCATCGTTGGAAAAGAGCCGGTTCAGCACGTCGGTGGTCACGCCCATGCGGAACGTGTCGAAGCGCCGCCAGGTCTGGTAGCGTTCGAGGATGTTGATCGAGCCGATGTCGAGGCCGAGGCGATCGGCGTCGACAATGGTTTCGGCAAGCGCCGCCACATCCTTGAAGCCGAGATTGAGGCCCTGGCCCGAGATCGGATGGATGCCGTGGGCGGCGTCGCCGGCCAGCGCGAAACGCGGCGCGACGAAGGAGCGCGCCAGGGTGAGGCCGAGCGGGAAGGCGCGCTTGTCGCCAATGACTTTCAGGCTCCCAAGCTTGTGGCCGAAGCGGCGTTCGAGCTCCTCCTCGAAGATCAGATCGTCGGCGGCCACCAGCCGGTTGGCATCCGGCGTCCGCTCCGTCCAGACGAGCGAGGAGCGGTTGTTCTTCAGCGGCAGGATGGCGAAGGGGCCGGCCGGCAGAAAATGCTCCTCGGCGCATCCGTCATGCGGCCGCTCGTGTTCGACGGTCGCGACGATGCCGGACTGGCCGTAGTCCCAGGTGACGGTCCTGATGCCGGCGAGATCGCGCAACGTCGAGCGCACGCCGTCGCAGGCAACCAGCAGCCGGGTCTCCAGCGCGCTGCCGTCCGAAAGCGTGACGGTGGCATGGGTGTCGTGGGTCTTCAGCTCGGTGGCGCCGAGCCCGTGGCGGATGTCGATGCCGAGCCGCTCGCAGGCGCCGCGCAGCGCTGCGACCATTGCGACATTCGGGATCATGTGGGCGAAGGGCCGGCCTTCGGCGACTTCGCCGTCGAAGGTCAGAAAAACCGGGCGCACCGGATCAGAAGTCCTGGAGTCGGTGACGATCATTTTGGTGATCGGCTGGGCCTCCGGCTCGATCTCGTCCCAGATGCCGAAGACCTCGAGCATCTTTGCCGCCGCCGCGATGATGGCGGAGGCGCGTGTATCGTTTTTCCAGACATGCGCGGGAGCCGCCTCGACGACCGCGACATTCAGATGGGGTGCTGCCTGTTTGACCGCGACAGCAGCGGACAGGCCGACATAACCCCCGCCCACAACCAGCATGTCCAGCATCGCGCCGCTCCCGTACTTTGTGCCTCAGATGTGATCTATATAGATCATCGCAACTTCACTTCCCACCGCCGGGAGACATAGAAAATGACGCGCGAGACATCAGGACCTTCGGCGATGGAGACGTTGCTTTCGACGCTCGACCTGGAGCCGATCGAGGTCGATATCTTCCGCGGCCGCAGTCCCAAGGTCGGCTGGCAGCGGGTCTTCGGGGGGCAGGTGATCGGCCAGGCGCTGATGGCGGCGCAGCGCACCATCGAAGGCGAGCGTTTCGTCCATTCGCTGCATGCTTATTTCATGCGCCCCGGCGATCCCTCGGTGCCGATCGTCTACCAGGCGGAGCGCATCCGCGACGGATCGAGCTTCAACACGCGGCGTGTCGTCGCCATCCAGCACGGCAAGGCGATCTTTGCGCTGTCGGCCTCCTTCCAGGTGGAGGAGCCGGGCTTCGAGCACCAGATCGCAGTGCCCGAGGTCGAGATGCCCGAAGCGCTGCTCGGCGAACAGCAGATCAAGGAAGAATATCTTGCGCATGCGCCGGAGGCGATCCGAAAATACTGGCAGCGCGAGCGGCCGATCGAGATCCGCCCGGTCTCGCTGACGCATTATTTTTCCGACAAGAAGCTCGATCCGAAGCAGGATGTCTGGGTGCGCGCCACCGGCCCGGTTCCCGACGACCGACTCTATCAGGCGGCGGTGCTTGCCTATCTCTCGGATATGACGCTGCTCGATACGTCGATCTATGCCCACGGCACGTCCATCTTCGACCAGAGCCTGCAGGTGGCGAGCCTCGATCATTCCATGTGGTTCCACCGACCCTGCAAGCTCGACGACTGGCTGCTCTATACGCAGGATAGCCCGTCGGCTTCGGGCGCCAGGGGGTTGACCCGGGGCTGTCTGTTTACCCGAACGGGTGAGCTGATCGCCTCCGTCGCGCAGGAAGGTCTGATTCGGAAAAAGGCAAATGAATAAATAATGTGCATATTTGTAAATTTGCGCATTATTTGTGCGCTTATTGGCCGGTCAATTGCCTGTTTATTGGCATTCCTTATTATAATCTTTATTTTTCAATAACTTATAAGTTGCCTCGAATCTGGCACGCCCCTTGAATGTATATCGCCGGTCGCTGTTCAGGAACGTCAGCGGCAAGGAGAGTCGGCTCCGCGCCGAGGATAACGAAGGATGGGAAACCAGATGAAAATTGTGATGGCCATTATCAAGCCGTTCAAGCTCGATGAGGTCCGCGAAGCTCTTACGGCGATCGGTATTCAGGGGCTGACCGTGACCGAAGTGAAGGGCTACGGGCGCCAGAAGGGACATACCGAAATCTATCGCGGCACCGAATATGCGGTCAGCTTCCTGCCGAAGCTCAAGATCGAAATCGCCGTTGCATCGGAACTCGTCGACAGGGCGGTCGAAGCCATCGCGGCATCGGCCAAGACCGGTCAGATCGGCGACGGCAAGATTTTCGTCTATTCGATCGACCATGCCGTGCGCATCCGTACGGGCGAAACCGATTCAGAAGCGCTGTAAGAACGGCAGATCAAGGAGCTTTTTCCAATGTCACTTTCGAAGTTTTCTTCCGCCTTTGCGCTGACTTGCGCAGCAACGGCTGCCCTTCTGGCGCCGGCTGTGGCTTATGCGCAGGAGGCTGCGCCAGCCGCTGCCGCTGCTGCCGCTCCTGCTCTCACCATGGACAAGGGTGACAATACCTGGATGCTCGTCTCCTCGGCGCTCGTCCTGCTGATGACCATCCCCGGCCTTGCGCTTTTCTACGGCGGTCTCGTCCGCGCCAAGAACATGCTCTCCGTGCTGATGCAGGTCTTCATGATCACCGCCGTCGTGGCGCTGATCTGGGTGACCTACGGCTATTCGCTCGCCTTCACCGATGGCGGCTCGCTGAACAGCTTCGTCGGCGGCTTCTCCAAGGCGTTCCTGGCCGGCGTCAACACCACGTCGCTCGTCGAAACCTTCTCGAAGGGCGTCGCCATTCCGGAATACACCTTCATCGTATTCCAGATGACCTTCGCGTGCATCACGCCCGGCCTGATCGTCGGCGCATTCGCCGAGCGCATCAAGTTCTCGGCCGTCATGCTCTTCGTCGTGCTTTGGGTCACCTTCATCTACTTCCCGATGGCGCACATGGTCTGGTTCTGGGGTGGTCCGAGCTCCTACACGTCGCCAGCCGGCCTGATCTTCTCCTATGGCGCAATCGACTTTGCCGGCGGCACGGTCGTTCACATCAATGCCGGTATCGCGGGCCTCGTCGGCGCCATCATGCTCGGCAAGCGCACGGGCTATAAGAAGGAAATCATGGCTCCGCATTCGATGACGCTGACCATGGTCGGCGCCTCGCTGCTCTGGGTCGGCTGGTTCGGCTTCAATGCCGGCTCCAACCTCGAAGCCAATTCCTATGCCTCGCTTGCCTTTATCAACACCTTCGTCGCAACGGCTGCCGCCGCTGTGTCCTGGTGCATCGTCGAAACCCTCACCCGCGGCAAGGCTTCCATGCTCGGTGGTGCTTCCGGCGCCGTCGCCGGTCTCGTCGCCATCACCCCGGCGGCAGGCTTTGCCGGCCCGATGGGTTCGATCGTTCTCGGCCTCATCGTTTCGCCGGTCTGCTACTTCTTCGTCGACGTCGTAAAGAACAAGTTCAACTACGATGACAGCCTCGATGTCTTCGGCGTCCATTGCGTCGGCGGCATCATCGGCGCTCTCGGCACCGGTATCCTCGTCAACCCGGCGCTCGGCGGTGCAGGCATCGTCGATTATTCGACAGCCGATTTCGCAGCCTCCTATGCCGGTACGGCAACCCAGGTCTTGAACCAGGCCAAGGGCGTGCTGACGACGCTGCTGTGGTCGGGTATCGGTTCGGCGATCCTCTACAAGATCGTCGACGTCGTCATCGGCCTGCGCGTCACCGTCGAAGCCGAGCGCGAAGGTCTCGACCTTTCGACCCACGGCGAAGCCGCCTACCACTCTTCCTGATCACAGGGTTTGCGGCGCCCGGCAAAAGGGCGCCGCTGCATGGCCCGTCGCGGCCTATCTAGAGCTTTTCCGGGTTAGACCCGGAAAAGCTGCCATAGACCGCATTTGGCCCGAACCTTCCAAGGTTCGGGTCTTTTTCATTTCCCTGTCCGGAATTGTCGTCCAGGCATGCATGGTTAACATCGCTTTAACCCGGCTCTGATTAGGTAGAGCGGACGCATTTTGGCACGACGAAGCTTCAGCGATTCGCGTGTCCTCAGGCATTGGACGGGTTAGACACATGGCAAGAAGCACGTCGCCGGCAATGGATGGCCGTCCGGATCGGTTCTCCTTCTCGGCATTCATGCTGCGGCAGATCCAGGCGCTCATCGGCTTTGCGATCTTTCTGCTGCTGGCGTTCTGCGTCGCGGCGCTGGCGACATGGAATGTCGCGGATCCGAGCTATTCCTACGCGGCCGCCAACCTGCCGACGAATATTCTCGGTTATAGCGGTGCGGCCTTTGCCGATATCGTCATGCAGTTCCTCGGCCTTGCCAGCGTCGTTTCGATGCTGCCGATCGTCGCCTGGGCGCTGACGCTGATCTCGGGCCGTCGCTTCAGCCGTATTCCCGCCCGTGCCGGCGCCTGGTTCGGCGGTTCGGTGCTTTCCTGCGCCGTCCTCGGCTGTTTTCCGCCGCCGCTCACCTGGCCGATCCCGAACGGCATCGGCGGTGTCGTCGGCGATATGATCCTGCGTTTTCCCGCACTTTTCGTCGGCACCTATCCCACAGGCACCTTCGCCATGGTCGTCGGCTGCATCTTCGCCGCGCCGACCGCCTGGCTGATGCTCTTTGCATCGGGCCTTGTCGGCCGCAGCGACGTCGACGAGGAAATCGAGGAGGATTACGTCGAAACGCGTAGCAAGGCCCGCGTCGTCGGAGACGAGGACGAGGAGGACGACGAGTCCCGCTGGGTGGCTTTCAGCGGCGCCATGACGCATGCCTGGTACATGAGCCAGGGCCGGCTGCGCCGGCTCTTCGGCATGGGGCCGCGCAAACGGCGCCAGGGTGATTACGAATCACCCTATGATTTCAACGATGACGAGTTCGGCACGCTGAACGAACCCGTGCGCGCCAAGGCGCCAACCGTCCGCGGCGAGCGTATGGAACCGTCGATGGAGCCATCGATGGGGGCAAGGGCGGCATCACCGCGCCGCATCGTCTCTGCGCCGTCGCTCTCCATCGATGACGACGATGATGACGACGATCTGCCCTTCGATGCCGACATGCCGCCGCGCCCGGCCGATATCCTGCCCGACGACGATGACGACGACTGGATGATCCGCGCGCCGGCAAAACCCGCCGGCAAGCCGGAGCCGCGCGTCGTTCCCGTGGTGGCGCGTCCGAAGCCCAGCGCCCGCATCGAGCGGGAGGCACAGGGCTCGTTCATCCGTCCCGAGGGTTTCCAGCTTCCCTCGATGCATCTGCTCGCCGAACCCAAGAATGTCGTGCGCGATTCCACGCTCTCGGCCGACGCGCTGGAGCAGAATGCCCGGATGCTCGAAGGCGTGCTCGAAGATTTCGGCGTCAAGGGCGACATCATCCATGTCCGCCCCGGCCCTGTCGTGACACTCTACGAACTGGAGCCGGCGCCCGGCATCAAGTCGTCGCGGGTCATCGGCCTTGCCGATGATATCGCCCGCTCGATGAGCGCCATTGCCGCCCGTGTCGCTGTCGTGCCCGGCCGCAACGCGATCGGCATCGAATTGCCCAACCAGACGCGCGAGACCGTCTATCTGCGCGAACTCATCGCCTCCCGGGATTTCGAAGGCAGCAAGGCGAAGCTCGCCATGGCGCTGGGCAAGACGATCGGCGGCGAAGCCGTCATCGCCGACCTCGCCAAGATGCCGCATCTGCTTGTTGCCGGCACCACCGGCTCGGGCAAGTCGGTCGCCATCAATACGATGATCCTGTCCCTGCTCTACCGCATGACGCCGGAACAGTGCCGGCTGATCATGATCGACCCCAAGATGCTCGAACTCTCCGTCTATGACGGCATCCCGCATCTGCTTTCGCCTGTCGTCACCGATCCGAAGAAGGCCGTCGTCGCGCTCAAATGGACCGTGCGCGAGATGGAAGAGCGCTACAAGAAGATGTCGAAGATCGGCGTGCGCAACATCGACGGCTTCAACACCCGCGTCGAGCAGGCGCTGTCGAAGGGCGAGGCGATCTCGCGCACGGTGCAGACCGGCTTCGATCGCCATACCGGCGAGGCGATGTACGAGACCGAAGAATTCGATCTCAGGCCGATGCCCTATATCGTCGTCATCATCGACGAGATGGCTGACCTGATGATGGTCGCCGGCAAGGACATCGAAGGCGCCGTGCAGCGGCTGGCGCAGATGGCGCGCGCCGCCGGCATCCACGTGATCATGGCGACACAGCGCCCATCGGTCGATGTCATCACCGGCACGATCAAGGCAAACTTCCCGACCCGCATTTCCTTCCAGGTGACCTCGAAGATCGACAGCCGCACCATTCTCGGCGAACAGGGCGCCGAGCAGCTGCTCGGCATGGGCGACATGCTTTATATGGCGGGCGGCGGGCGTATCCAGCGCGTGCACGGCCCGTTCGTTTCGGATGTCGAGGTGGAAGAGATCGTCTCCTACCTGAAGACCCAGGGCTCGCCGCAATATCTCGATGCGATCACTGCCGATGACGATGACGACGGCGATTACGGCGGCGGTGGCGGCGGTCCGGCCGGCACCTCCAACCTGTCCGATTCGGAAGATCCCTACGACCAGGCGGTCGCCATCGTGCTACGCGACGGCAAGGCCTCGACCTCCTACGTCCAGCGCCGGCTCGGCATCGGCTACAACCGTGCCGCCTCGCTCGTCGAGCGCATGGAGAAGGAAGGCATCATCGGACCGGCCAACCATGCCGGCAAACGCGAGATTCTCGTTCCCACCGAAGGCGACATCCTCGACCGCTGACAGAACAGCCATATATTTCCGATGCAGCCGCTTTTGCGGAAACCTGACAGCATCGAAGCCGTTACCTCTCGCAGGCCGATCGCAATGCCTTGAAGACGCCGCCTTTCGGCAGCATGCAGATCGCATAAAGGAGATTTAGATGAGTCACTCCGATACCTTCCTCTCCGGCCTGACGGTAACGCGCCGCGATCTGCTCGGCGCCTTTGCCGTCGCTGCGGTGGCGAGCGCCATTCCCCTCGGCGCCTACGCTCAGGCGGCGGCTCCCGCCTCCGGCACCGCGCAGGCAATCGCCGACCATTTTTCCGGCGTCACGACGATGCAGGGCGAATTCGTGCAGTTCGGCCCGCGCGGCGAGCAGACCGGCGGCAAGTTCTTCATCCAGCGCCCAGGCAAGCTGCGCTTCAATTATGACGACCCGTCGCCGATGCGGGTGATCGCTGACGGCAAGAACGTCGCCATCGGCAATACGAAGCTCAAGACCTGGGATCTCTATCCGCTCTCCAAGACCCCGCTCAGCCTGCTCCTGGCGCAGCGCATCGACCTGTCGGCCGGCATGGTGAAGGGCGTGAAGGAGGAGTCGGACCTGACGACGATCGCGCTCGGCAACAATACGGTGTTTGGAAACTCGACCATCACCATGATGTTCGACCCGAAGACCTACGACCTGCGTCAATGGACGATCACCGACAATCAGGGCAAGGACACCTCGGTGATGATCTTCAACGTCAAGACGGGCATGCAGTTCGATGATCGCGTCTTCCGCGTGCCGTATGAGAGCATCCCAGGCACGCCTCAGTCGCGCGACTGAGCTTTTCGGTTGCTTTCGCACGCGGCCGGTTCCCTCGCGTCCGCGTTTATTCTAAAGCCCTTTCATGAAAGCGCGTCGCGTCGAGCTGCAGCTCGGCCGACACGCGGGCATTGGACGCGAGAGGGCATCGGGCATGGGTTTTTCGATCACCACCTGGAACATCAACTCGGTGCGGCTGCGCATGCCGATCGTCGAGCAACTCGTCCTCAAGCACAGGCCTGATATCCTGTGCCTGCAGGAAACCAAGGTGACGAACGAGCTGTTTCCGGCGGCACCGCTGCGGGCGATGGGCTATAACCACATCATCATCCACGGTCAGAAGGGCTATCACGGCGTGGCGATCGCTTCGCGCATTCCGCTGACCGAGGATCACCGCCAGGATTATTGCGGCGTCGGCGATGCCCGCCACATCTCGGCGATCTTCGAGCACGGCAATCGCCGCGTCCGGCTGCACAATTTCTACGTCCCGGCCGGCGGCGACGAGCCTGATCGGACGATCAATCCGAAATTCGGCCACAAGCTCGATTTCATCGAGGAGATGAAGCTGCTGAAAGCCAATGGCGAGGCCAATACCTCGGCCATCCTCGTCGGCGACCTCAATATCGCGCCGCTGGAGCACGACGTCTGGTCGCACAAGCAGCTTCTGAAGATCGTCAGCCATACGCCCGTCGAAACCGAGGGGCTGCTCGAGGTGATGAAGCGCGGCGCCTGGCTCGATCTCATGCGCCAGCATGTGCCGGCCAGCGAGAAGCTCTACACCTGGTGGAGCTACCGCGCCAAGGACTGGGAGGCCGCCGATCGCGGCCGCCGTCTCGACCATATCTGGTCGTCATCGGATCTCGGGCCGCATCTGAAGCGGATCGAGATCCTGAAGGAGGCGCGTGGCTGGGACCGGCCCTCCGACCACGTGCCGGTGACGGCGCATTTCGATTTCTAGCGCGTCCTTTCGGACGCGCTGTCTCTATCAGTCTTAGCTGAAGCGGTAGAACTGGCTTGCGGCCTTTGCCGCAAGTTCGGCGAGATTGTCGCGGATGCGGTTCTCGATCAGTCGGGCTGCGTCCGGATATTCCTCGATCAGCCGGTGGAAGAGGGCACGGGTGATGCGGATGATGCTGGTGTCCTCGCGCGCGATGGCCGTGAACTTGCGCTCCACCAAGGTGACCAGTGCCAGCTCGGAAACCAGCGTTCCGGGACCGGCGACCCCCTCTGTCCTCTGCATGCCGTCGCTGCTCGTCGCGCTCAGTTCCAGGCTACCGCTGAGGATGACGTAGGCGCTCTCGGCGGGCGAGCCCTGGCGAAACAGCATCTGGCCGGCGGCGATCATGCGCCGGTCGGCGCCGAAGGCGATCAACCGCAGCTGATCCTCGTTCATGTCCTTGAACAGAGGAAGCTGCGCGAGCAGGTTGATATCGTCGGTCAGCGCCATGCGGGCTTTTCGCCTTAGTACGGAGCGATTTTGCGTCCGGAATTGCGTGAAACGCAGAGATAGAGCATTTCGGTGATTCGGAGAAAACGGAAATGCTCTAGGGTATGATCTTGTAGCCGCCGTTTTCCGTGACGAGGATTTCGGCATTGGAGGGGTCGCGCTCGATCTTCTGGCGCAGGCGGTAGACGTGGGTTTCCAGCGTATGCGTCGTTACGCCGGAATTATAGCCCCAGACTTCCTCGAGAAGCACGTCGCGGGTGACCACCTTCTGTTCGGCACGGTAGAGATAGCGGATGATCGCCGCTTCCTTTTCCGTCAGCCGGATCTTCTGACCATTGTCGGTGGTGAGCAACTTCTGGCTCGGCTTGAAGAGGTAGGGGCCGACGGTGAAGGTCGCATCCTCGCTCTGCTCGTGCTGGCGCAGTTGCACCCGGATACGCGCGAGCAGAACGGCGAAACGGAAGGGCTTGGTGACATAGTCGTTGGCGCCGGCTTCGAGGCCGAGGATCGTGTCCGAATCGGTATCGTGGCCGGTCAGCATGATGATCGGCGCCTTGAAGCCGCCCTTGCGCAGCAGTTTCACCGCCTCGCGGCCGTCCATATCGGGCAGGCCGACATCCATGATCAGCAGATCGACCGGTGTCGAGCGGGCGGTCGCAACACCCTTGCCGGCGTTGGCTTCCTGCAAAACCGAAAATTCCTCATACAGCGACAATTGCTCCGTCAGGGTCTGACGAAGGTCATCGTCGTCATCCACCAGAAGAATGGTGCGTGCGGTCATGCCCTTGCTTTCCTCATGTTAAGTCCCCTAGTCCTACGCCAAATTCCTGGTTTGGCAAGGATCGGGCGCAGGCTGTTGCCGCGCAGGTTTTCATATGATTTCAATCAAAGCCCCAGACAATGCAAGACATGCGAGAAAAATGGAAAAAACAAGGCAGGGACGGGGCATGACGCCATCGACGATCGTGGTGCGCCCTGCGCCGGGGCGTAAGAGCCGGGCGATCGTCCGGCTTGGCGCGATCACCGTGCCTGCCGCGATCGGCCGTTCCGGCCGCACGGTCATGAAACGCGAGGGCGACGGCGCCACGCCGATCGCCTCGATGAGGCTGATATCAGGCTTCCGGCGGGGCGAGCGGAACGGCCGGCTCGTCACGCCGCTTCCCATCCGCCGCATACGTGCCGACATGCTCTGGTGCGATCAGTCCGGCAATGCCAGCTACAACCGTCTCGTCAGGGCGCCGTTCGGCGCAAGTCATGAGGAGATGCGGCGCAGCGACGGGCTCTACGATATCTGCCTGGTGATGGACTGGAACATTTCCTCGCGTGCGCGCAATCGCGGCTCGGCGATCTTCTTCCATCTGATCCGGCCAGGCTATGAGCCGACGGCCGGCTGCGTCGCGGTGAGCCTGCGCGACATGCGCCGCCTGCTGCCGCACCTTCGACAGGGAACGATTGTCCGGGTCGTCTGATTGTCTTCCGGATGCGGCCGCCTATATGTTTTCGGTGACCGAACGCTCCGGCTGAAATGCGTTCCGGGACGCCCGCAGGTGCGGACGCAATTCATGCCTCGTCCAATTCTTCAAACTCCCGGAGATATAGTGTGACCGCTCAACCCATCATCACTTTCCATGACGGACATTCCATTCCCCAGGTCGGCCTCGGTGTCTGGCAGACGCCGCAGGAGATCGCCGCTCCGACCGTGCGGACGGCGATCGCCGCAGGCTACCGCCATATCGATACTGCTTCCGGCTACGACAATGAAGAGGGCGTCGGCGAAGGCATTCGCTCCTCCGGCCTCGACCGCAAGGACATCTTCGTCACCACCAAGCTCAGGAATACCGACCAGGGCTACGACAATGCGCTGCGCGCCTTCGACGGCAGCCTGAAGAAGCTCGGTTCGGAGTATGTCGATCTCTATCTCATCCACTGGCCGTCGCCGCATCGCGGTCTTTATACCGAGACCTGGAAAGCTTTCGTGCGCATCCGGGAAGAGGGCCGCGCCCGTTCGATCGGCGTGTCGAATTTCTATCCCGAACATCTGGAGCGCATCATCGGCGAAACCGGCGTCGTTCCCGTCATCAACCAGATCGAGCTGCACCCCGACTTCCAGCAGAAGGCGGCGCAGGAGGCTCATCAGAAACTTAACATCGTCACCGAATCCTGGAGCCCACTCGGCCAGGGCAAGTTCATCTCGAACGCCGTGATCGGCGAGATCGCCAAAAAGCATCAGAAGACGCCGGCACAGGTGATCATCCGCTGGCACATCGACACCGGCCTCGTCGTCATCCCGAAATCGGTGACGCCATCGCGCATCGAGGAGAATTTTAAGGTGTTCGACTTCAAGCTCGATGCCGATGACATGGCGGCGATCGCCAAGCTCGACAGCGCCGACGCCCGCATGGGACCGGATCCGCACACAGCAACCTTCTGATCGCCGTCCCAATCATTGCTAAGCCAATCAGCGGCCGCCCCGGGAGAGATCGCCCGCGGCGGCCTTTGTATGGCGGTCGCATCAATAATTACATTTGGACGAGCCGTTGGTCGGGGTAAAACCGAAGTTGCAGGCATTGTTCAGGCGCTGCGGCCGTCCGATCGAGCCGGTATATTCGTCCGAAGCATTGAAAGCGCGCGCGGGATACCAGTAGCCGTTCGAGCTCCTGATATAGCCAGCCCGGGCGCTGCTGTAGCCGCGATACCCGTTGAGGGACGGTATCTTGCTTTGCGCGACCTGTTGCAGCAGGGCGGAAGAGATCACCGGCGGCGGTGTCGGATGGATCGGCGCGGCAGCAGCGACATCGATCGATGCCAGCGATACGAATACGCCCAGGATGGTTCGCGGCAGGCGTCCTGCCATTTTCGGTCTCATGGCTATTCTCCCAGATCACACAACGCGGAGCTTTCCTGGTGCAGCCAGGCCAGTTGATCGCCGAGGCCGGTAACGGACGCCCGAAAGCGGTGCCTGTCGAACGTCGCGCGAGTTGCGCCTGAAAGCGCCATGTCGATGAAGCCACAGGCATTCTTCGATGTCGATTGCCCGAACGGGTGAAATCGGGAACTCGGGTCATGCACTGACACGGATATGGGGCATCGCCCGATGAGACAGGGTACCATAAAATGCGAAGCCCCCGATGCCTTCAGGAGGCATCGGGGGCTTCGGACTGTCATCCGTTTTGACGGATCAATTCCACTCGCGGATATCGACGAAGTGTCCGGCGATCGCGGCTGCCGCTGCCATTGCCGGCGAGACGAGATGCGTGCGGCCCTTGAAGCCCTGACGGCCTTCGAAGTTGCGGTTCGAGGTCGAGGCACAGCGTTCGCCCGGCTTCAGGCGGTCGTCGTTCATGGCAAGGCACATGGAGCAGCCCGGCTCGCGCCAGTCGAAACCGGCGGCCTTGAAGATCTTGTCGAGACCTTCGGCTTCCGCCTGTTCCTTGACGAGGCCTGAGCCCGGAACGATCATCGCGTCGACGGTCGGGGCAACCGTCTTGCCTTCGACGACCTTGGCGACTTCGCGCAGATCCTCGATACGGCCGTTGGTGCAGGAGCCGATGAAGACGCGGTCGAGCGTGATGTCGGTCATCTTGGTGCCCGGCTTCAGGCCCATATAGTCGAGCGCGCGCCACTTGGAGGTGCGTTTGGTTTCGTCCTGGATATCGTCGGGGTTCGGAACGATGCCCTGGACGGAGATGACGTCCTCGGGCGAGGAGCCCCAGGAGACGATCGGCGGCAGGCTGGCGGCGTCGAGGACGACGACGCGGTCATAGTGAGCGCCTTCGTCGGTCTGCAGCGTCTTCCAATAAGCGATCGCCTGTTCCAGCGCCTCGCCCTTCGGCGCGCGCGGCTTGCCCTTGATGTATTCGAAGGTCTTTTCGTCAGGCGCGATGAGGCCGGCGCGGGCGCCGCCTTCGATCGTCATGTTGCAGATGGTCATGCGGCCTTCCATCGACAGCGCGCGGATCGCTTCGCCGGCAAATTCGATGACGTGGCCGGTGCCGCCGGCGGTGCCGATCTCGCCGATGATGGCAAGGATGATGTCCTTGGCGGTAACGTGCGGCGGAAGCAGGCCGTCGACACGCACCAGCATGTTCTTCGCCTTCTTCTGGATCAGCGTCTGGGTCGCCAGAACATGCTCGACCTCGGAGGTGCCGATGCCATGCGCCAGCGCGCCGAAGGCGCCGTGCGTCGAGGTGTGGCTGTCACCGCAGACGATGGTCATGCCGGGCAGGGTGAAGCCCTGTTCCGGGCCGACGATGTGAACGATGCCCTGGCGCTTGTCGCTTGCCGAATAATATTCGACGCCGAATTCGGCGGCGTTGGTGGCGAGCGCCTCCACCTGGATGCGGCTTTCCTCGTTCTTGATGCCGAGGTGGCGATCGGGCGAGGTCGGGACGTTATGGTCGACGACGGCCAGCGTCTTTTCCGGGGCGCGAACCTTGCGGCCGGTCATGCGCAGGCCTTCGAACGCCTGCGGCGAGGTGACTTCGTGGACCAGATGGCGGTCGATGTAGAGAAGACAGGTGCCGTCTGCCTGTTCGTCGACCAGATGATCGTCCCAGATCTTGTCGTAGAGGGTACGCGGTGCGCTCATGGCGTTAAGTCCGTTTTTTTGGAAGCTTTGGAAAATCGAGAATGCGGATCAGGCTCCGCGGCCGTCATTCGATCAACGAAGTCGGCTGTTGAGCGCACCGGACACGCAGGCAAAAAACCGCGCCGGCAGGCGATAATGGTCCTGCAGCACGAAAATATGCGCGCCAGTGCATCTGAACTTGGATTCCATCGCCTGCATATATCAACTTTCCACCGCCTGAGCAATGTTCTGCTAAGTCACATGCTCCAGTGGATAAATCGGATTACAGAGTCGAATATCCCTGGGTGAACTGTCGGCCTCAATTCCAGTTACAGCTTAGTTCGTCTTCAAAGCAACGATAGCCGACATTGCCTGCCAAGCAGCGTAGGAGCGGCCGATAAGATCCCTGGCCCAAAGTGCGGCAGTAGGCGAATGATTTTTCCGAGACGATCGTCCAGTGCTCAGCGAGCTTCTTCTTTGCGTCAGCCTCATCCTGAAGACACTTGTTTGTCTCGATGTTTTTTTCATCCGCATTCAGCATCTTTGAGGTTAGCCGGACACAGTATGAGTCGTCATATTCAGGCAACTCTGCTGCTTCTACAGAATACGGTTCTCCAATAGTGGCTACCAAAAGAAGCGCGGCGACCGAAAACTCTAGGAATCGTATCGTCACAGCGTTTTTCCGCGACAAGTCAGTGTTCCCGAATAGCATTTTTGACCAACGATAGATGAAAGGCATCCCATGAGCTGCTGATAGGATTTAATCTCATCCATGGTTCCCTTAGATTTCATACAGAATTTCATGTCATCGTCGGTAACCAGGAACCAATGTTTCTGCAATTGCTCCTTAAAGCGATTTTCGGAGCGATTGCATTGTATAAGAGCAAGGAAGCGGTCGGCGGGCTTTATCGGCTGCTTTGCGACTTCCGTACAAAATTCCCCTTGAAACGCGGGAAATTCGGTGGCTTCAGCCGGAAATGATATCGTGCTGGCAAAAACAACGATCGCCAAGAAAAACGGGAGAGGCGCGGTCATCTAAAGACTCCAAGACTTTGCAACCTAGAAATTGCTCCTGAAAAAGACGCAGGCAAAAAGTTGGCTTCGTTCACCGCGACTTCAGCCACTTCTCCGTCCGCCGCAGGACCAGCGACAGGCCGATCGTCAGGATCAGGTAGATATAGGTGACGATCGAATAGGTCTCGAAGAAGCGGAAGGAGCCGGCGGCGTAGACCTTGCCCATCTGGGTGATGTCGGCGACGCCGAGCACGGAGACGAGCGAGCTGTCCTTGACCATCGAAACGAAATCGTTGGAGAGCGGCGGGAAGATCACCCGGATCGCCTGCGGAAAGACGACGGAGCGGAAACGCCGGTAGCGCGAGAGACCGAGCGCCTTGGCCGCCTCGATCTGGCCGATATCGACCGACTGGAAACCGGCCCGAAAGATCTCGGCGATGAAGGAGGAATAACCGATCGTCAGCGCGATGACCGCCCGCCACATCAGTGAGAGATCGCGCACCAGGATGGGCTCGGCCATGCCTGACGTCACCAGCGGCGAAATCAGGAAATTATAGGCTGCGACCAGTGCCGGCGCACCGACGAAGGCGACATAGAACAGCAGCACGAGGATTGGGATGCCGCGGATGATCTCGATGTAGAACCGTGCGATCTGGCGCAACACCGGGCTGTCGGCCATGCCGAGCAGGCAGATGCCGAGGCCGAGCACGGTGGCGAGCACGAAGGCGACCAGCGTCACGAAGACGGTGATGCCGACACCGTTGACGACGGTGCGAAAGACCTGAGCATAGATATCGTTGGTGATGATGACAACGGCAAGGACGATGCCGATCGCGACGAGCGCGACCAGCCACCAGGGATAGTCGTCCTTGACGGGTCTGTGGGAAGATGTTTGCAGGGCCATTCGTCTAGCGGCTGCTCGGCATCATTCGCCCATCTTGTAGTCGAGGAACCACTTCTTGTTCAGCCCATCCAGCGTGCCGTCGGCCTTGAGTGCTGAAATGGCGGCGTTGACGGGGGCGACGAGATCGGACCCCTTCGGGAAGATGAAGCCGAAATCCTCGGTGCCGAGCGGCTCGCCGATCAGCTTCAGGGCGCCGCCTGAAGCATCGACATATCCTTTGCCGGCGGTGCCATCGGTCAGCACGACGTCGACGTCGCCGGCCTTCAATGCCTGGACGGTGGCGCCGAAGGTTTCGAAGAGCTTGATGCGCGGGTTCTGCTCGTTGCCATCCAGCACTTCATAGACAGCGGTGTAGAAGGGCGTGGTGCCGGGCTGCGCGCCGACCAGGCCATCCTTGAATTCGCCGAAGGACTTGGCATCGGTGAAACGCTTCTCGTCGCCGCGCACCAGCATGAACTGCTGCGAGCGCATATAGGGGTCGGAGAAATCCACCTTCTGCTTGCGGTCTTCCTTGATGGTGATGCCGGTCATGCCGATGTTGTACTGGCCGTCGGACACTGCCTGGATCATCGCGTCCCAGCTGGTGTTCTGGTATTCGACCTTGAAATTCAGCCGCTTGGCGATCTCGTTCATCGCATCATATTCCCAGCCGATCGCCTTGCCCGATTTCGGATCGACGAATTGCAGCGGTGGATAGGCATTCTCGGTCACGACGACGACACTCTTGCCGCCGAGATCAGGCAATTCGGCGGCCGATGCGGCCAGGGGGGCAAGAGCAAGGGCGGCGAAGCTCGCAAGAACGGTACGACGAAACAACATTGAATGGTTCCTAAAAATTGAACGGCAAAAACTGTCACGGAAGATAGGCCCGAGGCAAGGCCGCCAGCTGCGTGGCCAAACAAAAAATAGAAAAGGCGACCCGGAGGCCGCCTTTCCAAGCGAAGAATTTTGCTTCAAGCAAAGAATTTTGCGTGGTGCAGATCTTATTCTGCTGCCGGTTCCGCTGCAGCGGCAGCGGCAGCGGCTGCTGCTTCAGCAGCGGCCTTGGCTTCCGCAGCTTCTGCTGCTGCCTTCTCGGCGGCGAGCGCCTGGGCTGCTGCAACCTTTTCAGCTTCGATGCGTGCCTTTTCCTCGGCAATGGCGGCGCGCTCGGCGTCGTTGAGCTTGCGGGCGCGGACGCCGGTGTCTTCAACGATACGGGCAGACTTGCCGCGACGGTCGCGGAGGTAATAGAGCTTGGCGCGACGGACCTTACCGCGGCGAACGACGTCGACGCTTTCGATCATCGGCGAGTAGACCGGGAATACGCGCTCGACGCCTTCGCCGTAGGAGATCTTGCGGACCGTGAAGTTTTCCTGCAGGCCGCCGCCGGAGCGGGCGATGCAGACGCCTTCATAGGCCTGAACGCGGGTACGGTTGCCTTCCGTGACCTTCACGTTGACGCGGACGGTGTCGCCCGGGGAAAATTCGGGAAGCGTGCGCTTGGCTTCGATCTTGGCGGCCTGTTCGGCCTCAAGCTGCTGAATGATGTTCATCGTCTTAACCTTTGGTTCTTCTGAAACAGCCAGAGCGCTCGACACTGATCCTTCGGAACTGGCCTCAGGACTTTGCCCATCAAGGGCGGGAGCGGATTCGCCATTCTTTGTTTGCTGGCAGACGGGGATAAACCCCATTTCCGCGTGCGCCAATACACGAAAGGCCAGGGCTTGTCATCCCTTGGACGGCATTTTTGTGAAAAGGGCCGCGAAATCAGCCGTTTTTCTCGTTTCTGGCCTTTTCGAGCAGATCCGGGCGGCGCAGCTCGGTCAGCCGCACCGCCTCCTGGTGCCGCCATTTCTCGATGGCGCCGTGGTTGCCCGAGGTGAGGACGGAGGGAATTTCGCGGCCTTCCCACTCCTGCGGCCGGGTATATTGGGGATGTTCCAGCAGTCCGCCTTCGAAGCTTTCGTGCAGGCCGGAAAGATCGTTGCCCATGACGCCTGGCAGGATGCGGATGATCGCATCGAGGACGATCAATGCGGCCGGCTCGCCGCCTGACAGCACATAGTCGCCGATCGAGACCTCTTCCAGTCCGCGCGCCTCAATCACCCGCTGGTCGACACCCTCGAAACGGCCGCAGACGATGATGACGCCGTCGCCTGCCGCGAGCGCGCGCACACGCTCCTGTGTCAGCGGCCGGCCGCGCGGGCTCATCAGCAGCCGCGGGCGGGTATCGTTTTCCGAGACGCTGTCGATCGCACGGGCGAGAACGTCGGGTTTCAGCACCATTCCGGCGCCGCCGCCGGCAGGGGTGTCGTCGACGCTGCGGTGCCTGTCGGTGGCGAAGTCGCGGATCTGCACCGCGTCCAGCGACCATTGCCCGCGCTCCATCGCCTTGCCGGCGAGCGAGAAGCCCAGATGTCCCGGAAACATCTCCGGATAGAGTGTCAGCACGCTCGCCCGGAAAGCCATGGCGTCACTTCTTCTTTTTCGGCTTGTCCGCGGTGAATTTCGAAAGCTCTTCGGGATCGTCGACCAGTCCCGCCGCCAGCGGATCGATCAGCAGTGTGCCGGCCTCGAGATCGATCTCCAGCACCGAGGCTTCGGAGAAGGGGATCAGCACTGGGCGCTTGCCCGGGCCTTTGAGTTCCAGGAGATCGCCGGCGCCGAAATCGAAGACGCCGGTGACCGTGCCGTAGCTGACACCCTTGTCATCTAGCGCTTCGAGCCCTTCGAGATCGGCATAGTAGAACTCGTCGTCCTCCAGTTCCTCGTCCGGCAGGTTGTCGCGTTCGATATAGAGCTCAAGTCCGTTCAGCGCCTCGGCGGCATTGCGGTCGTTGACGCCGCGGAAACGGACGACGACGACATTCTTGGTCTCGCGGATTTCGAGGACTTCGAAACTGCGGCCGTCCATGCTGTGGAGATGGCCGTAGTCGCCAAGCGCGCTGGGATCGGCCGTATAGGCCTTGGCGCGCACCTCGCCCCGGAGGCCCTGCGCGCCACCGATCGTCGCCATCAGAACGGGGTTTTCAAGCTTTGTCATGGGTTCCTTCATGTGAAGCCGAAAGACAGGTTTCTCATAAACGAAGTGCGCAAGATTGGAAACGAAAACGGGCGGCATGTCGCCATGCCGCCCGCTCGATCGAGGGAAGTCCCGATTATTCCGCGGCGTCGGCAGCAGCAGCGGCTGCGTCGGCAACCTTCTGAGCCTTTTCGGCGGCGCGCTCCTGGGCGCGCTTGCCCGGCTTTGCCTTGATCGGGTTGTTCTTGGTTTCGCGCTTGGCAACGCCGGCTTCATCGAGGAAGCGCAGAACACGGTCGGTCGGCTGGGCGCCGTTTTCGATCCAGTGCTTGATGCGCTCGGCGTTCAGCTGAACGCGCTTCTCGTCGTCCTTGGCAAGCATCGGGTTCCAGGAACCGAGGTTTTCCAGGAAGCGGCCGTCACGCGGGCTGCGCGCATCGGCGAGAACGACGTGGTAGTACGGGCGCTTCTTGGAGCCACCGCGGGCGAGACGAATTTTCAGTGCCATGTTCTTTACTCCTTAGGCTTTTCTTGACCACCTGGTTCGGTGGTACGGGTTATCGGGCTGCAGCGCTCTGTTCAGCGTGATCCGCAGCGATCTGCTCATGATGCCGGATGACTTCCTTGATGACGAAGTTCAGGAACTTCTCAGCGAAATCCGGATCCAGATTGGCGGTTTTCGCCAGCTGGCGAAGGCGTTCGATCTGGTATTCCTCGCGCGCCGGGTCGGCCGGCGGCAGATTGTATTTGGCCTTCAGCACGCCGACCTCTTTGGTGCAGCGGAAGCGTTCGGCCAGCATGTGCACGAGAGCGGCATCGATATTGTCGATCGACTGACGATAGCTCGCGAGCTGGGCTTTGACGTTTGGATCAATCATGGGGCAAGCGATCCTTTCACTTCTTCTTCGGCAATCCGGGCAATCCCGGGAACCCACCGCCAAGGCCCGGCAGCTTGGCGCCGCCGAGGCCTGGCAAACCACCCGGCAGACCGCCGAGACCGGGCATACCCCCACCCGGTTTTCCAAGTCCCGCCGCTTCCGCCTGCTTCTGCAGGGCCTCGAGCTGCCGGGGATCGATATTCGAGAGATCGGGCATGCCGCCGCCCATGCCGCCCAAGCCGCCAAGTCCCATCTTGCCGGCAAGGCCGCCCATCATCTGCTTCATCATGCCGCCTTTGCCCTTGCCGCCCATCATCTTCATCATGTCCGCCATCTGGCGGTGCATCTTCAGAAGCTTGTTGATGGCGGCGGCATCGGTGCCGGAACCGGCGGCGATGCGCTTCTTACGCGAATGCTTGAGCAGGTCGGGATTGGCGCGCTCGGCCTTGGTCATCGACTGGATGATGGCGATCTGGCGGCCGAAAAGCTTGTCGTCGAGGCCGGCTGCGGCCATCTTGTCCTTCATGCCGGCCATGCCGGGCATCATGCCCATGATGCCGCCCATGCCGCCCATCTTCTGCATCTGGCGCAGCTGATCGGCGAGGTCGTCGAGGTCGAACTTGCCCTTGGCCATCTTGGCGGCCATGGCGGCCGCCTTCTCGGCGTCGATATTCTCCGCAGCGCGCTCGACGAGCGAGACGATGTCGCCCATGCCGAGGATGCGGTCGGCGATGCGGCGGGGATGGAATTCCTCCAGCTCGCTCATCTTCTCGCCGACGCCGATCAGCTTGATCGGCTTGCCGGTGACGGCGCGCATCGAAAGGGCCGCACCACCGCGGCCGTCGCCGTCCATGCGGGTCAGCACCAGACCGGTGATGCCGACGCGTTCGTCGAAATTGCGGGCGAGGTTGACGGCGTCCTGGCCGGTGAGGCTGTCGGCGACCAGCAGGATTTCATGCGGGTTCGAGCGCTTCTTGATGTCGGCCATCTCGACCATCAAGGGCTCGTCGATATGCGTGCGGCCGGCGGTATCGAGGATGACGACGTCATGGCCGCCGAGCTTGGCCGCCTGTACGGCGCGCGCGGCAATATCCGTCGGCGACTGGCCTGAAATGATGGGCAGCGTATCGATATTGGCCTGGGCGCCAAGCTGGCGAAGCTGCTCCTGGGCTGCCGGACGGCGCGTGTCGAGCGACGCCATCAGCACCTTCTTCTTCTCGCGCGTCGACAGGCGATTGGCGATCTTCGCCGTCGTCGTCGTCTTGCCGGAGCCCTGCAGACCGACCATCATGACGACGACGGGGGCGGGCGCATGCAGGTCGATGCCGACCCCTTCGCCGCCCAGCATCTCGATCAGTTCGTCATGGACGATCTTGACGACCATCTGGCCGGGCTTGATCGACTTCAGGATCTCGGCGCCGACGGCCTTTTCTCGCACGCGGTCAGTGAAGGAACGCACGACGTCGAGCGCGACGTCGGCCTCCAGCAACGCACGGCGAACCTCGCGCAGCGCTGCGGAAACATCGGCTTCCGAAAGCGCGCCACGGCCTGTCAGTCCATTCAGAATGGATCCAAGACGGTCCTGGAGGTTTTCAAACATCGGCTCTTCCTTGATACGTTTCGGGCGGGTTGGGATATGCCCGGAAACGTCGTGCTTTTCCTTGACGAAAACAAGACGCAAAGCCAAAAAGCACCCGAGGGCGCATCGCGCTGTCGGGTGTTGACCTCCGGGATCTCAGGGTCCCGGTCGGCGGCTCGGAGTCATGCGGCTCGTCGCGGATTGGGCGCGATAAACAGGAAAGCTGCACGAAAGTCAAGGTGAATGCGGACAAATGACCGCGTGGCGGCTTTTCAAAGGCCGTTTGACGTGGGCGCGGCGGATGTGCCGGCGGACAGGGCATGAAAGTACATGTTCAAGTCGACTTGTGTATAGCATTGCGCGTTCCGCTTGGTTCTTCCGATTTTGCCGGCAAAAATTCCGCTTGTCGGCCTGGATTCCCTGGGCGGGCCAGTTGCAAAATATTCCGCTTATGATTCTATTTTCTACTTAAGTGCCTCCTGTAAAATGATTCGTGAATATCCTTGATGCCGAATGAATCGGCGGAGATATCGAATGATAGATCCTGATATTGAGAGCTGGGCGCTGGCGCGGGCTCATCATATTGTTCTGAACGAAGGCTTGAATCTTGCGAAGGCGGCACAGGATCTGGATCGCAAACGGTCCCGCTCGCTGGTCTACGAGTTGAGGAAGGTCATCACCGCAGCGATCGTCGAAGCCCATGCTGCGTCCTTCGATCGCGACGGTGTGCAGCGGTAACGCCTGCCCGGCACTCACCCACTGGTAATTCCCGCGCATTTCCGCCATATACACCGGAAAGACAGACGGAACGATACCATGAGTGCAACGGTCGAATTCGCGAGGATGAACGGACTTGGCAACAAGATCCTGGTCGTCGACATGCGCGGCCGGCCGGATAAGGTGACGCCGGCGGCGGCGGTCGCGCTCAATGCGGATCCACAGACCGAGTTCGACCAGATCATGGCGATCCATGATCCGAAGGCCGAGGGCACCGATGCCTTCATCGATATCCTGAATTCCGATGGCTCGAAGGCGCAGGCCTGCGGCAACGGTACACGTTGCGTCGTGCAGGCGCTTGCCGCCGAAACCGGCCGGAAGGTCTTCACCTTCCAGACGGTCGCCGGCATCCTCAATGCCGTCGAGCACGAGGACGGGACGATCTCGGTCGATATGGGCCGGCCGGTCTTTGATTGGGACAGGATTCCGCTGGCGGAAGAATTCCACGACACCAGCCGCATCGAACTGCAGATCGGCCCGATCGACAATCCGGTGCTGCATTCGCCATCGGCGATGTCGATGGGCAATCCGCATGCGATCTTCTGGGTCGACAGGGACGTGATGTCCTATGATCTTGCCCGTTTCGGACCGCTGCTCGAAAATCATCCGATGTTTCCCGAGCGCGCCAATATCACGCTGGCGCAGGTGACCTCGCCGACATCCCTGACGACGCGCACCTGGGAGCGGGGCGCGGGACTGACGCTCGCCTGCGGCTCGGCCGCCTGTTCGGCTGCCGTCAGCGCTGCGCGCACCGGCCGCACCGGCCGCAAGGTGACGATCAATGTGGCAAGCGCCAAGCCGCCGGCCGCACTTTCCATCGAATGGCGCGAGCGCGACGATCACGTCATCATGACCGGCCCGGCCGAATGGGAATGGTCGGGCAGACTCGATCCTTCGACGGGTCTCTGGTCGCGCGATGGTACCCGAGAGGCGGAGGCGCAGTGAGCGGTATCGAGGTCATTACCTTCGGCTGCCGCCTCAACACATATGAATCCGAAGTGATGAAGGCGCAGGCTGAAAAGGCCGGGCTCAACAATGCCATCCTGGTCAATACCTGTGCCGTCACCGGCGAGGCCGTGCGCCAGGCCCGCCAGGCGATCCGCCGGGCGCGGCGCGACAATCCGCATGCCCGCATCATCGTCACCGGCTGCGCCGCGCAGACGGAAAAGCAGGCCTTTGCCGACATGGCAGAGGTCGATGCCGTGCTCGGCAATGAGGAGAAGCTGACCAGCGCCTCCTATCGCAGCCTGCCGGATTTCGGCGTCTCGGCCGAAGAGAAGCTCCGCGTCAACGACATCATGAGCGTCAAGGCGACGGCGCCGCAGATGGTCAGGCATATCGACGGCCATGTGCGCGCTTTCATCCAGGTGCAGAACGGCTGCGATCACCGCTGCACCTTCTGCATCATTCCCTATGGTCGCGGCAATTCCCGCTCCGTGCCGATGGGCGCCGTCGTCGACCAGGCCCGCAATCTCGTCGCCGGTGGTTATCGCGAGATCGTGCTGACCGGTGTCGACGCCACCAGCTATGGCGGCGATCTGCCCGGCGCCCCGACGCTCGGCCTCCTGGCCAAGACACTGCTGAAGCAGCTCCCCGATATCCGCCGCCTCAGGCTTTCCTCGATCGACAGCATCGAGGCCGATGCCCACCTGATGGATCTGATTGCCGACGAGCCGCGTTTCATGCCGCATCTGCATCTGTCGCTGCAGCATGGCGACGACATGATCCTGAAGCGCATGAAGCGGCGGCATTTACGCGCCGACGCGCTGCGTTTCATCGAGGAGGCGCGCCGTCTTCGACCCGAGATGAGCTTCGGCGCCGATATGATCGCCGGCTTCCCAACCGAAACCGAAGAGATGTTCGACAATGCCGTGCGGCTGGCTGAAGAGGCTGATATCGCGCATTTGCACGTCTTCCCCTACAGCCCGCGTCCCGGCACGCCGGCTGCCCGCATGCCGCAGCTCGACCGGTCGCTGGTCAAGGATCGCGCCGCCAGGCTGCGCGCCGCTGGACATATGCTGCATCAGTCCCATCTCGATCGGATGATCGGAACCCGGCAATGGCTGCTTGTTGAAAACAACGGCCTGGCGCATACGGAGAACTTCACGCTGGTTGCCGCGCCCGGCCTTCGTCCCGGCGAACTTGTGCCGGTCACGATCAACGGCCACAATGGCAAGCATCTCGACATGCAATTGACGGCCGCAGCCGCGGCCTGACTTTCACGGAATCCCCATGGCGCTCAGTTTCATCAAAAAGGTCTTCACCTTCGGCAAGCCGGCTGAAGAAGCTGTGCCTGCGGCCGTGGAAAGGGAGCTGGAGCCGCGTTCGCGCGACGAAGATCTGCCAATCGCGGATGATCCTGTTCTACCCGAGGAAATGGATACGGCCGGCGGGCCGGCTGCCGATATCGACGAGGGCGCAGTGGATGCGCCGGTTGCTGAAGATGATGACGAATCCGCAATCCTGCCCGCGGCCGACCAATTGAGCGATATGGGCGTCGTGCCGCTTTCATTGCTGGAAGCCGAGGCGGCCGCGGAAGCGGAGACGGAAACCCGGCCGGCCGCCGGCAACGTTGCGGAAGCCCCCCCCTCTGTCCCTTCGGGATATCTCCCCGACAAGGGAGGAGATCATCCGGAGACTGACGCGCCGGCTTCGATCGAAGAGATCGCCGAAGTGCTTCCCGAAGGGCTTTCACCTGAGACCGACGTAGAGCAAGACATCTCCGTTCAGCCGATCTCCTCCCCTGCGGGGGAGATTCCCGGCAGGACAGAAGGAGGAAACCCCGCGGCAGAACCGCAGACCGGCTCTCCCATCCTCCCAAAAGGCTTTGCCACCGGTCCGAAGGTCGTCGAGCCGGAGCCGATTGTCCCGCAACCGAGGCTCAGCTGGTTCCAGCGCCTGCGCAACGGTCTTGCGCGCACCTCCTCGCAGTTGTCCAGCCAGATCACTGCGCTCTTCACCAAGCGCAAGCTCGATGACGAGACGCTGCAGGATCTCGAAGACCTGCTGATCCAGGCCGATCTCGGCGTCGAGACCGCGATGCGCGTCACCGATACGCTCTCTTCCGAGCGTTATGGCAAGGATGTCACCGGCGAGGATGTCAGCCGCATCATGGCGTCCGAAATTGCCAAGGTCCTGAAGCCGGTCGCCAAGCCGCTGCAGCTCGACCTTTCGCACAAGCCGCATGTCATCCTCGTTGTCGGCGTGAACGGCACCGGCAAGACGACGACGATCGGCAAGCTTGCGGCGAAACTTTCCGGCGCCGGGCTGAAGGTGATGCTGGCTGCCGGCGATACTTTCCGTGCGGCGGCGATCGAGCAGCTGAAAATCTGGGCCGACCGGACGAAATCCGAATTCATCGGCACCAAGCTCGGCGCCGATGCCGCAGGCCTCGCCTATGACGCCTTCGAACAGGCAAAGGCAAAAAAATGCGACGTGCTGATCGTCGATACCGCCGGCCGCCTGCAGAACAAGGCCGAGCTGATGGCCGAGCTCGAGAAGATCGTGCGCGTGCTCGGCAAGCTCGATCCCGATGCGCCGCACACCGTGCTGCAGACGCTGGACGCCACGACGGGGCAGAATGCGCTGAGCCAGGTCGAGATCTTCCGCAACGTCGCCGGCGTCAACGGGCTGATCATGACCAAGCTCGACGGCACGGCGCGCGGCGGCATTCTCGTCGCCATCTCCGCCAAGCATAAGCTGCCGGTCTATTTCATCGGCGTCGGCGAGGGTGTCGAGGATCTGGAGCCGTTCGAGGCCGAGGATTTTGCCCATGCCATTGCCGGACTTGGGCAATGATGCCACAGATATGCCGCCGAAAGCCTGCAGGGCACGGCCGGGAAACAGGTTCCCAGGAAAAACAGGTTTGAAGAACGCATGAGCACAGAGAGCGATATCACCCCGAGCGCCGCCGACCGGCATCATCCGCTGCTGAAACTGGCGCTGGAACTCGGGCCGCTGATGATCTTCTTCTTCGCCAATCTGCGCGGCCAGTGGCTGGTAGAGAAGTTTCCCGCTCTTTCCGAACTCGGCGGACCGCTGTTCGTGGCGACCGGGCTCTTCATGGCGGCGACGATCCTCTCGCTGATCGTTTCGAAGATCGTGCTCGGCCATCTGCCGATCATGCCCTTCGTATCCGGCATCGTCGTCGTCATCTTCGGCTCGCTGTCGATCTGGCTGCAGAACGAGACCTTCATCAAGATGAAGCCGACCATCGTCAACGCGCTTTTCGGAGTGGCGCTGCTCGGCGGGCTGGCCTTCGGCAGGTCGCTGCTCGGCTATGTCTTCAACGCCGCCTTCCAGCTCGATGCCGAAGGCTGGCGCAAGCTGACCATCCGGTGGGGCATCTTCTTTCTCTTCCTCGCCGTGCTGAACGAAGTCGTCTGGCGCAATTTTTCGGACGATACTTGGGTCGCCTTCAAGGTCTGGGGCACGATGCCGATCACCATCATCTTCACGCTGGCGCAGATGCCGCTGGTGCTGAAGCATAGCATCAACCTGGAAACGGACGGCGAAAAGTGAGCGCTGCAGAGGCCGAATACCGCGTAAAGCACCAGACCTTCTGGTTTGTCGCCTGCCTTGCGGTGCTGATCATTCAGATCGCCGCTGAATATATGATGGGCCGCGTGCCGATCTGCGCCTGCGGTTACGTCAAGCTCTGGGAGGGCGGGGTCAATACCAGCGGCAATTCGCAGCATCTGTCGGATTGGTACACACCGTCGCATATCATCCACGGCTTCCTGTTCTACGGGCTCGCGCATCTCCTGCTGCGCGGCAAGCCGCTGGCGGCAAGGCTGCTGCTGGCGCTGTTGATCGAATCCGGCTGGGAGCTGCTCGAGAATTCGCCGCTCATCATCGACCGCTACCGCACCGCGACGATCGCGCTCGATTATTACGGCGACAGCATCCTGAATTCGGCGATGGACACCGTCTTCATGTGCATCGGCTTCTTCTTCGCGCGGCGCGCGCCGGTGGCGCTGACGGTGGCGATCGCCATCTTCTTCGAGATTTTCACCGGCTACATGATCCGCGACAACCTGACGCTCAACGTTGTCATGCTGATCTGGCCGGTCGAGGCGATCAAGGTCTGGCAAGGCGGGGTGTAAGGATAGACCCCGCTACGAAGCGGGCTTGCCGAGCGCCTTCTCCATCGCTGGAAACAGCCCTTCCTTCAGGCTGGTATCGTCGAAGGGGCCGACACGCTTGTAGAGGATCGTGCCGTCGGGGCCGACCAGGTAGCTTTCCGGAATGCCGTAGACGCCCCAGTCGATCGCCGCCTTGCCATTCGGATCGATGCCGATTGCCTTGTAGGGGTTGCCGAGCTCGCCGAGGAAACGCAGGGCGTTGTCGCTCTGATCCTTGTAGTTGATGGCGACGATGTTCAGCCGTCCGTCCTTCGCCAGTTCTTTCAAGACGGGGTGTTCGTCCCGGCAGGGGAGGCACCAGGAGGCGAAGACGTTGACGAGGGTCAGCTTGCCCTTGATGGCGGCATCGGTCAGCGCCGGCAGGTTGGCGCCGTCGAGCGGCGGAAGGTTCAGCGCCGGTGCCTTGGTACCGATCAGGGCGGAGGGGATTTCGGTGATGTTCTTGCCATGGAAATCCTGGTCGTAGAGCATCTTGGCGGCGGTGGCCGCAATGCCGCCGAAGACGATCAGCGGCAGAAGCGCCAAGGTGTAGCGACCAAGCGCCCGTGGCTTGTCGGTCGTCTTTTCCGGCGTGTCGCTCATTCGCCATCCCTTACACGCGCCGAGCGGCGGCGGATACCGGCGGCCTCGAGGGCAGCAAGTTCCCGGCGGCGGGCGCGACCGTCGGCCCAGGTCCAGGCCGTGACGGCGACCGTCACCAGAGCTGCGAAGCCATAGGAGGCGTAGACGTAGAAGGCATGCGTCACAGTCTATTCCTCCCGGCTGGCCATGCGGGCGGCAAGGCGGCGCTGGGCGGCGATGCGGCGGCGCCAGATCTCGTTCCTCATCGCCATGATGTGCAGCGTGAAGAAGAGCAGCGTGAAAGCGATCGCCATGATGAAGAGCGGCCGCAGGAATTCCGGATCGATCGCCGGGCCGTCGAGGCGCAGCACGCTTGCCGACTGGTGCAAGGTGTTCCACCACTCGACCGAGAATTTGATGATCGGGATGTTGACGAAGCCGACGAGGATGAGCACGGCGCTGACGCGTGCGGCCTTCGACGGGTCGTCGATGGCGCGCCCGAGCGCAATCAGCCCGAGATACATCAGGAAGAGAACGAAGACGGAGGTCAGCCGAGCATCCCAGACCCACCAGGTCCCCCACATCGGCTTGCCCCACAGCGAGCCGGTGACGAGGGCGAGCAGGGTGAAGGCGGCGCCGAGCGGGGCTGCAGCCTTGGCAGAGACATCGGCCAGCGGATGGCGCCAGACCAGCGTGCCGATCGCCGAGACGCTCATGATCGTATAGCACATCATCGAAAGCCAGGCCGAGGGCACATGTACATACATGATGCGGACGGTCTCGCCCTGCTGGTAGTCGCCTTCGGTGGCGAAGCTCAGATAGAGGCCGACGATAAAACAGAGGGCGGTGATGCCGGCCAGCCATGGAATGGCGAGCGCCGCCAGCGCCAGAAACCGCGTCGGGTTGGCGAGATCGCTGAATTTGCTGATGGCAAGGCTCGTTTCGCTCATGTCCGCTTCCATACCTTGATCCGGCTTTTCCCGCAATCGAATGGCCCATCAATCCGCTGTGTTTCGCAGCGCCAGGGCGGCGGCGGCCGGACCGATGACGGCGAAGAAGAGCGTCAGCGCAATCAGGATGAGGAAGGGCGGCAGGAACGGGGCGGGATCCTCGACCGCGGCATAGGCGGCGCTGACGCCGAAGATCAGCACCGGAATGGTCAGCGGCAGCACGAGGATCGAGACCAGCAGGCCGCCGCGGGGCAGCGCCACGGCGACGGCGGCGCCGACGGCGCCGATGAAGGTGATGGCGGGCGATCCGACGAGCAGCGTCAGCATGGTAGCAGCAATCGCAGTCTCGTCCATATTCATGAACAGGCCGAGCAGCGGCGAGGCGATGACGAGCGGCAGGCTGGTGGCCGTCCAGTGGGCGACGCATTTGACCAGCACGGTGAGGACAAGCGGCGTTTCCTGCATCAGCATCAGGTCGAGCGATCCGTCATCGCGCTCGGCCTGAAACAGGCGGTCGAGGCCGAGCAGGGCGGCAAGCAGTGCGCCGATCCAGACGATGGCGGGACCGATGCGCGACAGCAGCTTGAGATCGGGACCGACGCCGAAAGGGATGACGGCGACGATGGTCAGGAAGAACAGCACGCCGATCAGCGCACCGCCGCCGGCGCGGATGGAAAGTTTCAGGTCGCGAAGGAAGAGGGCGGTCATGCGCGGCGGCTTTCTGCATGTGCGATGGATGAGGCACCCACGTCGAGAAACATCACCCCCATACCCCCGCATCCACGCCGGCAAAGCCCGTCATCTTCAATTCCCGCGCATTCTCCACCCCCAGCGGCTGATGTGTTGCCGCCAGCACGATGCCGCCCTTGGTCAGATGTGCGGCAATCAATTCGGCAAACAGCCGGTCAGCGCTGGCATCGAGCGCCGCTGTGGGTTCGTCGAGGATCCAGATGGGGCGGTGGGCGACGAGCAGCTTGGCGAAGGCCATCCGGCGCTGCTGGCCGGCGGAGAGATAACCGAAGGGAAGATGGGTGATTCCCGAAAGGCCGACGGCGTCGGCGGCGTCCTCGACGGAGAGGCCGGCAGCACCGCCTGGATTGCCGAGAAAGGCGCGCCAGAAGTCGAGGTTTTCTGCAACCGTAAGTTCATTCTTCATTGCGTTTCGATGACCAAGGTAGTGACTGACCTCGCCCGGATGGCGGTCTTCCCCGCCCTTTTCGTCGCGGAAGATGACAGTGCCTTTTTCCGGTCTCAGGAGGCCGGCGGCGACGCGCAGCAATGTGGATTTTCCCGATCCATTTCTTCCCGTGAGGACAAGCGCCTCGCCGGCCGCCAAGTGAAAGGAAATGTTTACGAAAATCAGATCCTCACCGCGCCTTGCAGCCAGATTTTCGGCGGTGAAATGCATGCGTCGGCTCTTTCTTGGTTTCGGCTTGCGGCGGGGTCAAAAAATGTCCGATTTTGACTGTTTTCGGGTATGGCAAGTTTTTAGGAAATTATCTATAAGACCTGCAACCACGCCAGCGGTCGGCGTGAATTTCATCCTTGCGCCGAACTTGGAGCGTCTGTTCCACGTGCGGACAGCGGAAATGGCCGTACCCGCATCCTGATGTGCATTAAGTGCATAGGCGTTCGCACGACTGTGTTGGCTATCAGAAACGGGGTCTCTCGTGTCTAAATCTCTTGACAGTTTCAATTGTCGTTCCACGCTTTCCGTGAACGGGAAGGACTATGTCTATTACAGCCTGCCCAAGGCTGAGGCAAACGGTCTGGCCGGCGTGTCGAAGCTTCCCTATTCGATGAAGGTGCTGCTCGAAAACCTGCTGCGCTTCGAAGACGGCCAGTCGGTCACCAAGCAGCACATCCTGGCCGTCGCCGAATGGCTGAACAACAAGGGTGCGGTCGAAAACGAAATCGCCTATCGCCCGGCGCGCGTGCTGATGCAGGACTTCACCGGCGTTCCCGCCGTCGTCGATCTTGCCGCGATGCGCGACGCGATGGTGTCGCTCGGCGGCGATCCCGAGAAGATCAACCCGCTCGTTCCCGTCGATCTCGTCATCGACCACTCCGTCATCGTCGACGAATTCGGAACGCCTCAGGCTTTCGCCCGTAACGTCGAGCTGGAATACCAGCGCAACGGCGAGCGCTACCGCTTCCTGAAGTGGGGCCAGCAGGCCTTCAAGAACTTCCGCGTCGTGCCTCCCGGCACCGGTATCTGTCATCAGGTCAATCTCGAATATCTCGGTCAGACCGTCTGGACCAAGGAAGAGGACGGCGAGACGATCGCCTATCCCGATACTTGCGTCGGCACCGACAGCCACACGACGATGATCAACGGTCTCGGTGTTCTCGGCTGGGGTGTGGGCGGTATCGAAGCGGAAGCGGCGATGCTCGGCCAGCCGGTCTCGATGCTGCTGCCTGAGGTCATCGGCTTCAAGCTGACCGGCAAGCTCAAGGAAGGCGTCACCGCGACCGACCTCGTTCTCACCGTCGTGCAGATGCTGCGCAAGAAGGGCGTCGTTTCGAAGTTCGTCGAATTCTTCGGCCCGGGCATGGACAACATGCCGCTCGCCGACCGTGCGACGATCGGCAATATGGGCCCGGAATACGGCGCCACCTGCGGCTTCTTCCCGGTCGACGGCGAGACGATCAACTATCTCAACATGTCCGGCCGCACCAAGGACCGTATCGCGCTCGTCGAAGCCTATTCGAAGGCGCAGGGCATGTGGCGCGAGGGCGACGGCTCCGAACTCGTCTTCACCGACACGCTGGAACTCGATCTCGGCGACGTCGTGCCGTCGATGGCCGGCCCGAAGCGTCCGGAAGGCCGCATTTCGCTGGAGAACATCGCTTCCGGTTTCGCCGGCTCGATGGACACGGACTACAAGAAGCCCGGTCAGCTTTCGAACCGCTATGCCGTCGAAGGCACGGATTTCGATCTCGGCCATGGCGACGTGGCGATCGCTGCCATCACCTCCTGCACCAACACCTCCAATCCGTCGGTCCTGATCGCTGCCGGCCTGCTTGCCCGCAACGCTGTTGCCAAGGGCCTGAAGACGAAGCCGTGGGTGAAGACCTCGCTGGCACCGGGAAGCCAGGTCGTCGGCGAATATCTCGCCAAGTCGGGCCTGCAGGCCGACCTCGACAAGCTCGGCTTCAACCTCGTCGGCTTCGGCTGCACCACCTGCATCGGCAATTCCGGTCCGCTGCCGGCGCCGATCTCGAAGACGATCAACGACAAGGGCCTCATCGTTTCCGGCGTTCTCTCCGGCAACCGCAACTTCGAAGGCCGTATCTCGCCCGACGTACAGGCGAACTATCTGGCCTCTCCGCCGCTCGTCGTCGCTTATGCGCTGGCCGGTACGGTGCAGAAGGATCTGACCAAGGAGCCGATCGGCGAGGACCAGAACGGTAATCCCGTTTACCTGAAGGACATCTGGCCGACCTCGAAGGAGGTCCAGGAGTTCATCCTGAAATACGTGACGCGCGAACTCTACGAAAGCAAATATGCCGACGTCTTCAAGGGCGACGTCAACTGGCAAGCCGTCCAGGTTCCGCCGGGCCAGACCTATGCCTGGGACGACAATTCGACCTATGTCCAGAACCCGCCTTACTTCGTCGGCATGGGCAAGAAGGGCACCGGCGTTTCCGACATCAAGGGCGCCCGCGTGCTTGGCCTGTTCGGCGACAAGATCACCACCGACCACATCTCGCCGGCCGGTTCGATCAAGGCGGCATCGCCGGCAGGCGCCTATCTGCTCGGTCACGACGTCGCCGTTGCCGACTTCAATCAGTACGGCACGCGCCGCGGCAACCATGAAGTGATGATGCGCGGCACCTTTGCCAATATCCGCATCCGCAACCACATGCTCGGCCCGAACGGCAAGGAAGGCGGTTACACCATCCACTATCCGTCGAAGGACGAAACCTCGATCTACGACGCGGCGATGCAGTACAAGCAGGAAGGCGTGCCGCTGGTCATCTTCGCCGGTGTCGAATATGGCAACGGCTCTTCGCGCGACTGGGCTGCCAAGGGCACCAACCTGCTCGGCGTCAAGGCGGTGATCGCCCAGTCCTTCGAGCGCATCCATCGTTCGAACCTGGTCGGCATGGGTATCATTCCCTTCGTCTTCGAAGAGGGCACGACCTGGCAGAGCCTCGGCCTCAAGGGTGATGAACTCGTCACCATCGAAGGTCTGGAAAAGATCAAGCCGCGCGAGAAGAAGATCGCCAAGATCACTTATGGCGACGGCACCGTGAAGGAGGTTCCGCTGCTGTCGCGCGTCGATACGCTCGACGAAGTGATCTACCTCAACAATGGCGGCATCCTGCAGACGGTTCTGCGCGATCTCGCTGCCTGATTTTCAGAGCATGATGCCGAAAAGTGTGAGCGGTTTTCGGACGACATCATGCTCTTCTTCTTTGATATAGATCCGGATTCAGATTCATCCGGATTTAGGAGACTTGATTGATAATGGCCGCCGGAGAGCAGTTTCCGGCGGCTTTTCTGTGTGGCGACAGTATTCGGACGGGCTCACGATGATTTGTTTTCCGCAAGTTCCGGTGGAGCTCCGTCTCACCCGTTCGTGACTTTTCGTTTGGACCCGGAAGGATTATTCGTACGTTCATATGTCAGGGCCTGCGGTTCCAACACGCTGTCGGCGCTGAAAAAGAGGTGCAGGTGAATGTCCCCCCGTTTTTTGATTCCGCTGATCGCTGGCGTTGTTCTGTCAGGCCCGCTGCAGGCCGAAGACGGCACGCCGAAAGGTGTCGTTGAACTCTTCACGGCGCAGGGCTGCTCCTCCTGTCCTCCGGCTGATGCGGCTTTCCGCACGCTGGTGAATCAGGGCGATGTCATCGCGCTCGCCTATCATGTCGATTACTGGAATTATCTCGGCTGGGCCGATACGCTGAGCTCCAAGGAAAACACCGAACGGCAATATGGCTATGCCAGAACGATGGGCCGCAGCAACGTCTACACGCCGCAGGCGATCGTCAACGGACGCGGCCATCTGGCCGGCGCCGATCTCAACGGCATCAACAGCAAGATCGACACCTACAGCAGCGAAGGCAACGGGCTGACCGTTCCGATCAACGCCGCGATGCGCGGCGACGAGCTGGAGATCAAGATCGGTGCGGGACAGGGCAAGGCCAATGTCGTGATGGTCTATTTCGACAAGGAAAAGACCATCGACGTCGAAAAGGGCGAGAACAGCGGCCGGAAGCTTTCCTACCTGCACAGCGTCACCAATGTCGAAACCATCGGCATGTGGGACGGCAAGGCAACCAGTCTGACGCTGCCGGCCAGCGTGTTGCAGCGGCCGCAGCTCGAGGGCTGCGCGATCCTGCTGCAATCGGCGACCGCAGACGGCGATCCGGCTGCGATCCTCGGCGCGACCGTTGTCATGGCTGGCAAAAATATCTGAGATTTCATCCGGTAGTGGATGAAGTGCTGGGGCGGCCCGGCCGAGCGTATTCGGGGCTGGGGTTAAGGTCGATACGCTCCGCCGGGCCCTTTGGCGCGCTGGCGCCAAACTGGAATTCATAAATCTCCTGCAAATGAGGCGCTGTTTTGACTGAAATGCGGCGCTGCGGAGAAAGCGTGAGCCTATCCAGGACATCATGCTTTCCGAATTCGGACCCAACTTTTAGAAGGCATGATGCGCAGATTCAAAGTGCTGCAGCGTCTTTGCGCGAGAGACGCGCGGCGCTGTGGTGCGGCCGAATGTGACGGCTGGCGCTCTTGCAATTTGCGGCGGCTCGGGCAAACTGTCACTCTCCTGTCACATGCGGAGGCCTTGGGAGACTGATGACAGATCAGCCGGATTTGCGACACGGCGAAAGCCGCTCCGTCGACAATAGTTCCTCAGTCGTCGTCGATCTCAGGGAATACAAGCAAAGCAAGGACCCGCTTCCGGTGACCTTCCACCGGCGCGAACTGGACGCGATCCTCTGGATCTACGGCCGCATGGTCGGTGACGGTGAATGGCGCGACTACGCCATTGATCACCTGAAGGACAGGGCGGTCTTTTCCGTCTTCAAGCGTTCCGGCGAAATGCCGCTCTTCCGCATCGAGAAAAACCCGAAGCTCGCCGCCAAGCAGGGCGCCTATTCCGTCATCAACGTCCACGGCACGATCCTGAAGCGCGGTCACGAGCTGAACCAGGTGCTGAAGGTGTTCGACAAGGCCCTGAAGCTGGTCGACAAATAAGCCGCATCAACCGGTAAACAGCGTGCCGGGATAGGCGGACGGATCCGGATCGGTCGTCATCCCCTCGCCGAGGCCACGCTGCATCAACATCGTATCCAGCCAGCGGCCGTGCTTGTAGCCGGTGCCCCGCATCAGACCGACCTCCTCGAAGCCGGCCTTCCTGTGAAGCGCGATCGAGGCGGGGCTGGCGCCGCCGATGACGGCCGTCATCTGCCGAAAGCCGAGGCCGGTGCAGCGCTCGATCAGCTCGGCAAGCAACGCCTTGCCGATGCCCCGGCCGCGGGCCTCAGGCACGAGATAGATCGAGTCCTCGACCATCCAGCGATAGGCCGAACGCGTGCGAAAGGCGGAAGCATAGGCGTAGCCGAGCAGGGTTCCGTCCGTGCCGATGGCCGCGATGTAGGGATATTGCTGGCTGATGATCGTCGAAAAGCGCAGCGCCATCTCGGCCTCGGAAGGCGGCACGATCTCGTAGCTCGCGACGCCGTTGAGGACGGATTCGCGATAGATATCGGCAATGGCGGGGATATCGGCTTGGGAGGCATCGCGCAGGCGGAATGACATTCGGCGGCATCCATCGGGAAAAGTAAGGTTTCCTAAGACCACTCCGCGAAAGCCTGCGCAACAAAAAAGGCGGCCGAAGCCGCCTTTTCGAACTCAGTCTGCCCTGCTTATTTACGGTTGCCCATGAACTGCAGCAGGAACATGAAGAGGTTGATGAAGTCGAGATAGAGCGTCAGCGCACCCATGATCGCCTTGCGGCCGGCCACGGCAACGTCATCGGCTTCCAGGTACAGTTCCTTGATCCGCTGCGTATCGTAGGCGGTGAGGCCTGCGAAGATCAGAACACCGAGAACGGAGATCGCGAACTGCACAGCCGACGAAGCCAGGAAGATGTTAACCAGCGAAGCGATGATTAGGCCGAACAGACCCATGATCAGGAACGAGCCCATCGCCGACAGGTCACGCTTCGTCGTGTAGCCGTAAAGCGACAGCGCGCCGAAGGAGGCGGCGGTGACGAAGAAGGTCTGAACGACGCTCTGGCCGGTGTAGATCAGGAAGATCGACGAGAGCGACAGGCCGACGAGCGCGGCGTAGACTGCAAAGGTCGTCTGGGCGGCGGCCACCGTCATGGTATGAATCCGGAAGCTCAGGAAGAACACCAGAGCCAGCGGCGCCAGAATGACCACCCACTTCAGCGGGCTCACATAGATCGCCTGACCGAAAGCGGTCAGCTCGCCATTGGCGAAGGCGAATTGGAACGACAGATATGCGGCCACACCGGTGATCGCCAGACCCAGCGCCATCAGGTTGTAGACCTTGAGCATATAAGCGCGCAGGCCTTGATCAATCATCTCGCCGGTCTGAGCGCGGCTTTGATAGTTACGAAGATCAGCCATAGTTTCCTCTTACAAGCTCCGATGGAAATACGGTGTCGGGGTTTTCGACCCGGGCGCCGCTGCGGAGCTCCAGCATGCCTGCGGATAATATGAGGCTTTCGCCCATTGCAAACAAGAGGCTTGCAAAGGCTCGGCCGGTTAAATCGCCGTAAGGTGAAGGGTTTGAGTGCCGCTGCCCGGTCAAAGCTCGCGCAAAACGGGGGCCGCCTTTTGCCCAAGGATGCGCCAGGTGCCGATCAGGCCGATGCCGACGGTCAGGACGAGCGCGGTCACAAGCGTCAGCCCCGCCACGTCGGGCAGAAAGGTCGACGGCAGACGCATGATGCGGGCGACGATGAACCAGGCGGCGACGCTGCCGGCGATCAGCGCGAAGATCGCGGTCGCAAGCCCAAGGATCAGATATTCGTAGCTGAAGGCGCGGATCAGCATGGCGCGCGTGGCGCCGAGCGTCTTCAGCACCACCGCGTCGTGGGTGCGCGCCCGGTTTCCGGCAGCAAGCGCCCCGGCAAGGACGAGGATCGAGGCGATGAGGGCGACAGAGGCGGCGGCGCGGATCGCGGTCGCCAGCTGCGCGACCAGCTGGTTGACGATATCGATCGCGTCCTTGACCCGCACGCTGGTGATCGTCGGATAGGTGTTGGTGACGGATTTTAGGATTGCCGCATCTTCGGCGGGCGTCGACGAGGGATCGGTCAGCGTCGCCAGCCAGGCATGCGGAGCGCCGCGAAATGTGTTCGGCGAGAAGACCATGACGAAATTGATCGACAGCGATTCCCACTCGACGCGGCGCAGATTGGCGATCTTCGCCGTGATGTTGCGGCCGAGCACGTTGACGGTGACGGTATCGCCGATCTTCAGGCCGAGCTCATGCGCCTCTTCCGAGGAGAAGGAAACGAGCGGCTGGCCGCCGTAATCCTTGTCCCACCAGCTGCCTTCGGTGAGGGCGGCGTTCTCCGGCAGGGTCTCGGCATAGGTGATGCCGCGATCGCCGTTCAGCACCCAGCGACCGGCCGCCGGCACGGTCAGTTTGCTGACGTCCTCGCCGTTGAAGGCGACGATCCGGCCGCGCAACATCGGCACTTCGACGAGCTTTCCCTGAGGCGCCTGCGCCTGGACGAGATCGCGGAATGCGCCGACCTCGGCGCTCTGGATATCGACGAAGAAAAAGTTCGGTGCGCCCTCGTTCATGCGGCCGGTCAGCTGCTGGCGCAGGTTGCCGTCGATCAGGGTCAGCGTCACCAGCAATGCCAGTCCGAGGCCGAGCGACAGCACGACCGAGGGCGTCAGTGCGCCGGGGCGGTGGATATTGCCGATCGCCAGCCGCAAGGCCGGTGAATTGACGCGCGGGCTGCGGCGCGCGAGCCAGGCGATCGCTGCTGCGACGAGGCGCAGGACGACGAAGGCGAAGACGATCGCACCGACGAAGACGACGGCGATGAAACGGTCATAGGCGGTCAGGATGGCAAGGCCGGCAAGGGCGGCCATGAAGAGCGTGGCAAGTAGGATATAGGGCCAGGAGGGCAGGCGGCGGGCCTCGAAGCCCTGCTCGCGGAAGAGGGCGGTCGCCGGCACTTCGCGGGCATGGCCGAGCGGCAGGATGGCGAAGGCCAGCGTCGTCAGGATACCGAAGAGCGTGGCGAGCAGCAGGGCGCCGGGATAGAGGGTCGGCGTCGTGGAGACCGGCAGGAATTGCGCCAGGAACTGCGCGGCGAAGATCGGCGACAACGCGCCGATGACGAGGCCGATGAGGATGCCGCCGAGGGCGATAATGGCGATCTGGAAAAGATAGATCAGGACGACGACCTGGGCCGGGGCGCCGAGACATTTGAAGGTGGCGATGGTCGTGCGCTTGGCATCGAGGAAGGCGCGCACGGCATTGGCCACGCCGACGCCGCCGACGATCAGCGCGGTGAGACCGACCAGCGTCAGGAACTGCGAGAAGCGGGTAATGTTTTCGGTGAGCGAGGGCGCTGCGCGATCGCTGGTGCGGACCGCCCAGCCGGCGGAAGGGAATTCCTTGGAGGCGCGCGCCTGGATGCCCGACATCGCGCCATTGTCTTCCAGCCGGATCTTGTAGGCATGTTCGACCAGGCTTCCCGTCTGGATCAGCCCGGAGGCCTGGAGCGCCTGGCGGCTGACCAGCAGGCGCGGCGCGAAACCGAAGCCTTCCGACAGCGCATCCGGCTCGGTTTTCACCGTGCCGGTGATGCTGAGCTTGACGTTGCCGAGCAGCAGTTCGTCGCCGACGGCAAGCCCGAGACGATCGAGAAGCAGGGGCGCTGCCACCGCACCATAGGTGCCGCCTTGGCCCGAAAGCAGCGCTGCAAGCGGATAGTCCGGTTCGGCCACGAATCTGCCGTAGAGCGGGTAGCCGTCGTCGACGGCCTTGACCTCGACCAGCGCCTGATCGGAGCCGTCAGGCTTGCGGGCCATCGAGCGCAGGCCCGTTGAAACCGAAACCGTGCCGAGGCTTTCGAGGAAGCCCAACTCCTGAGGCGTGGCTTCGCGGTTGTTGAGTTCGAAGCGGACGTCGCCGGCCAGCAGTTCCTGCCCCTGCGAGGCGATCGTGTCGGTGATCGACTGCGAGACGGAATTGACGGCGGCAATTGCGCCGGTGCCGAGCGCAATGCAGGCAAGAAAAATGTAGAAGCCGCGAATGCCGCCGCGCAACTCGCGGAGCGCCAGGCGAAAAGCAAGCGAGACGCGCGGGGTGATCATTCTCATGCGATCGCCGCCTCGCTGTGGCGGGCGGTGCTGTCGCCCTCGATCCTGCCGGAGCGGACGCGGATCTGGCGTGAGCAGCGGTTTGCCAGGGCGACGTCGTGGGTGACGAGAAGCAGGGTCATGCCGCGTTCGGCCTGCTTGGAGAACAGAAGGTCGGCGATCTGGCGGCCGGTCTCGGTGTCGAGATTGCCTGTGGGTTCGTCGGCGATCAGCAGGGCGGGCGAGGGGGCGAGCGCCCTGGCGATCGCCACGCGCTGCTGCTCGCCGCCGGAAAGTTGGCCGGGATAGTGGTTCAGCCGTTCACCGAGGCCGACCGATTTCAGCTCGCGATGGGCGATCTCGAAGGCGTTGCGGACATTGGCGAGCTCGAGCGGCACGGCGACGTTTTCCAGCGCCGTCATGTTGGCGATCAGGTGGAAGGACTGGAAGACGATGCCGATGTTGCGGCCGCGGAAATCGGCGACCTCATCCTCGCTGAGGCTATGGAGCGGCGTGTCATTGATATTGATCTCGCCGCTGTCGAGTTTCTCCAGCCCGGCAAGCACCATCAGCAGGGTCGATTTGCCGGAGCCGGAAGGGCCGACGATGCCGACGGATTCGCCGGCCGCGACATCGAGATCGATGCCCTTCAGCACGTGGACGGAGGCGGCTGCGCTGCCAAGGGTCAGATCGGCGCTCTTCAACTCGATAATGGTTTTTGCCAACAGAAATCGCCCTATATAAATCCCCAACAGAATGGCCGCATAACGGCACTTCGCCAATCTAGGGAAGCCAGAATGAGATTTAAAGTTGCCGCCCTTCAATTCACCGTCATTGCCGTCTCGCTGATCTTTGCCGCTACAGCCAATGCCCGGACGATCAATCTGGTCGGTTTTGGGGACAGTTTGATGGCGGGCTATCAACTGCCGGCCGGCGACGGCTTTCCGGAAAAGCTGCAGGCAGCCCTGAAGGCGAAGGGGCTCGAGGTCACCGTCGCCAATGCCGGGGTCTCCGGCGATACGACGGCAGCGGGTCTTGCGCGCATCGACTGGTCGGTGCCCGACGGCACCGACGGCGTCATTCTGGAGCTCGGCGCCAATGATGCGCTGCGCGGCATCCCACCCGAGGAGAGCGAGAAGAATCTCGATCAGATGATTATCCGGCTAAAGGAGCGCGGGATTGCCGTGCTGCTCGCCGGCATGATGGCGCCGCCGAACATGGGGGCGGACTATGCCGCACGATTCAACCCGATCTACCAGAAACTTTCGGAAAAACATGGGCTTCCGCTCTATGCCTTCTTCCTCGACGGCGTCGCGCTGGAAGCCGGGCTGAAGCTTGAAGACGGCATGCATCCAAATGCGAAAGGCATCGACGTCATGGTCGAAAAGATGGAGCCTGCTGTCACAAATTTCGTCGAAACGATTTCTTCTGTGAAGAAATAGGGGCTTGCGCGGTTGTTGATTGCGTGATTCCGTGTGAGCACCTGCAAAAGATTCGGGGAGTGCTCGTGATGCCGAGACTGTTTACCGCCCTCGAAATTCCGCGCAATGCGGCGATGAGCCTTTCATTGCTGCGCGGTGGCCTCCCCGGAGCACGATGGATCGATGTGGAGAATTACCACATCACCCTGCGTTTCATCGGTGATGTCGACGGCCGCACGGCCGATGAAATCGTTGAACGCCTCGACCGGATCGATCGGCCGGAATTCCAGTTCCGGCTCGAAGGAATCGGTTCCTTCGGCTCGAAGAAACCGCATTCGGTCTGGGCCGGCGTTTCGCAATCGCCTGAAATGTATGCCCTGCAGGGCGAGATCGAGCGCATCTGCCAGCGCATCGGCCTGCCGCCCGATCCCCGCAAGTTCATGCCGCATGTGACGCTGGCGCGGCTCAAATCCTCGCGGCTCGACGATGTCGTGCAATATCTGGCGGGACGCGGCAACTTCCACACCGCAACTTTCACCGCGCCGCGCTTCGTGCTGCTTTCGTCGCGCGAATCGGTCGGCGGCGGGCCCTACCTCACCGAGGAAGTGTTCCCGCTGCATGAGGCCCGTTCGACGCCCAGCGTATCGAGCAGGCTGCTGCAGCCGGCCAAGAGCCTGGTGTAGACCAGCTCGAAGCCGCCCGGGCCGCCATAATAGGGATCGGGGATATCCTCTCCGGTTCCGAGCGCGGCATCCCCGAAAAGGCGGATATTCGCCCCATGCGGCGCGCTTTTTTCGAGCGCCGCCACATTGTCGCGGTCCATGGCGAGGATCAGATCGAAATCCCTGAAATCCCTCGATTGGATGCGGCGGGCGCGTTGCCCCGATATGTCGATGCCGTGGTTTTTCGCAGCGGCGATCGAACGCCGGTCGGGTGGCTCGCCTTCATGCCAGCCGCCGGTGCCGGCGGAATCGATGGTAAAATCGCCGGTCAAACCCGCTTCGGCGACGAGATGGCCAAAAATTCCTTCCGCGAGCGGAGAACGGCATATATTGCCCATGCAAACGAAGAGGATGCTGATGCGTTTCATCGGTAAACCTGTCGGACAGAGAAGAGGACCATGGCATGAAAATGGAAAGACTGGAACGGACGGCGGCCGAGGCGCAACTGGCTGGACTTGCAGGCTGGGCGCTCAATGATGCGGGTTCTTCGATCTCGAAGACGTACAAGTTCGCAAATTTCATCGAGGCTTTCGGGTTCATGACGGAGGCAGCACTTGCGGCCGAGAAGCTCAATCATCATCCCGAATGGTTCAACGTCTATTCTAGGGTGGAGGTGACGCTGAACACACATGATGCCGGCGGACTGACGGAGCTGGATTTCAAGCTCGCCAAAGCCATGGAGAAGGCTGCGGCGCGCCGTATCGTTTGACAGCGGGGCCGATTGAAAGCCGGTCCGCCATCACCATATGTTCGCTTGGACGAAAGGGATGCAGGGATGGACGAGGTTAAATTCGGGGAAATCCTGTTGCCGGGCGACGAGGACACCCAGAGCCGGCGCGAGAAGACCGTAAGGCAGAAATTCTGGCCGACCTTCCGGCGGGCCGTGCGGCAGATCCCGTTCTCGCGCGATGTGGTTGCCGGTTTCTATTGCGCGCTCGATCCGCAGACGCCGACGAAGGTGCGCGGCGTGCTGCTCGCGGCGCTCGCCTATTTTGTCATGCCGATCGACATGATCCCGGATGTTTTCGCCGTCATCGGCTTTTCCGACGACATCGCCGTGCTTTCGGCCGCCTTCGCTATGGTGCGTGGCCATATAAGGCCGGGCCATTACGAAGCGGCCGACCGCGTTCTTGCCGACCGGCCGGAAGAAGCGATGAAGACGATCTGAATCCCGTTCTAAATTAAAGAGTCAGGCGATTTCGCGTTCCAGCACCTTGCGGAGCTTGCCAAAGGCAAGCCGGATGCGCGACTTCACCGTACCGAGCGGCAGCCCGGTTGATTCGGCGATCTCCGAATGCGATTGGCCGAGGAAGAAGGCGGCGCGCAGCATGTCGCGCTGTTCCTCCGGCAACTGCCCGACGGCGGCGCGTATCCTGGCGTCGCGATCGTCATTGGCGATAATTTCCTCCGCGCCGATATCGGCGGGCGGCTGCAGGGCCGGGTCGGTCTCGTCGAAGATGCGGGTATTGGCGCGGCGTTGCATGTCGATGCGGCGGTTGCGGGCAATGCGGAAAAGCCAGGTTGAGAGCGAAGATCGCGTGGCATCATAGAGATCCGCCTTGTGCCAGAGCACGATCATGATCTCCTGGACCAGTTCCTCGGCCTCGCCGGGTGTCATCTTCTGGCGCATCAGCCAGGCCTTCAGGCGGGGTGCGAAATAGTCGAACAGGATGGAAAAGGCCTGCTGGTCGCGATCGTCCGCGACGGCCTTGGCGAGGGCAGCGAAACGCTGTCTTTCCTCGGCATCCATGTCTCCTCACAAGCCCCCTGCGGCAATAATTTCGTCCCGGATTTCCAAGTCTTAATGAGGTACAACGGATTTGGGAAAGGTCAAACTCTTGCCTGAATCTTTGTGTCTTAAATTCACCCGAACGGACGGCCAGTGCCATCGGGGCACGATGTCGCGGCCTATACCGTCAAAGGTGCGAAAATTGACACTCGAGCTGAAATGACACAGGCAGATACAAATCGCAGCTATTGTTGACCATTTGGTAACCTGAATTAAGTCAAAATAAAGCAGATCGTGATTATGCGGCGCCCGCTATGATCGCTTCGGGCCTTGAATCGCAAGAACCGGCAGGAATCCATGTTTGTAAAAAGTATCGTATCCGCTCTCGCACTCACCCTGACCATGGCCGGAGTTGCGGAAGCGCAGCAGGCCGCGCCGAACCGCATCCAGCAGTTCCAGGCATGGGGCGCCTATTCCTACAAGTCGGGCAAGAGCACCGTGTGCTACGTGTTGTCCGTTCCGACGGCAAAGCAGCCGGCAAGCGTCGATCACGGTGACAATTTCTTCATCGTCTCGCAGCGCCCCGGCCAGAACATCTCCTATGAGCCGCAGGCCATGATGGGCTATACGGTGAAGGAAAATTCAAAGATCAACGTGGTCATCGACAACAAGACCTTCGTGATGTTCACCAAGGACAAGGCCGGCTGGGTCGAGAATGCTGCCCAGGAGCCAGCCCTCGTCGCGGCGATGAAAACGGGTCATTCGATGACGGTGAATGCCGTTTCGCGCAAGGGCACCGGCACCTCCTACAGCTATTCGCTCTCGGGTATCTCGGCTGCGCTGAAGCAGATCGAAACCTGCAAATAAGCGTTTTTTTGTTCGCAGAGCTTCCAGGGCCGGCCTTGCGCCGGCCTTCGTCGTTTCCATCCAAAGCGCGGCGATCTTTCAGATCTGCCTGCCGCGCTTTAGGTCTTTGATTTCAGCATGTCGTCGTCGCAAAACCGCTGCACAGTTTTGCGCGACATGCTTGATAGTGACGCGCGGGCAAAATGATGCTAAAGGCCGCGCAACAGCGGACAGATCGCGATTTCAGTCGCCGTTCCGCCATTCAATTTCTGCCAATGTGCCGTCATGCACCCGCCAGTCTTCCGGCTTTGCCCTGAAGTTCGCAGGGCTTGCGGGGCGGTTACGTGTTCGAATTCGGGATGAATGCCTATGTCCGTCATGGATGCGATAGATGTGACCAAGCCGCAGGCGCGCACGTCCGCCAGCCTCGAGAAGCCGTCGTTGATCGGCATATCGCGCGAAGAGATGGCGGCGGCACTGCGGGAAAAAGGGGTGGCCGAGAAGCAGATCAAGATGCGCGTCTCGCAGCTCTGGAACTGGATCTATGTGCGCGGCGTCTCCGATTTCGACCATATGACCAATGTCGCCAAGGACATGCGCGAGATGCTGAAGCAGCATTTCACCATCGCACGTCCCGAGATCGTCGAGGAGCAGGTCTCCAACGACGGCACGCGCAAATGGCTGCTGCGCTTTCCCGCCCGCGGCGCCGGACGTCCCGTCGAGATCGAGGCCGTCTACATTCCGGAAGAGGGCCGCGGCACGCTCTGTATCTCCAGCCAGGTCGGCTGCACGCTCACCTGTTCCTTCTGTCATACCGGCACGCAGCGTCTGGTGCGCAACCTGACGGCGGAGGAAATTCTTTCCCAGCTGCTGCTTGCCCGCGACCGGCTTGGAGACTTCCCGGATCGTGAAGCGCCGCAGGGTACGATCATGCCTGCCGAGGGCCGCAAGGTCAGCAACATCGTCATGATGGGCATGGGCGAGCCGCTCTATAACTTCGATGCCGTCAAGCAGGCATTGCTGATCGCCACGGATGGCGACGGCCTGTCGCTGTCCAGGCGCCGGGTGACGTTGTCCACCTCCGGCGTCGTGCCGGAGATCTTCCGCACCGGCGAAGAAATCGGCGTCATGCTGGCAATCTCGCTGCATGCGGTGCGCGACGACCTGCGCGACATTCTGGTGCCGATCAACAAGAAGTACCCGCTGAAGGAACTGATCGAAGCCTGCCGGGCCTATCCCGGTCTTTCGAACGCACGGCGCATCACCTTCGAATATGTGATGCTGAAGGACGTCAACGATAGCCTGGAAGACGCCAAGGGGCTGATCAAGCTCTTGAAGGGCGTGCCGGCAAAGATCAACCTCATCCCGTTCAATCCCTGGCCCGGCACCAACTACCAGTGTTCGGACTGGGAGCAGATCGAGAAATTCGCCGATTTCATCAACTCGGCAGGTTATGCTTCGCCGATCCGCACGCCGCGCGGCCGCGACATTCTTGCCGCCTGCGGCCAGCTGAAATCGGAATCCGAACGCATGCGCAAGACCGAACGCCTGGCGTTCGAAGCGATGATGATCGCCAATCACGGCGCCGACGACTGATCAGCAAGTTTGATCCTCGCTACAATTCTCCTGCATTGATTTAAGCATGCGCTTTTCCTAATAGTGCCGCCAAAATCATTCAGGAGGATACCCATGCGTTCGGTTCTGCTCGCTCTCGCCGCCAGTTTGGCGCTTTCCCTGCCCGCAAAGGCTGATGACGTGACCGTCGCCGTGACGGCGATCGTCGAACATCCGGCGCTGGATGCAGCGCGCAAGGGCGTTCTCGATGCGCTGACGGCCGCGGGTTATAAAGAGGGCGAGAACCTGAAATTCGTGTTCGAATCGGCGCAGGGCAATCCGGCGACGGCAGCGCAGATCGCCCGCCAGTTTGCCGGCGACGAGCCCAATGTCATCGTTCCGATTTCGACGCCCTCGGCCCAGGCGGTCGTCTCTTCGACGCGTGACATTCCCGTCGTCTTCACGGCTGTCTCCGATCCGCTTGGCGCCCAGCTCGTCAAGAACATGGACAAGCCCGGCGGCAATGTCACCGGTCTTTCCGACATGTCGCCGGTCGCCGAGCATCTGGCGCTGATCAAGGAAATCCTGCCTGATGTGAAAACCATCGGCTATCTCTACAATTCCGGCGAGGCGAATTCCGTTTCGCTGCTCGCCGTCCTGCAGGCCGAGGCCGAAAAGGCCGGCCTGAAGGTGGTGGAATCAGCCGCCACCAAGTCGGCCGAGGTTCAGGGTGCGGCGCGCGCCCTCGTCGGCCGCGCCGATGCGATCTATATTCCGACCGACAACACCATCATCTCCGCGCTCGAAGGCGCCGTCGCGGTGGCCGAAGAGAGCAAGCTGCCGCTCTTCACCGCCGATACGGATTCGGTTTCGCGCGGCTCGATCGCTGCCCTCGGCTTCAACTATTACGATGTCGGCAAGCAGACCGGCGAGATCGTCGTGCGCGTGCTGAAGGGCGAAAACCCTGGCGATATCGCCGTCAAGACGGCTGCCGGCAGTGATCTCGTCGTCAACAAGGCCGCGGCTCAGAAGATGGGCGTCACCCTGCCTGAGAGCGTGCTTTCCCGCGCCAACAAGGTCATTGAATAATCGGCCGTCCCTTCAACGTTTAGTTGGATACAGCCGCTCCTGTTTGCACGGGGGCGGCTCTTCGTATTAAAAAGCTGCGGTTTCGCGACGGGCGAAACAGAAATCAAAAGGGGCTGAAAGCCTTGAGCCAAATCGCATTCTGGGGGGCCGTCGAGCTCGGCCTGGTCTATTCTTTCGTCGCTCTCGGCGTCTATCTCGCCTTTCGCGTTCTCGACTTTCCCGACCTGACGGTCGATGGCTCCTTTCCGCTTGGCGCGGCGGTGACGGCCGTGCTGATCATTGCCGGCGTCAATGCCTGGCTTGCGGCGCTGATCGCCATGGCGGCCGGGGCCGCGGCGGGCATGGTGACGGCGCTGCTCAATGTGCGCTTCAAGATCCTCAACCTGCTGGCCTCGATCCTGACGATGATCGCGCTGTTTTCCGTCAATCTGAGGGTGATGGGCAAACCCAATGTCGCGCTCATCAATGCCGATACGATGATCAGCCCGTTTTTCGGCCATGGCCTTCGCGATTTCTACGTGCGGCCGCTCTTTGTCGGGGTTCTGGTCGTCGTCGCTCTTATCCTGGTCTGGCGTTTCCTGGAAAGCGATGCCGGGCTTGCCATGCGGGCGACCGGCGCCAATGCGCGGATGGCCCGCGCCCAGGGCGTCGATACCAGCCGGCAGATCTATCTCGGCATGGCGATCTCCAATGCGCTGGTGGCGCTCGGCGGCGCGCTGTTTGCCCAGACGAACGGCTTTGCCGACGTCACCTCGGGCGTCGGCACGATCGTCGTCGGTCTCGCCGCCGTCATCATCGGCGAGACGCTGCTTGGGCGGCGCGGGTTGCTGATCGCGCTCGTCGGCTGCGTGCTCGGTTCGATCCTCTATCGCATCGCGATTCAGTTGGCGCTTTCCAGCGACGTCATCGGTCTGCAGGCGTCCGATCTCAATTTCGTGACCGCCGTGCTGGTGACCGTGGCGCTCATCCTTCCCCGTCTTCGCGGAGGTGCCGCATCGTGATCAGCGTCAAGGACATCAAAGTCGTTTTCGGACGCGGCACGCCGCTGCAGAAACAGGCGCTGAACGGCGTCAGCCTGACCATCGAGCAAGGCTCCTTCGTCACCGTCATCGGTTCGAACGGCGCCGGCAAATCGACGCTGCTCGGCGTGCTCGCCGGCGACGTCATTCCGAGCGAAGGGCAGGTGCTGATCGGCAAGAGCGACGTGACGCGCAAGTCGACGGCGGCGCGCGCCGGCCTTGTGGCGCGTGTCTTCCAGGATCCGCTGACGGGAAGCTGCGGCGCATTGTCGATCGAGGAGAACCTTGCTCTGGCTGCCCGGCGCGGCGAGAAGCGCGGGCTGGCATCGGCGCTCGGCGGAAACAGGCGCGACTATTTCAAGGAACGGATCGCCGAGCTCAATCTTGGGCTGGAGAACCGGCTGAAGGACCGCATGGATCTTCTCTCCGGTGGCCAACGGCAGGCCGTTTCGCTCGTCATGGCGACGCTTGCGGGATCGGAAGTGCTGCTGCTCGACGAACATACGGCGGCACTCGACCCCGGCATGGCTGAGTTCGTGATGAACCTCACGCAGAAGATCGTCGCCGAACGCAAGCTGACGACGATGATGGTGACGCATTCCATGCGCCAGGCGCTGGATTACGGCCACCGCACGATCATGCTGCATGGCGGCGAGATCGTTCTCGATGTCGCGGGCGACAACAGGAAGAACCTGCAGGTCGAGGACCTGATCGCCATGTTCCGCAAGATGCGCGGCCAGACGTTGGATGACGATGCGCTGCTGATCGGCTGAGGCGACAGCGGCGGTTCGGTACCCGACCGCTGATTATTTCGCCTGGGTGAGCAGGATCTTCGCGGCGAAGATCGAGAAGACGCCCGCGAAGGTATAGTCCATGCCACGCAGCACTTTCTTGTTGCTCTGCAGCCATGAGGCCAGCCAGTCGGCGGCAAAGACCACGCTGGCATTGACCGGCATGCCGATCAGGATGAAGCAAAGCCCGAGGAAAAGCAGCTTGTGCGTGACGGCCGGATCGCCGGCGCTGACGAATTGCGGCAGGAAGGTCATGAAGAAGATGATGACCTTGGGGTTCAGGAGATTGACCCAGAAGCCCGACGAGATGTTGGAAAGTGCCGTGCCCTTCTGCTCCTCGACCTTGGCGACCGTAAGCTTGGAGCCGAAGCGGATCGCCTGCACCGCCAGCCAGAACAGATAGGCGGCGCCGCCGGTCTTCAGGATCAGGAAAGCGGTCGGCGAGGCGGTGATCAGCGCCGAAATGCCGAAAGCGACCAGCATGGTGTGGACGACGATGCCGAGGCTGGTGCCGACGACGACGAAGAGGGCTGCCTTCTTGCCCTGGGCGAGCGCACGGCTGATCGACAGCGTCATGTCGGGGCCTGGGGTCGCCGCGAGCAGCAGCGTCGCGGCGGCAAAGGCGAGAAGGGTCGGTAGGCTGGGCAGGAAATCCATGGCACTCTCTGAAAGCCGGGAAAGACCTGACGATCTCTTACCCGGCTTTCGGAAAATTACCAATCAAACCTGATGATGGCGCCGATCACTTCTGTTCGAGGAAGGCTTTGTATTTGTCGGCGTAGTCCTTGTGCCAGCGCGACAGCGGCGGACGGTTCTCGATGATGTCGCCGGCGGCCCAGGCCATCCGGCGTTCGTCGACCGGACGCGCCACGTCATTGTCGGGGCAGAGAATATAGAAATCACCGCGTTCGAGGCTTTCGACCATGAAATCGACCGTCTGCTCTGGTGTCCAGGCGGCGGCCGGTTTTTCCGCGCGGTCGCCCTTGGTGAGGCCGGTGAAGACGAAGCCGGGGATCAGAAGATGGGCGGAGATCTTTCCGCCTTCGGTATTGCGAAGCTCATGCTGCAAGGCTTCGGTGAAGACCTTCACACCCGCCTTGGAGATATTGTAGGCGGGGTTGCCGGGCGGCGTGGTGATGCCCTGCTTGGAGCCGGTGTTGATGATGAGGCCGGGCTCGCCATGCGACAGCATCTTCGGGCCGAAGGTGCGCGTACCGTTGATCACGCCCATCAGGTTGACGGCGAAGATATGGTCCCAGTTCGCCTGCGGGCTGAAGATTGAGGTTTCCGGGCCGATGCCGGCATTGTTCATCAGCACGTGCACACGGCCGAAACGCTGGAGCACGGCGCGTTCGAGCGCTTCCAGGGATTCCTTGACGGCGACGTCGGTCTCGACCGCCATCACATTTTCCTCGCCGGCAATGGCCTTGAGTTCGTCGGCGGCCGCGGCCAGCCGGTCGCCGCCGAGATCGGCGATGGCGACGCTCATGCCGCGTGCGGCGAAATATTTCGCCGCGGCAAGGCCGATGCCGGAAGCGCCGCCGGTGATGACGGCAACATTGGACTTCTTGAAAATGTCTTGAATATTCGTCACGGGGCAGCCTCTCCTCGAGCATTTGCGGACGCTGGCGAATATGGGCTCCGCTTTCGCGCTGTCAAACGGTATCGGCACGGTCGCTGTCGCACTTGGCCTTGCGTCACGCGCCAATCTCGCTAAAAGTGCCGCGACACCGGGTTTTCGCCGGCCTATTATGCAACGGACCTCATCATCATGGCATCATACAAAGACGTGAAGAAAGTCGTGCTCGCCTATTCCGGCGGCCTCGACACCTCGATCATCCTGAAGTGGCTGCAGACGGAACTCGGCGCCGAAGTCGTCACCTTCACCGCCGATCTCGGCCAGGGCGAAGAGCTGGAGCCGGCGCGCAAGAAGGCCGAGATGCTCGGCATCAAGGAGATCTACATCGAGGACGTGCGCGAGGAATTCGTGCGCGATTTCGTCTTCCCGATGTTCCGCGCCAATGCCGTCTATGAGGGCGTCTATCTGCTCGGCACCTCGATCGCCCGTCCTTTGATTTCCAAGCATCTGATCGACATCGCCCGCAAGACGGGCGCGGATGCGATCGCCCACGGCGCCACCGGCAAGGGCAACGACCAGGTTCGTTTTGAACTGTCCGCCTATGCCCTGAACCCCGACATCAAGATCATCGCGCCGTGGCGCGACTGGGCCTTCAAGAGCCGCACCGACCTGCTGGCCTTTGCCGAACAGCATCAGATCCCGGTTGCCAAGGACAAGAAGGGCGAAGCGCCGTTCTCCGTCGACGCCAACCTTCTGCATTCCTCTTCCGAGGGCAAGGTTCTCGAGGACCCCGCCCAGGAGGCGCCGGAATATGTGCATATGCGCACGATCTCGCCTGAGGCTGCGCCCGACAAGGCGACCACCATCAAGGTCGGATTCCGCAAGGGCGATGCGGTCTCGATCAACGGTGTCGAGATGTCGCCGGCAACGCTGCTCGCGACGCTCAACAATTACGGCCGCGACAACGGCATCGGCCGTCTCGACCTCGTCGAGAACCGCTTCGTTGGCATGAAGTCCCGCGGCGTCTACGAAACGCCAGGTGGCACGATCCTGCTCTCGGCGCATCGCGCCATCGAATCGATCACGCTCGACCGCGGTGCTGCCCATCTCAAGGACGAGATCATGCCGCGCTACGCCGAGCTGATCTATTACGGCTTCTGGTTCTCGCCGGAGCGCGAAATGCTGCAGGCGCTGATCGACAAGAGCCAGGAGCATGTCGAAGGCGAAGTGACGCTGAAGCTCTACAAGGGCAATGTCATGGTCATCGGCCGCGAGAGCGAAAAGTCGCTCTATTCCGACAAGCTTGTCACGTTCGAGGACGATCAGGGTGCCTACGACCAGAAGGATGCTGCCGGTTTCATCAAGCTCAATGCGCTGCGCCTGCGCACGCTCGGCAAGCGCAATCTCATGAATTGATCAAGGTTCATTTTCGAGCCGCATAAGAGTCAGCCGTCATTGAACTGATCCCAATAAGTTGGACGGATTAAAGGCTGGTTAGATTTAAGGGCTGAGTTCTGTACTGGACAGGGCTCAGCCCTTTGAGTTTCAACTTGATGCGCTCGAAGCCGCCGGGACGTGGCCCGCGACATCGCAAAAACCGACACCTACGTGCCCTCACGGCGTCAGCGGAAGAGCCTGCGTAAACTCGCTAAGCTGATCCGGCCAGCGCCCCTGCCCGTCGCTGAAGAGGCGCAGGCCTCCGGCCGTTTTTCATCCGACGACGCGCGGGATGAGAGCCTTCTTCAACGGTATCGAGCCGCAGCAGACGATTATTGCTGCCGCCGCCGCGGTGCATGACCTCGAATGACCGGTCGACGGCAGGGAAGAGTTCGGGAGGCTTGCGCTTCCTGCGCGAGCAGGTTATATACTGAACTACATGGTTCAGTATCCAAGTCATTGCCTCGATCGCTCGTTTGCGGCGCTGTCCGATGCGACCCGCCGCGGGATCATCCATCAGCTTGGCCGAGCGGACGAGTCGATCACCAGTCTCGCGGATAAGTTCCAGATGACGCTGACCGGCATGAAGAAGCACATCCAGGTCCTCGAGCGGGCGGGGCTCGTCGTCACGCAGAAGGTCGGACGGGTGAGAACCTGCAAGCTTGGGAAACGCGGTCTCAAGGCGGAGGCCGATTGGATCGAGGCGCATCGCAAGCTCTTCGAGGCCCGCTTCGAAGCATTGGACGAAATCATCAGCGAAATGAAACAGGATGGAAGCGATGAATCAGCAAGTTGACGGTGAAGGTGGTGCACAGAACCGCACGTCAGTCGAGCGCAGAGGGGATCGCGAACTCGTCGTAACGCGGACATTCAATGCGCCGCCGAGCACGGTTTACAGGGCGTGGAGCCAGCCCGAGCTGTTCCAGCGCTGGTGGGTGCCAAAATCGGCATCCGGCGTTTCGCTCGTATCGTGCGATATGGACGTCCGTACCGGCGGCAAATATCGGCTGGAATTCGGCGCCGGCGGTGCGGACACCATGGCCTTCTACGGCAAGTATCTTGAGGTGGTGCCGAACGAGCGCATCGTCTGGACCAACGACGAAGGCGAAGAGGGCGCGGTCACGACCGTGACCTTCGAGGACCAGGGCGGGAAGACGCTGCTGATTTTCCACGAAGTCTACCCGTCCAAGGAGGCGCTAGAGGAGGCACTACAGGGCTCGGCGGTCGCATTGCCGGAGCAGTTGGAGCAGCTCGACGAATTGCTTTCCAGCTTGGGCGAGTAGCGCGGGTCGGGAAACTCGCCTCGCGGGACTCTGCTCTTGGGAAGTGACTCCACCGGCCTTTCCGGCGGGAGCAGGGCGCAAAGCAGCCGCATCCTTCAACGATGAGATGTCCGCTTCGTGTCGAAAGCCGCCTCTGGTCGCCTTTGCTACCTGATCCATTTTTCACGGCGGTGCACCACCCTTGACGGATGGCTGTGATCGCTTAGTCTGCCGTTATCATCCTCCGGAGCATTTCCATGACGCAGTCCTTGCTCTTCGGCGCCTTTCTGGCGGCGCTCTTCTACGTGCTCATTCCGGGACCGGCTTTCCTGCAACTGCTCGGCATCGGCGCCGGGCAGGGCCGGAAGGCCGGCGCCTTCTTCATGATGGGGCATCTGGTCGGGGATCTCATCTGGTCGTCGCTGGCGCTGATCGCGATCGTCGGGGCCAAGACGATCGGAACCTTCGTCTTCGACCTGCTCGGACTTGCCTGCGGTTTCTACCTCGCCTGGATCGGCTGGAGCGCCATCAATGCCAAGCCGAAAGCGGAGGGGCAGGCGCTTGTTGTGGTCGAGCGGCCGTTTCGCCGCGGTCTGATCTTCGGCGTCACCAATCCGAAGGGTTATCCGGTGGCGCTCGCGACCTTCACGGCGCTGGTCGCAGGCTCGGCCGGCGCGCTCGATTTCGAGGCGTTGCCGGTGCTTCTCGGCGTATCGTTCGTCGGTTTCGTGACTGCCGATATCATCCTGATCGGCGTCATCGGCGCAGGCGCGGTCCGCCGCTTCTACCGCGCCCATGAGCGGCTGATCGTGCGCTGCTCCGGCGTACTCTTCATGGGATTTGCAGCCCAGGCGCTCTGGCATGCCACACCCGGCCTGCTCGGCTGGCGCAAGGCCTGACCTAGAGCGGTTCAGCTTTTAACGGAAACGCAGAACCGCTCTATCCTTTTGTTTTTACGCAATTCCGGACGGAAAACCGCTTCGGACTTTTCCTGGAATTGCTCTAGAACAGGCATCATGCTCTGATCAGCCGTCCAGGAAATTGACGATCGATTTCAGCGTCTGAACCTCGTTGGGATCACCGATCGACATGGCGACCTGGAGCTGGTTCTTGTAATAATCGAGGAAATTGAAGCTGGTGCCGTCGGTGACGCTGGAGAGATCGATGACGTTGCCGAGCGGATCGATCGCATGCATCGGCAGCGGCTCGGAGATCGCGGCATAGGTGTTCTGATCGATCAGGCCGCTGTCGAAACTCTGGCGCGCGTAGTTGCGCAACTCTCCAGGGCTGACCGCGGTAAAATCAGGCCCTTCGTCAACATTGTCTTCGATCTGGAACGAGGCCGGGGCCGGAGCTTTGGTCTCGATTTGAATATCAGAGGTCTTCGAACTTTTTGCGTTATTAGGATTGTTTTTAAATAGCAAACTCTGAGAAGACCGCACAGAAAAAATTTCCATGGCGCATGTCCCCTTACAAGAAGAACACCTGAAAACTAGCGCTTGCGCGTGATTCGCGTCAATCGTTAACGATTGGTTAATTGTCACGCGTCAACTTTTGTCCACCGGATTTGGCAGGCGTTCGCCAGATTTGGTGGACGAGGCAAAAGGTCTTCCCCGCCAACATACCAATTCCATGGTTGCTCTCCTATATTGACGATCCACCTGCATGCCAAAAAGGAATTTTCCAATGCCTTCTCCACATGATTTCAATCCGGCGCTGGTAAGCTGGGACGGTCTTCACGGCCTGCCGCGCTTCGATGCCGTTGATGACGGCGACTTTGCCGCCGCCTTCGAAGCCGCCCTTGCTGCGCATGAAAGGGAGATCGACGAGATCGCCGGAAACGGCGATGCGCCGACATTCGACAATACAGTCGTGGCGCTGGAGATTGCCGGCGACGCACTGTCGCGCGTTTCGGCGTTGTTCTGGAACAAGGCGGGCGCCCATACCAATGATGTGATCCAGGCGCTGGAGCGGGAGATCTCGCCGAAAATGTCGCGCCACTATTCCAAGATCGGGATGAATGCTGCGCTTTTTGCCCGCATCGATACGCTCTGGGAGAGACGCGAGAGCCTTGGCCTGACGCTCGAACAGACGCGCGTGCTGGAACGCCATTGGAAAGGCTTCGTCAAGTCGGGCGCCAAGCTTGACAAGGCCGAGCAGGAGAAGCTCGCCGCGATCAACGAAAAGCTTGCCGGCCTCGGGACGCAATTCGGCCAGAACGTGCTGGCCGACGAGAAGGCCTGGGCACTGCTGCTTTCCGACGGCGCCGAGCTCGCCGGGCTGCCGGAATTCCTTCGCGACGCGATGGCGGCGGCCGCGCGCGAACGCGGCGAAGAGGGCAAATATGCGGTGACGCTGTCACGCTCGATCATCGAGCCGTTCCTCACCTTTTCGGAGCGCCGCGATCTGCGCGAGCAGGCTTTCAAGGCGTGGGTGGCGCGCGGCGAAAATGACGGGGAGACGGACAACCGCGCCGTCATCAAGGAAACGCTGGCGCTGCGCCATCAGGTGGCGACGCTGCTCGGCTACGGCAATTTCGCCGAGCTGAAGCTCGACAACACGATGGCGAAGACGGCGGAGGCGGTGAACGGCCTGCTCAAAGCCGTCTGGGCGCGGGCGGTGAAACGCGCCGGCGAGGAGGAGGCCGATATCGCGGCGCTGATATCAGACGAGGGCCGGAACCATGAGGTGATGCCCTGGGACTGGCGCCACTATGCCGAAAAGATCCGGACGCAAAAGTTCGATTTCTCCGAGGCCGAACTCAAGCCCTATCTGCAGCTCGAGAAGATCATCGAGGCCTGCTTCGATGTGGCCGGGCGGCTGTTCGGCATCCGCGCCGTCGAGAAGAAGGGTGTGGCCGCCTATCATCCTGACGTCAGGGTGTTCGAAATCAGGGACCGCGAGGACCGGCTGGTCGCCCTGTTCCTCGGCGATTATTTCGCCCGCAGCTCGAAACGTTCCGGCGCCTGGATGAGCTCATTGCAATCGCAGCACCGGCTTGAGCTGAAGAACGGCCGCCACGGCGAATTGCCGATCATCTATAATGTCTGCAACTTCGCCAAGCCGGCGGAAGGCAAGCCGGCGCTGCTGTCGCTCGACGACGCGCGCACACTGTTCCACGAATTCGGCCACGCGCTGCACGGCATGCTGTCGAATGTTACCTACCCTTCCGTTTCCGGCACCAGTGTTTCGCGCGATTTCGTCGAGCTGCCGTCGCAGCTTTATGAGCACTGGCTGACGGTGCCCGCTATCCTGAAGCGCTATGCCGTGCATTTCGAGACCGGCGAGCCGATGCCGCAGGCCCTGCTCGACAAGGTGCTGGCCGCGCGAACGTTCAATGCCGGTTTCAATACCGTGGAATTCACCTCGTCGGCGTTGGTCGATATGGCGTTTCACACGAGAACGACCGTCGAGGACCCGATGGCGGTGCAGGCGGAGGTGCTGGCCGAGATCGGCATGCCGAAGTCTATCGTCATGCGCCACGCAACGCCGCACTTCCAGCACATCTTCTCCGGCGGGTATTCGGCCGGCTATTACTCCTACATGTGGTCGGAGGTGCTCGACGCCGACGCCTTCGCCGCCTTCGAGGAGACGGGCGACGCCTTCAACGGCGAGATGGCGCGCAAGCTCAAGGAGAATATCTATTCCGTCGGCGGCTCGGTCGATCCAGAGGATGCCTATAAGGCCTTCCGCGGCAAGCTGCCGAGCCCGGATGCGATGCTTCTGAAAAAAGGACTTTCGACCTTCGAGGAATTGACAGGCAGCGACGCCTAAGACAATTTGATGACACGCTGTGATGCGGCGGGGCGAAAGCCTTGCCGCAGCTTTTGCGCGTTCCCCCCTTTCGCAAACGCAAAAAAAACTGTATGGACGCCCCAAACTAATAGGCGCGTCCTCTAGAGCGTGCGCCCCAGCCTCAGAGATTTCACATATGGCACTTCGCAATATCGCGATCATCGCGCACGTTGACCATGGCAAAACGACCCTGGTGGATGAGCTTCTCAAGCAGTCCGGCTCGTTCCGCGAAAATCAGCGTGTCGCTGAACGCGTGATGGACTCGAACGATCTCGAAAAGGAACGCGGCATCACCATTCTCGCCAAGGCGACCTCGGTGGAATGGAAGGGTGTCCGCATCAACATCGTCGACACCCCCGGCCACGCCGACTTCGGCGGTGAAGTCGAGCGCATTCTCTCGATGGTGGATGGCGCGATCGTTCTCGTCGATGCCTCGGAAGGCCCGATGCCGCAAACGAAATTCGTCGTCGGCAAGGCGCTGAAGGTCGGCCTTCGCCCGATCGTCGCGATCAACAAGATCGACCGTCCGGACGGCCGCCACGAAGAAGTCATCAACGAAGTCTTCGACCTCTTTGCAAACCTCGACGCGACCGACGAGCAGCTCGACTTTCCGATCCTCTACGGTTCGGGCCGCGACGGCTGGATGAACGTCAATCCAGAAGGTCCGAAGGATCAGGGTCTTACCCCGCTTCTCGACCTGGTGCTCAAGCATGTTCCGGAGCCGACCGTCCACGAAGGTCCGTTTACGATGATCGGCACGATCCTCGAAGCCAACCCCTTCCTCGGTCGCATCATCACCGGCCGCATCAATTCCGGTTCCATCAAGCCGAACCAGGCGGTGAAGGTTCTCCACGCCGACGGCAAGACGATTGAAACCGGCCGCATTTCCAAGATCCTCGCCTTCCGCGGCATCGAACGCCAGCCGATCGAAGAAGCGCATCAAGGTGATATCATTGCGATCGCCGGCCTTTCCAAGGGCACGGTCGCCGACACCTTCTGCGATCCTTCGATCACAGCACCGCTGCCGGCGCAGCCGATCGATCCGCCGACCGTCACCATGTCCTTCATCGTCAACGATAGCCCGCTGGCGGGCACCGAAGGCGACAAGGTGACGAGCCGCGTCATCCGCGACCGCCTCTTCAAGGAAGCGGAGGGCAACGTCGCCCTGAAGATCGAAGAAGCCGAAGGCAAGGATTCGTTCTACGTGTCCGGCCGCGGCGAACTTCAGCTCGCCGTCCTCATCGAAACCATGCGTCGCGAAGGCTTCGAGCTTGCCGTGTCGCGTCCGCGTGTCGTGATGCACAAGGATGAAAGCGGCCAGCTTCTGGAGCCGGTCGAAGAGGTCGTCATCGACGTCGACGAAGAACATTCCGGCGTCGTCGTGCAGAAGATGTCCGAGCGCAAGGCCGAAATGGTCGAGTTGCGTCCGTCGGGCGGCAACCGTCTCCGCCTGCGTTTCTACGCACCGACCCGCGGCCTGATCGGCTACCAGTCGGAGCTGCTGACGGATACGCGCGGCACGGCGATCATGAACCGCCTGTTCCACGACTACCAGCCCTACAAGGGTGTGATCGGTGGCCGCGTCAACGGCGTGCTGCTCGCCAACGCTCCCGGCGAAGCTGTCGCCTATGCGATGTTCAACCTGGAAGATCGCGGCCCGATGATCATCGAGCCGGGCGAAAAGGTCTATGCCGGCATGATCATCGGCATCCATTCGCGCGACAACGACCTTGAAGTCAACGTCCTGAAGGGCAAGCAGCTCACCAACATCCGCGCCGCCGGCAAGGACGAAGCGGTGAAGCTGACGCCGCCGATCCGCATGACGCTTGATCGCGCACTCTCCTGGATCCAGGACGACGAGCTGATGGAAGTGACGCCGAAGAATATTCGTCTGCGCAAGATGTATCTCGACGCAAACGATCGCAAGCGTTTCGAAAAGTCGAAGGCGGCCCTCTGAGAGCCTGGCGCAGTTTAGAGAAGTCCTTAAAACCCCGGCCCTCGCGCCGGGGTTTTTGTTGTGCGCCGCGTCGATTCCATCTTGTGACAATCGTTAAAAAAGCGTTAACTTTTGACCATCGTCCACATGTTAAGTCTGTGGGCAATGGACCGGAATGCGGTATCGCATATGGTTAATTGCCTCTGGCGGGACCAGAGTAAACGTTATGAAGACGTTGTCGATCGATGTCCGGCGGGCCGAGCCGCATGATGCCCGCGCTATATCGGAAACACACAGGCTCGCCTGGCAGCATACCTATGCGGGTATCATTCCGCATCGTGCGCTGACGCAGATGATCGAGCGGCGCGGCGAAAGCTGGTGGCGCAAGGCGACGCGCGGGCCGGCAACGCTGCTGGTTCTCGATGTTGCCGGCACCGTCGCCGGCTATGCGACGCTTGGCCTGAACCGCGCCCGCGCTTTACCGCAGGAAGGCGAAATCTACGAGCTTTACCTTCGGCCCGAATATCAGGGCATCGGCCTCGGCAGGATGCTGTTCGGCGAGGCGCGCCGGCTGTTGAAGTCGCTGGGCTGCAACGGGCTGGTGGTCTGGTGCCTCGAGGAAAACGAGACTGCCGGCCGCTTCTACCGCCATCACGGCGGTGTCGATTTCTGCGAAGGCATGGAAAGTTTCGACCACAGGCAATTGAAGAAGATCGGCTTCATCTGGAGCTGATCGATCCCTAGCGTGTCTGAAAAGACGCACGGCGCTAGAGTCGGCCTTCGCCTATCTCCTACCGGAAGTTTTTGATGTGAATGTGCGCCGCTGCAGTCAAGCATTGGCGCTGTGCGATGTTGCGTTGCCACATGAAACTGATTATCTGGCTGCGAACAAATTCAACCTCGCGGGAGTTTCCTATGCGCATCGACGCTATTTCCATCGGTAATAATCCACCTGAGGACGTCAACGTTATCGTCGAGGTTCCGGTCGGCGGTCATCCCATCAAGTATGAGATGGACAAGGAAGCCGGCACGCTGGTGGTCGATCGTTTCCTCTATACGCCGATGACCTATCCCGGCAATTATGGTTTCGTGCCGCACACACTGTCGGAAGACGGCGACCCGATCGATGTGCTGATCGCCAGCACCCGCCCGCTGGTTCCCGGCTGCGTCATCAATGTCCGCCCGATCGGCGTCCTGAAGATGGAAGACAATTCCGGCAAGGACGAGAAGATCATCGCCGTGCCGTCGCCGAAGCTGACGCTGCGCTACGAGAAGGTGAAGGACTACACCGATCTTCCCGAGATCACGCTGAAGCAGATCGAGCACTTCTTCGAGCACTACAAGGATCTGGAGCCCGGCAAGTGGGTGAAAATCTTCGGCTGGGGCGACTCCAAGGAAGCCGGTGAACTGATCCTCGAAGCCGTCGAGCGCGCCAAGACGACGAAGGGCTGATCGTTCAGCGAAGAAACGCTTCGAGCTTTCTTGCCAAATCCTCCGGGTCGCCGTCGATCCGGAGGATTTTTTTGCGTGCGGTCTCGCCGGAGACAAAGCTGACGCTGGATTTGGGAATGCGCAGCGATTGCGCGATCAGCAGGATGAGGGCCTTGTTTGCCTTGCCCTTTTCCGGGACCGATGTGACGCGCGCCTTCAGGAGGGCTTCACCCTCGCCGTCGGCCTCGATGCCATCGATTGCGTCACGCCCGCCATTCGGCGTCAGCCGGACGGCGAGGCGCAGATGGTCATCGAAAAGGCGCCAGGGACGGCTCAAGCGACCAGCGGGTACAGCGTGGTCCACAGCAAGGTGCGCAGGAAGAAGATGATCAGCAGCAGGATGATCGGCGAAATGTCGATGCCGCCAAGGTTCGGCAGAAAGCGGCGGATCGGCTTCAGCGCCGGTTCGGTGACGTTATAGAGAAAAGTGCCGACCGAATTGACGAACTGATTGCTGGAGTTGATGACGTTAAAGGCATAGAGCCAGGAAAAAATGGCACTGCCAATCAGGATCCAGGTGTAAATATTCAAAGCCAAATCAATGGTTTGAAACAGCGCAAACATCGTCATCTCCAAATTCGTTGTTGACAGACATGTAGACATTGGTGACTAAACGAGCAAGTGCCGTGTGGAGACGCGCGGTGAATCATGTTTAACGGGCGGCTCTGCAGCTATTGCGGCGCCCGTCTCCTCGGAAAACATCCATGTCGTTTGCGCCCACCGGAGACCGTTTTGCCGCGTTTCGGCATTCGTCCTACACGCGGTTCTTCTTCGCGCGCTTCCTGCTTTCCTTCTCGCAGCAGATCGTCAGCGTTGCCGTCGGCTGGCAGATGTACGACCAGACGGGCAAGGCGATCTATCTCGGCCTGATCGGTCTCGTGCAGTTCCTGCCGTCGCTGCTGCTCATGCTCGTCACCGGCTCGGTGGCCGACCGGTATAATCGCCGGGCGATCGCCGCGCTCTGCTCGCTGGTGAGCGCGCTCTGCACACTGGCGCTGCTGGTCATGACAATCATGGGCACCTTTACACCTCTGCCTGTTTTCGCCGTCCTTTTGATCTTCGGCATCGAACGTGCCTTCATGTCGCCGGCGGTGCAGTCGCTGGCGCCCAATCTCGTGCCGGAGCAGGCTCTTTCCAATGCGATCGCCTGGAATTCGTCGTCCTGGCAGCTTGCGGCGATCACCGGGCCGGTGCTCGGCGGCCTGCTCTACGGCGTCAGCGCGACGACCGCCTATAGTGTGGCGGTGATCTTTTCCGTGCTCGGTGCGGCCCTTCTCTACATGATCCCGAAGCCGGAGCAGAAGACGACGGGCGAAACCAAGAGCTGGGCAATGATCCTCGGTGGCTTCAGCTTCATCCGCGCCGAAAGGGTGGTGCTCGGGGCGATCTCACTCGATCTCTTCGCCGTATTGCTCGGCGGCGCGACGGCGCTGATGCCGATTTTTGCGCGTGATATTCTGACACTCGGTCCCTGGGGGCTCGGGCTGTTGCGTGCCGCACCCGGCCTTGGCGCCATCGTCATGGCGATCTTCCTGGCCGCCTACCCGCTCAAACACCGCGCCGGCATCTACATGTTCATCGGCGTCGCCCTGTTCGGCCTTGGAACGATCATTTTCGGCGTGTCGACCAACACCGAGGTCTCGATCGCGGCGCTGGCGCTGATGGGGGCGGCCGACATGGTGTCGGTCTATGTGCGCGAGAGCCTGATTGCGCTCTGGACGCCGGATCATCTGCGCGGCCGGGTCAACGCCGTCAACATGGTCTTCGTCGGTGCTTCAAACGAACTCGGGGAATTCAGGGCAGGCACGATGGCATCGATCTTCGGTGCTGTGCCGGCGGTTGTTATCGGCGGGATCGGAACGCTTGCTGTGGCGGCGATCTGGGCTTCGAGTTTCCCGAAATTGCGGCAGATCGATACGCTCGACGCGCCCACCGCATAGTCGGGATCGATTTCGAAACCGATTATGCGCGAAGAGCGATAGAAGACGTCGCCTTCGCCGCCTTTCCCTCGAAGACGATGTCGAGGAATTCGGTCAGCCAGGCTCTCAGCGGCGCGTCGAACAGCATGCGGCCTTCGAGATGTTCGCGGCCCTGCTGGGCGTTCGGCAGGATGAAGCGATGGGCGCCATGCACGACCCAGCGATGCATCATCACCCGAGTGAGCTCGGCATGGAACTGCAGGCCCCAGGCGTTGCCGTCGTAGCGGAAGGCCTGGTTCGGATAGGCATCGCCTTCGGCCAGCAGGTCGGCGCCGCGCGGCAGTTCGAAACCCTCGCGATGGAAATGATAGACCATCTTCGGCCAGTGCATCAGCAGCCGGCCCTTCTCGGTCGGGTGCAGCGGATACCAGCCGATCTCCGTCGAGCCGTCGGCATTCGGCTGCACCTTGCCGCCGAGATGATGCACCAGCATCTGCGCGCCGAGGCAGATGCCGAGATAGGGGCGTTTTTCCCGCAGCGGAATATCGATCCAGTCGATCTCCTTCTTGATGAAGTCATCGGGATCATTGGCGCTCATCGGCCCGCCGAAGACCACGGCGCCGGCATGGTCTTCGAGCGTCGTCGGAAGCGGCTCGCCGAGAACCGGGCGACGAATATCGAGGCGGTAGCCCTTTTCGACGAGCAATTGGCCGACACGGCCGGGGCTCGATCGCTCCTGATGCAGGATGATAAGGATCGGGCGCCCGTCGCGGTTCGGGTTCTGCTCAGTCGGCATCATCTTGCGCAACCTGGACATCCGTCACCCTGGCGGCGGCCTCCTGCCGCTTCTGGATGCGCTCGCGCGAGGAGACGCCGAGCAGATCGGCGATACGCCAGATCACATGGTCTTCCATCTCGCTGCGTTCGCCATCGGCATAGACGATGTCCCAGAGGATGCCGATCAGCTCCAGCCGTTGCTCGGTATTGAGATGGCGTTTCAGGTCGGCGGTGAAGCGATAATAATCGACGGCGGTGCTTTCGGCCTCCAGACCGGCGGCCATCAGAGCATCGAGCTGTTTGCCGTCGAGGGCATACTGCTCCTTCAGGAGCTTGCGCAGCCGCTTCTTCTCGCTGGCTTTGATCTGACCGTCGGCCTCCATGACCTGCATGCAGAGCGCTGCCACTGCGATGCGCGGATCATCAGGGGCAAATCCTTTCTTCGGGTGGTCGGCGGTGAGCTTTTGGAAGAATGCCTGAAAGCGTTCGAACATGCGGTTTTCGTTCCATTTCAGAAAAGGCGGAGCCGTGTCTTGGGTTCCGGTTCCACCCTGGGATCGCGAACGCCGGGATCATCCGGCAACCCGCCAAAGAAAGGTTTTGCCTCATTCGGCGCCGGCGCTTTATCGCTCGCGGCCGGTTCGACGGGTTTCGATTTTGCCGGCGCTGGTGCCGGCGTGGGGCGCACAGCCTCGGCAATCGTCGCAGCGCGTTCCAGCTCGATGATGCGATGGTCGTTGACGGGGCTTTCCGGCCTGACGTCACGCAGCGGCGGCAGCGTCTTCAGAGCCGTTTCGATCGAGGCCGGCGTCGAACCGTCTTCGAGCGGACCTTCGATCTGGCCGAAAGGCGCCTTCCATTCGAAGGCGTCGAGACGGCCGGTCACCGGCGATATCGGCAGCCATTTGTCGGAGACGAAACCATCCGCCACCCAGGCCGGATCGCGCGGCGCCTTGAGCGCCTGGGCCAGCCAGTGGCGCACGCGGCCCTGGTCGCCGGTCTCGGCCTCTTCGATGTCGGCCAAGAGCAGGAAGGCGGCTTCACGCGGCTGCATGCGCGCCGCCGCTTCCGCCTTGGTGCGCGCCTTGGCGAATTCCTGCGCGTCGAGTGCCGCCTGAGCGACGACGAGAAGGGATTCGACATTGTTCGGGCGCAGCCCTTCCAGCCGCTCGGCACGCTTCAGTCGGTCGAGCGTGGAATCGCCGCTGCGGGCCCTGACATAGGCCTGGCCGATCTCCGAATGCGGTGCCGATTTCCAGGCCTGTTCGAGGATCGAGGCGGCTTTGCGCACGCCGCCTTCGCGGAACAGCGCCTTTGCAGCGACGAGAGCTGCCGGAATGAAATCGGGGGCGAGCTTCAGCGCCTGCTGGGCGTCGTCGCGAGCACCGGCCGGGTTGCTTTCCAGCTTCTCGCCGGCGCGCGCCGTCAGCAGGACGGCATGCAGACGGTTGGCTTCGGCCTTTTCGACGACGCGGGCAGCCTTCTGCTGTTCGAGCAGGCGGATCGCATCGTCCCAGCGGCCGGCCTGACTGCGATATTCGAGCGTCGCCTGGGCTGCCCAGGGCAGATAGGGCGCGTTGTCGGCCGCCTTTTCGGCATATTGGCGGGCCGCCTCGTTGGCCCCGAGACGGCGGGCTTCGAGATAAAGGCCGCGCAGGCCGAGTTCGCGCGTCTCGGGATCGTTGGCCATGGCCTCAAACTTGGCGCGCGCCTCGTCATGGCGGCCTTCGATCAGGGCCGCCTGAGCTTCGAGCAGGTTGATCAGAGGCTCCTGATCGGCGCGGATGAGGCCGCGCGAGCGGGCGGCCATCTTGCGGGCAAGCAGGGCATTGCCGGCGCCGGCGGCGATCAGGCCGGTGGACAGCGCCTGATAACCGCGGTCGCGCTTGCGGGCGCGGAAATATCGCGTCACCGAATGCGGCGAAGTCCAGACCAGGCGGACGAACCACCAGGCGATCATCACGGCGGCGATGAGAGCGATGATGGCGCTGGCGGCAACGATCAGCTTCGTCTGGTAGATCTGGCCCTCCCAGATCAGCGAGAGATCGCCGGGGCGATCGGCAAGCCAGGAGAAGCCATAGGCGAGAAGCAGCACGAAGAGGGCGAAGGCGACAAGGCGGATCAGCATGGTCTTATCCTTCCTTGCCGGTGCCGGAAACGGCTTTCGACAGCGCGCCCCCGACCAGTTCCTCGACGCGGATGCGCGCTTCGAGTGATTGCTTGAAGGCGGTCGACGCCTGCTTGCCGAGGGCGGGCAGATTGTTCCATTCGGCGGAAGCGCCGGGCAGGTCACCGCTCTTCACTTTGTCCTCCATGCGGGCAGCAATGGCTTCGACGCTTTCACCCTCTATATTGCCGACGGGGCGAACGCTCACCAGCGACTTGGCGCTCGACATCAGCCGGTCCGACCAGCTCTGGTTCGGATCCGGCTGGTTGACGGCTTCGACGATCGCGGTGGCGACATCGGGAACCGCTGCCACCAGTTCGGCGCGTGAGGGAATGCCGGTCTCGGCAAAGGCGCGGAGGTCGGCGACAGCAGGATCGTCGGGCGCGACGCCGGCGAAAGTGTCGAGTTCGGCCACAAACGGACCGCCGCGATCGATCGCCGCCTTAAGGGCGGCGGCCGCGATCGCCCGGGCGACGGCGACGTCCTCGCGCGGCTCGTTCAGCTTCTTTTCGGCCTCTTCGAGGCGCTTGGATATATCGGCGCCGTTCGTCGTCTGCTGTTCGGAAGACTGGGCAAGTGTGGCGCGCAGCTGATCGACCTGGCCGGTCAGTTCCGCAATCTTCTGGTTGAGCGCCTCGACATTTGCCGAATCGGCCGGTGCACCGGCTGCGGGAGCCTTCGCCGCCGATTCCAGCGCAGCGACGCGCTTCTCGAGCGCGCCGTCATCCGTGCTCGCCGGGTTGGCGGCAAGGTTGGCGACGGCCTGTTTCAGGCCGTCGATCTCGCCGGAAAGCTCGGCGGTCTCCGGCGAGGTCGCCTGTGGCGCAGACGAGCTCGGGAGGTAACCGGCATACTGGATGGCGCCCGCGCCGAGCAGCGCCACGAGGCCGCCGAAGATGCCGGCGGCAATGAGACCGGAGGTGCCGGCGCTCTTCGGCGCGGGCTGTTCGGGAGGAGGGGTGTAGGACGGTTCCGAAGCTACCGGTTCCTCCTCAAGCGCCTCCGCCGCAGGCTTTTCTTCATATTCGGCATGCGAGGCAGCTTCGGTTTCGGGCGTCAGGCCGTCGTCCGTGGCGGCGGTAGTGTCGGCATCACCGGCTGGGCTCTCTACCGGCTTTTCGGTATCGGCTGCGGAGGCGAATTCCTGTGCATCGAGGTCGATCGTGACCGGCTCGTCGGCGCTCTTCGAATGGCGTGGCGGGTTTCCCGATACCATGAGGTCCTCTTTATCCTGCATTGCAACGAAACTAGACAGTGATCCCAGTTAAGGGAAGAGGTTAGATCAAATTTGGGCAGTTAGAGCCTTCAAAGCAGCGACAAAAGGCTTCTCTCATCCGGCATCGGCGCAATCGTCACGTTTTTTCGAAGTACTGCCGGAACGGCTCCCGCCACCGCCTCGCTCAGGCAAAGGAGGCGAATTGTGCTGCGCTTCAGTAGGGCGGACCGCGGCTCCGGCAGGCGAAAGAAATCCTCAGCCGTCTGGCGGGAATAGAAGAGGATGACGTCCGGGCCACCGTCAGCGAAGATCGCGTCGACCTCGGCAGAATCGGGGACGGCCGATTGCATGCGATAACATTCGGCGACGGAAAATTGGATGCCAAGCTCGCGCAATCTTCCTTCGAAAGTTTCGGCGCGCGGGGTGCCGGCAAGATAGAGCAACCCGTCGGCTCCCTGCACCGCGATGAGATCGGCAAGATCGCGGCCGTTGCCCGCGGATGCGGCGACATATCGGAAGCCAAGGCTGCGCGCCTCTCCCGCCGTCGTCTCCCCGACCGCGAAAAACGGGCGGGTAAGATGCGGACGAAGCTGCTCACCGAGGGCGGAAACGACCCTGATCGCTTCGGCGCTGGTCACCGCGATTGCGCCGCTGGTGGTCGCCAGCGCGGCTACGGCGGCGGTGTTGTCGTGGACCGGCTGGCGCAGCGGCAGCAGCAAGGGCTCGTGGCCCATATCGCGCAAACGGTGTGCGGTTCTCGTCGCCGAATGGGCGGGGCGGGTGACGAGCACGCGCATCAGCGGCCTCAGTGCCAATCGTCGAAAAAGGCGCTGCCGGCCCTTGCGCGCACGTCCTGGCCGGCGCGGGTGCCGAGTGCCGCCGCGTCGCGGCGGTGGCCGTCGGTCGTCACGGCATGCTGGCTGCGGCCGTCGGGGGTGATGATGAGGCCGGAGAAGCGGATCAGGTCGCCTTCGCAGATGGCATAACCACCGATCGGCGTGCGGCAGGAGCCGTCGAGTGCGGCGAGGAAGGCGCGTTCGCAGGAGACGGTGTCGAAAGTCGTGATATCGTTGACCGGTGCCAGCAGATCGTCGACCCTGGCATCGCCGATGCGGCTTTCGATGCAGATCGCCCCCTGCGCCGGGGCGGGCGGGAAGGTGTCGGGATCGAGGATATCGGTCAGCACATCGACCTTGCCGAGACGCTTCAGGCCGGCCAGTGCCAGCAGGGTCGCGTCCACCTGGCCCTCCTCGAGCTTGCGCAGGCGCGTTTCCACTAGGCCGCGGAAGGTGATGACGTTAATGTCAGGCCGCATGCGGCGGATCAGCGCCTGGCGGCGCAGCGACGAGGAACCAACGGTGGCGCCATGCGGCAGGTCGATCAGTTTGCGCGCGGTGCGACCGATGACGGCGTCGCGGATATCCTCGCGCGGCAGATAGGCGGAAAGATGAAGGCCCTCGGGCAGGTGCGTCGGCATGTCCTTGGCGGAGTGCACGGCGAAATCCAGCTCGCCAGCGGCAAGCTTCTGTTCGAGCTCTTCGGTGAAGAGGCCCTTGCCGCCAATCTCGGAAAGCGACCGGTCGGTGATGCGGTCGCCCTTGGTCGTCAGCACGACGATCTCGAACAGTTCTTCGGGCAGATGATGCGCCGCCATCAGCCTGTCGCGGGCCTCATGCGCCTGGGCAAGCGCCAGCGGGCTACCCCGCGTGCCGATCCGGAAAGGTTTTGTTTGCATCCGCTCAATTCCGTTGTTACCGGAGTTCTCGTAAACGGGTTTCCATCCCATCGCAATCAACGAACAGGCTTCATGGTTCCCTTTCTACGCATCCTTGGCATCGAAACAAGCTGCGACGAGACCGCCGCCGCCGTCGTCGAGCGCGATGCGGAGGGGCATTCCAACGTGCTGTCGGACGTGGTGCTGTCGCAGCTCGACGAGCACAGCGCCTATGGCGGCGTGGTGCCGGAGATCGCCGCGCGCGCCCATGTCGAGGCGCTGGACGAGCTGATCGAAGAGGCGCTGAAGCGCGCCAATGTGTCGCTGGGCGATGTCGACGCCATTGCCGCCACGTCGGGGCCGGGGTTGATCGGCGGGCTGCTTGTCGGGTTGATGACCGGCAAAGCGATTGCCAGAGCCGCTGGCAAGCCGCTCTATGCGGTCAACCATCTCGAAGGCCATGCGCTGACGGCGCGGCTGACGGACGGACTGTCCTTTCCCTATCTGATGCTGCTCGTCTCCGGTGGCCATACCCAACTCATCCTGGTGCGCGGCGTCGGGCAATACGAGCGCTGGGGCACGACGATCGACGATGCGCTCGGCGAAGCCTTCGACAAGACGGCAAAGCTGCTCGGCCTGCCCTATCCCGGCGGACCGGCGGTGGAGCGCATGGCGCGGGACGGCAATCCCGATCGTTTCAATTTTCCGCGGCCGCTGGTCGGTGAGGCAAGGCTCGATTTCTCCTTCTCCGGATTGAAGACGGCCGTGCGGCAGGCGGCACAGGATATCGCGCCGCTCAGCGATCAGGACGTGGCGGATATCTGCGCCTCGTTCCAGAAGGCGATTTCGCGGACGCTGAAGGATCGCATCGGCCGCGGCCTGCAGCGGTTCAAGACGGAATTTCCGGCGACATTGCCTACTCCTGGGCCTGCTACCGGCTCTGCTGCTGGCGAAAAGCCTGCGCTCGTCGTTGCCGGCGGCGTCGCCGCCAATCTCGAACTGCGCGGCACGCTGCAGGCGCTGTGCGACAAGAATGGCTTCCGTTTTATTGCACCGCCGCTGCACCTCTGCACCGACAATGCCGTGATGATCGCCTGGGCGGGACTGGAGCGGATGGCGGCGGGTGCCGCACCGGATGCGCTCGACGTACAGCCGCGGTCGCGCTGGCCGCTCGATTCCAACGCGGAAACGCTGGTCGGTTTCGGAAAAAGAGGAGCCAAGGCATGAGCGAAAACATCGCCGTCGTCGGATCGGGGGCTTTCGGCACGGCGCTTGCCGCCGTCATCGCCCTTGCCGGGCGCAGTGCGGTGACGCTTGTCGGGCGCAATCCGGCGCTGATGGAAGATCTGAAGAGCGAGCGGCTGCATGATGCGGTGCTGCCCGGCATTTCTCTGCCCGACACGCTGGAATTTTCCGCCGAGGCGGATGCAATCACCGGCGCCTCCATCGTGCTTTTTGCGATGCCGTCGCAGGCGCAGGCCGATGCGGCGCGGCAATACGGACCTTATCTTTCCAAAGACGCTGTCGTCGTCACCTGCGCCAAGGGCATCGAGCGGGCGACGGGCAATCTTCTGACCGACATGCTGGAACGGGAACTGCCGGACCATTCCGTCGCGGTGCTCTCAGGCCCGGGTTTTGCCGCCGATATCGCCAAAGGCCTGCCGACGGCGATGGCGATTGCGGCAGCCGACATGGAGACGGCTGAGCGGCTAGCGCAGGCGATATCAGGCCGGACCTTCCGGCTCTATGCCTCCAGCGACCGGATCGGCGTGCAGCTCGGCGGCGCGCTCAAGAATGTGCTGGCGATCGCCTGCGGCATCGTCGAAGGCCGCGGCATCGGCGATTCTGCGCGTGCGGCGCTGATTGCGCGCGGGCTTGCGGAAATGTCGCGTTTCGTCGTCGCCATGGGCGGCCAGGCGGATACGGTGCGCGGGCTTTCCGGGCTCGGAGATCTGGTGCTGACGGCGACGAGCCATCAATCGCGAAACCTGCGCTTCGGCATCGCGCTCGGGCGCGGCGACAAGACCGATCCCCTGCATGGCGCGCTGGTGGAAGGCGCGTTTGCCGCCTCCGTCGCCTCGCGGCTGGCGGCGGAATTGAAGGTCAGCATGCCGATCACCGATGCCGTTTCCGCCATTATCGACGGCAGGCTCGATATATCAGAGGCGATCGAGCAGCTGATGACGCGTCCGATCACCACCGAATAGGAGACAGACATGCTTTTCGCCCTTCTCTGCAAGGACAAACCGGGACATCTGAACGTGCGCATGGATACGCGTCCGACACATATCGAGCATCTGAACAGACTGAATGCCGAGGGCACGCTGAAGATCGCCGGCCCATTTCTCGACGATGACGGCAAGCCCTGCGGCAGCCTGATCATCATCGAAGCGGAATCGAAAGAGGCGGCGCGGGCGTTTGCCGATGCCGACCCTTACGCCAAGGCCGGACTGTTCGAAAGCGTCGAGGTCCAGGCCTACAACTGGGTCTTCAACAAACCGGAGGCGTGAACATGGCGCACTGGCTCTATAAATCCGAACCCGCCTCCTGGTCCTGGGAGCAGCAGAAGGCTGCCGGCGAAAAGGGCACAGAATGGACCGGCGTCCGCAACTATCTGGCGCGCAACAATATGCGGGCGATGCAGATCGGCGACAAAGGCTTCTTCTACCATTCCAATGACGGGCTGGAGATCGTCGGCATCGTCGAAGTCTGCGCCCTCTCCCATCCCGATTCCTCCGCCAAGGGCGATCCGAAGTGGGATTGCGTCGATATCCGAGCCGTCATGGACTTGCCTAAGCCGGTGACGCTGAAGGATGTCAAGGCGAGCGAGAAGCTTGCCAAGATGGCGCTCGTCACCTCGATGCGGCTGTCGGTGCAGCCGGTGACGGAAGAAGAATATCTCGAAGTCTGCCGCATGGGCGGGCTGGACAATCCGCCGCGTTGAAGACCGATCCCGAAGCCTTCATCCGCGCCAATACCAGCCTGATGCCGCCGCCGCATGTGCCGGAGATTTCGCTCTATCTGGCGAGCGAGGCGCATGAACTCTGGCTGAAGACGGAGGAGGAGCTGGAGGCGATCGGTCTGCCGCCACCCTTCTGGGCTTTTGCCTGGGCGGGCGGTCAGGGACTGGCGCGCTACATCCTCGACCAACCGGAAACGGTGCGCGGCAAGCGCGTGCTCGATTTCGCCAGCGGTTCCGGCCTTGTCGGCATTGCGGCTGTGATGGCCGGTGCCCGCAAGGTCACCGCCTGCGATATCGATCCCTGGGCGCTAGCCGCAGTCCGGATGAATGCCGAGGCCAATCGCGTTTTGCTCGGATTTACCGGCGCCGATCTGATCGGCCAGGCCGTCGATGCGGATATCGTGCTTGCCGGCGACGTCTTCTACGACCGCGCTTTCGCCGATGCGCTCGTTCCCTGGTTCGCGATGCTGGCGGCCGAGGGCAAGGCGGTGCTGGTCGGCGATCCCGGACGCAGTTACCTGCCGCGGGATCGGCTGGAATTTTGCGCGGTTTACGAGGTGCCGGTGACGCGGGCGCTAGAGGACAGCGAAATCAAGAGGACGACGGTGTGGCGTTTCGCTCCCTAGGTCGGGCCGACATTCAGGTTTCGATCACGCGGGCTATTCTATGTTGGCATTCCAGCAAGCACTCGCCGGCTGGTTTTTGCCGGTCAAGCCTTTTCGAAGAGCGGCGAGATCACCATGTCCGGCACCAGCACCAGGCCCTTGTCGGTTATCCGGATTTCCGGGATGACCGACAACGGGATGAGGTTGAAGCCCATATAGGCGATGGTGCAGCCTGCCTTTTCCCATTCGAGCTTCAAGGCCTTTACTTCGTCCGCGACCTGGTGCACGCGCTGGTCGGACAAGAGCCCGGCGATCGGCAGCGGCACCATGGCCGTCACCTTGCCGTCCATGACGATACAGACGCCACCCTGCCTTTCTTCGATCGCGTCCAGCGCCACCTGCATGTCGGCGGCATTGGTGCCGGCGACGATGATGTTGTGGCTGTCGTGGCCGACCGAGGATGCGACCGCGCCTTGTCTGAGCCCGAAGCCGTTGAGCAGTCCGTGGGCGACATTGCCGGCTGACTTGCCGTGGCGCTCCACCACCGTCACGAAGCAGAGGTCGTGCCTGTCGAAATGCGCCTGCCAGTCATTGGCCGGCTCCAGCGTGACGGTGACGTGGCCGAGGGTAATGCCGGGCAGCTCCGGCTTGATCGTATGAGCGACGACCGTCTCCGTCGGCAGGTCCGGTGTCAGCTTGAGATTTTTGGGCAGCTTGACCGTGTGGTAGGCGGCATCCGGATAGCGGTACGGTTTCGACATAGCTTCGTCGAGGATCGGCGTGATCTTCTTGCCGTCGACGACGAGTTCGCCACCATACCAGGTGCTGACCGGCGTAAGGTCGTCGCTGAGAAGCACCAGATCGGCCCGGCGCCCGCCGCCCAGACCGCCGATTTCGCCTTCCATGCCGAACCGCGTCGCGCCGTGCAGCGAACCCATCGCCCAGGCCTCTTCCGGCCTCATGCCGTATTTCACGGCTTCGCGCGTTACCCAGTCCAGGCCGAAGGCGAGCAGATCTTCCGCATCACGGTCGTCGGTGCAGACGGCGACGCGCTTGTGGGAGGCGCCGAGCTCGGTGATCGTCTTGATCGCCTGCGGCAGCGAATGCCAGGGAGTCGTCGGCGGGCCGCCGCGCAGGAAGATCCACACGCCGGCTTCCAGCAGGTCGTCGGCAATATCGCGGTCGATGGCTTCATGCGTGTCGGTAACGCCGGATGCGGCATAGGCGGCAACGAACTCTCGTCCGTAGACATGGCCCGACACCGGCCTGCCGCGCTCGAGTGCTGCAGCCAGGATCGCATGGCTGCGCTCGTCGCCCATCGCAACGGGGACGAAATCCATCTTCTCACCGAGAGCCACGGCTTCCGGCCATTTGTCGAACAGGGCGGCGATCTTGTCCGGCGTCAGGTCGCCGCCGGCTGTTTCCAGGTCCGGCGTCGTCGCCGGCACGGTGCTCGGCACGGTCAGGAAGATCGACAGCGGCGCCTGCCGCGCATCCTCGAGCATGGCCTCGACGCCGGCGACGTCCATGACGTTGCCGATCTCGTGGCTGTCGCAGAAGATCGTCGTCGTGCCGTTGAGGAGTGCCGCTTCCGCATAGGCGCAGGCCGTGACCATCGAGGATTCGATATGGATATGCGGATCGACCAGGCCGGGGGCGATGATGCCGCCTCTGGCGTCGTAGAGCTTGGCGCTCCCGCCTCTGTAGCTGCCGGCCGGCTTGACGGCTGCAATGCGGCCCCCCGAAATCCAGATTTCGCGTCCGTCGAGAAAGCGCTCCGAATAGGTAGACAGGACGCGCGCGCCCTGGATGACCAGGTCGGGTTCGCGACGAGCTGAGGCGACATCCGCAAGACGGCGGGTCATGGTCGAGAGCGGCTGAACGGAGAAGCGGGTAAGCGTGCTCATGAAAACCTCATTTCCAGGACTCGGGGAGGACAGGCCAGAGTGTAGGGAACGCCGTCGGGGGAGGGAAGCACGAATAGTTCTTGCTTCTGGCGCGGTCCCTGGCTGCTGGAACCGGGCAACAGCCGCGTTCCGATCATGCGCGATCGCCCGGGCCAGAAGGCGTCAGCCGGCAATCAAGGCGGCTTCATAGACCATCGTCGCGGCGGCAAGATCAGCCAACGCCGTTCCGACTGCCTTGTAGAGAGTGATCTCGTCGTTGGACGTCCGCGCTGGAACATCCCGGCGACACAGCTCGTCAAGTGTTGCACGCACCACATCTGTGGAAAGGACACCGCCTTGACGGGAATAGAACCGTGTGCACAGCACCGCCTTATCTGCTCAACAGGGGTATCACAGCGTCATCGCGCATCACCACCTCTATATGGGCGCGGAATGCTGAGAGACGGACGAGGAGGACTTGGCGGCGAAGCCATGAGTCTCTGTAGAAGAGACATCTTACGCGGTTTTGGCTGCTTCTGCGGCGGAGGCAGTTCTTGCGCCGCTCTTTTCGCAAGTTCGAAGTCAAAATCAAAAGACATTTCGGGCCTCGTCCACCATTTGGAAATCTCGAAGACTAGAATGCAGGAAACGTGCCAACCGCTACGTTAGGCGGTGCTGGCACGCCGGCGTCAACCCTGTCGTCTCGCGCTATTGCGCCTAGAACAGAATGATTTTAGGCCGCGTCGGCCTAAAATCTGAATCCTGTTCTAAATTAGATAGTTAGAGCATGATGTCATCCGAAAACCGCCCACACTTTTCGGCATCATGCTCTAGGATACGGCCTCAAATCGAATGGATTGCGCGCCTTCCCACAGCGTGAGGCGCCCTATTTCGGCGAGTTGGTCGAGATTGGATGTGATTGTGATGAAATGATTGCCAGCCAGTTGGCCCATTTTCGATGAAAAATCGACACCTCCATAGGCAAGCAGGATTTCCGTTTCGCTAATGCCTCCTGGGTAAAGGATGATATGACCGGGGGCCGGATGGCTCGTATGGTTCTCATAACCGACGCCGAAATCATGGTCGCCAAGCGGAATCCAAACGCCCTCGCCAGACCAGCGAACGTGCACGATTTTACCATCGAACGGCATCTGCTTGATGAATGCGTCACAGGTTTTGGGCGCTCTGGCAGTTTCCAGGACAGCGTCGAAGATGAATGGCCCTGCTGTAATTTTCAGTTTCATGATGTCGCTCTTGTTAGATTTGACCGTTTGTTGATTTGTCTCGCCGCGGCTTTCCGATATTGCCCGTGGCCCTTAGTACCCACTAGGACGCCGTTTTCGACCACAGGCTTTCCGGCGACAATTGTCGTTATCGGCCAGCCGGTGATCTCGATCCCCTCGTAGGGCGAATAGTCTGCGCCATCATGCAGTTCCGCATGACGGATGGTCCGCTCGATGGTTGGATCCCAGATCGCGATGTCTGCATCCGCCCCTACGGCAATCGTTCCCTTTTGTGGATAGAGGCCATAGGTCTTTGCATGGTTCGTTGATGTCAGGGCGACAAAGCGCGGCAGATCGATGCGCCCGGCCATGAACCCTTGCGAAAATAGGATGGGAAGGCGGGTTTCGACGCCTGGAATGCCATTGGGGATGTGCCTGAAATTCATGCGACCTTTGGGATTAAGCTTCCCGTGCTGGTCGTCGTAACGGAATGGACAATGATCGGATGAAAAGAGTTCGAATGCCCCGGTCTCGATCCCGCGCCAGCATTCCTTCTGGGCATCTTCATCGCGCGGCGGCGGAGAGCAGACAAGTTTGGCGCCCTCCCAATCCATGCCGTCGAGGTCCTTGGCGGTGAGCGTCAGATATTGCGGGCAGGTTTCCCCGACGACTTTGACGCCTCTCATCCTTGCGCGAGCGATCTCTTCCATGGCCTCGCCGTTCGAGACATGCACAATGACAACGGGAACGTCCACGATTTCGGCCAGCGTCAGGGCGCGGTGCGTAGCTTCGCGTTCGATGGCGACCGGACGGGTGGAGGCATGAGCGCGTGGGGCAACGTCGCCCGCCAGCTCGTGTTTTTCGATCAGGAACCTGATTGCGTCCTCGTTTTCACAATGGACCATGACGGTGGCGCCCGTCCGTCGCGCGACATCGAGCGTCTTCAGGATCTGTGCGTCATCAAGGCGCAGGCTCTCATAGGTCATGAAAACCTTCAGCGACGGATAGCCGTCGGCCACAAGCGCTGGCAACTCCTGCCCCAGCACGGCGTCGCTCGGGTCGGATATGATCAGATGAAAACTGACGTCGGTATAACACTGGCCCTCTGCGAGCGCATGATAGGCCGTTAGCACCTCTCGCAGCGACTTGCCCTTTTCCTGAAGGCAGAACGGCATGACGGTCGTATTGCCGCCGAACACCGCCGACAGCGTTCCGCTCTCGAAGTCGTCCGCCATCTCGATCCCGTCGCCCGAAGGCTGGGAGATATGGACATGGCTGTCGATGCCGCCTGGAAGGACATATTTGCCCGAGGCGTCGATCGTGTGCGCAGCGCCCGACAGGCTTTGCCCGATCTGGACAATCTTGCCGTCTTTAATGCCGATATCCGCCTGGAAAACATCCGCAGCAGTCGCCACCGTGCCGTTCTGAATGATGAGATCGTAGTTGCTCACAAGCCTGACCTTCAGTGTTGCAGGATTTTGCCAAGGAAGGCTTCGGTTCGTGGGTTGTGTTTTCCCGCGAAAAACTCCTCGCTCGGACGATCCTCGACGATCTCGCCCTGATCGATGAAAATCACGCGTGTCGCCACCCGGCGGGCAAATCCCATCTCATGGGTGACGACCATCATCGTCATGCCGTCCTTTGCCAGTCCGGTCATGACGTCGAGCACTTCGGAAATCATCTCTGGATCAAGCGCGGAGGTCGGCTCGTCGAAGAGCATGGCGAGCGGATCCATCGCGAGCGCCCGCGCGATCGCCACGCGCTGCTGCTGCCCGCCGGAGAGTTGGCTTGGATATTTTTTCGCGTGGTCCGTCAGCCCGACCCGATCAAGAAGCGCCATGGCCTTGGTGTGAGCTGCCGTTTCGCTGCGGCCAATGACAATCTTCTGCGCCAGCATGATATTGTCGATGATCGTCAGATGAGGAAACAACTCGAAGTTCTGGAAGACCATACCTACCCGCGTGCGAAGGTTCGGCAGGTCGGTCTTCGGGTCGCCGACTTCGATACCATGCACCCGGATCGAACCTTCCTGAAACTGCTCGAGCCCATTGACGCATTTGATCAATGTCGATTTGCCCGACCCCGAGGGACCGCAGACAACCACGACCTCACCGCGTTCGACGTTCACCGAGCAGTTCTTAAGGACAGCGAACTGTCCATAATATTTGGTAACGCCAGTGATCTCAATCATGCCCGGCCTTTCTGGAAACGCGCGATGGAAAAGGGTTGCAAGGCTCTATCGGTCTCGCGACCGAGAACGAGCCGAGATGTTAACTGGCCGACAATCGGGCCGAGCGTATAGCCGTTTGAAGTGACGGCGTTGAAGAACCCCGGCATTGACGGATGTTCGCCGAGGATCGGCGCACCGTCGATGTTGATGTTCATCGCCGCCCAGCTTCGGATGACGTGAAGTTTGCGCAGAGCAGGAACGACGTGCTGGGCAACCCAAAGGTTCCCCTCAAGGCTCGACAGCAGCGGGCGTGGATGTTGATGGACGGGATCGAGGCCTGCGGTCCAGCCACCGCCGATGATGAAGTTCCCGTTTGCCGCCTGCTTCAGGGTCAAATGGCGGTCGGCATGGGCGACGAGACACGAGATCAAAGGTGCTGCGGCCTCGGTAACCACCATCTGCAGCGGAGCACCAAAGACCGGCACGTCGACACCGAGCATCGCGCCGATCCTTGAAGCGAAGGCTCCGGCTGCATTGACGATGCGTCTTGTCCGCAAGATGCCCCTCGATGTCTTGACCTCGAACCCGTCGTCCGAGGTTCTTATTCCGGTGACCTCGCAATTTTCGAAGACTTGCGCGCCGTCTCGCCGTGCCGCCTCCAATATATATTGCGTAGCGACGAGAGGATTGATCTTGCCCTCCTGGGAGCAGTAGGCAGCGCCGACGAAATGAGAAGACAGAGCAGGCTCCAGGCAGCGCAGTTCCTCTTGCCCGATCAAGCGGCAATCGATCCCGGCCGCGCACTCCACCCTGACCTTTTCCGCCAGAAAACGCATGTGGTCATTGGTTTCGGCCACCATGAGGCCGCCTGTAACCTTCATCTCGAAATCCTGTCCGATCTCGCTTTGCAGCGCGGCCCAAAGAGCGATTGAATCACGCTGGAGGGGAAGCGTTTGAGCGGCCGCTCCGCCGCCACCTTCGGCACGGGCACCGTGGTCGAAGGAAAGCAACTGGGCATGAAGGCTTCCTGCATTACCTCCAGATGCCAGCGAGTTCGCAAAAGCGCGCTCCACCACCACAACGTCCTCGCCTTCCCTGGCAAGGAAGAGCGCCGTCGAAAGGCCCGCAATGCCTGCGCCGATTACCAGCGTGGACGTTTCCGTCACCGGCAAAGCTTGAGAATTCGCCACTGGGGGTTTTTCCGGCAAAAGTGCGCGCTTGTGGCCGCCCCATTCCGGCTTTTCGACCGCAAGCGCCGCCAGCGGAATAGGTCGAAGTGGCATTTGCGGAGCCAGAAAACCGCTTGTTTCGCCAGTGAGGTGCCGTTCTTTCGTGACGTCAGCGATCGCTTTGCCGCAGTAGCGGCTCTGACATCGCCCCATGCCCGCACGCGACAGGCGCTTTAATGTCGAAATGTCCTGCGCACTATTTGCGCTGAGCGTCCTCAAGACACCGTAAGTCACCCCTTCGCAACGGCAGATCAATGCATCGTCTGGCAGAATTGCCGTCTTTGTCCCTGCATCGTCCTTCGGCGCAAAGACCTGCCAAAGGGCTTCTTGAAACCGTCGATGGCGGGCAAGCCTTTTCACCACGCTTTCGTCAGTTTGGACAAGGAGGCCCAGTTTTCGCGCAATCGCCGCGGCGGCGATCTGCCCTTCTGCCATCGCAACATGCGCGCCGCCGAAATGCGCCGCTTCACCGACAACATGCACGTTTGCAAGCGTTGTCTGACCGTCGAGATCTCGCACTGCCCGCAGATCGCCGCCGACGACCTCATGGCCGCAGCCGAGCAGCCGGGACAGCTCATTGGAGGATGCGAAATTGCCGCCGATAAGGACCGTGTCAGCTTCGAGATTGGTCTCACCGCTTGGTCCGGCGAAGGTGACGCTCTCCACACACTGAGAACCGTTGATCGAGGTAAGCACGCTATTCCAGCCTATCTTGACGCCCGCGGACCTGAGCGTTGATATCTGGCGCAATCCGTGACGGGCGAGAGCGGGATCCGTTGTCAGAAGGCCGAGGGCTGCGACAGGCCGAGACCACGGTGGCGGTGCTGCTTCCAGCAAAGCGACTATGGAGGCTCCCGCCTTTCGAAGTTCGTTTGCGACCTGCATATTCAAAGGACCGTTTCCGGCGATGATGATCCTTCGGCCGGGAACGGTTCCATAGCTCCTCAGCAACGTCTGGGCGGCCCCTGTTGTCATCGCACCAGGAAGTGTCCAACCCCTCACTGGCGTTGGGCGTTCGTAGGCCCCCGTCGCGATGATGAGTATTTTCGGCTTGCAGTAAAACGCATGGCCGGACCCATAGCAGGCGATAATAGGCGAACCGTCGTCGTCACGTGCGGCACCCCACACCACTGTAGCGGTTAGAAATGTCACGTCATGGTCGCGCACTTCCCCTATAAGCGCTGCGCCGGATAAAGCCTGCTCGTCGCCACTCAATCGCTCGGCGGCGCTGCGTGTCGAGGGTTGCTTGAAATACTGCCCGCCGGCAGACGGCCGTTCATCAATGACAGTCACCTTGGCGCCGGCCGCAGCAAGGACCTTAGCTGCGGCCAGTCCCGCAGGCCCCGCTCCGACAATGAGAACGTCCATCGTCCTTGTCGCTAAGGAATGCGGCACACTGCAGAGATCGGCAATCTGACCAGTGGCAAGGTCGGGCCGCGCAGCAGGACGCAGGACCTGCATGTCCTCACCGACGATGGTCATGCAGGCCCGCTGGCTGACTTTCCCGTCGATCGTCACGAGGCAATCGTGACAGACACCCATTCCGCAGAAGAGGCCACGGCCTTCGCCTTTGATGCCTCGGGAAAATTCATGCCGCCCCGTCGCCTCGATGGCAGCGGCAACAGACATGCCCTTTTCGGCAAATATCTGCAGACCGTCGACCGAGAGCCTGACCCGCGCATCGTCGGGTCTCAAGCTCTGGTTTATGGAAGCGACGGGCATCATGGAATTCCTCAGGCGCCGAACGTCAGACCGAAATCGGCCACCAGCGTCTTCATGGCGGCGTCCTGCGCGGGCGGCAACGGTAGGCGCGGCGGCCGCGGCAGGCCTGCGCCAAATCCCATGTGGGTCAGCAGTGACTTCGTTCCTGCGACATAGGCCTGGCCGCCGACCGCCTGAATGACGGGCAACCATTTGAGGTAAAGCTCTCTTGCCTCATCGAACTTTTTCTCATTTGCAACAAGTTCGAAGATCCGCGCCATCGGTCCTGGCGCAACATTTGAAGCCACTGCCACCCAGCCCTGCGCACCCATAACGAAAGACTCAAACCCGAGAATACCGCCAAACACAGTCATATCGTCGCCAGCCAGCCGGATGATATCGCGCACGCGTGTCACTTCGAGGGTGGACTCCTTGATATAGTCGCAGCCGTCGATTTCGGCGATGCGCTTGACCAACTCCGGCGTCAGGTCGACGTTTGCGGTCGCGGGATTGTTGTAGACCATAATCGGGATGGCCACGGCAGACGCAATGCTCTTGTAGTGATGAACGAGTTCGTCATCCGTTGGGGTGGAATAGAACGGCGGAATAATCATGACACCGTCAGCTCCCATTGCCTCGGCCTTGACGCTAAGGCGAATGGACTCCCGCGTATCTTCCGCTCCCGTGCCGATCAGAACAGGCACTCGTCCCGCGACAGTTTCTATGACGATCCTCGCCACACTATCGCGCTCATCCTCGCTGAGCGATAGAAACTCACCCGTCGATCCAAGAGGGATCAGGCCATGGATACCTTCCTTGACCTGCCAGTCGGTAAAGGCAGCCAGCCCCTTCAGATCTACCGCGCCGCTGGGATCCAAGGGCGTAATCATCACGGTGTAGACACCGCGGAACGTCTTCTGCATTTGAAAATCCTGGTTCTAGCGCTTCTCGTTAATGGAAAGCCGAGATCCGGCTTGACCGAGACGCTTTTCGATGTGGCTCTGGAAGAAGTCCCAGAGTGTTGTGAGGAGGAGGTAATAAATCGCCGCGACAGCAAACAGTTCGAGCACCATGAACCGCTCCTGGATGAGAACCTGAGTCCGGCGAAGGAGTTCTTCGACCGAGATGACGGAGGTGACAGAAGTCGTTTTCAAGAGACCGTTCACCGAATTGCCGAGAGGCGGAACAATCACTTTGAAGGCTTGCGGCATCACGATGTAGCGCATGATCTGACGCTCCGTCATGCCGAGCGCGCGCGCTGCCCTGGTCTGGCCTTCCGGCACGGCTTCGATACCGGCGCGAATGATCTCCGCGAGATAAGCTGCCTCGTTGAGAGCCAATCCGAGCAACGCCGCTTCTATGACGGTGAACTTGATGCCGAACAGCGGAAGCGCCGTATAGATCGCAATCAACTGTACGAGAAGCGGCGTGCCGCGAAAAAGCCAGATATACGCCTTGGCAATGTAGTATGGCATCCGCCGCGACGATCGCCGCATCAATGCAAGAGCAAAGCCCAGAATAAGCCCCGCAACCAACGAGACGATGGTGAGCCAAACGGTCGTGAACACCCCGCCAAGTATAAAGGGGTTGAACAGATAACCGAAAAAACCAGACCAGTTCCAAAGCGACATGAAGACGACTTTCTGCGAGAGGTTTGGCGCGACGTGGTCGCGTCCCGCCTCATCTCTAAACGATCTTTGAAATCAGTTCAGCGACCGGGGCCTTTGACCGAATAGTCACCCGCGACCATCGGCAGACCGTATTTGTCAAAGAGCGCCTTCAGAGATCCATCCGCCTTCATGTCTTTCAACGTCGCAGACACGGCATCAGCCAAAGCCGGGCTTTTGAATGCGACAGAAACCGGAGCGGGGTAGAGGCCACTGATTGCCCGTTTGAAGTCCCCGCGAGAATCGTACTCCTTGGCGACGGCGTCGATCGACACGACACCCTGCACCTGGCCCGCCCGCAGAGCCTGGTAGGCCAGGGCGAAATTATCGAACGTCTGGATGGTCAAGCCTTCTTTGCCAGCGTCACGCAGTTCCTTGTCGAGAAGGCGTGTCTTTGTTTCCTCGAAACCACCAATTTCGACACCGATCGTCATGCCGGCCAGATCATCTTTTGCGGCGACGTTTTTCTTCGAATCTGGTGCCACGGAGATGCTGATGGCCTGATCTTCATAGGGGATCATCTGCATGATCTTGGCGCGTTCTTCGGTGAAGAAAATGCCCGTATTGATCATGTCCCAGCGGCCAGCCTGCAGGCCCGGAACCATCGCGGAGAATTCGATGCGGACATATTCGGGCTCAAGGCAAAGGCGCTTGGCGATCTCTTTGCCGAGGTCGATGCGCATGCCCTTCAGATCACCCGTGGAGTCGATGAATTGGAGCGGCGGAAGCGTTGGATTGGTCGACATGACGAGCGTGCCGGGCTTGATCAACTCGCCTGCCGCCACTTTTGGTTCGCAGGATTGAGCGAAGGCAAAAGACGCTGTGATCGACAGGAAGGACGCGGAAAGAATGCTGCGAGAGAAGTGTGAACGGAGCATGGAGAGCCTCTGGAGTTCGGTTCTTTATCGTTGGATCCCAACCTTGCATTCAAGTGGGATCCCACTTTTATACAAAAGTTCACCGTTGATGCAAGTGCATTCTCAATTCATCGATTCAGTAGTTTGCTAGGACGCCCTGACGTACGACTTCGAGATGATCGGTCATGGCTTGGCGAGCCGCCTCGGCATCGCTGGAGGCCAAGGCAAGCAGGATCGCTCGATGTTCTCGCACGCCCGGCTTCGCGCGTACGACAGGCAGCTGTCGCTCGAAGATCGTTGTGTAGCGCCGCATCTCCGCGATCGTGGTTGCCATAAAGGGGTTGCGGCTCTCGCTTGCGATATAGTTGTGAAGCGCATCGTCAAACGCCCAGACTACCTCAGGGTCAGGTTCGGGGTCGTCCTCGATCTCGTCAAGCATCCTTGTCAAAGCGTCCAGTTCAAGTCGCGAAACGTGGGGACTGGCGAGCGCGGCCGCAGTTGGTTCGAGCAGCATCCTCATGGTGAGGCTGTCAAGGTAGTCCTTGAGACTGATGACCCTGACCGAGAGAACGCCTTTTTCGTTTCTGACAAGAAGTCCTTCCCCTTCGAGACGTCCCAGCGCGTGACGCATAGGAGAACGCGAAACAGCATGTTTGGTCGCCAGGCGACGTTGCTGGACGACCGATCCCCCCGCGAGCCTGGCTGATAGAATATCGGCCAGCAGGGAACGGTAGGTTTCGTCAGCAAGGCTGGAGTCGCCAACTTCATTCAGACCATCGTCCATCTGCACTCGTTCCAGTCCTTTTCCAAATCGGCTATCATATGTAACAAGTGATCGCGTAAGGAAAGCACGATGCCGCGTCGAGCGGCCAACGACCTAAAGAACAAGGAAATGGCAAACGGTGACAGACGCCTTAGAGGCCTCGGGTCGGAAAATTGCGGAGAAAGGGCAGCATAATCTTGCATCGCTGACCTACAAGGCCGTGTCCGACATGATCCGGCATCGCCGGCTGAAAGGCGGGCATGTCATCGTTGAGGCAAGGCTTGCCGAGACACTTGGGATTTCGAGGACGCCGCTGCGGGAAGCGCTGCAGAGGTTGGAGGGCGAAGGCCTGGTTCGCAAGGGCGACGGCCGAAACTACGTCGTGCGACAGGTGGATGTCGGCGAGTATCTTCAAAGCTTGAAACTGAGGTTGTTGATCGAACCTGAAGCAGCAGTACTGTCGATAAACGCTATTCCGCGACGACTTTTGATGAGCGTCCGGCAGGAAATCCACGACCTTCTGGACGCCACGGCGTATCACACAGACGCCCATTGGTTCTCGGACGACAATCTCCATAATATGATCATCGATCATTGCGGCAACGCGGTAATGGCCAAGGTACTACGGGAGCTTCGGGCGACCACGCGTCTCTTCGAAATTGACCGCCTGAAAGATCGCCTGAAGCCGGACTCCACGGAACACCTCGTTATCATCGAGGCGATCGACCGGGGCGACGTCGAGGAAACTCGCCGAGCTGTCGCCCACCACATCGAAAGCTTAATCGCATTTACCCGGATGCATCTACACGTCGCTGACCTCTAGCGATCGAGTGGACCGTAGGAGCAAGCCCGGTGAAACGATGATGGAGCCTCAATCAGAGGCTTTTGTTCGAGTCAAAGTCCTCGATGCCTCGATCAGCCATCTTCTTTTCGCTGGGCATCGCCCGGACCAAAAGACGTCAGCCGGCGATCAAGGCGGCTTCATAGACCATCGTCGCGGCGGCAAGATCAGCCAACGCCGTTCCGACTGCCTTGTAGAGCGTGATCTCGTCGTTGGACGTCCGCGCCGGAATATCCCGGCGGCACAGCTCGTCAAGTGTCGCACGCACTGCATCTGTAGACATGACGCCAGCCCTGATCGGCTGAACCAGATCGCCCGCTTCGTGAAGGGCTTCGTGCGTGTCGATATAGACCGAGGAGCGCCGAAGCGCTTCTTCATCGGCCTCGCGCATCGCCGGCGTGAAGCCGCCGATCAGATCGACATGGGTGCCCGGCTTCAGCCATTCGCCTCGGATAAGCGGTGCGGTCGCCAGCGTCGCTGCGCTGACGATATCGGCTTGCCGCGTCCCGGCTTCCAGATCCGTGACGGCGGTGGCCTGGAGGCCGCGTCGTCGGAGGCTCTGCGCCAGCCGTTCCGCGCTGGCGGGATCGATATCCCAGATATCGACATGCGCGATCGGCCGGACGGCGCGGTAGGCATCGGGTATGAGGCTCGCGACGCGGCCTGCGCCGATCACCAGCAGACGGTGCGCGTCCTTTCGGGCAAGATAATCCGCGGCAAGGGCCGATGCCGCCACCGTACGGCGCGCCGTGATCGTGTTACCGTCAAGGAGCGCAAGCTGCATCCCGGTCCGGCCATCATAGAGCATGTAGGTCGAGGTCAAACCGGGAATGCCGCGCGCCGTGTTTCCGGGAAAGACGGTAACGATCTTGATGCCAAGGTAGCGCTCCGACCGGTGCGTTTCATGCCAGGCCGGCATCAGAAGCAGGGTCGCATCCGGCTCGCCGCTATTGGCTATCGTGTGGTGATGCCGTACCGGCACAACACAGCCTTCGGCAAATGCTTGCCGCAAAGTCGCAACCAGCGCGTCGAAAGGCAGAAACTCGCCCGTTGTCCGGGCATCGAGAATACGGATTTGTGTGTCGGTCATTGAAGCGATCTCTCAGTGAGTTCTGACTGCTGGATAAAGCGAGTTCTGTGTGATTGAACGAGGCCGCGTCGCCGCTGCGCGGCGCACCAGCTTTTCAACCGGCATCGGCCCTTTGGACACTCCGTTGCGATCGGAATGCGGGGCAACTCGGCACCGCTCAGCCAAACGCCGCCTTCTTCTCCAGAATTCTGGCGTATTGCGTCAGCGGATAGCACAGGGCGAAGAAGATCACGGCGACGAGACCGTAGACCTTGAACGGTTCGAAGGTCGCGTTGTTGATGGCGTTTGCGGTCTTCAGCAGTTCTTCGAAGCCGAGGATCGAGGCCAGTGCGGTGCTCTTGATCAACTGAACCAAGAACCCGACGGTCGGCGCGCGCGTGATCCGGAAAGCCTGCGGCAGGATGACAAGGCGAAGTTCGAGGAGACGGTGCAAACCCAGGCTGGCTGCGGCGTCCCATTGTCCGCGCGGCACCGCCTCGACGCCGCTCCGCCAGATTTCGGCCAGATAGGCGCTGGCATAGAACGTCAGGCCGCAGACGGCGGCAGTCCATGACTCGATGCGGAAACCCAGCATCGGCAGGCCGAAGAACATCAGAAAGAGCTGCATCAGGAGCGGCGTTCCCTGAAACAGGGCAATGTAGCCGGACGCGAAGCTGCGCGACCAGCGCGTTTTCGATATCCGTGCAGAGAGGATCGCCAGGCCAACGATGGCGCCGCCGGCAAAGGCTGCGAGCGAAAGCAGCAGGGTCCAGCGTGTTGCGAAGACAAGATTGCGCAGAATGTCCCAGAAGGTGAACTCAATCATGCCAGACCGGCTCCCAGAAAACGGCGTTTCCCGGCGAAAAGAAGCCGGCGAAGTGCGGCGGACATCGAAAGGTAGATCAACGTCGCCACCAGATAGGTCTCGAAGGAGCGGAAGGTGCGCGACTGAAGCAGATCGGCCTCCTGCGCCAGCTCGCGGACGGATATTTGCGAAACCACCGCCGATTCCAGCATCATGATGATGATCTGGCTCGTCAGCGCCGGAAAAATGATGGCGAGCGCTTGCGGCAGAATGATCTTGAAGAACACCAGCCGAGGTCTGAGGCCGAGTGCCTGTGCCGCCTCCTTCTGGCCTCTCGGTATGGCATCGAGCCCGGCCCCGACCACCTCGATCGTGTAGGCCGCCATGTTGAGGGTCATGGCAAGAACTGCGGCAGAGATCGGATCAAGGCGAATGCCGAGGCTGGGCAAGCCAAAGAAGATGAAGAACAGCTGCACCAGGAATGGCGTATTGCGCATGACTTCCACATACAGGCCGACGGCCTTGCGCAACCATGGATAAGGTCCCCGGCGCGCGGCCGCGCCGAGAACGCTGAGAACGATCCCGAGGACCGATGTGGAGGCCGTCAGTGCAAGCGTCGTGCCCGCGCCATAAGCCAGAGCGCCCATTCCGTCCCATAGCCAATTGAAATCGAGGCTGTATCTCATCGCTTGTCCTTTGGAGCCGGATGGCCTGGGCTGGGTCGGCCCGAAATCTCGATCCGCCTCTCAACCAAAGAATTGGAGCATGATGCCGCCGGAATCGCTTGCGGTTTTCGACATCATGCTCTGGTGAGGGGGAGGCCGACCTCAGTCCTTCAGGTTTTCAGGGTTGAGCGGTGCTTTCAGCCAGCTCTTCGAGCTTGCGTCGAGTGAACCATCGGCAATCATTGCGGCGACGCTATCATTGACGGCCTTCTTCAGGCCTTCCTCGCCCTTGCGGAGTGCGATGTGCGAGGGCGAGCTGAGGAGCTGGAATTTCTGCTCCGGCTTCAGTTCGTCCTGTCGTGCCAGAACCTGAGCACCGACATCGTTGCCGACGACCATCAACTGGGTCTGGCCGGATATGAAGGCCTGGATGACCGAATTGTAGTTCTCGAAACGCTGGATCGCGGCCGAACCGGGGGCGGCGGCGGTCAGCGAGGTGTCTTCGAGCGTCCCGCGATTGACGGCGACGGTCTTGTCGGCAAGGTCTTCCTTGCCGCTCACCTTCAGCGCAGCCGGACCGATGACGGCGATATAGTAGGGGGCGTACGGGGCGGCAAAATCGATAACCTCGGCACGCTCCTTCGAATAGCCGACGCTCATCAGCAGATCGACGCGGTCGTCGTTCAGGTAGGCGATCCTGTTCTGACCAGTCACGCTCACGAGATTGAGTTTCACGCCGAGCCCGTCGGCGATCTTCTGGGCGACGTCGACGTCATAGCCTTTGATGCTCATATCGGCGCTTGCCGAAGAGAAGGGCGGGAAATCGGAGAAGATGCCGATGTTGATCTCGCCTGCAGCTTTGATATCGGCAAGTTCGTCGGCCTGTGCGGCCCCTGCCAGGATGCCGAACACGGCAATTGCTGCGGTGGCGGCGTAGCGCAATTTCATAAGAGCAGTCATGTCGTTCCCCTTTTTGAGACGTCTTGTGCGACAGGTGATGGATGGCAGCGGACACGAGGCACGCTGCCGGTGTGAAGCTGGTTCTCAGGTCACGTTTGTCCTGGCCGCGGGACTGAACATCGCGAGGCACAGGAGTTCGAACAGGACCTGCGCGGCGATCTGCGCGGTGTTGGTGGTGTTGTCGTATTGCGGCGCGATTTCCACGACGTCGCCGCCGATGAGGTTGATGCCTTTGAAGCCGCGCAGCAGGGTCAAGGCCTCCCTCGGCTGAAGCCCGCCCACTTCTGGCGTGCCGGTTCCCGGAGCGAAGGCCGGATCAAGGCTGTCCACGTCGAAACTGAGATAGGTCGGACCGGCGCCGACAACCTCCAGAGCCTTTGCGATCACGGCCTTGAGACCCATCTCCGCCACCTCTTCTGCGTGGATGACGGTCATGCCGGAGGCAAAGGAGAACTCCCAGAGATATTCGCCGCCGCCACGGATGCCGATCTGGATCGTCCGCTTCGGATCGAGCACGCCCGCCAGAACCGCCTCGCGGAACGGCGCGCCGTGATGGAACTTGGAGCCCTCATAGGGACCTGCGGTGTCGCAATGAGCGTCGATGTGGATCATGCCTACCGGCCGGCTGGCCGCCAGGCCCTTGAGAATGGCGCCGGAGATCGAATGGTCGCCGCCGACCGACAGCGGAATAACCCCGGTTGCCGCGATCATCCGGTAGCAGGCCTCGATATCGGCATGGCATTCGGCCAGGCCGAACCGGCTGCGCATCGGCACGTCGCCGACATCGGCGACTTTCAACCCTCCCATCGGCGCGACACGCAGAACATGCTCGTAGGGGCCGACACGCTCGATCGCCCGGACGGCCCGCGGCCCCAGCCGCGCGCCGGCGCGATTGGTGACGCCGAGGTCCATCGGCACGCCGATCAGAGCCACGTCAAGCGCCTCAAGCACCTCGGGCCGCAAGCCGTTCTCGATGAAACGGGCGTCCAGAAAGGTCGCAGGATCGGCAAAGGGCCATTTGCGGCTGTCGCCGTCCTTGAACACGCTCGCCGCCACGGCGCGGAAGTGCGGATCTTCCATCTCCCCGCCTGCGGCGCTGCCGAAGCGCTTTCTCAAGTTTTCCAGAAAATCCCGATCAATGGTCAAGGCAGGCTCCCACGTATTGATGCAGCCGTCATCATCAGCGCCGCACGCTTCTCTTGGAACCGCGAAAATTCGAGAGGGGATATAACGATTGCTGATAGCTCGGATCCGCCGAGGCGCCGCGATGCGGGTCGTGCATTCATCGGTATGTTCAGAAAACTTTATAACCCGGCGAGAATTTTCCCACTACCGCGGTCGGCAACCTCCCAGCAGTCTCCGATACGAACGGTCCGGCAGAGGGCCGACAACAAAGGGAACCTACCATGTTGCACGATATGACACGCCGCCGCTTCCTCGGATCCGCCGCTGCCGCGGGGATTGCCGGCACGATGACCGGGTTTGCGCGATCCGCCGCAGCCGGCAGCGGCAATCTCACCGCCGTCGAATGGGGCGGCGATGTCGTCGAAGCCATGAAGCAGATTGCCGCCGACCAGAATGCGGCGACGTTCAACTGGGTTCTCCATCAGGGTGGCGCGGGCGCGATCCTGCCAAAGATCAAGGCCGTCTGGCCGAATGTCGACTACGACTACGTCGCCGGCTGGGAAGGCTCATTCAACAGCATGGTGAAGGAGGATTGGCTCGAGACCATCAATCCTGCCGATATTCCCAACCTTGCGAATATTCCCGAGAAAATCATCATTCGGGACGGCAAGGGGAATATCAAAGCGGTCCCACGCGCCGTTGGCGGCATGTATTTCGGCGCCCGAACCGACACGGCTCCGATCGCTGTGAAGACCATCGATGATCTGCTGAGCCCCGATCTTAAGGGGGCGATCTGCTGGCCAGGCCCGACGCAGAGCATGATGCTCCAGATCGTCGCGCTCGCCCTTCACGCCGGTGGCAGTGAAACGAATATGGAGCCCGGATGGAAGCTCATGACGGAACTGGCGAAGTCCGGCAATATCGGCCGCGTCGCCATCACCGATATCGATTTCACCAATTCGCTGACGTCGGGCGAGACCTCCGTCGGCTTCTTCGCTGAGCCCGGCTGGGCGGCCGTGGCGAAGAACTTCCCGGTTACGCGTTTCACCAAGGACAGTAACTTCAAGGCCTTCCTCTACCAGAGCGGTTTCGGCGTGTTGAAGAATAGGCCGAACACCAAGGCAACGCTCGATTTCGTCAACTTCGCGATCAGCCCGGACATGAACTCGCTCTACGCCAAGGTGGCGGGCGAAGCGCCGTTGAACAGCAAGGCGGTCACCCCCGACAATCTCAAGCATCTCTCCTTCACGCCGGACGAGTTTTCGAGCTTCGTCTATGTGCCGGACTACAATGTCGTTCTCGAACAGCAGGATGCCTGGTCCAAACGCTGGGAACAGGACATTGCTCCGTTGCTCTAAGGCACCTCGCGGCAGGTTATCGAAGGCGCGACGCGGGCTTCGATAACCTCCCTTTCTCATGCCCCGCAAGGGCGAGGAAAAGGCTGTTCCACCATGACCAAAGCAAGGCGGCAACCCGTTGCCATTTCTATTCCTGATCGCCGAGATGTCGCCCTGACGCTCGGACCAGCCCTGCTGGTGTTCGCCTTCGGTTTTCTGTCGCCATTAGTCAATCTGGCAATCGAAAGCTTGAAGGAGTTTACGCCGGGGCGCGTCGGTTCCGTTGAAAATGCCGCGGCGACAGTTCAAAACTACTATGAGCTGGCAAACCAGGCGTTTGCGAGCGTCCTGCTGACGACTTTCTGGATCGGTGGAGCTGCCGCGATCATCGGCCAGCTCGTGGCATTCCCGCTGGCCTACTTCATCGTACGGCGCATTTCCCCGCGGATGCGGGCGCTCACTCTCGGCTTTTTGATTACGCTTGTTCTCTCCAGCGTCCTGATCAAGACCTATGCGATCGAACTGACCTTCGGGTCGGTCGGCATCTTCCGCCCCTTCCTCTTGACACTTGGCCTTTCGCCCAACAGCCGCGAATATATCAATATCGTCGTGACTGCGGGTCTGGTTCACTCGATCATACCGGTCGCAACGCTGACGCTGATTGGCGCGATGCAATCGATCGATCCGCGTCTGCTCGATGCAGCCCAGTCGCTCGGCGCGCCGGGATGGAAAGCCCATCTGTCGATCACGCTTCCCCTGAGCTTCCCGGCTCTGATCTCAAGCACGCTTGTCTCGCTGACTTTCGCGATCAGCGCCTTCGTCATTCCCATGGTGCTCGGGAGGGGCCGGGTGCTTTTCATATCGAACGTCATCTACACCCGGTTCAGCGATATCGCCAACTATCCGAGCGGCGCGGCGATCTCGCTCGTCATGCTTGCGGCGGCGTTGGCGGTGGTCGCTGTCATAACGTTTGCGCAGGCCTGGAAGGTTTCCCGATGAGCAGACAGTCTCTTGCAGCGCGAACCGGAGACCGGATCGCCGTTTCCCTTGCCTACGGTGTCATCGGCCTTGGATTGGCGTTCCTCGCCATCCCGTTGGTGATAACATGCATCATGGCTTTCGACGCCAGGACCTACCTTGGTCCAATGCCGCCACCTGCCTTGTCGCTTCACTGGTTCGAACGGCTGGTTTCCCAGGCGGATATCCTTACCAGCCTACGCACCAGCCTCATCTTGGCGGTACTCACGACGGTTCTGTCCGTCACGATTGGAACTGCGGCGGCTGTTGGCCTTGCCCGTGGCAATTTTCCAGGAAAGGCGGCGCTGACTTCGGCCTTTCTCTCGCCACTCATCGTCCCGCCCGTCGTCATTGGATTCGGCCTGCTGCTTTTTCTTTCCAAGGCCGGCATCACGAATGGTATGGCGCGCCTGCTCCTCGGCCACGTGATCGTGACGTTGCCCTATTGCATAAGGACCAGTCTCGCCAGCCTTCTCGGCAGCGATCAACGATTGACGGAAGCCGCAATGGTTCTCGGCGCCACCGAGCGCCAGGCCTTCTGGACCATTACCCTGCCGCTCATGCGGACGGGCGTCGTCACCGGGGCGATCTTCGCCTTCGCCATTTCAATAGATGACGTATCGATCAGTCTCTTTCTGAGCGATCCGTCCGCAACGACCTTGCCTGTTACGCTGGTCAGCAACATGCGGGCGGCTTTCGACCTGACGATCGCTGCGGCGGCCGTGGTCCTGATTGCCGTCACCGCGTTGCTGATCGTCGTGCTGGACCGGGTCGTCGGCTTCGACACTGTCGTCGGCCAGGGTTTGTTTCGTTCTTGAGGACAATACGATGATTTCTGCCGTGGAATTTCAAGGGGTCAGCAAGCGCTTTGGCGAAACCGTCGCCCTCGGTAATATCTCCTTCTCGGTGAATCCAGGTGAAACAATCGCACTGCTCGGACCAAGCGGCTGCGGCAAGACCACCATTCTTCGGCTCATTGCCGGATTCGAGCGGCCCGACAAAGGCTCGATCTTGATCGACGGCGAGCCGATGGCCGGATTGAAACCCTATGAGCGCAATGTCGGGCTGCTGTTCCAGCATTACGCTCTTTTCCCGCATATGACCGTCGAACAGAACATCGGCTACGGACTTCGCCATCGCAACCATCCGCCGGAGCAAATACCTCGCCGCATTGCCGAGATGCTTGAGCTCGTCCGGCTCGTCGGTTTCGGACAGCGGCGGCCGCACCAGTTGAGCGGCGGCCAGCAGCAGCGTGTTGCGCTGGCGCGGGCGCTTGCCACCCATCCGAGCCTTGTTCTTCTGGATGAGCCCTTGTCGGCCCTCGACGCCAAGCTTCGGCATGAGTTGCGCACCGAATTGAAGGATGTGCTCGCCGCGGTCGGCTCGACCGCAATCGTGGTAACCCACGACCAGGAAGAGGCGATGAGCCTGGGAGAGCGCATATTCGTGATGAACCGTGGAGCAATCATGCAATCCGGCAGGCCGGATGATGTGTATTGGCGTCCAGACTCGCGTTTCGTCGCGGATTTCATGGGACGGACGAATTGGATTCACGGCTCGATTTTGGCCGCGGGCGGATCGGCGCGCAAATTTCGCTCCGAATCCGGCTGGGAGTTTCCGGTCGCGTCCACGGGAAGCCTTTCCGGTGCCGCCGAGATTTGCGTGAGGCCGGAAAGCGTCGAGATATCGTCCGGCGCTCCGGGAGCCGGGGCCATGCCCGGACGCGTTGCCGACGTTGTGACACTCGGTGCGTTCAGGCATATCGTTCTGGACCTCGTCAGCGGTGACCGCATAATCTCGGCTTGCCCTAACCGTCCAGACATAGCCTTTACTCGCGGGCAGGAGATCAGCGTTTCCATTCCGCCGGAGGCATGCGTCCTCTTCGCGCGATAAGCTGGCATTGACGGGACGCAGCTTGCGCTGCGCCCCGGGCAAAGGATCGCCGGTTGCCGTAAGAACATGGTTCGTCCAATATCTGCTTATCGGCAGAGAGGCCCTCGGCTCTCGAGCGCCACAAAGTATGGAATGCGGCTCCTGATGCTTGATCTTGATTCCTATCTGCTTCGTGCATTTCTGACCGTCGCGGAGATCGGCACCGTCAATGGAGCAGCCGCCAAGCTGAACAGAACGCAGGCGGCGGTGAGCATGCAGATCCGCAAGCTGGAGGAGCTTGTCGGCGTTACGCTGTTTTCGCGTTCGTCAAAAGGCCTCGAGCTCACGAGCCATGGGCAGATCATGCTGGCTTATGCCCGCGAAATGGTCGCCCTCAGCGACGAGGTCGAGAAAAGGCTGACAGGCAAGATGATCGAGGACCGCATCCGCCTCGGCGTCGTTGAGGACTTCGCAGCCGGCCACCTGATCGACATTCTTAGCGACTTCAGAGCCCAGAACCCGAAGGTCGAGATCGATATCATCGTCGAGCCGAATCGACGCCTCGCCAGCCTGTTTGAAGACAGGAAGCTGGATCTCGTGGTTTGCGACATCACCTGCCTCTCGCGAAAACCGACCCTGATCTGGACCGAATATTTGATGTGGACGGTCAGATCCGACTTTGTGGCGGATGCGGAAAAACCGCTTCCCATCATTATGTTTGAGGAGGAGTGTCCCTGGACGCTCCCGACGATTGCCGCTCTGTCTCAGCGGAACATCAAGTGGAAGACGGCGTGCGTCGCATCGACGCTGGTGGCCATGGCGACCGCGGTTCGCGTCGGTATCGGTATCGCACCGATGATGCTCAACACGAAACCGGAGGGCTGCCGGACGCTTGACAAATCGGCGGATCTGCCCGGGCCGGTGCGCATCGAGATCGGTCTCTATGCTCAGTCCGAGACGGCCGAGGGCGCGCGCTACCTTGTGGACTTCATTTCGCGGCATACGGCCATTTTGTCCAGCTAAAGCCTTGAGCCAACAGAATGCTTCAATCTGACCAGGAAGGCTTTAGGAGCGTTCAGCTTCTATTATATCGGCTCAACTTAATTCCCTCTACCGGAATGGCCAGCCAAGCCCCACAGTGATTCCAATGAAGGGTCGAACGGCCCAATCTCAAGCATTCATGGAAGTCGCGAATACGATGATGGGGCAAGCCAAAGTTGACGAAACTCTCCTCGCAGATGCCGCCTATCTGCCCGGTCAGGTCGCAAACCTGACGAGAGGAGCGAGCGTGACGGCGCAAACCAACGAAATACTGGAGCGCATCGATGACATGCTGCTGCGCGAAGGGACCGATAAGGCGGAGATCATTCTCGCCAACATTTGGCTCAGCGACCTTGCCTCATTCGAGGAAATGAACAGAGCCTGGGATGCTTGGATGCCGGATAGCGGAACGCCACGGCGGGCGACGTTTGAGGACAAGAATCTCCCGCCGATGTGCGCCATCCGTATTGACGTAGCCGCGTCGCGAAAGAGTGGGGCCGGGCAAATTTGAGCCGCCGGCGTTCGTCATCTTCATATTCCTGTCAGCAAAGCTGACCAGGGAAAGGCTCTAAAGCGCGTCGCGTCAAATCGGAATCATGCGACGCGCTTTAAGTCATTGTTTTATGCATGTCGTTGTCCCAAAACCGCTGTACACTTTTGGGCGACATGCATTAAGGCCGGATGATGCAGACATTGGCCTCGTAGGCGCAGGGATCGTCCTGCACGGCGACGTCGATGACCTTCGCCTTCGGCGCCAGCTGTTCAGGCCGCGGGGCCGGATAGAAACCATAGCCGTCGCCGCCGACATAGGTTCCGCCATCGACCTGATAGGCATAGGAAGAGCCGGCATAGGTGCCGCCGCTGTCGCCACCCTGCGCTTGGGGCAGGACGAAGATGAGATTGCTGCGGGCGATGCGATTTGTCGCCGGCGATGAAAACTGTTTCAGGAACGGCATCCGCTCTTTGCGGTTGCGATACCGATAGGCATTGTCGAAACGGATGCCGCGATCGCGCCAGCCGACACGTTCGCCGAGGAACAATCCGCCGTGGACAGCGTGGCGATGGCCGGGAAAGCGATGATCGCTGCGGCGGTCGCCGGCTTCGGCGGGCAAGGCGGCAAGTGCGGACAGGGCAAGCAGGGTGACTGCGGACAAACTGCGAAACATGGGTGGCCGGCCTCCGGAATTCCGATCCTTAACAAATCGTTAACGCCAGATTGCGCCAAAAGCCGAAGCTTGTCCATTCAGGTCCGAGCATCGGCATCAAATTTGAGCGGAAGAGACCAGTTTCTTTAGCCTGCAAACTTCCCGGTAACGCGAATCGATTAAATTAAAAGCAGACAGCGATTGTGCTTGTCGTCGGCGTTTCCGGTGATTAAACGTCGCAATTGATGCAACGCACACAGAGAATTTTGTCATTCGTGTGGTTGACTGAGCATGCTCCGAAATCCGGGAGCGCAGAGAAGCCGCCGCGAGGTTCTGATGGCGAACGTGACAAATAACCGGCCCCTATCGCCGCATCTGCAGATTTACAAACCTATTCCCACCATGATCATGTCCATCGTCCACCGCATTACCGGTGGCGCGCTCTACGTCGGCACGCTGCTCGTCGCTTGGTGGCTGATCGCGGCGGCAAGCGGCCAGGGCTCCTATGACTGGGCCAACTGGGTGCTCGGCAGCCTTCTCGGCAAGCTCGTGCTTCTCGGTTACACCTGGGCGCTGCTGCACCACATGCTCGGCGGCTTTCGCCACTTCATGTGGGATCTCGGTTACGGTTTCGGGAAGGAATTCTCGACCAAGCTCGCCATCGCCAACATCATCGGGTCGCTCTGTCTGACCGTGCTGGTCTGGGTGATCGGCTTCCTCATTCGCTTCTGAAGGTCCTCTCATGGATATGCGCACCCCCCTCGGCAAGGTTCGCGGGCTCGGCTCCGCCAAGGACGGCACGGACCATTTCTGGCGCCAGCGGCTGACGGCCGTCGCCAATGTTCCGCTCATCCTCTTCTTTCTCATCTTCATGCTCGTCTATGCCGGCGCGCCTTATGCGGATGTGGTTCGCGCGCTGTCGAACCCCTTCGTCGCTGTTGTCATGGGGCTGATGGTGATCTCCGGCGTCATCCACATGAAACTCGGCATGCAGGTCATCATCGAGGATTACGTGCATGGCGAGTTCGGCAAGATCGCGCTGCTGATGCTGAACACGTTCTTTGCGATCCTGATCGCCGGCCTCTGTCTCTTCGCCATTCTGAAAATCGCATTCGTAGGATAAGCTTGATATGGCACCGACTTCACCCGCCCAGAATGGCAAGGCCTACAAGTATGTCGATCACTCCTACGACGTGATCGTCGTCGGCGCCGGCGGCGCCGGCTTGCGCGCCACGCTCGGCATGGCCGAGCAGGGCTTCCGCACCGCCTGCATCACCAAGGTATTCCCGACCCGCTCGCATACGGTCGCGGCCCAGGGCGGCATCGCCGCCTCGCTGCGCAACATGACGCCGGACAGCTGGCAGTGGCACCTCTACGACACCGTCAAGGGTTCCGACTGGCTCGGCGACGTCGACGCCATGCAGTATCTCACCATGGAAGCGCCGAAGGCGGTCTATGAGCTCGAGCATTACGGCGTGCCGTTCTCGCGCAACGAGGAAGGCAAGATCTACCAGCGCCCGTTCGGCGGCCACATGCAGAATTACGGCGAAGGCCCGCCGGTCCAGCGCACCTGCGCCGTTGCCGACCGTACCGGCCACGCCATCCTGCATACGCTCTACGGTCAGTCGCTGCGCAACAATGCCGAATTCTTCATCGAGTATTTCGCGCTCGACCTGATCATGTCGGAAGACGGCAGCCGCTGCACCGGCGTCGTCGCCTGGTGCCTCGACGACGGCACGATCCATCGCTTCGCCGCCAAGATGGTGGTGCTGGCGACCGGCGGTTACGGCCGCGCCTATTTCTCGGCAACCTCGGCCCACACCTGCACCGGCGACGGCGGCGGCATGGTGGCGCGTGCCGGCCTGCCGCTGCAGGATATGGAATTCGTGCAGTTCCACCCGACCGGCATCTATGGTTCGGGCTGTCTGATCACCGAAGGCGCCCGCGGCGAAGGCGGTTACCTCGTCAACTCCGAGGGTGAGCGCTTCATGGAGCGTTACGCGCCTTCGGCCAAGGACCTTGCCTCGCGCGACGTCGTTTCGCGCTGCATGACGCTTGAGATCCGCGAGGGCCGGGGCGTCGGCAAGAACAAGGACCACATCTTCCTGCATCTCGACCATCTCGATCCGGCCGTTCTGCATGAACGCCTGCCGGGGATTTCCGAGAGCGCCAAGATCTTCGCTGGCGTCGACGTCACGCGCGAGCCGATCCCGGTTCTGCCGACCGTTCATTACAATATGGGCGGCATTCCCACGAATTATTGGGGCGAAGTGCTGAACGCCGACAGCGCCAATCCGGAACGGATCATCCCCGGCCTGATGGCCGTGGGTGAAGCCGGCTGCGCTTCGGTGCACGGCGCCAACCGCCTCGGCTCCAACTCGCTGATCGACCTCGTGGTCTTCGGCCGCGCCGCTGCGATCCGCGCCGGCGAGGTGATCGACCGCGCAGCGCCGGTCCCGCATCTCAACGTCGCAGCCTGCGACAGGATCATGGACCGCTTCGACGGTCTGCGCCACGCCAGCGGCGCCACGCCGACGGCGGAACTGCGCGAGAAGATGCAGCGCGCCATGCAGGAAGACGCCGCCGTCTTCCGCACGCAGGAATCGCTGGAATCCGGTTGCCGGCGCATTTCGGCGATCTGGCAGGAAATGGGCGATCTGAAGGTCACCGACCGTTCGATGATCTGGAACTCCGATCTCGTGGAAACACTCGAGCTGCAGAACCTGATGGCCAACGCCATCACGACGATCTACGGCGCCGAGGCCCGCAAGGAGAGCCGTGGTTCGCATGCGCGCGAGGACTATACCGAGGGTGCATTCGCCGGCCGCGACGACGTCAACTGGCGCAAGCACACGCTCGCCTGGGTCAACGAGGCCGGCGACGTGAAACTCGACTACCGGCCGGTTCACACCGAGCTCATCGCCGAAGGCATCGATCCGCAGAAGATCGCGCCGAAGGCTCGCGTGTACTGATCTCAAGAGGAACCCGCTATGGTTGAACTCGCTCTCCCCAAGAATTCTCAGATGCGCGAAGGCAAGGTCTGGCCGAAGCCGGCGGGTGCCAAGAACACCCGCGAGTTTCGCGTCTATCGCTGGAGCCCGGATGACGGCCAGAACCCGTCGATCGATACGTTCTACATCGATGTCGACGATTGCGGGCCGATGGTGCTCGACGGTCTGCTCTACATCAAGAACAAGATCGACCCGACGCTGACGCTGCGCCGTTCCTGTCGCGAGGGCATCTGCGGATCCTGCGCGATGAATATCGACGGCACCAACACGCTCGCCTGCACCAAGGGCCTCGACGATATCAAGGGCGCGGTGAAGATCTATCCGCTGCCGCATCTACCCGTCGTCAAGGATCTGGTTCCCGACCTCACCAACTTCTATGCCCAGCATCGTTCGATCGAGCCGTGGCTGAAGACGGTGTCGCCGGCGCCGGCCAAGGAATGGAAGCAGAGCCACGAGGACCGGCAGAAGCTCGACGGCCTGTATGAATGCATCCTCTGCGCCTGCTGCTCGACCTCCTGTCCGAGCTACTGGTGGAATGGCGACCGTTATCTCGGTCCGGCCGTTTTGTTGCAGGCCTATCGCTGGCTGATCGATTCCAGAGACGAGGCGACCGGCGAACGCCTCGACAATCTCGAGGATCCGTTCCGTCTCTATCGCTGCCACACGATCATGAACTGTGCGCAGACCTGCCCGAAGGGCCTCAACCCGGCCAAGGCGATCGCCGAAATCAAGAAGATGATGGTCGAGCGCCGGGTTTGATCAGCATGCATGCCACGACGGAATAGACGGCTTCGATCCCGAAGCCGTCACAGAGATCAGGTCGCGGCTTTGCATCTGTGCACGAACAGGGCATTCGCATCATGGTGCAATTCTCTTGAGTTCGCTGGAGCGCTCTTCCGAGACATTGCGCGAGTTCGACAGGCATCCTGACAGAGATGAACGCGCGCAACACCTTGCTGACAAATTCTATGTGCAGGAAGTTTTGCAGCGGGACAGTTGAACTGTATCGTTTTTCGGTTAGTTGTTGTCACGGGCAATTTGTGCAGCCCGACTTGATTAACCAAAGCGAATTACGATAATCGGACTTGTCTCACGCCCGTTTCTCTACGGCGATAGCCGAATTCAGGAGTATGATGATGCAGTTGCGATATGCGATGACAGGTCTGGTGGTGGTTCTGTCGCTAGCCGGTTGTCAGCGTACGGCATATGATTACAGCTCCAACAACGCCAGTGCCACGCCGGCGCCGCTGACGGCGCAGCCGGTGCCCTCGGTACAGGGGGGGCAGCTTCCGCCACCGACCGGAAGTTCGCAGTTTCCGGCCGCGCCGACGGCGACGGCGCCGATGCCGGGCGCTCAGCCTGGCGCAATGGCGGCGAATGCGCTTGATGTCACCAAGGAATCGATGGTCGGAAGCTGGCGCGTCAACGGCGGCTGCGACATGTTCCTGACGCTGACCAATCTCGGCAGCGGTTCGCGCGGTGGTACCCGCGGCTGCGTCGGCGAGCTGACGGCAATGGGGTCCTGGGAAGTTTCCGGCAAGCAGGTGCTGCTCAAGGACCGTTCGGGCAACCAGATCGGCAGCGTCTACAAGACGGCCGACAACCGCTTTGACGGACAGACGAACACGGGTCAGCCGATCAGCCTCAGCCGGTAAATGTTCCGGCAGCTCTGCTGCGACGACTGACAGGCGGATATGCCCTCATGCAACCAATGCCGGATTATGCGCTCAGCGTCTGCGAACAGCTTAAAGCGCTGACCGCATCGGGGGCACTTCAGGTCGATTCCGCACAGATGGACGTGGCAAAGAGCCTCGACCGGGTGCTTGCCGGGCTCAAGCAACGGCGGCCGGCGGCAAAATCGAGCGCGCTTGGCTGGCTGTTTGCCGCCAAGAAGAAATCCGTCGACGGCCACAAGGGGCTTTACATCCACGGCAGCGTCGGGCGCGGCAAGACCATGCTGATGGACATGTTCTTCTCGATGGCGCCGTGCAGGAAGAAGCGCCGGGCGCATTTCCACGAATTCATGGCGGATGTGCATAACCGCATCGCCGCGCACCGGCTGAAGCTCAAGAACGGCGAGACGAAGCAGGCCGATCCGATGCCGCCCGTCGCCGCCGCGCTTTACGAGGAAGCCGAGCTTCTCTGCTTCGACGAGTTCACGGTCACCGATATCGCCGATGCGATGATCCTGTCGCGGCTGTTCTCCGAGCTTTTCGCACGCGGATGCGTGCTGGTCGCGACCTCGAACGTCGAGCCCGACAATCTCTATAAGGATGGCCTCAATCGCGGCCTCTTCCTGCCTTTCGTCACCTTACTCAAGCAGCATGTCGATGTCGTAACGCTGGATTCGCCCACCGATTACCGGATGGAGAAGCTGAACAGCCAGCCGGTCTATCTGGTGCCGATCAACGAGCATAATGACATGGCGATGGATGCGTCCTGGACGCAGGCGCTGCATGGGCGCAAGGCGCAGCCGCTGGATATCCCGATGAAGGGGCGCCACATCCATGTGCCGCTCGCCGTCGACCGGATGGCGCGGTTTTCCTTCGCCGATCTTTGTGACAAGCCGCTCGGAGCAGCCGACTTTCTGGCAATCGCCGAACGCTTCGATATGGTCTTCGTCGATCACATTCCGTTGCTCGGGCCGGAAAAGCGGAACCAGATCAAACGGTTCATCATTCTGGTCGATACGCTCTACGATCATGCCGTGCGGCTTTACATCTCCGCAGCGGCGATGCCGGAGGAACTGTTGGTGCACCGCAAGGGTACCGAAGGTTTCGAATTCGACCGCACGACGTCGCGGCTTTTCGAGATGCGCAGTGCTGAATATCTTGCGCTGCACCATGAGAAACGCGCCGCCGAGTAACAATCCGGTGACAGAATGTTTTACGTTTACGTAAGAATTTTTGTATCTAAACGATTGAAAACGCTGCATCAAAATTAATGGATTGCCATTTTTTGGCTTTGGGTCTATGCGATTGCGTCATTGGGCGGTGCCTTGTTGCGTCCGTCCGACGAATTTGATCGCAAAGGAAACAGCGAAATGGCGCGTAACAAGATCGCACTCATTGGTTCTGGCATGATTGGTGGCACGCTGGCGCACCTCGCCGGCCTGAAGGAACTGGGCGACATCGTCCTGTTCGACATCGCGGACGGTATTCCCCAGGGCAAGGGCCTCGACATCGCACAGTCCTCTCCGGTCGAAGGCTTCGATGCCAATCTGACCGGCGCCAGCGACTATTCGGCGATTGAGGGCGCTGACGTCTGCATCGTCACTGCCGGTGTTCCGCGCAAGCCTGGCATGAGCCGCGACGACCTTCTCGGCATCAACCTCAAGGTCATGGAGCAGGTCGGTGCCGGCATCAAGAAGTATGCGCCGAACGCCTTCGTGATCTGCATCACCAACCCGCTCGACGCCATGGTCTGGGCGCTGCAGAAATTCTCCGGCCTTCCGGCCAACAAGGTCGTCGGCATGGCCGGCGTTCTCGACTCCTCGCGTTTCCGTCTTTTCCTTGCCAAGGAATTCAACGTCTCCGTCCAGGATGTCACGGCCTTCGTGCTCGGTGGTCATGGCGACACGATGGTGCCGCTCGCCCGCTACTCGACGGTCGGCGGCATTCCGCTCACCGATCTCGTCACCATGGGCTGGGTCACCAAGGAACGCCTCGAAGAAATCATCCAGCGCACCCGTGACGGCGGCGCCGAAATCGTCGGCCTGCTGAAGACCGGCTCGGCCTATTATGCGCCGGCCGCCTCGGCGATCGAGATGGCCGAATCCTACCTCAAGGACAAGAAGCGCGTTCTGCCCTGCGCGGCCCATCTCACCGGCCAGTACGGCGTCAAGGACATGTATGTCGGCGTTCCCACCGTCATCGGCGCCGGCGGCGTCGAGCGCATCATCGAGATCGACCTCAACAAGACCGAGAAGGAAGCCTTCGACAAGTCCGTCGGCGCCGTCGCCGGTCTCTGCGAGGCCTGCATCAACATCGCGCCTGCCCTCAAGTAATCGGCGCTGAAGTAATCGAAACAGGGATAGACCCATGAACATTCATGAATATCAGGCCAAGGCTCTGCTGAAGGGCTATGGCGCGCCGGTTGCCGAGGGTGTGGCCATTCTCAAGGTCGAAGAAGCCGAGGCTGCCGCCAAGTCGCTTCCCGGTCCGCTTTACGTGGTCAAGAGCCAGATCCATGCCGGCGGCCGCGGCAAGGGCAAGTTCAAGGAACTCGGTCCGGATGCCAAGGGCGGCGTTCGCCTCGCCAAGTCGATCGAGGAAGTCGTTTCCCACGCCAAGGAAATGCTCGGAAACACGCTGGTGACCGCGCAGACCGGCGAAGCCGGCAAGCAGGTCAACCGCCTTTACATCGAAGACGGCGCCGACATCGCCCGCGAGCTCTATTGCTCGCTGCTGGTCGACCGCTCGGTCGGCCGGGTTGCCTTCGTCGTATCGACCGAAGGCGGCATGGACATCGAAGCCGTCGCCCACGACACACCCGAAAAGATCCAGACGATCGCCATCGATCCGGAAGCCGGCGTGACGGCTGCCGACGTTGCCGCGATCTCCAAGGCGCTTCAGCTTGACGGCGCTGCCGCCGAAGATGCGAAGGCGCTCTTCCCGGCGCTCTACAAGGCTTTCGGCGAAAAGGACATGGCTCTCCTGGAAGTCAATCCGCTGATCGTCATGAAGGATGGCCATCTGCGCGTCCTCGATGCCAAGATGTCTTTCGATGGCAACGCGCTTTTCCGTCACGACGACGTCAAGACGCTGCGCGACGAGACCGAAGAAGATGCCAAGGAAATCGAGGCCTCGAAGTGGGACCTCGCCTATGTCGCGCTCGACGGCAATATCGGCTGCATGGTCAACGGCGCCGGCCTTGCCATGGCGACCATGGATATCATCAAGCTTTACGGCAAGGAGCCGGCCAACTTCTGCGACGTCGGCGGCGGCGCCGGCAAGGAGAAGGTGGCAGCGGCTTTCAAGATCATCACCGCGGACCCCAAGGTCGAAGGTATTCTCGTCAACATCTTCGGCGGCATCATGAAATGCGATGTCATCGCCGAGGGCGTGATTGCCGCGGTCAAGGAAGTCGGTCTCAAGGTTCCGCTCGTCGTGCGCCTTGAGGGCACCAATGTCGAGCTCGGCAAGAAGATCCTGAACGAGTCGGGTCTCGCGATCACGGCGGCTGACGACTTGGACGATGCGGCCAAGAAGATCGTCGCGGCGATCAACGGCTGAGGACGATCATGGCCTTCCAGTCCACGCCCTCCGCTGCTCATTTCCGCCTCAACGCCTTCGCCGGCGTGTGGGAAGGGGACGAGCGCGTCGCGGCGTCGGCGTGGACGAGCGAAGGCAAGGCCAGTGCTGAGTTTTCCGGCGAGGCGTTGTTCGGCGGATTCTTCCTCGAGCAGCGCTATCGCCAGACGCGGGATGGTGCTGTTTCGTTCGAGGCGCGAAATATTTTCGGCTTCGATGCTTCGGACCAGACCTACAAACTCTACCAGTTCGACACCGCAGGTTTTGCGCCGCCCGTACCGGCGTCCGGCGAGTGGAACGGCAGTGAGCTTGTGCTGATGAAGACTTCGCCGCGCGGCAGCCAGCGCACCGTATTCACGTTTGAAAATGAAGACTGCTACCGGATGGGCGTCAGCTTTTCGCCTGCAGGCAGCGATACTTGGCAGGAGGTCGTCAGCGGCGTCTATCGTCGCGCGTCCTCCACGTCTTCCAACCTCTCCTAAACAAAGGCCTCGCATGTCCATTCTCGTCAACAAAGACACCAAGGTTCTCGTTCAGGGCCTAACCGGCAAGACCGGCACGTTCCACACCGAACAGGCGCTCGCTTACTACGGAACCCAGATGGTCGGCGGCATCCATCCGAAGAAGGGCGGCGAAACCTGGACCGGCGCAAAGGGCGAAAGCCTGCCGATCTTCGCAACCGTTGCCGAAGGCAAGGAAAAGACCGGCGCTGATGCGACGGTCATCTATGTTCCGCCGGCAGGTGCCGCCGATGCGATCATCGAGGCGATCGACGCCGAGATCCCGTTCATCACCTGCATCACCGAAGGCATCCCGGTCATGGACATGGTGCGTGTCAAGGCGCGCCTCGACCGCTCCAAGTCGCGCCTGCTCGGCCCGAACTGCCCGGGTATCCTGACGCCGGAAGAGTGCAAGATCGGCATCATGCCGGGCTCGATCTTCCGCAAGGGTTCGGTCGGTATCGTTTCCCGCTCGGGCACGCTGACCTATGAAGCCGTCTTCCAGACGTCAAACGAAGGCCTCGGCCAGACGACGGCCGTCGGCATCGGCGGCGACCCGGTCAAGGGCACCGAGTTCATCGACGTCCTGGAAATGTTCCTGGCCGACGCAGCTACCCAATCGATCATCATGATCGGCGAAATCGGCGGTTCGGCTGAAGAGGATGCTGCGCAGTTCCTCAAGGACGAAGCCAAGAAGGGCCGCAAGAAGCCGATGGCTGGCTTCATTGCCGGCCGTACGGCGCCGAAGGGCCGCACCATGGGCCATGCCGGCGCTGTGGTTTCCGGCGGCAAGGGCGATGCGGAATCGAAGATCGCGGCGATGGAATCGGCAGGCATCAAAGTGTCGCCGTCTCCGGCCCGCCTCGGCAAGACGCTGGTTGAAGTCCTCAAAGGCTAAAACCACTTAAAGACCCGGGCGGAGGAACGGCATCTGCGCCTTCCGCCCGGCCTTGACGGTACGAGACCAGCAGATGCGCCGCGGACAGGCGGCAATCGGAATGCGGCAGCCGGCGATCGAGCCGGCAAATTCATCAAAGTCAGGAGGCGGACGGAAGCGTCCGCATATCACCATGGCACGGCAAGAAGCCAACGAGCAATTTCAGATCACCTCGTTTCTGGATGGCGCCAATGCTGCCTATATCGAGCAGCTCTACGCCCGTTATGAAGACGATCCCAACTCGGTCGACGATCAGTGGCGGTCCTTCTTCAAGGCGCTGGAAGACGATCCGAACGATGTGAAGAAGGCGGCCAAGGGCGCTTCCTGGCGCAAGAAGAACTGGCCGCTGCAGGCAAGCGGCGATCTCGTCTCGGCGCTCGATGGCGACTGGGGCATCGTCGAGAAGGTGATTGAGACCAAGGTCAAGGCCAAGGCCGAAGCTGCGGGCAAGCCTGCCGACAGCACCGAGGTGCTGCAGGCGACGCGCGATTCCGTGCGCGCCATCATGATGATCCGCGCCTACCGCATGCGCGGCCACCTGCATGCCAAGCTCGACCCGCTCGGCATCGCCGCTCCGGTCGACGATTATCGCGAGCTGTCGGCGGAGAATTACGGCTTCACGGCCGCCGATTACGACCGCAAGATCTTCATCGACAACGTGCTCGGCCTGGAATATGCGACCATCCGCGAGATGATCGAAATCCTCGAGCGCACCTATTGCTCGACGCTCGGCGTCGAATTCATGCATATCTCCAATCCTGAAGAAAAGGCCTGGATCCAGGAGCGCATCGAAGGACCGGACAAGGGCGTGGCTTTCACGCCGGAAGGCAAGAAGGCGATCCTTGCCAAGCTTGTCGAAGCCGAAGGCTACGAGCAGTTCCTCGACGTCAAGTTCAAGGGCACGAAGCGTTTCGGCCTCGATGGCGGCGAATCGCTGATCCCGGCGCTGGAACAGATCCTCAAGCGCGGCGGCCATCTCGGCCTCAAGGAAGCCGTGTTCGGCATGGCCCATCGCGGCCGCCTGAACGTGCTCTCCCAGGTCATGGGCAAGCCGCACCGGGCGATCTTCCACGAATTCAAGGGCGGTTCGGCCGCTCCCGACGAGGTCGAGGGCTCGGGCGACGTCAAGTACCATCTCGGTGCCTCCTCCGACCGCGAATTCGACGGCAACAAGATCCACGTTTCGCTGACGGCGAACCCGTCGCATCTCGAAATCGTCGATCCCGTCGTCATGGGCAAAGCCCGCGCCAAGCAGGACATGAATGCCGCGGTCTGGGACGGTGACATCATCCCGCTTTCCGAACGCGCCAAGGTTCTGCCGCTGCTGATCCACGGCGACGCGGCTTTTGCCGGTCAGGGTGTCATTGCCGAAATCCTCGGCCTTTCCGGTCTGCGCGGCCACCGCGTCGCCGGCACCATGCATGTGATCATCAACAACCAGATCGGCTTTACCACGAACCCGGCCTTCTCGCGCTCGTCGCCCTATCCGTCCGATGTCGCCAAGATGATCGAGGCGCCGATCCTGCACGTCAACGGCGACGATCCGGAAGCGGTGGTCTATGCCGCGAAGATCGCCACCGAATTCCGCATGAAGTTCCACAAGCCTGTGGTGCTGGACATGTTCTGCTATCGCCGCTACGGCCACAATGAAGGCGACGAACCGTCCTTCACGCAGCCGAAGATGTACAAGGTGATCCGCGCCCACAAGACCGTGCTGCAGCTCTATGCAGCCCGCCTCGTCGCCGAGGGCCTGCTCACTGAAGGCGAAGTCGAGAAGATGAAGGCTGATTGGCGCCTCCATCTCGAGCAGGAGTTCGAGGCTGGCCAGCAGTATAAGCCTAACAAGGCCGACTGGCTGGACGGCGAGTGGTCGGGCCTGCGCACGGCCGACAATGCCGACGAGCAGCGCCGCGGCAAGACCGCCGTGCCGATGAAGACTCTGAAGGAGATTGGCCGCAAGCTGTCCGAGATCCCGGCCGGCTTCAATGTGCACCGGACGATCCAGCGCTTCATGGAAAACCGCGCCAACATGATCGCCACCGGCGAGGGCATCGACTGGGCGATGGCCGAAGCGCTGTCTTTCGGCGCGCTCTGTGTCGAAGGCAGCAAGATCCGTCTGTCCGGCCAGGATTGCGAACGCGGCACCTTCTCGCAGCGCCACTCGGTTCTCTACGATCAGGAAACCGAAGAGCGCTACATCCCGCTCGCCAATCTTTCGCCGACGCAGGGGCGCTACGAAGTCATCAATTCGATGCTTTCGGAAGAGGCCGTGCTCGGTTTCGAATACGGCTATTCGCTCGCCCGCCCGAATGCGCTGACGCTCTGGGAAGCGCAGTTCGGCGATTTCGCCAACGGCGCGCAGGTGGTCTTCGACCAGTTCATCTCGTCGGGCGAACGCAAGTGGCTGCGCATGTCGGGCCTCGTCTGCCTGCTGCCGCACGGCTATGAGGGCCAGGGTCCGGAACACTCCTCGGCCCGCCTCGAGCGTTTCCTACAGCTTTGCGCCGAAGACAACATGCAGGTCGCCAACGTCACGACGCCGGCGAACTACTTCCACATCCTGCGCCGGCAGCTGAAGCGCGACTTCCGCAAGCCGCTGATCCTGATGACGCCGAAGTCGCTGCTGCGCCACAAGCGGGCAGTCTCCACCCTTGCCGAAATGGCCGGCGAATCCGCCTTCCATCGCCTGCTCTGGGATGATGCCGAGGTGATCAAGGACGGCCCGATCAAGCTGCAGAAGGACAACAAGATCCGTCGTGTCGTCATGTGCTCCGGCAAGGTCTATTACGATCTTCTGGAAGAGCGTGAGAAGCGTGGCATCGACGACATCTATCTCCTGCGTGTCGAGCAGCTCTATCCGTTCCCGGCAAAGGCGCTGATCAACGAGCTGTCGCGCTTCCGCAATGCCGAGATGGTCTGGTGCCAGGAAGAGCCGAAAAACATGGGCGCATGGTCGTTCATCGACCCCTTCCTCGAATGGGTGCTCGCCCATATCGACGCGAAGTATCAGCGCGTTCGTTATACCGGCCGTCCGGCCGCCGCCTCGCCGGCGACGGGCCTGATGTCCAAGCATCTGTCGCAGCTCGCCGCATTCCTCGAGGATGCATTGGGCGGCTAAAATTAGGGGGGCGCAATGGCTTATTTCTTTCTGAGACTGCTGCCGCCGCGCCCCACTTTCCCGCATGACGGGACCGGGGAGGAAATGGCGGCGATGAAACGCCATGTCGAATACTGGCATCGGCACGCCCTTGCGGGATCGGCTGTTATAGTCGGCCCCGTCTTCGAGGGTGAAGGCGCCTGGGGCATGGCAATCGTCGAAGTCGAGGATCAGGCGGCGGCACAGGCCCTCGCCGACGGCGATCCGATCATCGCTTCCGGTTTCGGTTTCCGTTTCGATATCCTGCCGATGCCCTCGATCATCTCGCGGCCACCCGCCGTCTGAAACGCATAAACGAAAACACACGAAATCAGGATCTGAACAATGGCCACAGAAATCCGCGTTCCAACTCTCGGTGAATCCGTCAGCGAGGCAACCGTCGGCACCTGGTTCAAGAAGGTCGGCGACGCCATCAAGGCCGACGAGCCGATTCTCGAGCTTGAAACCGACAAGGTGACCATCGAAGTTCCGGCACCTGCCTCCGGCACGCTTTCGGAAATCGTCGCTGCCGCCGGCGAAACCGTCGGTCTCGGCGCACTGCTCGGCCAGATCGCCGAAGGCGCTGCCGCTGCTGCCGCGCCGGCTGCTGCTGCACCGGCCGCCGCGCCTGCCCAGCCGGCCCCGGCTGCTCCCGCTCAGCCGGCACCGGTTGCCGCTGCGGCGGCATCGTCGGCAAGCGCCTCCGTCTCCACCATGCCGCCGGCCCCGGCGGCTTCGAAGATGCTGGCTGAAAACAATCTTTCCGCCGACCAGGTCGACGGCAGCGGCAAGCGCGGCCAGGTGCTGAAGGGCGATGTCATCGCCGCCGTCGCCAAGGGCATTTCCGCTCCGGCGGCCGCACCCGCCGCCCCTGCTGCTGCACGCGGCCCGTCGACGGTCGAGGATGCCTCGCGCGAAGAACGCGTGAAGATGACGCGCCTGCGCCAGACGATCGCCAAGCGCCTCAAGGACGCGCAGAACACTGCCGCCATGCTCACCACCTACAATGAGGTGGACATGAAGGCGGTCATGGATCTGCGCAACAAGTACAAGGACATTTTCGAGAAGAAGCACGGCGTCAAGCTCGGCTTCATGGGCTTCTTCACCAAAGCGGTGACGCATGCGCTGAAGGAACTGCCGGCTGTTAATGCCGAGATCGACGGCACCGACGTCATCTACAAGAACTATTGCCATGTCGGCATGGCCGTCGGCACGGACAAGGGCCTCGTCGTTCCTGTCATCCGCGACGCCGACCAGATGTCGATCGCCGAAATCGAGAAGGAACTCGGGCGTCTTGCCAAGGCAGCCCGTGATGGCTCGCTCTCCATGGCCGACATGCAGGGCGGCACCTTCACCATCACCAATGGCGGCGTCTACGGCTCGCTCATGTCTTCGCCGATCCTCAACGCGCCGCAGTCCGGCATTCTCGGCATGCACAAGATCCAGGAGCGGCCGGTGGCGATCGGCGGCCAGGTGGTCATCCGCCCGATGATGTATCTGGCGCTGTCCTACGATCACCGCATCGTCGACGGCAAGGAAGCGGTTACCTTCCTCGTGCGCGTCAAGGAAAGCCTGGAAGATCCGGAACGTCTGGTTCTCGATCTCTAAGGGAGCGCTTTCGATGCGGAACCGGATCATGCGAGCGGCGCGCCTTCTTCTTTGCGCTGCCGCCTCGCATGTCCCGGTCTCCGCATCGGCCGCCGGCTGGGACATCAGCAAGGCAAGCAGCAATTTCGACCTGGTGGCGCTCACCGATGCCGAACTCTCCGGCCGATCGATCGGCGTGATCCATATGGGCAATGTCGAATTGACGTCGGGGCGCATCGTCGCGGCCGATCCGCTCGCCCAGCCCGATCGTCCGGCGCTCGCCAGAACGGTTGCACCGGGCGAATATCCGGTGACGCTCTACCAGGCGTTCGGGCGCATCGCTGCCGCCAGCATGCGGTTTGCCGAGGGCAAGCCGGATCATTGGGAGCTTGCGGTCCTGGCCGGGCAGGATCCGGCGACGCTGAAGGACGGAGAGATTTTCGGCTATCCCGTCGATGCCGGCCTCGGCTGCTACATGGATGCCGATACGCTTGATCTGATCGGAGAGCGCGAAGCGCAGGCGCAGGCGCAAAAAACCGATGCCGACGTCAATTATTACGACGACGTGCTGGCCTCGGACCTCGATGCCAACAAGGGCGCCTATGCGCTGCATCGGCCGGTTGCCGGCAAGAAGGGCAATGTTGCGGTGTTCTGGAGCGGCTGGGGCGACGGTTTTTATCCTGTCTTTTGGGGCCTCGACAAGGACGGTCGCGCGCTGGTGCTGCTGACGGATTTCAGCGTTGTCGAGAATGCCGACGGGCGGAAGGAGCCAAAGCTGCAATGAGCGGAAAGATCGGGATCACGGCGGGGAAAGGCGTGGCTGCAATCGCAGCCGCAGTGTTTTTCGCCGCTCCGGTGTCCGCCTTTGCTGCCGCCTGCAAGCAGGAACGAGCCGTCTACGTCGATCGCGACGGCGCCTATGAATTGCGCTTTGCGCCGCTGAATTCTCCGTCGGCTGCCGCCAGCAACCAATTCAAGATCAGCGCGCTCAAGACGTCAGTCGTGATGGAAGGTTATGTCATGCCATCGGATGATCCGGTGCGGGCCATCGGCATCCTGATGTTCAACTGCCCAGAGGGTGATGCGACCGGCGCCGATCTTAATGCCTGCACGGTCTGGCAGGGCGCCGTCTATGGCATGGATGCCGAGGGCGAGATGGACAATCTGCAGCCCGAGGGCGCCGCGGCGGCCGAAAAGGTCGTTCTCCCCGGCCTTGGTCCCGCCATTCGCGAATCCAGCGCCTGGGGCGAGGGCAAGGCTATGGTAGCCCCCTGGGACGTGCTGATTTTCAAGGAGTGTGCGACATGAGCGATGCCCCCGTTGTTCTCATTACCGGCGGAAGCCGGGGTATCGGTGCCGCCGCCGCACGGCTCGCCGCGCGCCAGGGCTGGCGTGTCGCGGTGAATTACGCCGCCAACCGTCAAGCCGCGGATGCCGTCGTGGCTTCGATCACGGGGGCCGGCGGCGAGGCCGTGGCGATCCTGGGGGACGTCGGCAAGGCAGCGGATATCGTCTCGATATTTGCGGCGGTCGACCGGCATTTCGGCCGCCTCGACGGGCTCGTCAACAATGCCGGCATCGTCGACTATCCCCAGCGGGTCGACGAGATGTCGGTGGAGCGGATCGAGCGCATGCTGCGCGTCAATGTGACCGGCTCCATCCTCTGCGCCGCAGAAGCGATACGCCGCATGTCGAGCCGGCATGGCGGCCAGGGCGGCGCGATCGTCAATATCTCGTCGATGGCGGCGGTGCTCGGTTCGGCGACGCAGTATGTCGATTATGCCGCCTCGAAAGCGGCGATCGACACGTTCACCGTCGGGCTGGCGCGCGAGGTTGCCGCCGAGGGCGTCCGCGTGAATGCCATAAGGCCGGGTGTCATCGAAACCGACCTCCATGCTTCCGGCGGTTTGCCGGATCGCCCGCGCGAGCTGGCGCCGTCGATCCCGATGCAGCGGGCGGGCACGCCCGAGGAGGTGGCCGATGCGATCCTCTATCTTCTGTCACCTTCGGCTTCCTATATCACCGGCGCGATCCTCAATGTGAGCGGCGGCCGTTAGAGCGACAGGGTGAAAACAGCATGCAGCATATTCTCGAATTCCTCGGCCTGACGTCGCGCGCGGCCGATTAAACGAAAAATCCAAAGGGAAAGAAACAATGTCCTACGATGTGATCATTATCGGAACCGGCCCGGGCGGCTATGTCTGCGCTGTGAAGGCAGCCCAGCTCGGCCTCAAGGTCGCCGTCGTCGAAAAGCGGGCGACCTATGGCGGCACCTGCCTGAACGTCGGCTGCATTCCGTCGAAGGCGCTGCTGCATGCCTCCGAAATGTTCCATCAAGCCGGCCACGGGATGGGCGCTCTCGGCATCGACGTCTCGGCGCCGACGCTCAACCTCGGCAATATGATGGCCCACAAGGATGCGACGGTGAAGGCGAATGTCGACGGCGTCGCCTTCCTCTTCAAGAAGAACAAGATCGATGCCTTCCAGGGCACCGGCAAGGTCGTTTCGGCCGGCAAGGTTTCCGTCACCGCCGACGACGGCAAGGTGCAGGAGATCGAGGGTAAGAACATCGTCATCGCCACTGGCTCGGACGTCGCCGGCATTCCCGGTGTGCAGGTCGAGATCGATGAAAAGACCATCATCTCGTCCACCGGCGGCATCGCGCTGGAGAAGGTGCCGGAAACGCTGATCGTCGTCGGCGGCGGCGTCATCGGCCTCGAGCTCGGTTCGGTCTGGTCGCGCCTCGGCGCCAAGGTGACGGTGGTCGAATATCTCGACACCATCCTCGGCGGCATGGACGGCGAAGTCTCCAAGCAGTTCCAGCGCATGCTCGCCAAGCAGGGCATCGATTTCAATCTCAGCGCCAAGGTCACCGGCGTCGAAAAGGGCGACAAGGGCGCCAAGGTCACGTTCGAGCCGGTCAAGGGCGGCGACAAGGTGACACTCGACGCCGAAGTCGTGCTGATCGCCACCGGCCGCAAGCCCTATACGGCGGGTCTCGGGCTGGAAGAGGCCGGTGTCGTGCTCGACAATCGCGGCCGCGTGGAGATCGACGGTCACTTCAAGACCAATATCGACGGCATCTATGCGATCGGCGATGTGGTCAAGGGTCCGATGCTCGCGCACAAGGCGGAAGACGAGGGCGTGGCGCTTGCCGAAATCCTCGCCGGGCAACATGGCCATGTGAACTACGAGGTCATTCCGAGCGTCGTCTACACCCAGCCGGAAATCGCTTCCGTCGGCAAGACCGAGGAAGAGCTGAAAGCGGCAGGCGTCGCCTATAAGGTCGGCAAGTTCCCCTTCACTGCGAACGGGCGCGCCCGCGCGATGCTGGCAACCGACGGCTTCGTCAAGATCCTTGCCGACAAGGAAACCGACCGGGTGCTCGGCGGCCATATCGTCGGCTTCGGCGCCGGCGAGATGATCCACGAGATTGCCGTGCTGATGGAGTTCGGCGGTTCGTCGGAAGATCTCGGCCGGACCTGCCACGCGCATCCCACAATGTCGGAAGCGGTCAAGGAGGCTGCGCTCGCGACCTTCTTCAAGCCGATCCATATGTAATCTTACATATTCGTAACAAAGCATGCAGCCGCTTGCCGTGAGGCAGGCGGCTGTTTTAATTGTTGCGCATTGCAGAATTCAAATATCGGACGAAGGTGAGGAAAAATGGAGCAGCCGTCCATTGCGGGTTACAGCCTGAGCCAGCGTTTTCTTCACTGGGCGATCGCGCTGCTGATTTTCTTCAACCTGCTGTTTCCCGATGGCATGAATACCTGGCGTCGGCTGATACGCAGAGGCGAGGTGCCGACGCCGGAACAGATTTCGTCGGCGAATATCCACGCCTATGTCGGCATCGCCATCCTGCTGCTTGCCGTTCTCAGGCTGGGACTGCGTTTTAGCAAGGGCGTGCCGGCCGAGGTCGCGCAGGAGCCGGCGATCTTCCGTCTTGCCGCCAGGCTTGCCCATGCCGGCCTCTACATCCTGATCTTCGCGATGCCGCTTTCTGGCATCGCCGCCTACTACTTCGGCATCGTTCCCGCCGGTTCGTTCCACGCGGATATCATGAAGGTTATTCTCTGGGCGCTGATCGTGGCGCATGTCGCCGGCGCCCTCGTCCATCAGTTCTATTGGAAAAGCAACGTGCTGCGCCGCATGACGCTCGGCTGACCGTCGGCGGGTTCAGTTTATCGCGGTGACGGTAAAGCCTTGCTGGCGCAGCAGTTCGATGACGCCGTCCTTGCCGGGCAGGTGCAGGGCGCCGACGGCCATGAAGACGTTGCCGCCGTCGAGGATGGGAGCGGCGCGCTCGGCCATCACCTTGTTGCGGTCGAGGATGACGCGCTGCTCGAAGGCCGCATAATCGTTGGTTTCGCCTTTGTCTTCCGGTGTTACCGTTTTCAACATCGGCATCGTCAGGCCGATGTCGCCGGAGAGGTAGAGGTCGGTCATCGTCTCGACGACATCGCTCATCTTGTCGCCGAGTTCCAACGTCTCGATCAGCGACTTCAGATGGAATTCGATCGGCAGATCGGCCATGGCCTGGATCTGCTCGGCAAGGGTTTCCAGCCCCTTGACCTGTTTGCCCTGAGCAACGGCGTCGGTGGCGATCTTCTGGTCGAGGAACTGCACGCCTTTCGCCTTGCGGGCGATTTCGCAGGCCGGCAGGGCGACGGCGCTCGAAATCATCCAGGGCCGCATGCGGGAAACGGCACCGAGCGGAATGCCGCGCTGCTTCAGCCCGGCTTCAAGGCGCTTGTAATCTTCGGGAGAAAGCAGCTTGTCGATCGTCGTGCCATCGGTAAACATCGTCAATTCAGGCTTTGCGAGCAGGGCTGCGGTTGCCTTCCGCTCGTCGAGGATCTCGTCGGATTCGATGATGATCGTGCCGGCGGCGTCATGGGCGGCCTGGGCGCGGGGCGGCAGAGCCAGCACGCGCGGATCGGTGACATGCATGCTGCCGAGCAGCCACGAGGGTGCCAGTCCCGGCTTTTCGATCTTCCAGAAAATGCCCTTGCCATTCGGCGTGGCGTCGGCTTCCTTCAGCGCCTCGGCGTAGCGGGCGGGATCGTTCTGCTGCAGCTCGACCATCAGGTTGCGGCCGGCGCAGGCCGCCTCTTCGGCCGCCGCCGGCCTTGCAGCCAGGAAAGCGACAAACAGCGCGGCAAGAAGCAGCATGTGAAAGGCTGCAATCAGCCAGAGCAACAGATGAGCCGGCACTGCGAGGTAAGACGTCCGGCGGCCGATTGATGTCGTCATGATGGGTGTTCCGTCACATGCTCTGGTGGCTTCATGCTCTACGCCCGGCTTGCGCATATTCCTTTAAGAGAATGCGTTAACGAAAAGTTGCGAACGAAAAGTTACGCGCGCGGATGCGCCCGATCATACACCTCGAGCAGCCGCGACGCATCGACGCCGGTATAGACCTGCGTTGTGGAAAGGCTGGCATGGCCGAGCAGTTCCTGAATGGTGCGCAGATCGCCGCCGCCGGCAAGCAGGTGGGTGGCAAAGGAATGGCGCAACGCATGCGGTGTCGCCGTCTCCGGCAGGCCGAAGGCGCTGCGCATCTTCTGCATGGTCCGCTGAATGATCGCCGGCTGCAGCCTGCCGCCGCGGGCGCCGCGAAACAGCGGTTCGCTACTTTCGAGGTGATATGGGCAGAGCGCGCGATATTTCTCGACCGCGTCGAAGACCACGGGCAGCAGCGGCACCAGCCGCGTCTTGTTGCCCTTGCCGGTGATGCGCAGTGTCGTCGCGCCCTTCTGCAGGTCGGCGGGAACGAGATCCAGCGCTTCGGAGATGCGCAGGCCGCAGCCGTAGAGCAGCGTCATCACAGCCGCATCGCGCGCGGCGATCCAGGGTTCGTCATGGAGCTGGGCTTCGTCGCTGACGACGGTGATCGCCTGGGTATCCGAGAGTGGCTTGGGCAATGATTTCGGCTGTTTCGGCGAGCGTATCGCGGCAGCACCGGCGGCATTGACCAGGCCCTTCTTTTCGAGATGGCGCAGCAGCGAGCGAAGGCCGGCGAGATTGCGGCCGAGCGATCGGGCGCCGGAACCCTGCTTGCGTCGGGCGGCCAGGAAGGCGCGGAAATCGGCGGGGCGCAATTCCCTGATGTCGCCAAGCGTCGCCGGTCCGGCGAGGTGGCCGGTCAGAAAGGTCAGAAACTGGCGGGTGTCGCGTTCGTAAGCGTCCAGCGTGTGCTCGGAAAGACGGCGCTCGCGGGCGAGGTTTTCGAGCCATGCGGCCCGCTCCGCCATCAGGCGCGGATCGGCGATAACAAGCAGTTCGTTCACGTCGCGAGCCTTGAATTTGCCTTCAAGTCCGCCAATTTGAAGCAGGAACGGTTATGGAATTGCTAATGCCGGCCAAGCCTTTGTCATCCTTCGATCATATTGTACTGCGATAGCTTATACCCCATAGACAGGATCTTTCATGGCACGGCGCGATTCCATGACGGCTTTCGGACAGCTCGCGGAAGCGATCGCTCTCGTTTCACAGGGAAAGCCCGGTCATATCGTCGACACGCTGATTGCCGAACGCGGCCAGAGGATCGTCAAAAATCCACTCTGGCCGGTGATGCGACCGTTCCTCTACACGCTGCTGCGCTACAACAAGGCGCTCGAATTCGCCAATGCGGTTGCGAAAATGCCGGGCTTCCAGTCGTTCGAATATCTGAGCGACGTGCTGAAACTCGACATCGGCATCGTCAATGGCGAACGCATTCCGGAAACCGGCGGCTTCATCCTCGTCAGCAACCATCCGACCGGCATCGCCGACGGTGTTGCCGTGTTCGATCTCCTGAAAGCACGCCGGCCTGATATGATGTTCTTTGCCAATCGCGATGCCATCCGCGTCAATCCGCGCTTTGCCGAGATGATCATTCCCGTCGAATGGCGGGAGGAGCACAAGAGCAAGCTGAAGGCGCGCGAGACGCTGCAACTGACGAACCATGCGGTGAAGGAGGGCAAGGCGACCGTGCTCTTTCCCTCAGGCCGCATCGCCTATTGGGCGAACGGCCGGCTGAACGAACGCCCATGGAAGACCTCGGCCGTCGGACTGGCGCGCAAATACAATCTGCCGATCCTTCCCGTCCATATGACGGCGCGCAATTCCGGCCTGTTCTACTGGCTGGCGAAATGGTCGACCGAGCTTCGCGACATGACGGTGTTTCACGAGCTGCTGAACAAACGCGGCGATCGCTTCGATTTCGTGATCGGCAATCTCATCCCGGCCGAACATCTGGACGGCGACCTCACCGAGGTGACGAAAGCGCTGGAGAAACATACGGTGCGTGACATGGCGGTCGATGGTGATGCGACCTTCGCTCCGGTCGGCCTGCCGGATGCGGCAGTGCGCCGCGAGATTCCGGTCCCTGCAGCCTAGATTCGCGCACCACCATGACAATCGATATCCGCATGATCCGCGATCGATTGCCGCAGCAGATCGCAGATCTCGAAAGCGAGGCCCGGCAGGAAGGTTATCGCCATATCACCCGCCTTATCGACGAATGGTCGGCCGGCGATGTCAGGTTCGAGGGTAACGGCGAAAGGCTGCTCGGCGCTTATGTCGATGCGGTGCTTGCCGGCGTCGGGGGCATGACCGTCGAAGCGGCCATGTCGAGGGCGTTGCGGATGCGGCGTTTCTATATCAGTCCCGCAATGCGCGGGCGCGGCATCGGCCGGATGCTTGCCCTGGCACTGCTCGACCATGCGCGGTCGTGCTGCTGCATCGTCACCGTTCATGCGGGAAACGATGGCGCGGCGAAATTCTGGGAGTCGCTCGGATTTCAGGCCAACGGGCAGTGCGGACACACACATCGTTTCGATCTGCATGGGTCGAGCTTCACGCCCCGATCTCGTTGAGGCGGATGGCCTGGCGCGCCAGCAGCCGCTCGACATCGGCAATATCGAGCGCCGACAGCCCGGCGCCCGGCTTGCGCAGGGCGGCGGACCTGATCACGCCGCGCTTGGCGAGCACGTATTTGCGCGAGGCAAGGCCGATGCCCTGCTGCTGTTCATAGCGGGCGAGCGGCAGATAGGCATCGAAGATCGCATGGGCGCGATCGGGATTTCCGGCCGCATAGGCCTCGACGACGCCGACCATCATCTCCGGATAACAAAAGCCGGTCATGGCGCCATCGGCGCCGCGGCCCATCTCTTCGGGCAGGAAAAGCCCGCCATTGCCGCAAAGGATGGATATGCGCCGCATGGCGCCCCTGTCGCTGGCAGCGCGAAGCGCTGATATTTTCGAAAGACCCGGCCAATCCTCGTGCTTGAGCATGACGCAATTCGGCACCTCGTTGACGATGCGCTCGATGACCTTGGGCGCGATCGTCACATTGGTGGTGAGCGGATAATCCTGCAGCACGAAGGGCGTATCGCCAAGGGTTTCGCCGACCGACTGGTAGAAGGCGAAAGCCTGATCGTCAGTCTTGACGGTCCAGGGCGGCGCGACCATGACGCCGGCAGCACCCGCCCCCATGACGGCTTCGGCGAGTTCGCGCATCGGCGCAAGTCCGGGCGCCGAGACGCCGACAACGACGGGAAGGCGCCCGTCAAGGCGCTTCAGCACCCGTTCGACCACGGCCCTCGATTCCTCGGCGGTCAATTTCGGGGCCTCGCCGAGCTGACCAAGCACCGTCAGCCCGGTGACGCCGGCGCCTTCGTAGAAATCGACCATGCTGTCGATGCTGGCGAGATCGAGAGAGCCATCATCGGTGAAGGGGGTTACGGCGATCACATAGACGCCCTTGGCATCTTCGGTCAGTCTGGCCATTCGTGGTCTCCCATTCAGCGGCCGAAGAACAGCACTTCGGCATTTCGAACAAAAATCTTTTCGGCAGCCGTGGGATCGTCGATGGCGGCCTGCATGGCCTCGATCAACTCGGCGTCATCGGGCATGCCATCCCATAATTCGGTGTGCGGCCAATCGCTGCCCCAGAGCAGCCTCTCCCCATGGCTCGCGGCAAGCGTGCGGGTGACCTCGGCGAAGCCTTGGTCGTTCGTCTCCTTCGTCAACCGATAGGGCGCGGTCACTTTGACATAGGCATCAGCCGCGTCCATCAGCCTTTTCAGCGCATCGACATGCCGTGGTCTCGTCTCTGTGGCAAGCGGAATGAAGCCGAGATGATCGACAACGATGGGCAGGCGGATGCCGGATAATGTTGCCGGAAGATCGGGAAGCTGTTCGGGATTGATCTGCAGTTGCAGCGACCAGCCGAAAGGCGCAATCCTTTCCGCCAGTGTCCTGGCGGTAGCCAAGGGAAGGCCGCCCTTGTTGCGTGTGTTGATCCGCACTCCGCGCACGCCGTGCCGGTGGAGCCGCTCGATCTCGGTCTCTCCAGTTTCGGGATCAATGACGACGATGCCGCGCAAACGGCCCGGAAAGGCGGCGAGCGCTTCCAGCAGCACGCTATTGTCGAGGCCATAGACGCTTGGCTGTACCAATACGCCCTTGGCGATGCCAAGGTTTTCTGAGAATTGGATCCAGTCGGCAATCGTCGCGATGTCAGGCGTATAGCTGCGCGGGGTGTTGAGCGGAGCGTCGGCGCGAAAGACGTGGAAATGCGTATCGACCGTGCCTTGCCGCAGTGCCGGCCGCGGCAAGCGCGCCAGTTGCCGGCGGGGCAGGCAAAGCGGGGCCTCTATATCAGCGGTACTCATCATGCGTCGAGCTCGTCGCTTTGCAGGAAATCGAAATCGGCGCCTTCGTCAGCCTGGAGCACGCGTTCCTGATAAAGTTTTGCATAGCCGCGCAACGGGGCAGGGGAGGGTCGGTCGATGATCTCCAGCATGCGGCGATCGAATTCCGCCTCGTCGATATCGATGTCGATGCGCCGGCCCTCGACATCGAGGCGAATGCGATCGCCGGTACGGACGATCGCCAGCGGGCCGCCATCGGCGGCTTCAGGCGCGATGTGGAGGATGATCGTACCGAAAGCCGTGCCGCTCATCCGGGCATCGGAAATCCGCACCATGTCCTTCACGCCCTGCCGGGCGAGTTTGCGGGGAATGGGTAGATAGCCGGCTTCCGGCATGCCGGGCGCGCCTTTCGGCCCGGCATTGCGCAGGACCAGAACATCGTCGGCCTTGACGTCGAGATCGTCGCTGTCGATGCGCAGCGTCATATCCTCGACGGAATCAAAAACGACGGCGCGGCCAATATGTTGGAGAAGATCCTTGGAGGCGGCGGATTGTTTGATGACGGCGCCGCGCGGCGCAAGATTGCCGTGCAGGACGGCGATCGTGCCGATCGGCTTTAACGGTTTCTCGACGGTGCGGATGATCGTCTGGCCCGGCTCGTCGACGACGTTGTCGATAATCTCGCCGATCGTCCTGCCGTAGACCGTCGGGGCGCTGCCATCGATTTCATGACGCACCGCCTTCAACAGCGCCGGGACGCCGCCCGCCTCGTGAAACTGCTCCATATAATGCTGGCCGGACGGCTGCAAGTCGACGAGCAGGGGTATGCTCCGGCCCAGCCGGTCGAGTTCGGCCATGTCGAGGCGACGGCCGAGGCGGCCGGTGATTGCGGCAAGATGCACGACGGCATTGGTCGAGCCGCCCATCGCCTGCAACGCCACGAGGCCGTTGCGGATCGCCTGTGGCGTCAGGATCTCGCGCACCGTCGGGGCGGCCTCATCCACGGCGAGCCGTGCGGCGACACGGCCGGTCTCCTCGGCAAGGCGGACGCGTTCGGATTCGACGGCGGGTGCCGAACCGGCGCGGGGAAGGCAGAGACCCATGACTTCGGTCAGGTTCGCCATTGTGCTCGCCGTGCCCATCACCGTGCAGGTGCCGATCGAGCTGGCCAGCTTGTTATTGACCTCGGTGATCTCGGCCTCGTCGATCTCTCCGGCGCGGAAGCGCCCCCAGAAACGGCGGCAATCCGTGCAGGCACCAAGCCGTTCGCCCCTGTGGTGGCCGACGGCCATCGGACCGGTCGGCAGGAAGATCGCCGGTATCTCGCTGCTGGCAGCCGCCATGATCTGGGCCGGCAAGGTCTTGTCGCAGCCACCAATCAGCACGACGGCATCCATCGGCTGGGCGCGGATCATCTCTTCCGTTTCCATCGCCATCAGATTGCGCAGATACATCGAGGTCGGCGAGGCAAAGCTCTCGTGGATCGAGATGGTCGGAAACACCATGGGCATCGCGCCCGCCAGCATAACGCCGCGTTTGGTGGCCTCGATGAGTTGCGGCACATTGCCGTGACAGGGATTGAAATCGCTGTAAGTATTGGCGATGCCGACGATGGGACGGTCGAGTGCATCGTCAGAATAGCCCATGGCCTTGATGAATGCCTTGCGCAGGAAAAGGGAGAATCCCTGATCGCCATAACTCGTCAGCTTGCGACGAAGACCGTTCGACAAACCTGTTCCTCCCTCGCCAACTTGACCATGGCCAATGTGCTGTCAGCGTAGTGGGATATGGAGGATTGTCAATAAATAAGATGGCGTCACCATATCGTATTTTTGGATATCTTCAGCGATACCCATAAGTTTCCAAGGAAATATCGATCGATCGTCGCCTTATTTTGATGAGTCGATGATTGGCTTTCATGAAGAAGCCGGATAGATTATTGATAAAATGAACTTGAAGCAGAGGGAAGCGCCATGACGGGGACGAGACGACGGCGTATCGGAATGGTCGGCGCCGGCTGGGTCAGCGCCTACCATCTATCGGCATGGAGGCGGCAATTGCATCGCGCCGAGGTCGTGGCGATCGCCGACCCGTCGCGGAGCACGATCGAGGCCCGGCTGGCCGCCTTCGAGGTCGCGCGCAACTATGCGGGCGCTGAGGCGATGCTGGAAGCCGAGCAGCTCGATGCCGTCGATATCTGCGCGCCGCGGGAGTTTCACGCCGAACTGGTCCGGCTGGCGGCGGCAAGGGGGCTCGATATTATCTGCCAGAAGCCGCTCGCCTCTTCCTACGACGAGGCTGTTCACCTGTTGGCAGAGCTTTCCGGCAAGGGCAGGCTGATGATCCACGAGAACTGGCGGTTCCGCGCCTATTATCGGCGGCTGAAGGCATGGCTCGACGAAGGACTTGCAGGCGATGTCCGTCAGGCGCAGTTCGAATTCCTGTCCAGCGGCATGCTAGCGGATGCAGAGGGGCGAAGGCCGGCGCTGGTGCGCCAACCCTTCTTCCGGACGCAGGAGCGGCTGCTGGTCATGGAGGTCATGATTCATCATCTCGATACGCTGAGATATCTTCTGGGCGAGATGGAGGTGGTCGGTGCGCGGCTTGAGAGGAGCAATCGCGATATCGTCGCGGAGGATGTGGCATGCGTCGTCCTGCGCCGGCTGGGCGACGGCGTTCTTGTCACCGTCAACGCCAATCTCGCCGCGCATGGTGCTCCGCCGGTGCCGCGTGATCACTTACGCATCTTCGGAACGCGCGGCACGCTCGAACTCCAAGGCAATCTGCTCTTAGCGCAGGGTGCGGAGCAGCGCCGGGAGAGCTTCGATCTCGACGAGACCTACCAAGGCGCTTATGACGCGACCATTGCGCATTTCCTCGACAGTCTCGATGGAAAGGTCGCGATGGAAACATCGCCGGGCGATAACATGAAGACGCTTGCTCTTGTCGAGGATATCTATCGCTTGAGCCGGTTCGACCCGGAACGCAATCCACGGTAACATGGCGCGCCCGTCAGAGGAGATGACATTGCAGACGCTCAACGAAAGCCGCGAAGACGGCATCGAGCATGATGATCTAAGCATTGCCCGCGCGCTGGAGGAGGACATTATTTTCGGCCGGCTTGCGCCCGGGACCCGTCTGACCGAAGACGCGCTTCTAGCCCGCTTTCACGTCACGCGCCATTTCGCCCGCCAGGCGATCGTGCAGCTCGAGACGATGGGTATCGTGGTTCGGGAGCGCAACAAAGGGGCGACCGTCCGCTCGCTGACTGCTCGCCAGGTTCAGGAAATCTACGATGTCCGTGAGTTGCTGCAACGGCAGGCTGCGCTGTGGATAAAGCTGCCGGCACCTGAAGCGTTGATCGAGGAACTGCTGGCGCTGCACGAGGAGCATGGCCGTCACGTCGAATCCGGTTATCTCAGAGGCGTGCACGAGGCCAACGACAAATTCCACCTGACGCTTTTCGGCGCCTGCGGCAATGCGCATCTCGTGCAATCAATCGAGCTTTATATGCGTCTCAGCCTGCCCGTGCGCGCCAATTCGATGTCGAGCAAGGAGTCGCTGCGCATCTCGCATGAGCATCACCGGCTGATGATCGAGATGCTGCGCGGCACTGACAACTGGGTTCTCGCCCAGCTCTGTGTCGACCATCTGCAGCCCAGCAAGAAACGTTATCTCGCCTATGTCAGCGATCATTGACGCGGCTAGCCGTTTGAAGGGGAGCGCATCGTTCGATTGCGCTCCCTTCGCCTACCGGCTCACCAATCGAGGCGCAGCAGAGACACGCCTTGACGCGGTAGGGAGACCTTGAGGACGATCTTGCCGCCATCAACCTTGACCGATGCCTCGTCGATCTCGGCGAGCTTTCCCGACGCTTCCAGCCTGGCATAACCTTCGCCGGTCGGATTCTGCGGCTTGCCCATCGCCGTCCAGACGCCGAAGGCGTTGGAATGTTCCTCGTCCATTCTGAAATGCCTGAGTGACGCGGACTTGTCGCCCCAGCCGTCGAGATTGACCGAAATGTCTGCGGACGGCCCGGCTTCATCATCGTCGTGATAATGCCAGAGCAGAATGGAAACGCCCTTATCGTCGCGGGTCGCCACGACATTGACATCGGGCTTGCCGCGCACGCCGTGGTTCATGATGTCCTCGATGTCGCGGCGATAATCGCTTTCCGATTCCAGCCACTCGCCGCCGAGTTTGCCGAGCATGCGGAAGCCATTGAGAACGGCCTTGTCGACGCCGTTGGTCGCAAGATCGCGGAAACCGTCGAAATAGGGCTGGTCGTCGAAGAGGAAGGCCCAGGTGACCGCCCCTTCGATATGGATGTTGGCGCGTCTTGCAAGCTCATAGGTGCGGATCATACTCTCGACGATATAGACGCCGTAGAGCGGACCATTGCGATAGCCGTTCTGGGGATGGACGCGTGCAGAACAGGCCGCGCAGCCTTCCGGATCGGATTCGCCGATTACCACGGGCAGGTGCCGGAGTTCCGGAAATTCATTGATGATGGCAAGGTTTGTCTCGATGTCACGGAGCTGTTTGTGCAGGCCCATCCGAACGTGACCCTCATAGATCACCGGATTGCCCTTGGCGTGGAAAGCGAGGAAATCGATTGGCGACTTGTTTTCGACGACATGCTTGAGGAAGGCACGCAGGAAGGTCTGGGCCTTTTCGTTGGCAAAGGCGCCACAGGTATGCGGTCCGCCGACACGGGCATTCGGCAAGGCACGCTTCAGAGCCTTGGCGCTGACATCATACATTTCGCAGAATTGCGGGATGGTGCCGATCCAGTAGTGACCGTCCGGCTCGTTCCAGACTTCCCACGGCCAGCTTGAAACGACGGCCTCGCCATATCTTTCGGCGAGATGGCGCGCCCATGCTTCGATCAGGTCGCTCCATTTCTTCAGGTCCTTCGGTGGAGCCGTCCAGCCGGTGGTGATCGTCGCGTATTTATCGGCCGGCTCCCATTCGTGACGGTAAGGACCGTCGAAATCGGAGAGAGCTTCCGGTGTGAAGCCGATCTGGATCAGCGGAATGTTGCCGGCTTCGACATAGGTGTCGAAGATCCTGTCGATGATCGTCCAGTCGTAGACCGGATTGCCGTCAGCATCCTCGGTATAGGCATTTGTCGAACCCCATTTGAGGGCAGGCAGGCCGTCGCCGCTGGTCAGAAGATTGTGCGCGCGGATGCGGGGCGGTTCGGGGCTGAGTTCTGTGAGTTCCTTGAGCAGCTTCCTGCCGTGTGGGGAGTAAGTGTAATTCGGCTCGTCATAGCCGAACCAGTTCCACAAGGGTTCGTATTTGCCGGTCGGCCGGTTGGCGTGAACGGAGATCGTCACGTCATAAGGGCTGCTCATCGTAGTGTCCTCTTGAACGATCATGCCAAAGCCCCTCCCGAAAGCGGCCGACCTGTCTGGTGATGAAGTACGGCCTCTTGGGAGGGCGCCGCGCTCGCCGCAAAAGCTAAGCCAAATGCTCGCTTTGTCAATAATATAAAAATATGCTTTATCATTGAGCGTCAAAAATGCCTGAAAATGCGCTATTTTTTATAGTCATCAAAATTATCGGTTGCCGTTTCTTGAAAAATTGTCGATAACTGTGGCGTGAGCTCGCCCGCCGTCGAGGAGTGCATGTGTCCCTGCGGCACGCGCAGGCAGGGGTTCGCTGGACGCATCGTCAATTGATTATGGGAAGCGCTCGCCGTGGCGAGTTGAGGAGGAGGAACATCCGATGAAGTTCCGTAGATATGCAGCCATCGCGCTAATGTCTCTTATGGCCCTTCCGGCATTTGCGCAGGATTTCATTGCCGGCATACCGCGCAACGAAACGCTGATTATCCAAGGCACGCCGCAGCAGAATGCCGACTGGTTCAACCTCTGGGCTCCTGGGGGCGGGGCGGCGGCAAACCTCAACGGCCTGCAGCAGCTGACCACCGATACGCTATGGTTCATCAATCCCGAAGGCGGCAAGGACGCCTGGCAGAACGCCCTTGCCAGCGAGCCCCCGAGCTACAACGCCGATTTCACCGAGATGACGGTGAAGCTGCGCAAGGGCATCTTCTGGAGCGACGGTGTCGAATTCACCAGCGACGATGTGGTCTATACCGTGCAGACGCAGATCGATCATCCCGGCATGGCTTGGAGCGCGCCCTTCACCGTCAATGTCGCGAGCATGGAAAATCCGGATCCGCAAACGGTCGTCTTCCATCTGAAGAAACCGAACTCGCGCTTCCACACGCTTTTCACCGTGCGCTGGAATGCCGCCTGGATCATGCCGAAGCATGTCTTCGAGAAGGCTGCAGATCCGCTGTCGTACAACAACAACCCGCCGGTCTCGCTCGGGCCCTATCAGCTGCAAAGCTATGACAAGGGCGGCAACTGGACGATCTGGAGGCTGCGCGACGACTGGCAGCGCACGTCGATCGGCCTGGCTGCGAAACAGCCGCCTGAGGTCAAATATGTCGTCTATCGCGCCGCCGGCAATCCGGAAGCCCGCGTTATCGAACAGCGCAACCACAATCTCGATGTCATCAACGACATGGCGCCCGAGGGCATGTTCTCGATCATGCGTGACAGCAAGAGTACGGCCTCGTGGCTGAAGGGTTTCCCTTTCGCGCATCCGGATCCGACGCTGCCTTCCGTTCTCTTCAATACGAAGAAGGCGCCCTTCGACAATAAGGATGTTCGCTGGGCTCTCGCGCTGCTGATCGATATCCGCGAAGTGGCGCTCGGCTCCTATCGCGGTGCGGCCAATATCGCAGCCCTAGCCACTCCGCCGACGGGTTCTGCCCCTGACGACTATTACGCACCGATGCAAGACTGGCTGACGAATTTCGAGCTCGACACCGGTTCCCGCAAGATCAAGCCTTACGATCCGAACATCTCGGCGCAGATCGCCAATATGGTGCGCAGCCAATGGGCCGATCAGATCCCGACGGATCCGGCCAAACTACAGCGTACATTCGGCTTCGGCTGGTGGAAGAAGGACGTTCAGGCCGCCACCGAACTGCTGCAGAAGGCAGGCTTCAAGAAGAGCGGTCGCCAGTGGGTAAAGCCTGACGGAACGCCCTTTACGATCCGTCTGCAGGTGGAAGGCGATGCCATTCCGACACTGGCCCGCGCCGGCACGGTGATTGCCCAGCAATGGACGCAGGCGGGCATCGCGACCAAGGTCGATGTCGCCGGCCCAACCAACGGTCAACGCCTCAGCACAGGCGATTTCGAGACGGCGATCTACTGGAGCATCGAGACCTGGGGCGGTCATCCCGATCTCTCCTTCTTCCTCGACAGCTATCATTCGGAGTTCATCAAGCCGCTCGGGCAGATCCAGCCGCCGCGCAATCTGCAGCGCTGGCAGGATCCGCGTCTCGACCTGCTCATCGAGAAGAACCGATCGATCGCCTTCGATTCGCCGGATGTCGCCAAGCTCGGTCAGGACTTCCTGAAGCTCGCCGTCGAGGAAATGCCGATGATCCCGCTGATGGCCTACAACAAGTTCGCGCCGCTCGATACGACCTATTGGACCAATTATCCAAGCGCGGACAATCCCTATTCGGCCTCGGGTCCGAACTGGTCGAACATCCGCTACATGGTGGTCGGGCTGAAGGCCAACCCTGATGCGCCGAAGCCTTGATCGGGGCACCATAAGGGAGACAGCCGGCCGCCGGCTGTTTCCGTTCTGCTATTGAAGGGTCGATGTCATGAATGGCTTTCTGATCTATGCGGCAAAACGTTTTCTGCAATTTCTCTTCGTGGTCTTCACCGGCATCACGCTGGCCTTCCTGATCGCGCATTTTTCGCCGGTCGATCCGATCGAGCAGACCGTGTCGCTGCTGACGAGCTTCGGCTCCACCGATCCGCAGGCCGTCGAGATCCTTCGCGAATCGCTGCGTGAACTCTACGGCACCGGCGGGCCGTTGCTGGACCAGTACGTCACCTTCTGGGGCCGCGTCCTGACCGGCGATTTCGGTCCGTCGCTCTCTTCCTTCCCGACCCCCGTCATGACCGTGATCGGCCGGGCTCTTCCCTGGACGGTCGGGCTTCTGACGCTCGCAACGATCATTTCCTGGATCATCGGCAATTTCCTCGGCGCGCTTGCCGGTTATTTCCACAGCAGTAAGTTGCTGAAGGTCGCCGGTGTCGTCATCATGGCGCTACAGCCGATCCCGACCTACATCATCGGCCTCAGCCTGGTGATCCTCTTCGGTTTCATCTGGCCTATCCTGCCGATCAGCGACGGCGCACAGGTCAATCTCCCGCCCGGCTTCAACTGGGCCTTCATCAGCTCGGTGATCGAGCATGGCATCTTGCCGGCCCTGACCCTCGTGCTCGTCGGCATCGGCGGCTGGTTCATCTCGATGCGCTCGCTCGTATCCAACATCGTCACCGACGATCATGTCGTTTACGCTGAACTCGGCGGCGTGCGCTCGCGCAGCATCTTTTCACAATATGTCGCGCGCAACGCCATGCTGCCGCAGGTCACCGGCCTGGCGCTCAGTCTCGGCAACGTCTTCGGCGGCGCCGTCATCGTCGAGTTCGTCTTCAATTATCCCGGGATCGGCAAGCTTTTGATCTCCGGCATTTATTCCGGCGATTATAGCCTCGTGCTCGGCGTCACCACAATCGCCATCATCGCCGTCGCCGCCGCGGTTTTCGTGATCGACATCATCTATCCGCTGATCGATCCGCGCGTGAAACTGGGATAATCCGTGATGTTCAAAGTCCTCAGAGACCTGCTGCGCTACAACAAGGAGTTCCTGCTCGGAACCGTCCTGATCTGCCTCATCCTGGCGTTGATCGTGGCATCGTTCTTCTCGCCCTATGACGAGAACGCCATCTATGTCGTCGCGCCCGACATGCCGCCTTCGGCCGAATTCTGGCTCGGCACCACCTCGCGCGGCCAGGAGGTTTTCTGGCAGATCGCCGCCTCGATGCGCAACACGCTGTTCTTCGGCATCATCGTCGCTTTCGTCAGCCGCATCATCGCCATCGCCGTGGGGCTGATCTCGGGCTATATCGGCGGCCGGACAGACCAGATCATCATGGCGGTCAACGATACGCTCGGCGCCCTGCCGAATATTCCGATCCTGCTGCTTCTGGTTTTCGTGCTTCGCGACCAGATGACGTGGTTCATGCTGGCGATCACCGCAGCGCTGCTTGGATGGACGCATGACAGCCGTCTGATCCGCTCCGTCGCCCTGTCTCTCCGCCACCGGGAATTCACCCGGCACGCGGTCTTCTCGGGCATGCGCACACGGCAGATCCTCATCCGCGAGCATCTGCCCTATGTGATGCCGATCGTCTTCTTCACGACGATGAACAACCTGATCTGGGCGATCGGCCTCGAGGTGACGCTCTCGGTGCTTGGGTTTTCCGACATCAACCGGCCGACGATCGGCGGCATGATCTACTGGGCCAATGCGCATTCCGCAATGGTATCGGGCATATGGTGGTGGGTCGCCTTCCCGATGCTCTTCGTCGTCATCCTGTTCCTCGGCCTGTTCATGCTCGCCATGTCGGTGAACGAATATATCGACCCGCGTTCGCGCCTGGCCCGGATGGGAGCTTGAGGAGATGCAGAATCTGATGAGAAGGCGGCCGTTGACCCTTGCCGAAAACGCCATGGACGCCCTGACGATCGATGGGCTGAAATGCTACTACGTCAATGATTATTTCGGCGTGCGGCGGGAGATCCGCGCCGTCGACGATATCAGCCTGACCATCCGCAAAAACGAGATCTACGGCATTGCCGGCGAATCCTCGAGCGGCAAGACATCGCTGATCAAGACTTTGGCCGGCGCCATCCGCCCGCCGATGCGCGTCGTCGGCGGAACGGTGAAATTCAATTTTGCCGACGGGCCCATCGATGTCTATGCCGAACCGGACAAGATGAAGGCGGCACGCTGGCGCCACCTTTCCTACATCATGCAGGGCTCGATGAACGTGCTGAACCCGGTCAGAAGGGTCAAACACGCCTTCACCGATTTCGCCTCCCGCCATATGAACCTCGATCCCGCTGCCTTCCACGCCCGTGTCGAAGCACATCTTGCCCGGCTGCATCTCGATCCCCATGTGCTCGATGCCTTTCCGCACCAGCTTTCGGGCGGCATGCGCCAGCGTCTGACGATCGCCCTTGCAACTGTCTGCGAGCCGGAATTCATCATCGCCGACGAGCCGACGACGGCGCTCGACGTGCTCGTCCAGCAGGACGTGCTGGCGCTGATCAAGGAAGTGCAGATGCGCATGCAGTCCTCGGTCATCTTCGTGACGCACGATATGTCCGTGCATGCCGCCATCACCGACCGGTTGGCCATCATGTATGCGGGCCGGCTGGCGGAGGAGGGGCCGACGCAGGCGATCTTCGACAATCCCCAGCATCCCTATACCGTCCATCTGATCGGCAGCCTGCCGCGCATCGGCGACGTCTCGACGCGAAAGAGCCTTAAAGGCAAGCCGCCGGCGCTTTCGGATCCGCCTTCAGGATGCCGGTTCCATCCACGCTGTCCGATTGCGATCGACAAATGCGCCCGTGAAGTGCCGGCCATGCTGCCGAGCGCCACAGGCGGGCGGGTCGCATGCTTCCGCGCCGGGGAGTACCAGATCCAATGAGCAGCCATTTCCTCCTCGAACTCGACCATGTGACCAAGCTCTTTCCGATCGGCGGTTTCTTCTCGCGCGAAAAGATGAAGGCGGTGAACGATGTCAGCTTCGCCCTTGCCGCCGACAAGCCCGAGATATTCACGATCGTCGGTGAATCCGGTTCCGGCAAATCGACGCTGGCAAAGATGATCCTCGGTAATGAAAAGGCCGATCGGGGCAGCATCCGCTTCGACGGCGCTGATGTGAAGTCGGTGCATTCCCGCAGGGACCGCGAGGCTTTCATGGCAAAGGTCCAGCCGGTCTTCCAAAATCCGTTCGAGGCCTTCAATCCGCTGACCCGGATCGACGAGTATCTGCTGGCCACCGCCCATCGCTTCAAGGGCGCGAAGAGCCGCGCCGAGAAAGAGGCGCTTGCCGACGTTGCCCTTCAGCGCGTCGGCCTTTCGATGGCGGAGATAAAAGGTCGTTTCTCGCATGAGCTTTCAGGCGGTCAGTTGCAGCGCATTGCCGTCGCCCGCGCCCTGATACCGGAGCCGAAGCTGATCGTCGCCGATGAGCCCGTCTCGATGGTGGACGCATCGCTTCGCATGTCGATCGTCAATCTCTTCCGCGATCTGCGCGACTCTCTCAACGTCTCGATCGTCTACATCACCCATGATCTTGCGACCGCCTATTACATTTCCGATCGCGTGGTGATCATGCGCAAGGGTGTGGTGGTGGAGAGCGGAGATGCCAGGGACGTGCTGGAACATCCGAAACACGCCTATTCGATCGCCTTGAAGAACGCGGTGCTACCGCCCAATCCTCGCGACGCGTCGGCGATCATCCGCCTGCGGCAGCGCAACGGCGAGACAAATGAAGCCTATTCCGGCGATGGCGACCGCTTGGCCAGATGAAGCTGGCGCTCTGAGCTTCGGTCGTCAAATCGTCGCGACGCCCCGGAACCCATCGCTCTGTCTTTGCGGTTCCAATTCCATCGATTTGCGGGCATGGTCTCGCCCGATGAGCACAGATTCGTCCGATCTCTTTGGCGCGCTTTTCGAGGCACCGCCCGCGAACCGAACGGTTCCGGTGCTGGTGCCGATGCCGGCGCCAAAGCCCTATTCCTATTCGGTGCCGGATGGCATGGCGGTCGAGCCCGGCTCGGTCGTGCAGGTGCCGCTCGGCCCGCGGCAGGTGATCGGCGTCGTCTGGGACGGCGGCGAGGACGGCGTCGATCCGAAGAAGCTCCGGCCGATCAGCCATGTCTTCGATTGCCCGCCGCTTTCCAAAGAGATGCGGGATTTCATCGATTGGGTGGCCACCTATACGCTCTCGCCGCCCGGCCTCGTCGCGCGCATGGCGCTGCGGGCGCCGAACGCCTTCGAGCCGGAACCGATGGTGGAGGGGTTGAAGTTCGTCGGCGGCGACCCGGAGCGGATGACGCCGGCGCGCGCCCGGGTGCTCGACACGGCCTCCGACGGCTTTTCCTGGACGCGCAGCGGCCTGGCGCATGCGGCGGGCGTTTCGACGAGCGTCGTCGATGGGCTGATCACGCTCGGCATCTTCGAGACGATATTTTTGCCGCCGCCGCCGGTGGTGGCGATGCCGGATCCGGATTTTGCCGCAGCCCGTCTCGAAGGACCCCAGAAGCAGGCGGCCGAGGAGATCGTTTCCGACGTCCGCAAGGGCGAGTTTTCGGTGTCGCTGATCGACGGGGTGACCGGCTCCGGCAAGACGGAGGTCTATTTCGAGGCGATTGCCGAGACGCTGAAGCGCGGCAAGCAGGTGCTGATCCTGCTGCCGGAGATCGCGCTGACGGCAAGTTTCATGGAGCGCTTCCAGGATCGTTTCGGGGCAAAGCCGGCCGAATGGCATTCCGATCTGGCGCCGCGCATGCGCGAAAAGGTCTGGCGCCAGGCGGTGACCGGCGAAGTGCGCGTGGTGGCGGGCGCCCGTTCGGCGCTCTTCCTGCCCTTCGAGGATCTCGGTCTGATCATCGTCGACGAGGAACACGATCCCGCCTACAAGCAGGAGGATCGCGTCTTCTACAATGCCCGCGACATGGCCGTCGTGCGCGGCCGCATCGGCGATTTTCCCGTCATTCTGGTGTCGGCGACGCCGTCGGTCGAAAGCCAGGTCAACGGGCAGAGCGGCCGCTACAGCACCGTTCACCTGCCGACGCGTTTCGGCGATGCGGCGCTGCCGGACCTGCATCTCATCGATATGCGCCGGCATGCGCCGGAGCGAGGCGGCTTCCTGTCGCCGGTGCTGATCCGGGCGATCGGCAAGACGGTGGAGAAGCGCGAACAGGCACTGCTCTTTCTCAACCGGCGCGGTTATGCGCCGCTGACGCTCTGCCGGGTCTGCGGTCACCGATTCCAGTGCCCGCAATGTTCGAGCTGGCTGGTGGAGCATCGCTTCCGCAAGCAGCTGCAATGCCATCAATGCGGCCATGCCGAGCGCACGCCGGAAGCGTGCCCGGAATGCGGTACGCTCGACCATCTCGTCGCCTGCGGGCCGGGAGTCGAGCGCATCGCCGAGGAGGTGGAGCGGCATTTCCCGGAGGCGCGAACGATCGTTCTTTCCTCGGATATCATGGGCGGGGTGAAGCGGCTGCGGCTGGAGCTGGACGCGATCGCCAAGGGCGAGGCCGATATCGTCATCGGCACCCAGCTCGTCGCCAAGGGGCATAATTTTCCACTGATGACACTGGTCGGCATCGTCGATGCCGATCTCGGCCTTGCCAATGGCGACCCGCGCGCGGCCGAGCGCACCTTCCAGCTTTTGTCGCAGGTGACCGGCCGTGCCGGGCGCACCGGCCTCAAGAGCCATGGGCTGCTGCAGACCTACCAGCCGCAGCATCCGGTCATGCAGGCGATCGTGTCAGGCGATTCCGACGCCTTCTATGAGCGCGAGATCACCGAACGCGAACGCGCCGTATTGCCGCCCTTCGGCCGGCTCGCCTCGATTATCGTTTCGGCCGAAACCCGCCACGACGCCGAAAACCATGCGCGCGGCATGCGCAACGCCGCACCTCAGGTGTCGGGCATCTCGGTCCTCGGCCCGGCCGAAGCGCCGCTCGCGCTGGTGCGCGGCCGCCACCGTTTCCGCCTGCTGGTGCACGGGCGGCGGAACTCCGACATGCAGGGGTTCTTGCGGGTGATGCTGTCGCAATCGCCCAAGGAGCGCGGATCGGTGCAGGTGCAGCTGGATATCGATCCGCAGAGTTTTCTCTAAAACAGAACGTCGCCATTTCCTCCTTTTTCGGCGCATGCCATAAAACACTGATTCATCCGGGTGATTTGGGGCTGACGCATGGAGTTTTATTTTCCGACCGAGCTTGGCGAGCAGCTTGCCTTTTGCTCCGCCGCTTTCACGGCGCTCGCCGGCTTCATCATGATGTTCGCCCCGGGCCAAACTTTCCGTCTCCTCGGTCTGCAGGCACAGGAGGGGCGGCCGGAAGGCTTCGGCGAGGGACGCTCGATGGGCGGCTTTTATCTCGGCTTCGGCCTGTCGGCGATCATGCTCGCCCAGGACTGGATCTACATGGCGCTCGGTGCCTCCTTCGCCATGGCTGCCTTTGCCCGGATCATCTCGATCCTGTCCGATAAGGGGAGTAATATCGTCAACTATTTACTCCTGGTTGTGCAGATCGCTTTGGCCGCGTTACCACTGCTCTACGTTTTCGGCTTCACCCAGACGTAACTCTTGCTGCCGGCAGACGGCTTCCGTGGCCTGCTTTCAGGCCATTGCGCAATTTTGCGGACAGAAATTCATGTGAAAGGCGTATTCGGGCATTACGCGTGTTGCGAGTCCGAACATCCTATGTTAGACGGACCCCGAATTTCGGAAGAAGCAAGAGGCTTCTCTTGTGATTTCTGGGGGAAATCAAAACGAATTCAAGATCATAGGTTCGGCGCCCGCCGAGAGCCGGATTTTGGGTTGAAATCAGGGAAATTTGTGCCAGTGGCAGACACGTCCCAGCTTACTTCTGGCGTTGCCGAGCGCTATGCCTCGTCGCTTTTCGAACTGGCGCTCGAGCAGGGCGCCGTGGACAGCGTAACCGCAGATCTTGACCGTTTCCAGGCGATGCTGGATGAGAGCGCCGATCTTAAGCGCTTCGTCGTAAGCCCGGTTTTCTCCGCCGACGACCAGCTGAAGGCGATCGTCGCCATCAGCGAGAAGGCTGGCATCAGCGGTTTCTTCGCCAATTTCCTGAAGGTCGTGGCGCGCAATCGCCGCCTGTTCGCCCTGCCGGGCATGATCAAGGCCTTCCGCATCATCGCCGCGAACCATCGCGGTGAAATCTCCGCCGAGGTCACCTCGGCGCATGCGCTTTCACAAGCGCAGGAAACCGAATTGAAGGTGGCACTCAAGAGCGTTACCGGCAAAGACGTGACGATTGCCGTCACGGTTGATCCGTCAATTCTTGGTGGTCTGATCGTGAAGGTCGGGTCCCGTCAGATTGATACGTCTCTTCGTACCAAACTCTCTACCCTTAAGCTCGCATTGAAAGAGGTTGGCTGATGGATATCCGCGCCGCGGAAATTTCCGCAATTCTCAAAGACCAGATTAAAAATTTCGGCAAAGAGGCAGAAGTCTCGGAAGTCGGCCAGGTTCTCTCCGTCGGTGACGGTATCGCTCGTGTCTATGGTCTGGACAATGTCCAGGCCGGTGAAATGGTCGAGTTCCCGGGCGGCATCCGCGGCATGGCGCTGAACCTTGAAGCCGACAATGTCGGTGTCGTCATCTTCGGCGCCGACCGCGACATCAAGGAAGGTGACACCGTCAAGCGGACTGGCGCCATCGTCGACGTTCCGATCGGCCCTGAGCTGCTCGGCCGCGTGGTCGACGCGCTCGGTAATCCGATCGATGGCAAGGGCCCGATCAACGCGACGCGCCGTTCGCGCGTCGACATCAAGGCTCCCGGCATCATTCCGCGCAAGTCGGTTCACGAGCCGATGTCGACCGGCCTCAAGGCCATCGACGCGCTGATCCCGGTCGGCCGCGGCCAGCGCGAGCTTGTTATCGGCGACCGCCAGACCGGCAAGACCGCGATCCTTCTCGATGCCTTCCTCAACCAGAAGGCTATTCACGACAACGGTCCGGAAGGCGAGAAGCTTTATTGCGTCTACGTCGCTGTCGGCCAGAAGCGTTCGACCGTCGCGCAGTTCGTCAAGGTGCTCGAAGAGCGCGGCGCGCTCAAGTACTCGATCATCGTCGCCGCCACCGCGTCCGATCCGGCGCCGATGCAGTTCCTGGCTCCGTTTGCCGGTTGCGCCATGGGCGAATACTTCCGTGACAACGGCATGCATGCGCTGATCGGTTACGACGACCTGTCCAAGCAGGCCGTATCCTACCGCCAGATGTCGCTGCTGCTGCGCCGCCCGCCGGGCCGCGAAGCATATCCGGGCGACGTTTTCTACCTGCACTCGCGCCTGCTCGAGCGCGCTGCGAAGATGAACGACGACAAGGGCGCCGGTTCGCTGACCGCTCTGCCGGTTATCGAAACGCAGGGCAACGACGTATCGGCCTTCATTCCGACCAACGTGATCTCGATCACCGACGGTCAGATCTTCCTTGAAACCGACCTGTTCTACCAGGGTATCCGCCCGGCCGTGAACGTCGGTCTGTCGGTTTCCCGCGTCGGCTCTGCGGCACAGATCAAGGCGATGAAGCAGGTTGCCGGCTCGATCAAGGGCGAACTCGCCCAGTATCGCGAAATGGCCGCCTTCGCCCAGTTCGGTTCGGACCTCGACGCTGCGACGCAGCGCCTGCTGAACCGCGGCGCACGCCTGACCGAACTCCTGAAGCAGCCGCAGTTCTCGCCGCTGAAGACGGAAGAGCAGGTCGCCGTGATCTTTGCAGGCGTCAACGGCTATCTCGACAAGCTGCCGGTCGCTTCGGTCGGCAAGTTCGAGCAGGGCTTCCTCTCATATCTGCGTTCGGAAGGCTCCGCCATCCTCGACGCGATCCGCACGGAAAAGGCAATCAGCGACGATACCAGGGGCAAGCTTACCGCTGCTCTCGATAGCTTCGCAAAGTCTTTCTCGTAATCGGGCCCTAAGTTAGGACGGATAACGGATGCCTTCACTTAAGGATCTGAAAAACCGGATCGCCTCCGTCAAGGCGACGCAGAAGATCACCAAGGCGATGAAAATGGTCGCCGCGGCGAAGCTTCGGCGCGCGCAGGAGGCGGCCGAGGCCGCTCGGCCATATTCGGAGCGCATGGGTGCAGTTCTGGCGAATATCGCCAAGGCTGTCACCGACGCCGATGGCGCGCCGGCGCTGATGACCGGCACCGGCAAGGACCAGGTTCATCTGCTGGTGGTGTGCACGGCCGAACGCGGTCTTTGCGGCGGTTTCAACTCGCAGATTGCGCGCTTCGCGCGCGAACATGTGCGCAAGCTGGTTTCCGAGGGCAAGACGGTGAAAATCTTCACCGTCGGCAAGAAGGGTTACGACATCCTTCGCCGCGAATTCGCTTCGCTGATCATCGAGCGCAAGGAATTGCGGGACGTCAAGCGGGTCGGCTTCGAGAATGCGGATCAGATCGGTAAACGCCTTATCGAGATGTATGCTGCCGGCGAATTCGACGTCTGCACGCTGTTTTATTCCGAGTTCAAATCGGTGATCAGCCAGATTCCGACGGCGCAGCAGCTCATCCCGGCTTCAACGGGAGCTGTGCAGGCCGAAGATGCCGCCCATGCAGGCGCTGTCTACGAATACGAGCCGGATCCGGCATCGATCCTTGAAGATCTGATCCCGCGCAACATCTCCGTCCAGGTCTTCCGCGCGCTTCTTGAGAACGTCGCGGGTGAAATGGGCGCCAAGATGAGCGCGATGGACAATGCGACGCGTAATGCCGGTGAGATGATCAATAAGCTGACGCTGAGCTACAACCGCCAGCGTCAGGCGCAGATCACCAAGGAACTCATTGAAATCATTTCGGGCGCGGAAGCGCTCTGAGGCTAGGAAAAGAGGGTCAGAAAATGGCTGAGGCAGCTACCCCCAAGATCGGCTCTGTCGGCAGAGTCACCCAGGTTATCGGCGCCGTCGTCGACGTTGCTTTCGAAGGCGAACTGCCGAAGATCCTGAATGCGCTGGAAACCAGCAACAATGGCAACCGCCTGGTTCTCGAAGTTGCGCAACACCTTGGCGAAAACGTCGTCCGTACCATCGCGATGGATTCGAGCGACGGTCTCGTGCGCGGCCAGGAAGTCGCCGATACCGGCGCTCCGATCATGGTTCCGGTTGGCAACGAGACGCTCGGCCGCATCATGAACGTCATCGGCGAGCCGGTCGACGAAGCCGGTCCGCTGGTCACCGCTCACAAGCGCGCCATCCACCAGGATGCGCCGTCCTATGTCGAGCAGTCGACGGAATCGCAGATTCTCGTCACCGGCATCAAGGTCGTTGACCTTCTCGCTCCCTATGCACGCGGCGGCAAGATCGGCCTGTTCGGCGGCGCTGGCGTCGGCAAGACCGTTTTGATCATGGAACTGATCAACAACGTCGCCAAGGCGCATGGTGGTTATTCGGTTTTTGCGGGCGTCGGTGAACGTACCCGCGAAGGCAACGACCTCTATCACGAAATGATCGAATCGAACGTCAACAAGCATGGCGGCGGCGAAGGTTCGAAGGCTGCGCTGGTTTACGGCCAGATGAACGAACCGCCGGGCGCCCGCGCCCGTGTCGCCCTGACCGGCCTGACGGTCGCTGAACATTTCCGCGACCAGGGCCAGGACGTTCTGTTCTTCGTCGACAACATCTTCCGCTTCACGCAGGCAGGTTCCGAAGTGTCGGCTCTGCTCGGCCGCATTCCGTCGGCCGTCGGCTATCAGCCGACGCTCGCAACCGACATGGGCCAGATGCAGGAGCGCATCACCACGACGACGACCGGCTCGATTACCTCGGTCCAGGCCATTTACGTCCCGGCCGACGACTTGACCGACCCGGCTCCGGCAACCTCGTTCGCGCACCTTGACGCAACGACGGTTCTGTCGCGCTCGATCGCCGAAAAGGGCATCTATCCGGCCGTCGATCCGCTCGACTCCACCTCGCGCATGCTCGACCCTCTGGTCGTCGGCGAAGAGCATTACGAAGTCGCCCGCAAGGTCCAGTCGACGCTGCAGCGTTACAAGGCCTTGCAGGACATCATCGCGATCCTTGGCATGGATGAACTGTCCGAAGAGGACAAGATCGCGGTTGCCCGGGCCCGCAAGATCGAGCGTTTCCTGTCGCAGCCGTTCTTCGTCGCCGAAGTCTTCACCGGCTCGCCGGGCAAGCTCGTTGCTCTCGAAGATACGATCAAGGGCTTCAAGGGCCTCGTTAACGGCGAATATGATCACCTGCCGGAATCTGCCTTCTATATGGTCGGATCGATGGAAGAAGCGGTCGAAAAGGCCAAGAAGCTCACAGCTGCTTAATGAGCGACGCGCTGGACGAGATATTCTGCTGCGACTCCCTGAAAGGGGTCGTGGCGGATCTTCCGGAACCAGCCGCGCCGACTATCTATCGCGCCGATAACGGCGTGCTGATGATGGTGGTGGGTCTGGTCCAGAGCGAGGAAGGCCTCGGTTATCTCGACCAAGCGATAATGCACTGCCCGTTCTGCGGGACCAAATTGCAAGATGCGAAAGCCATAGCCGAGAAGGTAAGTCACTGATGGCTGACAATTTCAACTTTGAGCTCGTTTCGCCGGAGCGTCTGCTGTTGTCGGAGATGGTGACCGAGGTGGTCATTCCCGCGACTGAAGGCGAGATGACGGTCATGGCGAATCATGCGCCGACGATGACGACGATCAAGCCGGGTGTCGTGAGCGTGCGTTCGGCCTCCGGCAAGAAGCAGGACTATGTGGTGTTCGGCGGTTTTGCCGATATCCTGCCGACCGGTTGCACATTGCTTGCCGAATCCGCGGTTCCGGTCGAGGAACTCCACAAGGACGAGCTGACCCGCCGCATCGAGGCTGCCCGCCAGGAGCTCGAGCATGCCGAGCTGCACGAGCACAAGTCGAAGCTCGAGCATTTCATCATGGAACTGACGCATCTGAGCGGCATCGTCCAACAGGATTGATCGCCATCGACTGCGACGATCAAGGGCGGCTGCAACAGCCGCCCTTTTTTGTGCCTGTTCAGCTGTCGCGATAGCGCGGGCGGCTTGAAATGAAGAAGCGGCCCGATGGGGCCGCTTTGCCGATGTGTACCGAGTGGCCGGCTTCGGCTCAGAAGCCGGTGCCGCCGCGTAGCTCGATGGCAATCGTCTTGAACAATATCTTCAAGTCGAGCAGCAGGCTGAAATTCCTGACATAATAGATATCGCAGGCAATGCGGGCGCGGGCTTCCAGCCGTCGCGCCGTCGGGCCGCGCCAGCCGCGCGTCTGCGCAAGACCGGTGATGCCGGGACGCATGATGTGGCGGTGATGATAGTCCGGCACCAGTTCTTCGTAGAGCCGGCCGGCTGCCCGCATGTTGATGGCATGGCAGCGCGGGCCGACCAGCGACATGTCGCCCCTGATGACATTGAAGAGCTGCGGCAGCTCGTCGATATTGGTCTTGCGGAGCACCGCGCCGATGCCGGTCACTCGGCTGTCACCCTTGACGGTCTGTTGAACGCCGCTGGGATCACAAGCTTCCGCGCGCATCGATCGGAATTTGAAGATCGTGATCTTCCGGCCGTTCAGCCCCCAGCGGATTTGGCGGAAAAACACCGGACCGCCATCATCGAGTTTGATGAAAAGAGCGATTGCCAGAAAAATCGGCGCCAGCACGACGAGGGCGCTGAGTGAGGCGACGATGTCGATCAACCGCTTCACGCTCAGTCGCACAGCCATTTTTCTTTCGACAGGGGAAAAGCTATCCGGCTGGCGAATATTGGAGTTCGCGATAACCAGGGTCTTGGTTTTGTCCTGACGCTGAGACGGATCGAAGCGTGAATTCGTCTTCGAAGTAAAAGCATTCATTACGCAAGGTCCACAAGTTTAGATGCGATACTGAACAGCAAGGAGACAGATACATGGTCACGTATCGTTTGTCATCGGTATAAATAAGAATTCCGTAACCCTAAAGACACCAAAAATGGGAGTATTTCGCGTTAACCTTAATGCCTGTAGTTGCGCTATCCGGAAACTTATACTTTGAAAGGAGTAGCCCGATTGGATTGGCGAGCTGTCAGCCGGTTTCCGAAATCGATCGCCGGTTTCTCCAGCAGATGGTAGCTGAGGCTTGCTACCAGAAGGATAAGCGCTGCCGCCAGTCCGCAAGACTGCAGCCAGCCGGTCACAACATTTTCCGAGGAAGCGCCGAACGAGCCCGGGTCGAGCTTCTGGATCAATAGCAGGATAATCTCCTGCCAGATATAGATGCCGAAGGAGATCTTCGCGACGTAGCGGACAGGCGCGTTGTCGAGCAGCCTGCCCAACCGTTGCGAATGGCTGAGCGAAACGAGGGCCGCCCCGACCGCCAGCGGGAAGACCGGAAAGCCATAGGGGATTTCGAGCCAGCCGTAACCCTCGGCGGAGCCGCCGGGCGATATCACGAGGCGGTAGCCGGCAATGGCGAGGGCGAGAAGCGCTGCGGCATCGAACCAGGAAGAGCGTCTTCGTGGGAGCATGGTCTCGAGGCCGGCGGCGAGCGCACCGAGCGCGAAGACGGCGAAGAAGCCGATCGGATTATATCTCGGCATCCATTCCTTCGCCCCACCCTGCAGGCCGTACTGCCAACCGCGTCCGATGTCGCCGAGCGGAAACAGGGTGAGGATCAGCAGATGGGCCAGGAGTACGCCTGTGATGACGCATAGCCAGGCGAAGCGCGCAAGCAGCGGGCGTTGTCTCAGGATGGGCAAACGAAACAGCAGGAGAAAGCAGACCGGCAGGAGCACATAGCTGGTGACCTCGAAGGGAATGGACCAGAGCGGCCCGTCGGCTTCGACAGGAAAGAAGGTGCGCCAGTGCCACTGGCTCATGAACAGCAGCCCGGAGACATAGCGGAGTGCAAGCTCCGGTGTCAGCGGCAGGGCAAGCAGCGTCAGGCTGAGGGCGAAGCTGATGGTGGCGGCAACCCAGAAGCCCGGAGCGATGCGCGCTGCCCTGCGGATCGTGTAATGCCGCAGGCTCGGCAGGTTGCTGCCCGCGTCGAGCGCGCGCCAGAAGGGATGGGCAAGAAGAAAGCCGCTGAGCACAAAGAACACGGCAACGCCGAAATTGCCGAAGCGGAGGACATGTGCGGTCGGTCCGAGTTCGTCGGGGATTCTGCGCATATCCAGCCGCAGCGCGAAGTGGTGGGCAAGCACCAGCAGACAGGCCGTCGCGCGCAGAAAGTCCGCTCCGGCCAGTCTCTCCTGTTGTCGCATCCTATCCCCCGCCTTGCCTAGCGCATCGGCCCGAAAATCGGAATCGATTTTCGGAAAGCACGATGCCTAAATTCTAAGTGTTAGAGCGTCCTTTGCGCATCCGAAAGGACGCGCGGCGCTCTAAAGCATGATGCCGAAAAGTGTGAGCGGTTTTCGCACGACATCATGCTCCGGGTCTCGGACTTTGCAGCGGAAAGCCGCGACGGGCAAGGCAGGCGTTGGGCTCAGTCGAGAAGTTCGTTGGTATAATAGGTGGAAAAGTCCGGCTTCTCCTTGAGTGCGGCGCCATTGGCGTCGACCAGAATCCCATTCTCGAGCAGGAAGCCGCCGAGGGCTTCGGCCTTTGCCGGATCGAGCTTACCGATCACGCCGGCCTCGGATTTCAGGAAGTGCCCCTCGATCAATGCCTTCTGAGACGCCTTTACCAGTTCCGTATTCATCAGTGCGCCATTGCTTCCAGAGATCAGCAGATCGCAGGCTTCGTCGGGATGGTCGACGGAATAGGCATAACCCTGGCGCGTGGCCTGGATGAAGGCGCGGGCGTGTTCCCGGTTTGCCGAGAGATAGGCGTCGCTGGAGACGATGACCGTCGTCTGCTCGTCCGGAATGCCATAATCGGAATAGTGGAAGCGGCCGATCTTCCGGTTCTCCAGTTCGGCGGCTATGCCTTCCCAGGTGTAGATCTCCAGCGTGAAATCGATCGAGCCATTGTCCAGCGCCTCGTAAGCGGAGGTGCCGAGGGTGACGGTCTTGACGTCGCCCTTGCCGCCGTCATTGCGGATCATTGCGGAGATCAGCGCGCTCTCCCAGGTGCCGCCAAAGCCGCCATAGGTCTTGCCGTCGAGGTCTTTCGGGCTCTTGATGTCGTCGCGTCCGCCCTTGAAGATCAGGCGTGCGGTTTCTGTCTGGACGACGCCGTAGACCATCTTCACGTCACCGCCGCCGGCGCGCTGCGTGAGGGTCTCGATCTCACTGCTGATGCCGAAATCGGCAACGCCGTTCGACACCAGTGTTCCGGCGCTGGTATCGGTGAAGGGAAGGATCTCGACATCGAGTCCGGCATCGGCGTAGAAGCCCTTCGCCTTGGCGACATAGATGCCGATATGGTTGGTGTTGGGCGTCCAGTCGAGCGCGATGCGAACCTTTGCGGGCGCCGATTGGGCGAAGGCGGTGCGGCCGGCAAGGCTTGCCGCGATGGCGGCGAAAATCGTCTGGCGGCGGGTGAGAAGCAGCATGGTGACCTCCTCAGGTCTCTAGAGCATGATGCCGAAAAGTGTCGGCGGTTTCGGACGACATCATGCTCTAACTCTATAAATTAGAACAGCGATTCAGATTTTGGGCCGACCGGCCTAAAATCATCCTGTTCTTGCGGATGAAGCAGGGTTTGCAGGATTTCGGTTTCGATCGCCTGGGCCGCCGGCGAGCCGAGGTCGGCGATGCTTCTCGGACGGGGCAGGGGAACGCGGAATTCGCGGATGATACGCGCCGGACGGGCCGAAAGCACGTAGATCCGGTCGGAGAGGAACACGGCCTCGCGAACGTCATGGGTGATCAGCAGCGCCGTCCAGCGGTGCTCGGTCCACATGCCCTGCAGCCATTCCTGGATCTGCGTGCGCGTCAGCGCGTCGAGCGCGCCGAAGGGCTCGTCGAGCAGCAGCATGTCCTGCGTCTGGACGACGGTGCGCAGCAGTGCGGCGCGCTGGCGCATGCCGCCGGATAGTTCGGAAGGATAGTGGTGTTCGAAGCCGGAAAGGCCGAAGCTCTCGAACAAAGGCGCGACGGCGGCGCGGGCCGCGCGGCGGCTCATGCCTTTCACCTCGAGGCCGAGTGCCGCATTGTCGATGATCCGGCGCCAGGGCATCAGCGCATCGCGCTGCGGCATGAAGGCGAAGGAATGCGGTGCCTGTTCCAGCGGCACGCCGTTGAAAAGCATGGTGCCGGAATCGGGTCGAAGCGCCTGTGTCAGCAGCCGCAGCACCGTCGATTTTCCGGAGCCGGACGGTCCGACGATCGAAACGAACTCGCCGTCTGCGACGGCGAGCGAAATGTCGCCCAGCACCTTCATGCCGTCGAAGGACTTCGAGATACTACCGAGTTCAACCATTGTATCGCTCATCGGCGCCGCTCCCCGGTTGGCTGCCAGGGCATGACGAGGCGCTGGATCAACAGCGTCAGCCCGAAGAGGCCGAGCGTGAGCACGGCGCTGACGACGACGGCGGCGAGCACGAGATCGGGACGGAAATTGTTCTTGGCGTTGAGGATATAGATGCCGAGGCCGCGGGCGGCGCCGGCATATTCGGCAAAAATCGCGCCAACGACGGCATAGGTGATCGAGATTCTGAGGCCGGCGAAGAAATAGGGCAGCGAGGAGGGAAGCCGGGCCAGGCAGAAAATCCGCCAGCGACTCGCCTTCATCGAATTCAGCAATTCGGCGATGTCGCGGTCGGTCGATTCATAGCCCTGCAGCAGGGCGACGAGCAGCGGAAAGAAGGTGACGAGCGCCACCAGCAACACTTTCGGCAGCAGGCCGAAGCCGAACCAGAGGACGACGAGGGGCGCGATCGCCACCAGCGGCAGGGTCTGGCTGGCGATGAAGATCGGCAGCAATGCCCGGCGCATGAAGGGCACGAAATCCATGAGGATCGAGGCTACGAAGGCGAAAGCCAGCGACAGCGCGAAACCTCCAAGCGTCGCGCCGAGCGTCGGCCAGGTGTTTGATATCAGCGCCTCGCGGTTCAGCCAGCCCTGGATGACGATGCGCGACGGCGCCGGCAGGATGGAGGGCTTGATCCCGGAAAGATCGACATAGAGTTCCCATGCCGCCAAAAAGGCGCAGCCGGCGAGCAGGGCAGGTATGCCCCGGTAGAGAGCGGCGCGGAGCGCGGCAAGGCGCGAACCCAGTGGTGGTAGCGGTGTCATCGGCGTTCGATTTCAGGCTTTCGTCGGGCACTGCATAATTCCTTAAATCGGAATCGATTTAAGGATAAAATTATGCAGCAATTTAAAGTGTTACAGCGTCCTTTGCGCGTCTGAAAAGACGCGCGGCGCTGTATTGGCTGACACCGTGATATCGAGGGTCACATGCCCCTCGGGGTCACCGAAGCGATAGAAGGCCTCACGAATGGTTGCGAAGACGGCGCCGGCATCGCCAGAAAGCCTGGTGCAGAAATTCTTGGCGCGGTCGAAAGTGCCGGAGCGTTTGAGAAAGTCGATGCAGCCATAGATCTCGTCCATATGGGTGCCGGTTCCCATGACGTAGAGCGAGAATTGGGCAGCGGTCGGCTGTCCGGTCTCGGCGGTGATTTCAACGGCGGCAAGGGCGGCCGCTATACGGTCAGCAAGCGGCTCTGCCTGGCCGGAGGAGGGGTTGACGCCGCAGATGGCCTCGTCGGGCTCACCGGGGCAGCCGCGTGAGACGGCGGCGGACAGCACGCAATGTTCGCCGGTCTTTGCGGCGGTGACGAAAAGATCGTGCATGGCGGCGAAAAGAATGTCAGGCGGGCCGACCAGCAGCGTAGAGATGTCATCGGTCTCGATGCGCAGCCGGTCGCGATAGGGATCGAGCGCCTTGACGGCATCGAGAATGATGCCGACGAAATCGCCGGACATCGGATAGAGTGACACTTGTGCGCCTGAAAACATCTGAACCTCGCTCCGCTGGCATTACCCAGATCAGCTTTGAAGGGTCCAGAGGCTTGCACCTCACATCTCAGCCCCGGCAATACGGAGCTCCCCCGTTAATGGCGCGGAAACTATCACCGGGGTTTTCTCCCCGCAACTGCAAAGTTGCGAACCCGTCCATGCGGTCGGGATGAGCCTGCCATGCCCGGTATCGCCTGATATGCCTTACTGTTGAGAACACCCGGACGGAGGTCCTGCCCGGGTGTCCCTCGAGGTTCCGTACCTGCCGGGAACGGAACCGGAGCTTGCTGCCTCAGGCGGCGATGTCGGCATAGGGGCAATCGCTGCGGGCAGTGACGAGCGCCCGTGTCCACCATTCCAGCCTCGCCATCATCCGGTCGAGCAGACGCATCGCGTCGGTGGGATTGTCGAGCCGTCCCTCGGTGTCGAAGCGGTTCCAAGGTGCTGTAAAGCTCACCGAATCGCGGATCGTGACCGCGTGGAGTTCGGCAAAGACGAGGCGCAGCTGTTCGACGGCGCGCAGGCCGCCCGATATGCCGCCATAGGAAACGAAGGCGACAGGTTTGCCCTGCCAGGGCTCGAAGAAGAAATCGATGATCGACTTCAGCGAGGCCGTGAAGCTGTGATTGTATTCCGGGGTGACGATGATGAAGGCGTCGGCCATGCCAAGCCGCCCGGCGAGCCTGTCGATTTCGGGGTGTGCCACGTCACGGCTTACCGGCAGCGCGAAATCGAGCGGGTCGATGATGTCGATATCAAATTGCGGGAAGCGGACGAGCTCCTGCGTCAGCCATTTGACCACCCGGTCGCAGATGCGGCCCTCTCTCGTGCTGCCATAGATGACCGCCAGCCTGGTGGGTGTTTTCATGCGTTGCTCCTTGTCGCGATTGGACTTTACGATTATCGAAGCACGGGTTATAAAACCTTAACTAATATTGAGGTCAAGAGCCGATGGATACGATTCCTGCAACGCCGCTCGGCAGACTTCTGACGGTTGGCGAAGTGGCGGAGCGCAGCGGCCTTGCCGTCTCGGCGCTGCATTTCTACGAGACCAAGGGGCTGATCTCGAGCATCCGGTCCCGCGGCAACCAGCGGCGATACGGCCGTGACGTGCTGCGCCGGCTTGGCATCATCAAGGTGGCGCAGCGTGTCGGCATTCCGCTTTCGGAAATCCAGGCGGCGTTCGAGTCGCTGCCGCAAGGACGCACGCCCACCGTCGCCGACTGGCAGGTGCTGTCGGCGCGCTGGAAGGATGATCTCGACGCGCGAATCAGGCGGCTGAGCCTGCTGCGCGACCGTCTGACCGGCTGCATCGGCTGCGGCTGCCTGTCGATCGAAAGCTGTCCGTTGCGCAATCCCTGCGATCGGCTCGGCAAAGAGGGGTCGGGTGCGCGGCTTCTGGAGACCGAAAGCTAGAGCCCTTCCCCAGAGGGAGACTTGGCTGCGTCTCCCGGGAAAGATCGGTACCTGCCTTTCTTTCGGTCGGCGCGCTCATATGTTAAGGGCGAGTGACGCAACCGGCGGCACTGTCCGCGAGGAGGACGGCTTCGTGTTTCATCCCAGACTGTTCGAAAATCGCAATGTCGTCGTGACCGGCGCCGGCCGCGGCATCGGCCTCGAAGTGGCCCGGCAGTTCCTGGACTGCGGCGCAAAAGTGATCGTCCATACCGGGCGCAAGCCGGGACGCGAGCTGCCGGATTTCCTGCTGACGGCTGAATCCGAAAGACGGGCGCTGCTGCTGCACGCCGATTTCTCGGCGGCCGGTGGGGCGGCGCAATTTGCCGAAGACGTTCTCGCCTTCTTCGACAGGGTGCATGTGCTGGTGAACAATGCCGGCACCATGCTTGGCCGGTTTCCCGCGGCCACGCTCACCGACGCAGAATATGAGGCGATCGTGCGGCTCAACCAGACATCGGTGGTGGCGCTGACACGTGCACTGTTGCCGGCATTAAAGGCGGCTGAAGGCGCCGCTGTCGTCAACACGGTTTCGATTTCGGCGCTGACCGGCGGCAGCCCCGGTTCCTCGATCTATTCGGCCTCGAAAGCCTTCGTTGCGACCTATTCCAAGGCGCTTGCCCGTGAGCTCGCACCGGATGGAATCCGGGTCAATTGCGTGTCACCGGGAACGATCGAGACGGATTTCCATGAGCGCTATTCCTCCCGCGAAAAGCTGGAGCAGACAAGAAAATCCATCCCCCTGCAAAGGCTCGGCACGGCGGAGGATTGCGCTCCCGCCTATCTGTTCCTGGCGGCTCCCTCCCTCTCGGGCTACATCACCGGCCAGGTGATCGAGATCAATGGCGGTCAGCTTATCTGCTGATTTGCTTGGACCTTTTTTGGCATTTCGTCATTTTGGCCAATTCGCTTGTGCGAATATGCTATTGTACTGATCTACCTCATCGCCTCCCTTCCGAGATACCGCATGCCGTTGCCCAAACCCAAGCCGGGGATGACCGGCCAGGAATTGCACACACTCGCTGCAAAAGCCCATGAAGCGAGCGACCTGCTGAAAGCGCTGGCGCACCAGACCCGACTTCTCATCCTCTGCATATTGGCGAATGAGGAGCGGACGGTCAGTGAAATCGAACATATTCTGGGCATACAGCAGGCAATGGTCTCGCAGCAGCTGGCGCGCTTGAGGCTCGAAGGCCTGGTCAATACGCGCCGTCAGGGCAGGCTGGTCTATTACAGCATCGGCAATGTCAGCGTGCTCGCCTTCCTCGAATCGCTGTTCGAGCTTTTTCCGATTGCAGAAAACTGTTAGCGACCGCCCTTGCGGAGCACGGCTGCTATGTCGAAGATAGGTCCGGACGCGAAATGGCGCGGGAGGCCGGATGATCGACAAGCTGGAATTTTTCATCGCGCTTGCCAATGAAAAGCATTTCGGCCGCGCCGCGGAGGAGTGCGGCATCTCGCAGCCAACGCTTTCGGCGGCCATCCGGCAGCTCGAGGATCAACTCGGCGTCATGCTGGTACAGCGCGGTTCAAGGTTCCAGGGGCTAACGCCGGAGGGGCAGCGCGTGCTCGAATGGGCCCGGCGCATCGTCGGCGACGCCCGCACCATGCGCGAGGAGATGCGTGCCGCACGCCGCGGCCTTTCCGGCCATATTCGTCTTGCCGCCATTCCGACCGCGCTCGCCATGCTTTCGCGCATCACCACGCCCTTCCAGGAACGGCATCCCGGCGTGACCTTCTCGATCGTCTCGCGCAATTCGCTGCAGGTGCTGAGCATGCTCGAGAATCTCGAAATCGATGCCGGCATCACCTATCTCGAAAACGAGCCGCTCGGCCGCGTCACGACCGTTCCCCTCTATGCCGAGCGTTATCATCTGATCACGGCAGCCGGCAGCCCACTGTCGGATCGCGACAACGTGACCTGGCGAGAGGTCGGCGATCTTCGGCTTTGTCTATTGACCGCCGACATGCAGAACCGCCGCATCATCAACCGGCACTTGACGGAAGCCGGCGCCACCGTGCATCCGACACTCGAATCCAACTCGATGATCGTGCTGTTCTCGCATGTCAGGACCGGACGCTGGGCCAGCATCATGCCGCGCAACGTCGCCAAATCCTTTGGATTTCCAGTGGAAATCCGCATGATCCCGATCGTCGAGCCGGAGGCGCATCATCTGGTCGGCCTCGTTGCCCCTTATCGCGAGCCTTTCACGCCGCTTGTCTCGGCCCTGCTGCACGAGGCGAGAGTGCTCGTACAAGACGAGGAACTCTGATAGAAAAAAACTATCGTGCAACGTGATAGCTTTATTGATCGCCGGCTGCTTCCCTGAGATGCTGCTTGCGGAATGGCACTCGGCCGGGGGAGCCTGCCATTCCGCAACGAGCGAGCCGCCGGGAGGGCTGCCTTATGACCATTCATATCGCCGAAGGCGATATTGCAGCGCGCACACGTGCCATCGTCGCCGATCTTCGCTTTCTCGAAGGGCCGCTGCTTCCCATTCTGCACGAGGTCCAGCAAGAATTCGGCTATGTGCCGCAGGAGGCCATGCCCGTCATCGCGGAGGAACTGAACCTCTCCCGCGCCGAGGTGCATGGCGTGGTGACCTTCTATCACGATTATCGCGACCATCCCGCCGGCCGGCATGTGCTGAAGCTCTGTCGCGCCGAAGCCTGTCAGTCGATGGGCGGCGATGGCTTGGCTGAGCGCGTCAAGACGCTGCTCGGTATCGATTTTCATCAGACGACGCTCGATGGCGGCGTGACGCTGGAGCCGGTCTACTGTCTCGGGCTCTGCGCCTGCGCGCCGGCGGCGATGCTCGACGGCGAGGTCTATGGCCGGATCGACGATCAGATGGCGGCGGAACTCGTTGCGGAGGCACGCCGATGACGGTCAGGATATATGTTCCGCGCGATGCCGCAGCGCTGGCGCTCGGGGCCGAAAAGGTGGCAAAGGCGATTGCCCAGGAGATCGCCGCCCGCGGCCTCGATGCCGAGATCGTGCGCAACGGCTCGCGCGGAATGTTCTGGCTGGAGCCGCTAGTTGAGGTCGAGCTTGACGGCAAGCGCATCGGCTACGGCCCGGTAAAGGCCGGGGATGTGGCTGTTCTGTTCGATGCCGGGATGATGAACGGCGGCGAGCATCGGCTCTGTCTCGGGGAGGTTGAAGACCTCCCGTTCCTCAAGGAACAAACCCGCCTGACCTTTGCCCGCTGCGGCATTACCGATCCGCTTTCGCTTGCGGATTACGAGGCGCATGGCGGCCTTGCCGGTCTTCGACGCGCCGTTTCGATGACATCAGCCGATATCGTCAAGGAAGTCACCGATTCCGGCCTGCGTGGACGCGGCGGTGCCGGTTTTCCCACCGGCATCAAGTGGAAGACCGTTCTCGATGCTGCCGGCGACCGCAAATATATCGTCTGCAATGCCGATGAGGGCGACAGCGGCACCTTTGCCGACCGGATGATCATGGAGGGCGATCCCTTCGTGCTGATCGAGGGCATGGCGATATCAGGGCTCGCCACCGGCGCGACCAAGGGCTTCGTCTATACGCGTTCGGAATATCCGCACGCGATCGCGGTAATGACCGAAGCCGTCGGCATCGCCCGGCAGGCCGGCATTCTCGGATCATCGGTGCTCGGCTCCGGCCGTGCCTTCGATATCGAGGTGCGCACCGGCGCCGGCGCCTATGTCTGCGGCGAGGAGACGGCCCTGCTCAACAGTCTCGAAGGCAAGCGCGGCATCGTGCGTGCCAAGCCGCCGCTGCCGGCGCATAAGGGGCTGTTTAACTGTCCGACCGTCATCAACAACGTGATCTCTCTGGCTTCGGTGCCGGTCATCCTGGAAAAGGGTGCCGCCTTCTACCGCGATTTCGGCATGGGCCGTTCACGCGGCACCATCCCGCTGCAGGTTGCCGGCAATGTCAGATATGGTGGTCTCTTTGAGACGGCCTTCGGCCTTTCGCTCGGAGATATCGTCGACAGGATCGGCGGCGGGACGGCGACGGGACGGCCGGTCAAGGCCGTGCAGGTCGGCGGGCCGCTCGGTGCCTATTTCCCGCGGGCGCTGTTCGACACGCCTTTCGATTACGAAGCCTTCGCCGCCAGGGACGGGCTCATCGGCCATGCCGGCATCGTCGTCTTCGACGACACGGCCGACATGCTGAAGCAGGCGCGTTTCGCCATGGAATTCTGCGCCGTCGAAAGCTGCGGTAAGTGCACGCCCTGCCGCATCGGCTCGACACGCGGCGTGGAGACGGCCGACAAGATCGCTCAGGGCATCGAGCCGGAGAAGAACCGGGTGCTGCTTGCCGATCTCTGCAACACGATGAAGTTCGGCTCGCTCTGCGCGCTGGGCGGTTTCACGCCTTATCCGGTGATGAGCGCCATGACGCATTTCCCGAAGGATTTTTCGCCGGCACCTCTGGTGGAGGCGGCGGAATGACGAATTGTTCATGGAACGCCTGCGCTGACCTCACCATCTCAAGCAAGGAGACCGACCATGTCTCTCATCCATGAAATCGACTACGGCACTCCGGCTTCGACATCAGAGACCATGGTGACGCTCACCATTGATGGACAGCGGATCAGCGTGCCGGAGGGCACCTCCATCATGCGCGCCTCGATGGAGGCCGGCATCAAGGTGCCGAAGCTCTGCGCCACCGATATGGTCGATGCTTTCGGCTCCTGCCGGCTCTGCCTCGTCGAGATCGAGGGCCGCAACGGCACGCCCTCCTCATGCACGACGCCGGTGGCGGCAAACATGGTGGTGCACACGCAGACGGGGCGGCTGAAGGATATTCGCCGCGGCGTGATGGAACTCTATATTTCCGACCATCCGCTCGACTGTCTCACCTGCGCGGCCAACGGCGATTGCGAATTGCAGGACATGGCGGGCGCCGTCGGCCTGCGCGACGTGCGCTACGGCTACGAGGGCGATAATCACGTCAAGGCGCGCAACAACGGCGGCATCAATCTGAAATGGATGCCGAAAGACGAGTCCAATCCCTATTTCACCTATGACCCCTCCAAATGCATCGTCTGTTCGCGCTGTGTGCGCGCCTGCGAGGAAGTGCAGGGCACCTTCGCGCTGACGATCGAAGGACGCGGTTTCGGTTCGCGCGTTTCCCCCGGCATGCACGAGCATTTCATCGAATCCGAATGCGTCTCCTGCGGCGCCTGCGTCCAGGCCTGCCCGACGGCGACGCTGACGGAGAAGTCGGTGATAGAGATCGGCCAGCCGGAACATTCGGCGGTCACCACCTGCGCCTATTGCGGCGTCGGCTGTTCCTTCAAGGCGGAGATGCGCGGTGAGGAACTGGTGCGCATGGTGCCGTGGAAAGACGGCCAGGCCAATCGCGGCCATTCCTGCGTCAAGGGACGTTTCGCTTACGGCTATTCCACCCATAAGGACCGCATCCTCAACCCGATGATCCGCGAAAAGGTCAGCGATCCCTGGCGGGAGGTGAGCTGGGACGAGGCCTTCGCGCATGTGGCGCTGGAGTTCCGCCGCATCCAGTATCAATACGGCCGCGAGGCGATCGGCGGCATCACCTCCTCACGCTGCACCAATGAGGAAACCTATCTGGTGCAGAAGCTGATCCGCGCCGGTTTCGGCAACAACAATGTCGATACCTGCGCCCGCGTCTGCCATTCGCCGACCGGCTACGGTCTCGGCCAGACATTCGGCACGTCGGCAGGCACGCAGAATTTCGACAGTGTCGAGCATTCGGATGTCGTCGTCGTCATCGGCGCCAATCCGACGGACGGGCATCCTGTGTTCGGCTCACGGTTGAAGAAGCGGCTGCGCAAGGGCGCCAAACTCATTGTCATCGATCCGCGCCGCACCGATATCGTCCGGTCGCCGCATGTCGAGGCCTCCTATCACCTGCCGCTGAAGCCCGGCACCAATGTCGCAGTCATGACGGCGCTGGCTCATGTGATCGTCACCGAAGGACTCTATGACGAGAGCTTCATCCGCGAGCGCTGCGACTGGTCGGAGTTTGAGGACTGGGCTGCCTTCGTTGCCGAACCGCACCACAGTCCCGAAGAGACCGAGATCTTCACCGGAGTGCCGGCGGCGGATCTGCGTGGTGCGGCAAGGCTCTATGCCAAGGGCGGCAACGGCGCGATCTATTATGGCCTCGGCGTCACCGAACACAGCCAGGGTTCGACCACGGTCATTGCGATCGCCAACCTGGCGATGGCGACCGGCAATATCGGCCGCCCTGGTGTCGGCGTGAACCCGTTGCGCGGCCAGAACAACGTGCAGGGCTCCTGCGACATGGGCTCCTTCCCGCACGAATTGCCGGGCTACCGGCACATTTCCGACGATGCGACGCGCGATATCTTCGAAAAACTCTGGGGCGTGAAGCTCAACAACGAGCCCGGCCTGCGCATTCCGAACATGCTGGATGCGGCAGTCGACGGTTCCTTCAAGGGCATCTATATCCAGGGCGAGGACATTCTCCAGTCCGATCCCGATACCAAACACGTCGCCGCCGGGCTTGCGGCGATGGAATGCGTCGTCGTCCAGGATCTGTTCCTCAACGAGACCGCCAATTACGCCCATGTCTTCCTGCCGGGCTCGACCTTCCTCGAAAAGGACGGCACCTTCACCAATGCGGAGCGGCGTATCAACCGCGTGCGCAAGGTCATGTCGCCGCGCAACGGCTATGGCGACTGGGAAGTGACTCAGAAGCTTGCCCAGGCGATGGGGCTCGACTGGAATTACACCCATCCATCGGAAATCATGGACGAGATCGCCGCGACGACGCCGAGTTTCGCAATGGTCTCCTACGACTATCTCGATAAAATGGGCTCGGTGCAGTGGCCCTGCAACGAAAAGAATCCGCTCGGCTCGCCGATCATGCATGTCAACGGCTTCGTGCGCGGCAAGGGCAAGTTCATCCGCACCGAATATGTGGCGACCGACGAGCGCACCGGCCCGCGCTTCCCGCTGCTCCTGACGACCGGCCGCATCCTAAGCCAGTACAATGTCGGGGCGCAGACGCGGCGGACCGAGAATGTCGTCTGGCATGCGGAAGACCGGCTGGAAATCCATCCGCACGATGCCGAGCAGCGCGGCGTTCGCGACGGCGACTGGGTGAAGCTCGGCAGCCGCTCCGGCGACACGACGCTCCGGGCGTTGATCACCGATCGCGTCGCGCCCGGTGTGGTCTATACGACCTTCCATCATCCCAATACGCAGGTGAACGTCATCACCACCGATTTCTCCGACTGGGCGACCAACTGCCCGGAATACAAGGTGACGGCGGTGCAGGTCTCGCCTTCCAACGGGCCAAGTGAATGGCAGCTCGAATATGACGAGCAGGCGCGGCAATCGCGCCGCATCGCCGGCAATCTCGAGGCAGCGGAGTGACGATGCGGGGGTGGCCCTGTCAGGAGGAACGCGCGTCATGACCTTCACCGTCACTGCCCGTGCTCTCGAAACCGCCCGCCGCAACGGCATCGTGCAGACCGGTTCGCGCATCGTCCCGGAAGAAGTGCCGATCGCCTTTTCCTATGGCGGCAGTTCGCATGCGGTGATGATGGCAACGCCGGCGGATCTCGAGGATTTCGCCGTCGGGTTCAGCCTGACCGAGGGGATCATTGCCGGGCCGGCGGAGATATCGGCCATCGAAGTCGTCGAGGGTGAGCAGGGCATCGATGTGCAGGTAAGCCTTGTCGATGACGTCGCCGATCTGCTGCGGGCACGCCGCCGCAGCATGGCGGGGCCGGTCGGTTGCGGGCTCTGCGGCATCGAATCGATCGAACAGGCAGTGCGGCCGGTGCCTGATGTCTCGCCATCACTGCTGGCGCTGTCGCATGCGGATATCGTCCGCGCCGTTTCGCTTCTGAACGAGGCACAGCCGCTGCATCGTGAGACGCGGGCGGTGCATGGCGCCGGCTTTTATCGTCAAGGCGGGGGACTGATTGCCGTGCGCGAAGATGTCGGCCGGCACAATGCACTGGACAAGCTCTGCGGCGCCGTCATCCGCGCCGGCGAAAAAGGCGGGGACGGCGCGGTCGTCGTCACCAGCCGGCTTTCTGTCGAAATGGTGCAGAAGGCGGCGATCCTCGGCAGCCCGGTGCTCATCGCCATTTCGGCGCCGACGGCTCTGGCCATCCGCACGGCCGAAGCGGCCGGCATGACGCTCGTCGCGCTGGTGCGCGGCGAGGATTTCGAGATTTTCACCCACCCGCACCGTATCTCGCCTGGAAGCATTGCCGATGTCGCATGATACCAAGACCAAGCTCGTCTATATGGCAAATCAAATCGCTACCTTCTTCAAGAGCCAGCCGGAAAGCGAAGCCGCGCAGGGGGTCGCCACCCATATCAATAAATTCTGGGATCCGCGCATGCGGCGGCAATTGTTCGAAATTCTGGAGAATGAGGAGAACGGCCTGGATGCGCTGGTGCTGCAGGCCGCGCCTCTGATCCGAAAGCCGGAGCCTGCGACACACTAAAGCGCGTTCCTCGCGCTTTAGGTCTTTATTTCAAACCTTTTGTTTTTACGCAATTTCGGACGGAAAACCGTTTCCCACTTTTCCTGGAATTGCTCTCGGTCCGATTAGCCAGGATCGGTCCATGCGGGAGGGAAGGCAGGAGCAACCTGCCTGCGCATGTGCCGGTGATAACAAGTCTGAATCAAGCCAGGTCTGAATCAAGGAGGAGTTGTTCATGACTGCAGCCGAAACACGTACAGACGGGGTGGCGGGCTCGGGCCTGCTCGATCGTGAAAGGATCGTTGCACGGCCTGGGTTCAATCGGTGGCTGGTGCCGCCGGCAGCACTCGCCATCCACCTCTGCATCGGCATGGCCTATGGTTTCAGCGTGTTCTGGCTGCCACTTTCCAAGTCGCTCGGGATCACCGCCTCGACGGCCTGCCCGGATCTGACACTCGCCTCGGCGCTGTTCACCACCACCTGCGACTGGCGTGTTGCCGACCTCGGCTGGATCTATACGCTATTCTTCGTCCTCCTTGGCTCGTCCGCCGCCATCTGGGGCGGCTGGCTCGAGCGCGCCGGCCCGCGCAAGGCGGGCGTCGTTTCCGCCTGCTGCTGGTGCGGCGGTATCATTCTTGCCGCTATCGGCGTCATCACCCATCAGCTCTGGATGATGTGGCTTGGCGCCGGCGTCATCGGCGGCATCGGTCTCGGTCTCGGCTACATCTCGCCGGTCTCGACGCTGATCAAATGGTTTCCCGACCGGCGCGGCATGGCGACCGGCATGGCGATCATGGGCTTCGGCGGTGGCGCGATGATCGGCGCGCCGCTTGCCAACCTGCTGATGAATGCCTTCAAGACCGACAGTTCGGTCGGTGTCTGGCAAACCTTCATCGTCATGGCGGCGATTTATTTCGTCTTCATGATGGGCGGCGCCTTCGGCTATCGCATCCCGCCGGCCGGGTGGCGTCCTGACGGCTGGACGCCGCCTGCGGCCAAGAGCACGATGATCACCACCAAACATGTGCACCTGCGCGATGCCCACAAGACCAAACAGTTCTGGCTGATCTGGGCCGTGCTCTGCCTCAACGTTTCGGCCGGTATCGGTGTTCTCGGCATGGCTTCGCCGATGCTGCAGGAAATCTTCGCCGGCTCGCTGATCGGCCTGCCGGATGTCGGTTTCGCCCAGCTGGACGCCGGCCAGAAGGCATCGATCGCCACGATCGCCGCCGGTTTTGCCGGCCTGCTGTCGCTCTTCAATATCGGCGGACGGTTCTTCTGGGCGTCGCTGTCCGACAAGATCGGCCGCAAGAATACCTATTATTGCTTCTTCATCCTCGGCATTGTGCTCTATGCACTGGCGCCGACCTTTGCGGGCATGGGCAACAAGGCGCTGTTCGTTCTCGCCTTCGGCATCATCTTGTCGATGTATGGCGGCGGCTTCGCGACGATCCCTGCCTATCTCGCCGATATTTTCGGTACGCAGTTCGTCGGCGCCATCCACGGCCGGCTGCTGACGGCCTGGGCAACGGCCGGCATCGTCGGTCCCGTCGTCGTCAACTATATCCGCGAAGCGCAGATCGCCGCCGGCGTGGCACCCGGTCCAACCCTCTATACCGGCACCATGTATATCCTCGCCGGCATGCTGGCGCTCGGCCTCATCGCCAATTCGCTGATCAGGCCGCTTTCGGACAAATGGTTCATGTCGGACGACGAGGTTGCTGCGCTGCAGGCGAAGTCTGCGGCGGTCAATGCCGGCCCGACCGGTTCCTTTGGCATCGGCACAGGCGGGTTGGACGCCAAGGCGATGCTTGCCTGGGCCGTCGTCGGCATTCCGCTGCTCTGGGGTGTCTGGGTGACGCTGAGGGCGACGTTCGCGCTGTTCGGATGAGCCGTCACGGCGCGTCGCACGGGCTTCATGCGACGCGCTTCATCTTCGTCTACCGCCTCAGTCTGATCAGAGTGCCGCCTGGTGGCGGCACGATAGGATGGCTGCGGCGGCTGGGATCAGAATTCTTCCCAGCTCTGGGCGGTCGCAGCGGCGCCGTGCGCCTTTGCGACGCGTGAAATAAGGTGCAGCGCCGGTGAACCCGCTTGCCTCGCCTCATGTCTCACCTCCGGCCGGCCGGCGGCCTGGGTCTGGCCCGGCAGACGGAATCGTGTCAGCAGGACGCGCAGCGTTTCGGCTTCCTTGGCAAGGCTATGGCTGGCGGCGGTGCTCTCTTCGACCATGGCGGCATTCTGCTGCGTTGCCTGATCGAGCGTATTGACCGCGTGGTTGATTTCCTTGAGGCCGGTTGCCTGCTCCCTGGAGGCCTCGACGATGGCGACGACGTTGCCGTCGATATCGCCGACCTGTGCGACGATCTCCTCCAGCGCCTTGCCTGTCTGGCCGACGAGGCCGACGCCGTTCCTGACATGCTCGCCCGACGTGTTGATCAGCGCCTTGATCTCCTTGGCGGCTTTGGCGGAGCGCTGAGCGAGCTCCCGGACTTCCTGGGCCACCACGGCGAAGCCCTTGCCGGCTTCGCCGGCGCGGGCCGCCTCGACGCCGGCATTCAATGCCAGGAGGTTGGTCTGGAAGGCTATCTCGTCGATGACGCCGATGATGTTGGTGATCTCGTGCGAGGACTGTTCGATCTGGCCCATGGCGGCAACGGCATTGCGGACCACGGTGCCGGATTGCTCGGCGCCCTGTTTGGTCATGGCGACGAGGCGGCCGGCCTCATCGGCGCGGCGGCTGGAATCGTTGACCGTGGTGGTGATTTCCTCCAGCGCGGCGGCGGTTTCTTCGATCGATGCGGCTTGCTGTTCCGTCCGTTTGGAGAAGGAATCGGCCGATGCGCCGATCTCGCGTGAGCCGATGGCGATCGCACCGGCATTCTCGCCGATTGTCTTCATCGTCTCGGCAAGGACTTTGATCGTCGTGTTGAAATCGTGGCGCAATTGCTCCATCGAGGGGACGAAGGGCGTGTCGACCGTCCTTGTCAGATCACCTTCGGATAGGTGACGCAGCGCGCCGCCGAGCGAAGAAATCGCGCTCATGCGTTGGGTGACGTCGGTGGCGAACTTCACCACCTTGTAGACCTTGCCGTCGGCATCGACGATCGGGTTATAAGCTGCCTGGATCCAGATTTCGCGACCGCCCTTGCCGAAACGGACGAATTCGTTGGCGATGAATTCGCCATTGGCCAGACGCCGCCAGAAGCTTTTGTAATCCTCTGTGCCGACATAGGCCGGATCGCAGAATATGCTGTGATGCTTGCCGCTGATCTCGGCCAGGGAATAGCCCATGGCGTTGCAGAAATTCTCGTTCGCGGTCAGGATCTCGCCCATCGGGCTGAATTCGATCACCGCCTGCGAACGCGAGATCGCCTGCAGCTTGCCGGAATCCTCGACCGCCTGCTTCTTGGCGGCAGTGATGTCGGCTGCAAATTTCACCACCTTGAATGGCTTTCCGCCCTTGAAAACAGGATTGTAGGAAGCCTGGATCCATATCTCGCGGTTGCCCTTGGCAAGACGCTTGTAGGCGCCGGCATCATATTCGCCGCGCCCGAGCCGCGCCCAGAAGGCGCGATAGTCAGGAGTTGCCGTATAGGCCGGCTCGCAGAACATGCTGTGATGCTTGCCGACGATCTCGCTCAGGCGATAACCAAGCGCATTGCAGAAATTCTCGTTCGCCGTGAGGATATTTCCATTGAGATCGAATTCGATGATCGCCTGCGATTTGGAAATGGCATTGAGAATATATTTCGAGTCGGAAGATAGACCAAACATCCTTGCCCCTCTGAAATGCGCGTTCTGCTGCTTCGGCTGATAAGACGAAGCGTGTCGGACGAAGAATGCCGGTGATGGAATGACAGCCGTATCGTCTGTCATTCCTCCGAGATTTGCGGAAAACGTATCATCCTTGTGTGTCGTATGATGATAGGACGTGGTTAATATCTCGTATAAAAGAAATAACTAATATTGAGCCGTGCGGAAGAGCCTTGCGGTACATAATAAAAAAACCGCCCGGATAGGCGGTTTTTCAAATGCGAATTGTCTAGAACGAATGCCTAGGCCGATCAGGCCGCCAGATCATCGGTCTCGTTTTCCTTGAACATCTTGGAGAGGTTCAGGAAGCAGATCATGCCATTTTCTGAAGCGATGATGCCTTCGCAATAGGCGCGGTCGAAGGAGGCGGTCACCTCAGGCACCGGCTGGACCTGGCTGGACGAGATGGTGAGAATGTCCGAGACGCGGTCGACGAGCATGCCGATGACCATGCTGTGAACTTCGGCGACGACAATGGCGCTGCGCTCGTTGGCGACGGTGCTCTTCATGCCGAGCTTGTAGGCAAGATCGATGATCGGGATCACCGAGCCGCGCAGGTTCATGACGCCGATGACATCGGCCGGGGCGTGCGGGATCGGCGTCGACGGCGCCCAGCCGCGGATTTCGCGGATGGTCGTGGTCTTGACGCAGAATTCCTGATCATGCAGGCGGAAGGCAATGATCTCGAGCGTATCGCCGCTGAAGCTAGTGGAATTGATCGTGGCCATTAGAATTCTTCCCAACTGTCGTAAGCCAAAGCAGAAGCGGGTGCGCCACCATTGGCGCTGACGAGCCTTGCCTTCACACCACGCGATGGCTTTGCGCTCGGCGAAGCATCGTTACGGTTACGACGACATTAGCGAAAGAGTGTTGCCCAAATCTAAATCGGGAGGGGGGTTGCGAAGGTTTTCAGCCCCGATTTACCTCAGCCTATGGTCTTTTCGATCTGCGAGACTGCCCAATCCACCTGCTCCCTTGTTATGACCAATGGCGGAGCGAGACGAATCGTATGGTCGTGGGTATCCTTGGCGAGCAGGCCGCGCTCCTTCAGCGCATGGCAATATTGCCTCGCGCCGCCGGCTTCGGGTTCCAGTTCGATGGCCATCATCAGACCGCGGCCGCGCACGTCCCTGACGATGTTCGAGCGGATCGACCTGAGGCCATCGAGGAAATAATCGCCCATGACCGCAGCGTTCTCGATCATGCCCTCTTCCGTCAGCACCTTCAGTGCGGTGCGTGCCACCGCGCAGGCGAGCGGATTGCCGCCGAAGGTCGAGCCGTGCTGGCCGGGCTTCAGCACGCCGAGGACTTCGGAATTCGAAAGCACTGCTGACACGGGGTAGAAGCCGCCGGAGAGCGCCTTGCCGATCAGCGTCACGTCGGCCTCGATGCCTTCGTGTTCCTCAGCCAGCAGCTTGCCGGTGCGGCCGAGGCCGGTCTGGATCTCGTCGAGAATGAGGGTGACGTTGTTATCAGTGCAGAGTTCACGAATGCGGGTGAAATAACCCGCCGGCGGGATGATGACGCCGGCTTCCCCCTGGATCGGCTCGATCAGGGCGGCCACCGTATTGGCATTGATTGCCGCGGCAAAAGCCTCGGCATCGCCGAAGGGAATGGTGCGGAAGCCCGGCGTGTAGGGGCCGAAGCCGATGCGGGCATCGGGATCTGTGGAGAAGCTGATGATGCTCAGCGTCCGGCCGTGGAAATTATCGGCGCAGACGATGATCTCCGCCTTGCCCTCCGGCACGCCCTTGACCTCGTATCCCCATTTGCGCACCGCCTTGATGGCGGTCTCCACGGCTTCGGCGCCGGAATTCATCGGCAGGATCTTGTGTGAGCCGGTGAGAGCGGCGAGTTCTTCGTAGAGATAGGCGAGCTGGTCGTTGCGGAAGGCGCGGGAGGTGAGCGTCAGTCTGCCCGCCTGCTCGACCATGGCGGCAAGGATCTTCGGATGACAATGGCCCTGGTTGACGGCGGAATAGGCCGAGAGGCAATCGAGATAACGGTTGCCGTCGGTATCCCAGACATAAACGCCTTCGCCACGCGTCAATACCACGTCGAGCGGCTTGTAATTGTTGGCGCCGAGCCGCTGTTCGGTGGCGATCAGTTTTTCCGAAGTGGTCATGGCCGTTCTCCCTTAGTCTTTGGTTTCCGCATGTCGTGATCGCAAAACTGCTGCACAGTTTTGCGCGACATGCTCTATGCCGCGCGTGTCGGACGATCGAAGATGCGGCGGCCGAAGAGGCTTGCCGTCAGCTCCACCAGGATGCGGGCGCTCTTGCCGCGATCGTCGAGAAACGGATTGAGTTCGACGAGATCGAGCGACGAGACGAGGCCGCTATCCGAAAGCATTTCCATCACCAGATGCGCCTCGCGAAAGGTCGCGCCGCCCGGGACCGTCGTGCCGACGCCAGGGGCAATCTCGGGATCGAGGAAATCGAGGTCGAGGCTGACATGCAGCAGGCCGTTCGCCTTGGTCACGACGTCCAGGATCTCACGCATGATGGCGCCGATGCCCTGCTCGTCGATCGCGCGCATGTCGAAGACGTTGACGCCATGTTCGTGGATTTCTTCGCGCTCACGCGCATCGACCGAACGAATGCCGACCTGGAAGACATTCTTCGGATCGACGAACGGACGGTCCTTCGGCAGGATCTCGGCGAATTCGGCCTCGCCGCAGAAGAAGGCGACGGGCATGCCGTGAATATTGCCGGAGGGCGAGGTGGCCGGAGAATTGAAGTCGGCATGGGCATCGAGCCAGAGGACGAAGAGCGGGCGGCCCTTGCTGGCGGCATAACGGGCCATGCCGGAGACGCTGCCCATGGAAAGGCTGTGGTCGCCGCCGAGAATGAGCGGGAAACGGCCGGCGGCGGCGACGTCATGGACGCTGCTTTCGAGCGCGCGGGTGAAGGCGCCGACGATCCTCAGATTGTGGGCTTTCGGATGGTTCGGCAGATCCATCGCCGGCACGATCCTGAGATCGCCGATATCGGCGACGTCATGGCCAAGCTCGATCAACGTCTGATCGACGCCGGCAATGCGCAAGGCGGCAGGCCCCATGGCAGCGCCTCTGCGGCCGGAGCCTTCTTCCAGCGGCGCGCCGATGAGGGTGACGGATCGCGATTGGGCATTCATGTCTGGGGCTCCGTGTTCAGGCCTGTTTCGACCGATAGTGAGATAAAGGGCTGACGGCAAAAAGATGGAAAATTGTCAGAAATGGATTATGATTGCGCAGAATGATAAACCTATTTTGACAAAGTGATCAGCGTGGATGATCTCGACACCGAACTTCTCAGTGCCCTTCGCCACAATGCCCGGATTTCCGTCTCCTCGCTTGCAGCGATGACGGGTGCATCGCGGGCAACGGTCGCTGCCCGGATCGACCGGCTGGTCGCCAGCGGCACCATCGTCGGCTTCACCATCCGCACCGGTCACGAGACGCGGTCCGCCGGCGTGCGCGCCATCGTCATGATCGAGGTGCTCGGCAAGCTCGCCGACAGGGTGGCCGATCAGCTGCGGGGCCTGCCACAGGTGCGCGCACTTCACAGCACCAACGGCAAATGGGATTTCGTCGCCGAACTCGAGGATCGGGATCTTCCCTCCTTCGACGAGACGCTGCGCCGCATCCGACTGATCAACGGCATCAATTCGACCGAGACCAACATTCTTCTCAAGACGAGCAAGACCGGTTTCTAAGGTGGCTTAGAGCTCGTGCATGCCGTCATTCCAAAACTGCCGCGCAGCAGCTTCAGGCGAGATGCGATGCATCAGTATTCCCGTTCATAGACGATGCCAGCTTCGCCTTCACCATTGCCGCCTGCTCCGCCGCGCAGCTTGACGCCGCGGCCGACATCGAGGTTGATCACCGCCTTGGCGCCGGCCGAACCACCCTGCTGCAATTCGAAATAGGTGCGGTCGTTGAGATAGCGGCCGACGCTGACGCTCGTCTGGCCCTTGGAATCGGTGCTGACGTCAAAGTCGTCAACGCCGAGTTGGTTGCGCAGGCCTTCGAAAAGCGAGGTGGAGCGGTTGCCGGCCAACTGGCTGACGGCGTCGGCGAGCTGGGCGATCTGCACGGGTGAGAGCTTCGACATCGACTGGCCGAAAATCAGCTGCGCGAGGACCTCGTCCTGCGGCAGCTGGGGCGAGGAAGAAAAGGTGATGGCGGGGTCGGTGGCGAGGCCGGCGACGTCGACGGTCAGCGTCGTGGTACCGGAGGTCGAGGTCGCTTCCATCTCGAGCGCCGGCGTCAGGTCGCCGGCAAAGGTGATCCGGCTCTTGTCGGAGAAATCCAGGCGGCGGTTGAGAATGGTCAGGCGGCCGCGGCGCATGGTGAAACCGCCGGTGACGACCGGTGCCGCCGCCGTCCCGCGAATGGTCACGCGGCCGCCGAGCTCGGCATCGATGCCGCGGCCGCGCACGAAGATATGCGATGGCGCGTCGATTTCGAGATCCAGTGTCATCACGGAGGATTTCTCACCGGGTTTGCGCTCGCCGTCATAACGCAGCTGCGCCAGCACCGCCAGCGGCGCGTTCTTATGCCGGATGTCGATTTCTCTGAGCGAGGTCGGCAATTTTTCCGGGACGGTGATCGAGGTCTTGTCCAGCCGAAGCTTGCCGCTCAGCGTCGCGTTTGCAATCGGCCCGCGTAGGCCGAGCGTGCCATTGACGGTCGAGACGACAAGGGTTCCATCGACATAGACCGCCTTATCGAGCTTAATCGAAATGTCGGCGGGAAAGCCGCCGGCCGGCTGGATGCCGATCGTGCCGCTGGCCGAAATCGTGCCGCCGCTGCCAAGGCTGCCGTTGAGGCGCGATATCACGGCCTGGCTGCCATTGAAGGTCACCGTTGCCGCAAGGTTGTTGACGGCCAGATTGCGCCGGACGTCGACGAGCTTTGCGCCATTGGTCGAGACAGTGCCGTTGATGACGGGTGCTGCGGCCGTTCCGCCGATCTGGAGATTGACGGTGGCGACGCCGTCAGCGACGAGACCCTGCTGCGCAAGCGGGGCGCCGAGCACGGCGAAAGGAAGATTGCCGTTGAAGCGCATGTCGATGGGGCGATTGCCTGTGATCGCAACACTGCCGCCGCCCTTCAGCGACATGCCGGCGTCACCTGCAAGGCTGGTCTCGACCGTCAGCTTGTTTCCGGCAAGTTTGCCGGATGCGTCGATGTTGAAGGGCGAAAGGCCGGCGCCCTTTGTCTGGCTCGTCGCTGCGTTCTTCCAGTCGACCTTGAAGTCGACGGAGGGCGAAGACAACGCACCGGTGGCCTTGACGGTCGCCGAGACCGCGCCCTCGGCTGCAAGGCCGGGAACAAAGCCGTTGGCGATGCCAGCCGGCAGATTGCTGGTGTTTGCCGTGACGTCGAGCGAGCGGATCGATGTGCCTTCGATGGCGAGATTGCCGGTGGCTTTCAGCGCAATGCCGCCGCTGCCGGTGAGGGCGGCATTGAAATCCAGCCTGTCACCGGCGTATTTTCCCGTCGCCGCCAGCGCAAGGCGGGAAATGCCGGCAGCCTTGGTGTGGCTGGTCGCGGCATCTTTCCACTCGAGCTTGAAATCGACGATCGGATTTGTCGGCGTTCCCGACGTCACGGCATTTGCCGAGAGCGTGCCTTCGGCACCAAGATCGGGAACGAAGGCATTTGCGATACTTGCCGGCAGCGCCGGGATATCGGCATTGATCGAAAGGTCCCTGATGGCCGTTCCCGCGATGGTGACGCCGCCCTTTGCCTTGGCCAGCACGCCGTCCTTGCCGGCGAGGTTGGCGTCGAAATCGACCCGGTCATTGGCGAATTTGCCGGATGCCGCAGCACTCAGTCCCGACAGGCCGCTGCTCCTGGTTTGGGCGGTGGCGGCATTCTTCCAGTCGAGCTTGAAATCGACGGCCGGTTTCGGCAGTGCTCCGGAGGCGGATGCCGTTCCCGAGACCGTGCCTTCGGCGGCTAGACCGGGGACGAAGCCGTTGGCGAGACCTGCAGGCAGGTTGGCAAGATCGGCCTTGACGTCGATGTTACGAACTGATGTGCCCGATATCGCGATATTGCCGGCGGCCTTGAGCGAGAGGCCGTCCTTGCCGGCGAGATTGGCATCGAAATCGAGGCGATCGTCGGCGAAGCGTCCGGATGTGGACAGCGCGAGGCCAGAGAGATGAGCGCTTCGGGTCTGACTGGTCGCAGCATCCGTCCAGTCGAGCTTGAAGTCGGCCTTCGGTGCGGCGGGTGTCCCGGCGGCGGACACAGTGCCGGAGATCGTTCCGCCGGCGGCCAGATCGGGAACGAAGGCATTTGCGAGACTGGCCGGAAGCTTGGCGACCTCGGCATCGACCTTGATGCTGTCGATCGCCGTACCGGCGAGTGCGACATTACCCATGGCCGTCAGTGAGAGGCCTTGATCGCCGCGGGCTGCCGCGTTGAAATCCAGCTTGTTTTCGGCAAATTTTCCCGACGCGGTCACGCCGAGCGCTGCAAGGCCGGCACGTTTCGTGTGGCTCGTCGCCGCGTCTTTCCAGTTGAGATCGAAATCGGCACTCGGGGCGGAAAGCGGGCCGCTGGCCGAGACCTTTCCCGAGATCGCCCCTTCGGCGGCGAGATCGGGGACGAAACCGTTTGCGATATTCGCCGGGACATTCGTCAGCGTGGCGTCGACTTTGACGTTGCCGATCGTCGTGCCGGCGATGGCGACATTGCCTGATGTTTTCAGCGAGAGGCTGTTGGCGCCTGATATCGCCGTGTCGAAATCGAGCTTGCTGTCGGCGTATTTTCCGGATGCCTTGACGGTCAGATCCGCAAGGCCGGCGCGCTTCGTCTGGCTCGTCGCAGCACTTTTCCAATCGAGATCGACATTGGCGGTTGGAGCAGCGAGGGAGCCCGACGCCGTCAATTTTCCTGTGATCGTGCCTTCGGCGGCGAGATCGGGAACGAAACCATTGGCGATGCGGGCAGGCAGGTTGAGGATATCGGCGTCGACCTCAAGCACCGGTGCCTTCGGGTCGGCGAGCGAGACATTGCCGGCGGCCTTGAGCGAGAGGCCGTCACCACTGCCGACCGTCGTGTCGAAATCGAGCTTGTTGTCGGCGAATTTGCCGCCGGCGGCAATACCGAGCGGCGCCAGGCCAGCGCCCTTGGTCTGGCCCGTCGTCGCATCCTTCCAGTCGAGCTTGAAGTCGGCGACGGGTGCTGCCGGCGTTCCCGTCACGGCAATCCTTCCGGAGATCGTGCCGCCGGCTGAGAGATTGGGCACGAAACCGTTGGCGAGCGCTGCCGGCAGTTGGTGGATGTCGGCATCGAGCTTCAGCGTTTCGCCGGCGGAGCCGGTGACGGTGACCGAGCCGGTTCCGGTCTTCAACGTCAGTCCGTTCAGGCTGGCGGCCCCGCTGGCGATTGTAACCTGCGTTGGTGCGGCAAGCTCGATCGGGATATTGCGGGGGCTTGCCGAGAACCGATCGAGGTTCAGGTGCATCGTGCCGCCCGCCGCCTCGATATTGCCGGTCGCCAGTACGGGATTGCCGTCATAGGCGGTATTGAGATCGAAATCTGTATGGTCTTGCTGCTTGGTGAACCCAAGCGAAAGGCCGGCAAGCTTGTTCGTTCCGGCACTCACCTCCTCGGCCTTGACCGTACCGCTTGCGGCCAGGGCGCTGAGATCGCTGACCGTGACATCGATCTCAGGCTTGACGATCGCAAGCGTATCACGGCGGATCGAGCCGCCTGTTGCGAGCAGCTTGAGCGCAATCCTGCCGCCATCGCTGCTGACGCCGAGCGAGCCTTTAAGGTCGCCTTCGGCCTTCTGCCCGCCGAGTGCGGCGAGCAGGCCGAGATTGGGAAAATCGAAGGTCAGGGCGCCTGTCGGCTCCAGCGCGGGCGAGAATTCCACATTGCCGGTCAACCGGTTGCCGCCGATATCGGCGGTCAGTGCCGGAATGCTCGTCTTGCCGTCCTTCGAACTGATGTCGCCGTTGATGCTGATCGGCTGGCCGTCGATCGTGCCGGTGGCGGCGATCTTGCCTTGCGGCGCCTTGGGATCGGCGAGGCCCGACAGGTCGATATTGAGGTTGCCGAGCCTGCGGTCGGCCATGTCAAGGCTGGTGGCCTTGAGATTGGCCGTCACCGAGACTGCCGGGAGCTCACCTCCTATTCTCAACGCATAACCCACCCCGCCGCTGGCGCCGGGGATGAGCTTGCCGACGTCAGGCAGCCGGCCGGAGAGATCGGCATTCAACATCTGGCCATCAAGCGCGACGTTGCCGGCCGCTTCCAGCGTTCCGGACTTGAGGACGAGATTGGACAGCGCGAATTTCGACGGGATGGTGCCGACCACCTGGCTTTCGAGCGAGATCGGTCCGTCGAACCTGGCTGTTGCCGCAGCCGGCAGGGCCGCCGGTTCGACGGTGAGCTTGAGGTTGCCGGTCAGCGCCTGGTCTGCCAGCCGATAGGAGCCGTTGAGGCTGCCGTTGATATTGGCGCTTTCGACGGTGGTGCCGTTGAAGCCGATGCCGGAGGGCGTGATCTGCAGCGGCGAGGCGATCGTGACCGGTCCTTGGACAGCGCGATTGAGGTTCGGCTCGGCAAAGCTCATGTCACCGGCAACGAGGCGCAGCTGGATGCTGCCAGAACGCGCGGCGAGATTGAAGGCGTCGCTCTTGGCTGTCAGTTTGACGTTGCCGATATCGGCCTGGGGCAGGGTTGCGGTGTCGAGCGAGCCGCTGACGTTGAGCCGGGCCGCCTGCGCATCGCCTGTCAGCGCGAGGTTGAGACCTGATATCAGGAAGCGCGCTTCGCCTTCGGCGAGCGGCCAGCGGAAATCGACAGGCCCCGAGGTGCCGAGCAGATTGGCGTTCAGGCTGTTGTTGCCGGCCGGATCGAGGGTGCCCGAGGCAGCGATGACGACGCTGCCGGTGGCGATATTGCCGGTCTGGATATCGATCTTGCCGTGGTTGTCGAAGGTGGTGGCAAGATCAATATTGGTCTGGCCGGCAAAAAGCGGCCGGAATGCCGATGGCAGCAGCGAGCTTAGGTCGCCGCCGCCCTTGAGGTCGAGGTGATGCAGTCCGTCTGCCGAGATCTGATGCCGGGCCTCGATTGCGGCGCGTTGCTGCCCGTCGAGGGCGGCCTGCACTTTGCCTTTCCAATCGGATATCGGCCCCTGGCCGTCGAGATCGATGTTGACCGCCGGGCTGTCCGGCAGGCCGAGAAAGCCCGCCAGCAGCCCGCCCTTCGGCTCGGAAAGCTGTGCCTTTAGCCGCAGCCGGTTTTCGGCCGGCGCATAGGCGATGTCGGCGGCAAGCCGCGCATCGGGGACCGCGTGACGGCTGACATTGACGATAGCCTCGCCGCCATCGCCGTTCGCCGAAAGGCTGCCTTCGGCGGCGAGCGCAAAGGCGCGCCCGGCAATGGGTGCGGCGAGTTTGATATTGGGCAGTGCGACGCGGTCGATATCGATCTTGATCGGCAGGCTGAATCCGCCGGAGGCTTCAGTTCGGGGCCGCGAGGGCAGGGTGCGCACCGGCTTGCGCAGCACGTCGATCGCTTCGATCTCGAAGCGTTTGGCGTGGAAGGTTCCGGTCAGCAGCGCCAGCGGATTCCAGTCGATTGCGATGCCATGAATTTCCGCAAAGACGCCCCGGGTGTCGGAGAGGGAGATCTCGGCAGCGCGAAGCCCGCCGGTCAGAAGACCTTGCGGTTCACGCACTTCGATCGTCATGTCGCGGTTGGAAAGCGTCGAGGCTATCCTTTCGGTGACGATGCGGGCGCCAAAACTGGTGAAGCCGAAGATCGCAAGGGCTGCGACAGCGAGAATCAAAGTGGCGCCCAGCGCATAGCCGGTGAGCCGCAGGATCCAGTTGACGATTTTTGCCAGCGTTTGCATCGGCGCGGACACTACCCCGTTTTCATGACGGCTCGCAGATCGGAAAACACGAGCGGATCGGCAATTCTAGAAGGATTGGCCGATGCCGGCGTAGATTCCGTAATCTGTGCCATCTTCGTACTTGTTCAGCGGCATGGCAAAATCAAGCCGCAGCGGGCCGAAAGGCGTTGCATATCGTATTCCGGCGCCGGCGCCGGCGCGGATATCGGAAAAACCCGGAAAGGTGCTGTCCGATACAGTACCGACATCGATGAAGGGCACGATGCCGATCGTATCGGTGATCTTGATGCGGGCCTCCAGCGAACCGGTCACATAGGAGCGGCCGCCGGTGGCATCGCCATTGTCGTTATAGGGCGAGATTTCCTGATAGCTGTATCCACGGACCGAGCCGCCGCCGCCGGCAAAGAAGCGCTGCGTGGCGGGAATGTCGCCGATGCTGTCGCCACCGATCAGGACGCCGGCGGCTACCTTGCCGGCCAGCACCAAGCCGTCGTCCTGGCCGAACGGCAGATAACCGGAGATCGAGCCTTGGAATGCCGCATAGGGCGTGGCGTTGAAGATTTCGTAGCCGGGCTTTGCCGAGAAGGTCGCGCGATAGCCCTCCGTCGGGTTGAACTTGTCGTCGCGTGCGTCGCGATCATATTGGATCGGCAGGGTGAAGGTCAGATAGTCGTTCTCGCCGAATGCGTCGTCGTCGCGCTCCCAGCTGAGCTCGCCGCTCGCCGAGACAGTGTCCTGGTCGGTCAACTCGTAGGACAGGCCGAGCGAGGCGGTGACGAGCGTCGCATTATAGGCATCCGGATTTTCGGTCTTGGCGACGATGCCGGCCTTCAGGGTGGCGGCGGGGAAGAAGGCGCCGGGTTTGGTGAAGAGGATGCCGGCGGAATAGTCGAGGCTGCCGACATCCGTCGTTTCGCCAAGCCGAGAGACCGCTCCCTCGATCCTCAGCGTTTCGGCTTCGCCGAACAGGTTGCGGTGGCCCCAATAGCCCTGAATGCCGAAGCCGTCGGTGGTGGAATATTGCGCGCCGACGCCGAAATAGCGCCTCTTGCCTTCGGAAACCTCGATCGTCATCGGCAGGGTGCCATCCGGCGCCAGCGCATCTCCTTCGTGGATGGTGACGCTCGAAAAGACGCCGAGGGCGCGAAGGCGCTCGCCGGCTTTCTTCAACGCTTCCGGGGAATAGGCTTCGCCCTTGTTCAGCCGGGAATAACGCTGGATGAAAGCTGGCTTGACGGTCTTCTCGCCGGTGACGCCGACATCGCCGATCGGGGCGACCGGACCACCTTCGGCGGCAAGGACGATATCGACGGTATCGCTTTTGTGGTCGGCGACCACCTTGCGTTCGGTCAGTTTGGCGAAGGGACGGCCTTCGCTCTTCAACTGTTCGACGATCTTGTCGCCGGCTCTGATGATGGCGAGCGAGCCGGCCTCGGCGCCCGGGGCGAGATCGTAATCGGCGGGATTATGGTTTGCGGCATCGCCGCCGAACTGGACCTCCCTGACCTTGAAAACCGGGCCGGGAGCAATGTCGACGGTGACGGGGATCGGCCCGGACCGGTCGAATGTCGGATTGGGCGGCAGGTCGTCGATGTTTCTGCCGTCGATGGTGATCGTTACCAGGCCGCCATAGCGGGCCTTTTCATACAAGGTGGCGATCAGCCGCTCACGGTCGTCGCGCGCCTTGACGACGATGCCGAGATCGCCGGACACCGGCAGTTTCTGGTCACTGAGGAGGCGGGAACTGTTTTCCAGCGCTTCTTTCAGGTCGGGATCGACGGTATCGGCTCTGAGGTCGACGTGGTAGCGCACCGGATCGGGCACCTGTTCACCTTCGTCTTCTTCCTTGCCGAAAATGGTGATGCCGAAAAGCTTGAAGGCATAAGCGTCGCCGATCAGGACCGGTGAGAACGCAGCTGCCGCTGCGACCACCATCATGGTGCCTGTTCGCCGATACGCAGTACCTGTTTTCGGGCCTGTCCCTCTGATCCGCATCCGCCGCTTTTGGTTATGCCTACAATGAAGCTTCGTTGCCCAGCCGTGAACAGCTTAGCGGCAAAATCGCGCGGCGTGTACCATTTTAAATTGCCAACGCGCTAATTTAGCACAAAAAATCCCGGACATGTGTCCGGGATTTTCCGAATTTGACGCTTTCCAAGCGCTCTCAGCGCGGGCAGCTATCGATGTAGCGGCGGCCGTAGCGGTCGCGATAGTAGCACTGGCCGGGCTGTTCGGCGACGCTGCCGATCAGGGCGCCGGACACGCCGCCGATGGCGGCGCCGACTGCCGCACCACGGACATCGCCGGTGACGACGCCGCCGATCACGGCACCGGATGCAGCGCCGATGCCGGCGCCCTGCTGTGTCGGTGTGCAGCTTGCGATCGACAGGCCGATCAATGCGAGTATGACAGCTTTCTTCATCTTTTCTCTCCGAGGTTGTTGCCCAACGGGCAAAGGCCGTCCCTTCTATTTTTTCGTCACGCTAGACCGAAAACTATGTCGGAAGAAAGGGTTGTCCATCCGATGTGCTGATTTTTTTGCGATGCGGCCGTCGTCACCTTTCGCATGGTTGGTAAACTCCGCTGCATTCTGCCGCATCAATTCCATTGATCTCGGCTCGCATATTTTTTATCTGGAATCATTCAAAAATCTGGGCCTTTTGCCGCAGTTGATGTTAAAGCAAAGGGTAAGCATTGACGCGCGGACGTCCGGTCATCAAGAACGTCCGCGTGATACTGGAGCATATGATGGATTTCGAAGCGTTTTTCAAAAACGAGCTGGACGGGCTTCATGCCGAGGGCCGTTACCGCGTTTTTGCCGATCTCGAACGTCACCGCGGCAACTTTCCGCGCGCGACCCGCCATACGGCCGATGGCGAGAAGGAAGTCACGGTCTGGTGCTCCAACGACTATCTCGGCATGGGCCAGAACCCGAAGGTGATCGAGGCGATGAAGAACGCCATCGACCACTGTGGCGCGGGTGCGGGAGGCACCCGGAATATTTCTGGCACCAACCACCATCACGTCATGCTCGAGCGTGAGCTTGCCGATCTGCACGGCAAGGAAGCGGCGCTGATCTTCACGTCGGGCTATGTGTCCAACTGGGCAGCGCTTGGCACGCTCGGTGCGAAGATCCCCGGCCTGATCATCTTCTCCGATGCGCTGAACCATGCCTCGATGATCGAGGGCATCCGCTACGCCAAATGCGACAAGGTGATCTGGAAGCACAATGACGTCGCCGACCTCGAAGCCAAGCTTGCGGCCGCCGATCCGAAGGCGCCGAAGCTGATCGCCTTCGAGAGCGTCTATTCGATGGACGGCGACATCGCCCCGATCAGGGAGATCTGCGACCTCGCCGACAAATATGGGGCGATGACCTATCTCGACGAAGTGCACGGGGTCGGCATGTACGGCCCGCGCGGCGGCGGCATTGCCGAGCGCGAAGGGCTGATGGACCGGCTGACCGTCATCGAGGGCACGCTCGGCAAGGCGTTCGGGGTGATGGGCGGTTATATCGCCGCGTCGACGGCCCTTTGCGATTTCATCCGCTCGTTCGCCTCCGGCTTCATCTTCACCACGGCGCTGCCGCCGGCGCTCGCCGCCGGCGCCGTCGCCTCGATCCAGCATCTGAAGGTCAGCCAGTTCGAGCGCGCCCGCCATCAGGACCGGGTCCGCAAGCTGAGAGCGCTGCTCGACCAGCGCGGCATTCCGCATATGCCCAATCCGAGCCATATCGTGCCGGTGCTGGTCGGCGATGCGGCCAAGTGCAAGTGGATCTCCGATCTGCTGCTCGACAATTGCGGCGTCTACGTCCAGCCGATCAACTACCCCACGGTGCCGAAGAAGACCGAGCGGCTGCGCATCACGCCGACGCCGCTGCATTCCGATGCCGATATCGCCCATCTGGTCGAGGCGCTGCATTCGCTCTGGTCGCGCTGTGCACTCGCAAGGCACGTAGCCTGATCTTTCGATGATCGTTCGGCCGTAACGCGGCGCCTCCATTGGAGGCGCTGACAGCGGCCTCTTTCGGCGATCATCAGGCGCAGCAACAAACCTGTCTTCGCAAGGACAGGGCGATCCAGCTCCATCGCATTTCCTCTAACCCTTACATCATCCGGCAATCCGGCCCCGCCGATGCGCGCCCGGTCTTGCTCGCGCCATCCCTATTATTCCGCCACTGCACTTGCTGACTGGACGCTCGGCGGGAATGGGAAAACCTTTTCTCACTTGACATGCGAGTTGGTAAAAGCTTTTCTCAGCTCACTTCAGAAGGAGGAAGGTCTGAACATATTGGGAGGAAAAGGGGGCAGGATTACCATCCACGAGGTGGCGGCGGCTGCCGCGGTGAGCATCTCGACGGCGTCGAAAGCGCTCAACGATACCGGCCGGATGGGGTCGGAAACGCGTGAACGGGTGAAGCGGATCGCAGCGGAAATCGGCTACCGGCCGAATGCGCTGGCAAGAGGTCTTCTCAGCAAGCGCAGTTTCACCGTCGGGCTGCTGACGAACGATACCTACGGCCGTTTCACGCTGCCTGTCATGGCGGGTATTTCGGACGCGCTCGTCGATCACGGCGTTTCGGTCTTCCTGTGCGCCATCGAAGACGATCCGGCCCTTGCGCAGATCCATGTCGATGCGATGTTGGACAAACAGGTCGACGGCATCATCGCGACGGGGAAGCGCCTGGATCGGCGCCTGCCCGTCGATCTGTCGAATTTGCATGTGCCTGTTGTCTACGCCTTCACGGAGGGGACGCAGAACAGCGTTACCTTCCGGTCGGACGACGAGCAGGGTGCGCGGCTGGCGGTGGAATGGCTCGTGAAGATCGGGCGGCGGCGGATTGCCCATATCACCGGGCCGGAGGACTTCTTCTCGGTGCGGGAACGCGCCGGCGCCTATCACGAGGTGGCCGGTCACCGCGAACCGGTGCTCTACGGCGTCTGGTCGGAAAGCTGGGGCCATGACGCGGTCGAACAGCTGTGGAAGAGGCCGGGAGAAAAACCGGATGCGCTCTTCTGCGGCAATGACCAGATCGCCCGCGGCGCTGTGGATGCGTTGCGCGAGCGCGGCGTCAAGGTGCCGCAGGACGTCTCGGTCATCGGCTTCGACAATTGGGAGATTGTCGCGGCCCAGACGCGGCCGCCGCTGACGACGGTGGACATGGAATTGAAGGAACTCGGACGGCAGGCCGGATTGACGGTGCTGGCGCTCGCGGAAGGACGGCCTGTCGAGCCGGGCGTGAGGAAATTGCCCTGCCGGCTGATCGTCCGGCAGTCATGCGGGAGCAAAGCTTCCACGGAATGAGAACAAGGGAATGAGCAAAGGCGCAGGGAGATGCGCCATATCGGGAGGAGTGTCATGATCAAGCGTTTATTGGTGGCGACCAGCATCGCTACCCTATGTCTGGTATCGGCCGCGTCGGCTGCCGAAAATGTCGAGATGTGGGTTCGCTCGGGGATCGGCGATGCCTTCAAGAAGGTCGTCGAAGCCTATAATTCCGGTCACGAGAACAAGGTCGTGATGACCGAGGTGCCGTTCTCCGAGTTGGTGCAGAAATATGCGACGGCGATCGCCGGCGGACAGGCGCCGGACGCCCTGTCGATGGATCTGATTTATAACCCTGCCTTTGCCGCGGCCGGCCAGCTGGAAGACCTGACGGACTGGGCGAAGTCGCTTCCCTATTTCAATTCGCTTTCGCCGTCGCATGTTCGCCTCGGCACCTATCAGGATCGGATCTACGGCCTGCCGCTTTCGGTCGAAACCTCGGTCTTTGCCTGGAACAAGGACCTCTACAAGAAGGCCGGTCTCGACCCGGAGAAAGCACCGGTGAATTGGGACGAAATCACCGCCAATGCCGAGAAGATCCGGGCGCTGGGTGACGATACCTACGGCTTCTATTTCTCCGGCGGCGGCTGCGGCGGCTGCATGATCTTCACCTTCACGCCGCTGGTCTGGGGCGCCGGCGTCGATATCCTGTCGGCCGACAGCAAGACGGCGACGCTGGATACGCCTCAGATGCGCAAGGCGGTCGATATCTACCGCAACATGGTCAAGAAGGACCTCGTGCCGGCGGGTGCTGCCAGCGACAACGGCGCCAACTTCCTGACCTTCACCAACGGCAAGATCGGACAGCAAAGCCTCGGCGCCTTTGCCATCGGCACGCTGGTGACCGAACATCCCGATATCAACTTCGGCGTGACCCTCATTCCCGGTGTCGACGGCAAGCCTTCGTCCTTTGCCGGCGGCGACAATTTCGTCATCACCAAGGGCACGAAGAAGATCGATGCGGTGAAGGAGTTCCTCGAATACGTCTATTCGATGGACGGCCAGAAGATCATGGCGAAATATGGCAGCCTGCCGACGCGCGGTGATATCGCCGACAAGGTGCTGGAGGGTCTCGACCCGCGCATGCAGGTTGGCCTGAAGGCGATCGCCGTCGCCAAGACGCCCTATACGCTGCAGTTCAACGATCTGATCAACAGCGCCAACGGGCCTTGGGCAAGCTTCACCAACGCCGCGATCTTCGGCGAGGACGTCGACGGCGCGTTTTCGAGCGCCCAGTCGGAAATGCAATCGATCATCGATAGCGGCCAATAACTCTCCCTCGGCCGCGGCCGGGGAGCGGTGGCAGCTTCCCGGCCAATTTCAATTGACAGATGCGGAGCGTTTGATGACCGGTTTCGGTTCGGAGATCCTGTTGCCTCGACGCAGACGACGGCGCAAATCGAACTGGCGCGGCCTCGTCTACATCGCGCCTGCTATGGCGCTGGTCATCGTCTTCTTCATCATGCCGGTTCTCTTCACTGGATGGATGAGCCTTCACAACTGGCCGCTGATGGGGGCGTCGCGCTGGATCGGCTTCAACAATTACGTTCGCATGGCCAACGACAGCCGCTTCATGACGGCGCTGAATTTCACGGCCTATTATACGGTGATCGTCACTGTCGCGATCTTCGCGATCGCCTTTCCGCTGGCGATCTTCGTCGAAAAGGAACGGCAGTTCGTCAGCGCCTACCGCACGATCATCTTCCTGCCCGTCGTGGTCGGCCTTGCCACGGCCTCGCTGCTTTGGGTCTGGCTTGCCAATGTCGATAGCGGCTTCATCGGTCCCGCCTTGAAGGCGCTCGGTCTTCTGGAAAAGAGCCCCAATCTTCTCGCGACCTTCGACACCGCCTTTCTGACGATCGTGGTGATGGTCGTCTGGAAGATCGCGGGCTTCACCATGATCATTCTTCTAACCGGGCTCCAGGCCATTCCGTCCGAGCTGACGGAGGCCGCCCGCATCGACGGCGCCGGCCGCTGGCAGCGGTTCAGGCATCTGACCTTGCCGCTGATGCGCAGGACGATCGCGCTGGCGCTGATCGTCTCCGTCACCGGTTCGATCCTCGCCTTCGACCAGTTCTACATCATGACCGCAGGCGGACCGCAGAACAAGATGATCTCGGTGGTCTACTACATCTTCAATCAGTCCTTCGTGTCGTTCAATCTCGGTTATGGCGCAGCACTCTCGATCGTGCTTCTCGCCATCCTGGTGGCGATCAGCATCGTGCAGCTCTGGCTGCTTCGCGTCGGGGAGGAGCGTCCATGACCACCTCAAAAGAGCGCCGCACGCGCAAGGCGATCCGGACGAAATCGGTCTATCACCTGACCGGCATCGCCATATCGATCTTCTTTCTCGCCCCTTTCGCGATCACGCTCTTGTCGTCCTTCCGACATGGCACGGAGGCCAGCCTGCCGCCCTTGCCGCCGTGGCCGACCTCCGGCGTCAGCATCGATTCCTATGCGCTGCTCGATACGTTCGGCGCCGGCATATGGCGGCACATGATCAATTCGCTGTTCGTTTCGGTCGCCACCGTGGTGCTCACCGTCGCCGTCAGCCTGCTCGCCGGCTACGGCTTCTCGCGCTACCGGTTCCCGATGAAGAATGCGCTCTTCGTGTTGATCATCGCGACGCTGATGATCCCGTTCCAATCGATCTTGACGCCGCTCTTCATCATCCTGGCAAAGCTCGGCCTCAACAATTCGCTGCTTGGGCTGACGCTCGTCTATGTGACGCTGCAACTGCCCTTCTCGGTCTTCATGATGCGCAACGCCTTCGACGCCGTGCCGAAGGAGATCGAAGAGGCGGCGCGCATCGACGGCGCGCGCGACCTCAGGCTCTTGGTCCGGGTTCTTCTGCCGCTGGTGCTTCCCGGTGTGGCGACGGTCGCGATCTTTGCTTTCCTCAACGCCTGGAACGAGTTTCTCGCGGCGCTCGTGCTGCTCTCCAGCAATGAGAAATACACCCTGCCGGTGCTGATGACGGCGGTTCGCGCCGGACGGCTCGGCGCCATCAACTGGGGAGCGGTCCAAGCCGGTGTCGTCGTCATGACGATCCCCTGCCTGATCGTCTTCCTGCTTTTGCAACGCTACTACATGCGCGGGCTGATGGCCGGCGCGGTGAAATGATTTGAGAGAAAGTGGAGCCATGACCAAAGCAAGCAACGATCGCCAGTTTCGTCCCGTCGCCGTTCCCGATGTCGAGCTCGGCGGCTTCTGGGGCAAATGGCAGGACGCCGTCTGCAATTCCACCGCCGAGACCCTGCTCGACCGCTGCGTCGAGGCCGGCATGCTCAAGGCGATCGATGTCAGCCAGCCGAGCCCCGGGGTCGTCATTCCCATTCAGCCTTGGGGCGGGACGACGCAGATGTTCTGGGATTCCGACCTCGGCAAGTCGATCGAGACCATCGCCTATTCGCTTTATCGCCGACCGAACCCGAAGCTCGAGGCGCGCGCCGACGAAATCATCGACATGTATGAGAAACTGCAGGACGAGGACGGTTATCTGAACGCCTGGTTCCAGCGCGTCGAACCGAACCGCCGCTGGACCAATCTGCGCGACCATCATGAGCTCTATTGCGCCGGCCATCTCATGGAAGCCGCGGTCGCCTATTACCAGGCGACCGGCAAACGCAAGCTGCTCGACATCATGTGCCGCTATGCCGATTACATGATCAAGATTTTTGGCCACGGCGAAGGCCAGATATCAGGCTATTGCGGCCATGAGGAAGTCGAGCTGGCACTGGTTAAGCTCGCCCGCGTGACCGGCGAGAAGAAATATCTCGACCTGTCGAAATATTTCATCGACGAACGCGGCACCGAGCCGCATTTCTTCACCGCCGAGGCAAGCCGCGACGGCCGCAATGTCTCCGAATACCACCAGAAGACCTATGAATATGCGCAGGCGCACCAGCCGGTGCGTGCGCAGACGAAGGTCGTCGGCCATGCGGTGCGCGCCATGTACCTCTATTCGGGCATGGCCGACATCGCCACCGAATACAAGGACGACAGCCTGACGGCGGCGCTGGAAACGCTCTGGGACGATCTGACCACCAAGCAGATGTACATTACCGGCGGCATCGGCCCGGCAGCCTCCAACGAAGGCTTCACCGACTATTACGACCTGCCCAATGCCACCGCCTATGCCGAGACCTGCGCTTCGGTCGGCCTGGTGTTCTGGGCAAGCCGAATGCTCGGCCGCGGTCCGGATCGGCGCTATGCCGATATCATGGAGCAGGCGCTTTACAACGGCGCGCTGCCGGGGCTTTCGACCGACGGCAAGACGTTCTTCTATGACAATCCGCTCGAAAGTGCCGGCAAGCACCACCGCTGGAAGTGGCACCATTGCCCCTGCTGCCCGCCCAACATTGCCCGGCTGGTGACCTCGATCGGCTCCTATATGTACGCCGTTGCCGACAACGAGATCGCCGTGCATCTCTATGGCGAGAGCACCGCGCGGCTGAAGCTTGCCAACGGCGCCAACGTGGAGCTCGAGCAGGTGACCAACTACCCGTGGGAGGGCGCGGTCGCCTTTACCACCCGGCTGGAGAGGCCGGCGCGCTTCGCGCTGTCGCTGCGCATCCCGGACTGGGCGGAGGGCGCCACCCTCAGCATCAACGGAACGATGCTCGATCTCAACGCCAATATGCAGGACGGATATATCAGGATCGATCGTGAATGGGCCGACGGCGATCGTGTCGCCCTCTACCTGCCGCTTTCGCTTCGCCCGCAATATGCCAATCCGAAGGTGCGTCAGGATGCCGGCCGGGTCGCATTGATGCGCGGCCCGCTCGTCTATTGCGTCGAAACCACAGACAATGGCGAAGACCTCAACGCCATCGTCCTGCCCCGCGAGCTTCCGGCCGCCGAAACCGTGGTGCTGAAGGATCTCAACGATGCCGTCGCCCTCGATCTCCAGGTAGAGCGCGAGGAAACATCGAATTGGGGAACGCCGCTCTACCGCAAAGCGCCGGCCGAAAGGCAGGTCGCCACCGCGCGTTTCGTGCCCTATCATCTTTGGGACAACCGCGCGCCCGGAGAGATGCTCGTCTGGGTCCAGTCGGACAAATAGGCCGTTTGGGGATGACGAAGGATATGGGTAACAAGAGCGTCGTGCTCCAGGACGTGCGAAAAAGCTATGGCAGTCTGCAGGTGGTTCACGGCATCGACCTGACGATCGCCGAGGGCGAATTCGTCGTCTTCGTCGGGCCGTCCGGCTGCGGAAAATCGACGCTTCTTCGCATGATCGCCGGCTTGGAAGACGTGACCGACGGGGAGGTCGAAATCAAGGGACGTGTTGTCACCGATCTCGATCCATCCGAGCGCGGCATCGCCATGGTCTTCCAGTCCTACGCGCTCTATCCGCATATGAGCGTGCGGGAGAATCTGGCCTTCGGCTTGAAGATGGCGCGCACGCAAGCCGCCGAGATAGAGACGCGTGTCAAGGCCGCGTCCGCGATCCTGAAGATCGATCATCTTCTCGACCGGCGGCCGGGACAGCTTTCCGGCGGTCAGCGGCAGCGCGTGGCGATCGGCCGTGCGATCGTGCGCAAGCCCGATGTCTTCCTGTTCGACGAACCGCTGTCCAATCTCGATGCGGAACTGCGCGTTTCGATGCGCATCGAGATCGCCCGCCTTCACCGCGAACTCGGCAACACGATGATCTATGTCACGCACGACCAGACCGAGGCGATGACGCTCGCCGACAAGATCGTCGTGCTGCGTGACGGCCGTGTCGAACAGGCCGGGACGCCCCGGGAAATCTACGAAAATCCCTCGAATACCTTCGTCGCGGGCTTCATCGGCTCGCCTCGAATGAACCTTTTGAACGCCCGCTGGGGTGAGGGCGGTCTGGTCGAAGTCGCAGGCCGGCGCATCGGCAGCGGCTTGCCGCCGGCAGACAGGCCGGTTGGCGCCGCGGTGACGCTCGGCCTGCGGCCGGAGCATCTGAAGGTGGCATCCGACCTTTCGGGCAGCCTGACGGCCAGGGTCGATTTTTCGGAGTATCTCGGCGGAACGCAATATCTCTATTGCCAGCTTGCCGATGGCCAGTCGCTCACCGTCGAGCATCGGTCACCGGTCAGCATCGCGGCGGGTGAGCAGGTGAGCCTGCTGTTCGAACCGTCGGATTGCAGATTGTTCGACGAGGGCGGCAACCGGTTGCGGTAATGGCGGCCGCCAGGGATAAGCGGGCGGCCTCTCGGCGAACGGCCCGTGGGCATTTCACACGGCGATCGCCGGTGTCATGAGCTCCGCCGCTCTCTGCCGGGCCTGCCTGTCGGCGGCGAAGACATCGTCCATGCCGGCAGCCGGCGGCAGGCCGGCGAGATCGTCCATGACCCTCTCGGTGATCTCGGCCATGGCAAGGAAGGGCAGCCGCCCCTCGATGAAGGCTTCAAGCGCCACTTCCTTGGCGCCGTTCAGCACCGCACCCTGAACGCCGCCGCGCGTCATCGCCAGGCGCGCCAGCCGCAACGCGGGAAACCGCACCTCATCCGGCGCCTCGAAATCCAGCCTGGCGAGCTTGGCGAAATCCAGCCGCTCGATCGGCAGGTTCGGCCGGCGCGGAAAGGACAGGGCATAACCGATGGCGGTGCGCATATCCGGTGCGCCGAGCTGCGCCAGCACCGACCCGTCCGTATAGCCGACCATGGAATGGATGATCGATTGCGGATGGAGGATGACTTCGATCTGTTCGGGCCTGAGACCGAAAAGGTGCCGGGCTTCGATCATCTCCAGCGCCTTGTTGAACATCGAGGCGCTGTCGATCGAGATCTTCAACCCCATCGACCAGTTCGGGTGGGCGCGCGCGCTTTCCACCGTCACATCGGCCATCTGCCGCAGCGAGGCGGTGCGGAAGGGACCACCCGACGCCGTCAGGATGACGCGCTCGACGGCGTGGCGCTGGGTTTCCTCCAGCACCTGGAAGATGGCATTGTGCTCGCTGTCGACAGGAAGCAGCCTGCCGCCGCCCTGGCGAACGGCTGCGATAAAGAGATCGCCCGCCGATACCAGGCATTCCTTGTTGGCAAGGGCGATATCGGCGCCGCGGCGCGCAGCCGCAAGCGTCGGCGCCAGGCCTGCGGTGCCGACGATTGCCGCCATCACCCAGTCGGCTTCGCGCTCAGCCGCTTCCATCAGGCCGGATCTTCCCGAGGCGACGGCGATGCCGCTGCCGGAAAGTTCGCTTTTCAGTGATTCGTAGTGCCGGTCGTTCGCCGTTACCGCCAGCCGCGCGCCGGATGATTTCGCCTGCCGGGCCAGCAATTCTATATTGCCGTTGCCGGTCAGCACGGAGATTTCGAAATTCTCCCGTCCGCCCAGGTGCTCGACGACATTGAGTGTATTCTGGCCGATCGAACCCGTCGAACCGAAGATGCTGAGGCGCCGCGGCGCGCTTTTGCCGGTCATCATGTGAAATTTCGCGAAAATTTCTCTCGTAGGCTCAGGCTCTACTAGGGTTTGGAAGGGGCGGCAAGTGTGCGGTGCAGCAGATTTCAGCCCGTAAGGGGTTTACAGAGCCGCAGGTAGATGTGATCCTTCTAACATTGCTGGCGGAATCGCGATTCCGCTGCGGCCGGTCACGGTCGCATGGCAATTCGGGGCGCTGCGGCGTCCATCGAAGAACTGGCACGCGTGCCGCCGGCCTTTTCGGCCAACATTAAATCGAGGATGAAACCGGGATGGACGGCTTGCCGTGATCCCCCATCGCGTTCGGCTGCGAGCGCTTCATGTCCGCTGTTGGGTCGGTTTCGGCACGGCGGCCCTGTGTTAGGTCAAAACGTTCTTAACTTGATGACGACATTCAAAATAGCATGCATTCTTTTCGCCATCCTGCTCTCGCTCACCGTTGCAGCGAGAGCTGATGATCTGGTGATCTGGTCGCCGGCCAAGCTTTCGGACCGGTCCTACAAGGCGACCTTGGGTTTTCGCCTGCCGGCGGAATGGGAAACGAGCGCCGGCGCCGACATAGCCCTTGCCTCGACCAAAGGCGGGGCGCCGCTGCCCGATTCCGAACAGGCAATGCTCTGGGGCAGGATCGTAAAGACGGCCGTCACGCCAGCGGGCCAATCGCAGCAGGGCGCGAAGGTCAGTGTCGATACGCTGCGCGGCAGCGGTGCGCTGACGCTGAGCCGCTCGCGCAGCTGGATCCTGTCCGATTCGCTCGATATGCAATCGAGCCGTTCCATCAGCGTTCAATTTGATGCGGTCGATATCAGGCAGGCCTCGGTGACGGCATCGCAGGCGCTGAAACTGATCCATCCCTGGACGGGAACGTCGCTTTCGGCGGGCACAGGCGTCAGCAATGCCAGCGGCGACTTCTCGAGCACGGTGGCGGTCAACCAGGCCATCCTGCCGAACCTCAATCTCGATGCCTCGGTGAGCAACCCGTTTTCGGGAGGTGAGACCGGCAGCATCAATCTCCGCTATCGCGTGCAGTGGTAGCGGCGCTGAAACCAACTCCGTCGAACGGCGTTTGCTAAGCAGGTTTCACGGAGGAATGGATCATGGTTTTCAAGGAGCAGACATTTCACGGGCTCGAGCCCGAGATGGAAGCGGAAATCGCCAATCGTGCATCTGTTGAGGCGGATGTCGCCAATGCGCTGGCGATTGCCGGCGGGATCGATGCGTCTGATGTCGAGGTGACGATGGAAAACGACCACATCGTGCTCACCGGCACTGTCGGCACGGTCGGCGAGATCGAACGGGCAACCGTGGTCGCCAAGGCGGTCGAGGGCGTGCATTCGGTGCAGAACCGAATCCTGCTTGGCGGCCCGCTTGGTGGATTGTCACTTGACGGCACGCATTAAACCGAAAGCTCGCTCCGGGGCCAAACATCCCGGACGAGGACTATCTCCACGTCGTCACCGGTAGGGCCGCGCTCAGCTGGTCAACCGGCGAAGCGTTCGACGAGGAAGGACGAGCCGGCCAGACGATCCGTCTTCTGCATGGCGCCCGACCCCTGCGGCTGGTAGGCGATGGCCAGCAGCACGGCGCTGACGGCGACATAGGCGATGGCCAAAAGAATCATCTTGATACGCATGATGAACACTCCCGTTTCGCAATAAACGCGGCTGATATTGCGAAAGTTCCTCATCTGCGAGATCGAGGCGAGATCAGATGAAAAGCCCGGCTGGGAAGATCAGCCGGGCTTTCCTGCAGGAACTTGCCTTATCGGCAGATTCGGGTTTCCTTGACGACCGTGTGGCCGTGACGGCGGATTTTTTCCGTCTTGGTGAAGCAATCCTGGGAGACGTGGCGCGGCCTCATGTGATGGCGGTAATAGGGCCGTTCCGCATCGCGGTAAGTGGGACGCGCGTCGTCCGTGGTGATGGTTACACTTGCCGCCTGGGACGGCATTGCGGAAAAGATAGATGCTGCGGCGAGCGTGCAGGCAAGGATAATCTGTTTCATGACAAGTCTCTCTTTCTGAGTTGGTCATTCTGGGTTGGTCAGGGCATCAACTCGCCGGAAGCGCCGTCGGTTCAATCACATAGCGTTACCGATTGTGTCGAAGGCAGAAACCTTTACGGCCGCTGATCGTTAGCGCAGGGGACAGCCGGAGGCATCGATCATGGGTCCGATTGCAAGAATCATCGCTATTGTCGCCGGGCTTGCCGGCGGCACGGTGTTTTCGCAGGCGCCGGAATTTGCGCAGCAATACCGCCAGCGGATCGGCGGAGCGATCGACGAATTGCGCGTCATCGTCGAGGATTTCAATGCCCAGGCGGCCGAACACCATCTCGATCGCCAGCAAGCGCTGAACGCCTATGCGCAATCGTCCGATGATTTCCTGCGCGACCGCGGCGTCTCGATGCGCAGCACGATCACGCGCTACGAAACGCTGCTGTCGCAGCAGCTCCACCTCGGTACCGCCGCACCCGTCGCCAAGCCCTTCGTGCTGCTGGGCAATGCCGATGACGTCGTCTTCGCCAATACCTGGCGTGATTTCGTGCCCGGCGTGCCGGTCAGTTTTGCCGGGCTTGTCTGGGGCGCGATCGGTTTTATCGGTGGCTGGATCGTGGCGGCGCTGCTGGGATTAGGCGCGCGGCAGGCGGTGAGGACGCGGCGGGTCCATCGTGAGGTGCGGTAACCAACGACGGCGAAGCGGCTTGGCGCGAGCTTGTCTCGAGGAGGAAATTAAGAATTTTGCGAGCGGGCTGGGCTTTGCGCTCGAATTCCCCCGCCAAACGTCGGCGGGGGATCGTTGATATCGATCGGAACAGGTTCGTCCAATTGCCGGCTTGATGATCGGGCCGGAGAACCTTGTTACGCGGAAGCGGCCGCTTCCTTGGCGACGCCGCCGGACAGCAAGCGCCAGATACCGAACGCCACCACGCCCATGGCAAGGAAGATCAAAAAGATCAGGAAGTTGTAGTAGATCATCGCCGCCAGCGCGACGAGCGCAAGCCCAAGGGCAATGGCCGGGACAACGGGATAGCCCCATGCCTTGAACGGTCGGGCAAGCTCCGGCTCGGTCCGACGAAGTTTGAACAGCGATGCCATGGAGACGATGTACATGATGATCGCGCCAAACACCGACATCGTGACGATATTGGCAGTCAGCGGCAAGCCGCCGATCTGGATCAGGTTGTCGGAGAAGATCGCCGCAATGCCGACAACGCCGCCTGCGAGGATAGCAAGGTAGGGCGTGCGGAATTTCGGATGGATCTTGGCGAGAACTTCCGGCAGGTAGCCGGCGCGACCCAGCGCGAAAATCTGCCTGGAATAGCCCATGATGATGCCATGGAACGATGCGATCAGGCCGAACAGGCCGATCCAGACGAGCATGTGCAGCCAGCCGGAGGATTCGCCGACGACAGCCTTCATCGCTTGCGGCAACGGATCGTTGATGTTGGACAGCATACGCCAGTCGCCAACGCCTCCCGCGAAGATCATCGTGCCGAAAGCAAGGAATACGAGGGTGAGAATCCCTGCGATATAGGCGATCGGCACGGTGCGGGTGGGGTTCTTGGTTTCCTCGGCAGCCATGGCCGCGCCTTCGATCGCCAGGAAGAACCAGATGGCGAACGGAATGGCGGCAAAGATGCCTCCAATGGCACCGACCGAGAATTCAGGAGCGCCAGCCCAGCCATTGGCCGCAAAGTTGGCGACGGAGAAGCCGGGCAGAACGACGCCCATAAACACCAGGAGTTCGATAATGGCGAGGATGGTAATGAAGAGCTCGAATGTCGCGGCGATGGTGACGCCGACGATATTGAGCGCCATGAAGATGATATAGGCGCCGACGGCCGCAAGTTTCGGATCGAGCCCCGGGAACTGCACATTGAGATAGGCGCCGATCGCAAGCGCGATGGCCGGAGGGGCGAAGACGAATTCCACCAGTGTTGCAAAACCCGCAACGAAGCCGCCGAGCGGGCCGAAGGCCCTGAGCGCATAGGCAAACGGCCCACCGGCATGCGGAATAGCCGTCGTCAACTCCGTGAAGGAGAAAATGAAGGTGGTGTACATGACGGCGATCAGAATCGTGGTGATCAAGAAGCCGAGTGTACCGGCCGCCGCCCAGCCATAGCTCCAGCCGAAATATTCGCCGGAGATGACGAGGCCGACTGCAAGTCCCCATAAGTGCAGCCCGGTCAGGCTCTTGGCGAGCGTCGGTTGAGAATTTGACATGATTGTTCCCCTGTTTTGTAGATTGAACTTTATGCTTCTTGGTGTGGCAGCGCTTCTATGGCGCCTTCGGCATTTTCCTTGAGATCGACACCGGTCAGTTGCAGTCGCAGCGCCTCCCGGACGATCCAAACGATCTTGTCGGCCGCGACCTCGTAGCTGAGCCCGTCGGCATGGATATTGGAAATACAGTTGCGCTCGCTGTCACGCCGTCCCGATTGCGGTCGGAACGTGATGTAGGCGCCGAGGCTATCAGGCACGCTTAGTCCCGGCCTCTCGCCGATCAGCACGATGGCAACTTCCGCGCCAAACGCCGCCGCTGCCTCATCGCCAAATGCCACCCGGGCCTGCTCGCCCAATATCACCGGGGCGACGCTGAAGGCCCCGAGACGCTTCATGCATGCGTTAAACAGCGGCACCGCGTGGTGCTCGACCGCCGAGGCCGAAAGTCCGTCGGCAATGATGAAGGCGATCTCATAACGATCGCCTGGGCTCGGGAGATCGGCTGCGTTGGTCTGACGGCCGAGATCCGGGCGTGCCAGATAGATCGTCCGGTCTTTGGCGCGAGACCGAATCCGGATCGTCGGCACGGGAGCAAGCTGCTTGGCAAGGGCGACAAAATCCACTTGCCCATGCACGGCATCCCGCGCCCGGGCATGGGCAAGCTGGAAGTCGAGAATTGCCGATGTCGGCAAGGCGTCGCCTGCTCTTCCAAGCCCAATGCGGGCGCGTGTGGCGTTGCGGAACCGCGCAAACGGATCTCGTTCGAAGGGAGTCATGCGGATGCCCTGTAGCTCAAGAGATTGCGGGAGAAGGCGCCCGAGGCGCTGGCAGGCGCAAGACGACCCGTGTGATCAAGCATGCCCATGCGATGAAGCCAGGCTTCGAACTCCGGAGCCGGCGGACGATTGAACTGGTGCCTGAGGCCGACAATATCGTGGTAGGAAAGGCTCTGATAATTGAGCATGACGTCGTCGGCGCCGGGCACGGCGATCAGAAAGCTGACACCCGCGACAGTCAGCAACACCATCAGATTGTCCATATCGTCCTGGTCGGCTTCCGCATGGTTCGTGTAGCAAACGTCGACCCCCATCGGCACGCCAAGCAGTTTGCCGCAGAAATGGTCTTCGAGCCCGGCGCGGATAATTTGCTTGGCGTCGAAAAGATATTCGGGGCCAATGAAGCCGACCACGGTATTGACGAGCAACGGATCGAGCTCACGTGCAACGGCATAGGCCCGCGCCTCCACCGTCTGTTCGTCCACGCCATGATGGGCGTCGGCCGAGAGGGCGCTGCCCTGGCCGGTCTCCAGATACATGACATTGTTGCCGACCGTGCCGCGCTTCATGGAAAGTGCCGCCTGCTGGCCTTCCCTCAGGAGGGCGAGGTCGATGCCGAAACCCTTATTGGCGGCTTCCGAGCCGGCGATTGACTGGAACACCAGATCGAGCGGCGCTCCAGCCTCGATCGCCTTGATTGACGTGGTGACATGGGTCAACACGCAGGATTGGGTCGGGATATCGAACTGTTCGCGCAGCCGGTCGAAAAGAACCATCAATCTTGTGCATGCCTCGAGATTGTCGGTAGCCGGGTTGATGCCGATCACCGCATCGCCGATCCCATAAAGAAGTCCGTCGAGCGTCGAGCCGGCGACACCTTCAGGATCATCGGTGGGATGATTGGGCTGAAGACGGCTCGACAGCCGGCCGGGCAGACCGATCGTGGAACGAAAGGCCGTGACCACCCTGCATTTGCCGGCGACGGTGATCAGATCATGGTTGCGCATGATCTTGGAGACCGCCGCGACCATCTCGGGGGTGAGGCCCGGTGCAATGGCAAGCAGTCTTTCGGCGGTCGCGTCATAGGAGAGAAGCCAATCGCGAAACTCGCCGACCGTCATATGAGATATCGGCGCGAATGCCGTCCAATCATGGCGGTCGACGATCAGTCGGCTGACCTCGTCGATCTCGTATGGGATGACGAGATCCTCCAGGAAGGTTTTGAGAGGCATATCCGCAAGCAGATAGCGGGCGGCCACCCGCCGCTCGTTGCTTGACGCGGCGATCCCGGCCAGCACGTCACCTGATTTCAATGGCGAAGCGCAAGCCAATACCGATTTCAGATCCTGAAAGACATGGCGTTCGCGTCCTAGAACGATCGAATATGTTGTCATCTGCTCCTGGCCGTCGATCAGCCTATTCTCGATGTCCGGGAACTCGTCCACCTTCCGATTGTGGGCATTCGCGGGCTTCCGCCGAGTATGCTCGGCACTACGCCAAACAACGCAAGAAGCGTGCCATTCTTTACGGGCTGGGATGCCAAGGCAGCCGTGCCAAGGACTTCGCATGGCTGACCATCAGGGCCGACGCTGCGCGCGGTTATTGCAGAGACTGTTTTCAGTTTAGGACGGCTAATTCGCTAGCGTGGTTGTATCCACTTTGCGATAGCATGCTCCGATGTGCGCAGATTTGCGACCGGCTCAACACTGATTGCGAATATATTCGTTGATCGTCCTGATCCAGCGGTTCTAGCCGGAGTGTTTTTTCGATGGGGCAGTCTGTAATGAGACGCGATCGTGCATTTTGAGCTGACTGACCGTAGATCGACGCCGATGTTGAAAAACTAGCCAGTTGAACGAATCCAATCGATCGCCAATTTCTGCATCCGAAGAGTTCGGTCGTGCGGCCTCAACGCGACACTTGGCCTGGCTATTACCGATCAAAGGCCGGTTTCTCATGACATCATTATTGCGTTCTTGCATGTCCGCAGGAACGTGCGTTCTTTCAAGGGAGATAAGCACCTGATTGACTGGTGATCCCGGCGCGATTCGAACGCGCGACCCCCAGATTAGGAATCTGGTGCTCTATCCTGCTGAGCTACGGGACCACTTGCACGCCATGCATACAAAAGGCTTGGCGGGAAGCCAAGCCTTAATTGTTGCTAGGCGCCGAGGCGTTGTTCGGCGAGGCGGACCCAATAGGAGATGCCGTGGGCGATGGCTTCGTCGTTGAAGTCGTAGGCCGGGTTGTGGAGGCCGGCGCTGTCGCCATTGCCGATGAAGATGAAGGCGCCGGGGCGGGCGTTCAGCATATAGGAGAAATCCTCGCCGCCCATCATCGGATCGATCTCGGCGTTGACATTGCCTTCACCGGCGATGGCACTGGCGGTGGCGACCGCATGCTCGGTCTCGTCGGGATGATTGACAGTAACCGGATAATTGCGGTGGAAGCTGATGTCGGCCTCGGCGCCGTGGGCTGCGACCAGGCCCTCGACGATCTGCCGGAACCGTGTCTCGGCGAGTGTGCGCACCTCGGGGTCGAGGGTGCGGACCGTCCCGGCGAAGGTGGCATCGTTCGGAATGACGTTATGGGCAAAACCGGCGTTGAACTTGGTCACCGAGACGACCACCGAGCGCAGCGGATCGGCGCTGCGTGAGGCGATCATCTGCAGGTTGGCGACGATCTGGGCGCCGATGGCGATCGGGTCGATCGTCCGGTGCGGCTGGGCGGCGTGGCCGCCGCGGCCCTTGATGGTGACGGTGAATTCGTCGGTCGCCGCCATGATCGCGCCCTTGCGGATGGCGAACTGGCCGACCGGCAGGCCCGGCAGATTGTGCATGCCATAGACCTCCTCAATCGCGAAGCGCTCCATCATGCCGTCCTTGACCATCAGATTGCCGCCGCCGCCGCCTTCTTCGGCGGGCTGAAAGATGACGGCGACATTACCGTTGAAGTTGCGGGTCTCGGCCAGGTATTTCGCAGCGCCGAGCAGCATGGCGGTGTGGCCGTCATGGCCGCAGGCATGCATCTTGCCCGGCGTCTTCGAGGCCCAGGGTTTTCCGGTGATCTCGGTCAGCGGCAAGGCGTCCATGTCGGCGCGCAGGCCGACCGTGCGGCGGCCTTCACCCTTGCCCTTGATCAGGCCGACGACGCCGGTGCGGCCGATGCCGGTGACGATCTCGTCGACGCCGAATTCCTTGAGCTTTTCGGCGACGAAGGCGGCCGTGTTTTCCACCGCGAAGAGGAGTTCGGGCCGGGCGTGGATGTGGCGGCGCCATTCGGCGACTTCGTCCTGCAACTCCGCGGCTCTGTTCAAAATCGGCATATTCGCGTTCCTGTTATGAAATCCCGACAATCTTTCACCGCATCACAACGGTGTGAAGCTGGGGTGTGAGGCTTTTGGAAATTACTTAGTCAATGACCTTTGCCATGTCATAGCCATATAGGCTAAATAGGGGAAGGTTTCGAGATTTTCCTGATATCCGAAGGACGAACTGTGTCGACGAGCCACTTCCGTTTGTTTGCAGCGCTGCGACCGTTGAGCTTCATCGTCGCTGCGACAACTAGTTTTCTTGCCTTCGTTCCGCTTGCCCAGGCCAATCCGCATATTCTCGTCGACGTGCAGACCGGCCGCGTGCTCGAGCATGAAGAAGCCTTCCGCAAGTGGTATCCGGCCTCGTTGACCAAGCTGATGACCGTCTATACCGTGTTCGACGCGATCCGTGCCGGTCAGATCAGCCTCGATACGCCGATCGTCATGAGCAAGCGCGCCGCCGCGCAGCCGGCTGCCAAGATGTATTTCAAGCCGGGCCAGAAGCTGACGCTCGACAGCGCGCTGAAGATCCTGATGGTGAAATCGGCCAACGACATCGCCGTCGCGGTCGCGGAAGCCATCGGCGGTACGCAGGAAGGCTTCGTGACGCGGATGAACGGCGAGGCGCTGAAGCTCGGCATGACGGATTCGCATTTCGTCAATCCGAACGGCCTGCCCGGCAAGGGCCAATATACGACGGCGCGCGACCTCGCGGTGCTGACCGTGGCGTTGCGCCGCGATTTTCCGCAATATGCCGGTTATTTCTCGCTGGAGGGCTTCACCACCGGCCAGCAGAATGTACCGAGCCTCAACATGCTGATCGGCCGCTTCGCCGGCGCCGATGGCATGAAGACCGGCTTCATCTGCGCCTCGGGCTTCAACCAGATCGGTTCGGCGACGCGTAACGGCCGCACTCTCGTCTCCGTCGTGCTCGGCACCGACAGTCTTGCGGCGCGCGCCGATGCGACGGCGAACCTTTTGCAGAAGGGATTCACCGCGCAGTTTCCCGGCAATGACACGCTGGGTTCGCTGCGGCCCTACGGCCCGGGACAGGATCAGGTAACCGACATCACAGCCGATATCTGCAGCGCCAAGGGCGCCAAGGTGCGCAGCGAAACGCGCGACGAGGTCGGCCGGATGAGGGTGCAGTCGCCCTATATCCTGGAAATGGACCACGATCCGCGATTCGTCTTCGCCGGCCTCATTCCGGGCCAGGACCCTCAGCCGGCCGCGCAGCCGGAAAAGATGGCGCGGGGCGATACCGCAAGCGCGATCGCCAACGTGCCGGTGCCGATGCCGCGCCCGACATCCTTTTAAGCTTCAAGGTAAAATGACATGAGCGCGCTCAACGACAGGATTCCGGTCACCATCCTGACCGGCTTTCTCGGCGCCGGCAAATCGACGCTGCTCAACCGTATCCTCAAAGACCCGGTGATGAAGGATGCGGCCGTCATCATCAACGAATTCGGCGATGTCGGTATCGACCATCTCCTGGTCGAAAGCTCCGGCGATTCGATCATCGAACTGTCCGATGGCTGCCTGTGCTGCACCGTGCGCGGCGAGCTGGTGGATACGCTGGCGAACCTGATGGATGCCGTGCAGACGGGCCGCGTCAAGCCGGTGAAACGCGTCGTCATCGAGACGACGGGCCTTGCCGATCCCGCACCCGTCATGCAGGCGATCATGGGAAATCCGGTCATCGCTACAAATTTCGAACTCGATGGCGTCGTCACCGTCGTGGATGCCGTGAATGGCCCGCAGACGCTCGACAATCATGAGGAAGCGCGCAAGCAGGCAGCGGTCGCCGACCGGCTGATCGTCTCGAAAAAGGCGATGGCCGAGGCAACCGCCGGGCTGGAAAAGCGCCTGCGGGCGCTCAATCCTCGGGCGGCGATGATGGATGCCGACAGTGCCGAGGCGGGCAGTGCCGCAGTGCTGGTGAACGGGCTTTACGATCCGGCGACGAAGATCGCCGATGTCGGCCGCTGGCTGCAGGACGAGGATGCGCATGAGGCGCATCATCATCACAATCACGATGACAATCGTGATCGCGATCAGGATCATGATGGCGATCACCATGGGCACCACCACCATCATCATCACGGGCATGCGGATCAGGACCCGCACGACGTCAATCGTCACGATGCCTCGATCCGCTCTTTCTCGATCATCGAGGAGAAGCCGATCGATCCGATGGCGCTCGACATGTTCATCGATCTCCTGCGTTCGGCCCATGGCGAGAAGCTTTTGAGGATGAAGGCGATCGTGTCGGTCTCCGACCGGCCGGATCGGCCGCTGGTGCTGCATGGGGTGCAGAGCATCTTCCATCCGCCGGTGCGGCTGCCTGCCTGGCCGGGAGAAGACCGGCGCACGCGCATGGTGCTGATCACCCGGGATCTGCCGGAAGCCTTCGTGAAGGACCTCTTCGACGCCTTCCTCGGCAAGCCGCGCATCGACATGCCCGACCGCGCGGCGCTGTCCGACAATCCGCTCGCTATCCCCGGCATGCGAATTTAGAGCATGTCGCGAAAAACTCGGCAGCGGTGTTGCGATAACGACGCGTTTTAGCGCTTGCGGATCAGGAAGCGATGGCCGGTTTCGGTTTTTTCGGTCTCGACCAGCTCGTGGCCGTCCTCATTGCAGAAATGCGGCATGTCGATCACAGCCAGCGGATCTGTCGTGTCGACGCGAATGAGTGCACCGCTTGCCATGGCGGCAAGCTTCTTGCGTGTCTTGATCACGGGGAATGGGCATTTCAGGCCGCGAAGATCGTAGAGAACGGGGTTCAAGCCGTTCAGTTCCTCGCCCAGAATTTCCAGAACGGCTTCTTTGCCGCGGCGTCTGCCGTTTCTTGCGGTTCGGGCGCGGTAAAGGCCAACGGATTCTGCATCGGCACCGGCACGACCGCCGGTGTGGCGGCAGCGACGGCCGTTTCCTGCGGCTGGGCGGAGATTGCCTGCGGCCCGGCAGGCGCTGCCGGCGTGGCGCCCGGCGCGCTCTTGGCGGCAAGGCCCTGCGCGGTGCGCTTGGCCATCAGGTCTTCGAGTTCGGCCACCTTGACCATGCGGCCGGCTTCCAGCGAGGTGCCGGTCGGGGCGTAAGCGAGTTCGCGGCCCTTACGCAGCTTGGCGACCACGGCCTTGCGCTCGGCTTCCGTGGGATCGTACCAGGCCATGCCGTCATATTTGCTCATCGCCTTGGCATAGTCGGCATCATAGGTCTTGCCGTAGGAGGCAAGGGCCGCCGTCAGCGCCGGCGGTGTCGACATAGCAGGGCACTTGCCGGCGGCATTGAAGGCGCTGCCGTCGGTTGCCTGCTGATTGAAGACGTATTTCTTCTCGCAGACGTTCACCTCAGGCGGGCGCTTGGTGACTTCGAAATTGTCGTAGCCGACCTTCAGCATCTTCCAGAAGTCGTAATTGCTGTCGAGGCGATGCTTGACCATGTTTTCCGCGGTCATGCGGAAGGGGAAGGCCTGCAGTTGCACCGTTGCCTGGCCGCCCTTGAAGGCGTCGCGGGCGAAGGCGTAGATCTCCAGCACCTGCTGGTCGGTCATCGAATAGCAGCCGGAGGACGAGCAGGCGCCGTGGATCATCAGATCGGAGCCGCTGCGGCCGTTCGCCGCGTCGTAGCGGTTCGGGAAGCCGGTGTTGATCGCCAGATAATATTTCGAATTGGGGTTCAGGTTGGCGCGCGTCAGCTCGTAGAAACCTTCCGGCGCCTGCCGGTCGCCGGTCTTTACCTTCGGGCCGAGACGGCCGGACCAGGCGCAGATCTTGTAATCGGCGACCTTGTCGAAACGGTTGTCGGTCTTCGCCTTCCAGATCTCCATGGCACCTTCTTCCTTGAAGATGCGGATCATGATCGGCGAATTGCGGTCCATGCCCTTGGCGGCCATGGCGGTGAGGATATGTGGGGGAAGCGGCTGCTCCACCTTGTTCTTGACCTTGGAAAGATCGACCTGCGCGGTTTCCAACGCGTCATTGCAGCCGGACAGAGCCAGCGCCATGAGGGAAATATAGGCAAAATGACGTATGCGCATCCAAACTAGCCCATAAAGATAGTGCGATCCGGTCCCGCCTATGGAGTCCGGGCATTGGAAGGAATCATAGGCGGCTTATACTTTATAAATCCCTACCAGCCTATGACTTGCCACGAACATCCCCGCAAGCGCGAAAGTTACAGATAACATCAATGTGGCCAAGATTTGGCCCCAATCGGTGAAGAGCCGAAGTTGAGTTAGAGATTGCGGCCCATGGCGAGGAATTTCTGGCGACGATCGTTGCGCAACTGCTCGCCGGAGCGCGACGCCATTTCGGCCAGAGCATTGGCGATCACATCGCCGGTCGCGGCAATGACGCTGTCGGGATCACGATGCGCGCCGCCGAGCGGCTCGGAAATGATGCCGTCGATGACGCCGAGCGATTTCAGGTCTTCGGCGGTGATCTTCATGTTGGTCGCCGCTTCCCGGGCGCGGGTGGAATCGCGCCAGAGGATCGAGGCGGCGCCTTCCGGCGAGATGACGCTGTAGATCGAATGCTCGAGCATATAGACGCGGTTGCCGGTGGCGATGGCAATCGCGCCGCCCGAGCCGCCTTCGCCGATGACGACGGAAACGAGCGGAACCTTGACGCCGAGGCACATTTCCGTCGAGCGGGCGATCGCCTCGGCCTGGCCGCGTTCTTCGGCGCCGACGCCGGGATAGGCGCCTGCCGTATCCACCAGCGAAATCACCGGCAGGCCGAAACGATCGGCCATTTCAAGGATGCGGATCGCCTTGCGGTAGCCTTCCGGACGGGGGCTGCCGAAATTGTGCTTGATGCGGCTCTTGGTGTCGTTGCCCTTTTCCTGGCCGATGACGGCGACCGGCTGGCCGCGGAAACGGGCAAGGCCCGCCTGGATCGCGGCATCTTCGGAAAACTTGCGGTCGCCGGCAAGCGGTGTGAATTCCTGGAACAGCGTCTTGGCATAATCGACGAAATGCGGGCGCTGCGGATGGCGGGCAACCTGTGTCTTCTGCCAGGCGTTGAGCTTGGAGTAGATTTCGACGATCGCCTCACGGACGCGAACCTCCAGCCTGCCGATTTCATCGGTGGTGTCGATGCTCTCGTCTTCCGTTGCGAGCTTCTTCAGCTCGATGATCTTGCCTTCGAGGTCGGAGATCGGCTTTTCGAAGTCGAGATAATTGTGCATGAGGTGCGTTTCCGTTCCTTGTGCCCGGGGCGTTTTCCTGGCTCCGCCCCATGTCGCCGGTCCTATTCGTGCTTTTTCGCCTGTTTGGCAAGGGGGTGATGCGTCTGGACGAGCTGCTGCAGCCTCTCTTCCAGGACATGTGTGTAGATCTGCGTAGTCGAAATGTCCGAATGGCCGAGCAGTTCCTGCACGACGCGCAGATCGGCGCCGTTGGCCAGCAGGTGGCTGGCAAAGGCGTGGCGCATGACATGCGGCGAGATCAGCGACGGCGTCAGGCCGGCGCGGATCGCCAGGTTCTTGAGGTCGCGGGCGAAAACCTGGCGCGGCAGGTATCCCTCCTTCGAGGCGGCGGGAAACAGCCAGGCGCTTTCCTGCGGCTCGTTTGCCGCGGCGTTTTCGGTCGCCAGCAGGCGTCCATAGGATTTCAAGGCTGTGATTGCCGATTGCGACAGTGGCACCAGCCGCTCCTTGTTGCCCTTGCCGCGGATCATCAGGAACCGGCCTTCCTGATCGAGCACGCGGGCAGGAAGCGAAACGAGTTCGCTGACGCGCATGCCGGTGGCATAGAGAAGCTCCAGCAGCGCCAGCATGCGCAGGCGCTGCAGCTGGCCCGGAGCCGGATCTTCCGCCTCGGTCTCAGCTTGGGAAAGCAGCCTGCCGACCTCCTCGACGCCCATCGTCTTAGGCAGCGGACGGCCTTTCTTCGGCGCGTCGAGAATGCCGGTGGGGTCGTCGGTCCTCAGGCCCTCGGCATAGAGGAACTTGTAGAATTGCCGCATGGCGGCAAGCCGGCGCGCCTGGGAAGAGGGTTTGAAGCCCTTTTGGGCGAGCGAGGAGAGATAGGCGGCGAGATCGGCGGAGGCGGCTTCGGTCAGCCGCACGCTGCGGCCGTTCAGGAAGGAGCTGACGTCATCGAGGTCGCGCTCATAGGATTGCAGCGTATTGGCGGCGGCACCCCGCTCGGCGCTCATCATCTCCAGGAAGGATTCCACGTGGACGCGGCCGAAATCCACCATGTCGGTCACTTCCTGGTCGTGTCGATGGCGCCCGTGGCGGGCGGATTGACCCGCTCGGACGGAATGCGGATCGTCACGTCGCGCTGCTGCGGCTCCACGAAGGTCACAAGCGCCAGCATCGCTCCGTAGACCGTCCCGGCGAGGATCGCGCAGACGAACAGGAAACGGAACAGGGTCGGCATCCGGCAACTCCTTCATGCTCTGCTTCTGTTATAGGAAGCCTGTCTGCAAGTGCAAGAAGCGGTATTCAAGCCATGATTCCCTTGTCCGCGACTTGACGCTCCATCTGCATTTGTCGATACCGTTTGCAAACAAAGTGTGAATGGACCGATGAGTGAACCACTGCTGACCGTTGCTGACAGCCTGAAAGACAGAGCTCGCGCCGCGCTCGGTTCACGTAATCTGATCCTTGTCGGGCTGATGGGCGCTGGCAAATCCGCCGTCGGGCGCATCGTCGCCAGCCAGCTGGCCATTCCCTTCGTCGACAGCGACCTCGAGATCGAGCGTGTGTCGCGGATGACGATCCCCGAACTTTTCGCCGCCTATGGCGAGGAAGAGTTCCGGGCGCTGGAAACGCGGGTGATGAAGCGGCTGCTGAAAAGCGGGCCGCGTGTCGTCTCTACCGGCGGCGGCGCCTTCATCAACGAGCGGACGCGCAAACATATCAAGAAGGGCGGCCTATCGGTCTGGCTGAAGGCGGATCTCGACGTGTTGTGGGAGCGGGTCAACAAACGCGACACGCGGCCGCTGCTGAAGACCGAAAATCCCAAGCAGACGCTCGAAAACCTGATGAACGCGCGTTATCCGATCTACGCGCAGGCAGATATCACCGTGCTTTCGCGCGACGTGCGCAAGGAAATCATGGCCGACGAGGTGCTGAAGGCCATGATCGAAGCTCAGAAGGAAAGTGCAGCGTCATGAATGCGATACCCTCCGCCTCCACGATCCGAACGGTGCATGTGCCGCTCGGCGAGCGCGCCTACGACATCCTGATCGGGCCGGGGCTGATTGCACGGGCAGGCGCCGAGATCGCCTCTCGCCTCAAGGGCCGCAAGGCGGCTGTCGTCACTGACGAAAATGTCGCTCCGCTCTATCTCGAGGCTCTCGTCGCAAGCCTGAATCAAGCGGGCATCGTGTCGGCTGAGGTCGTCCTGCCAGCGGGCGAGAAGACCAAGAGCTTCGAACATCTCATCACGGCCTGCGACAAGGTGCTGGAGGCTCGCGTCGAACGTAATGATTGCGTCATCGCGCTCGGCGGAGGCGTCATCGGCGATCTCTCGGGATTTGCCGCCGGCATCGTCCGGCGCGGCGTGCGTTTCGTCCAGGTGCCGACCTCGCTGCTGTCGCAGGTCGATTCCTCGGTCGGCGGCAAGACCGGCATCAATTCCCGCCATGGCAAAAATCTGATCGGGGTCTTCCACCAGCCGGATCTGGTGCTGGCCGATACCGATGTGCTGGATACGCTGAGCGAGCGCGAATTCCGCGCAGGTTACGCCGAAGTGGCGAAATACGGGCTGATCGACAAGCCGGATTTCTTCGCCTGGCTGGAAGCGAACTGGACGTCGGTTTTTACAGGCGGCCCCGCGCGTATCGAGGCGATTGCCAAGAGCTGCCAGGCGAAGGCCGATGTCGTCGTTGCCGACGAGCGCGAGAACGGTCAACGGGCGCTGCTCAATCTCGGCCATACTTTCGGCCATGCGCTCGAAGCGGCGACCGCCTATGACAGCTCGCGCCTCGTGCACGGCGAGGGTGTTTCGATCGGCATGGTGCTGGCGCACGAATTCTCCGCACGCATGAACCTTGCAAGCCCGGACGACGCCCGGCGCGTCGAACGGCATCTGAAGGAGGTCGGCTTGCCGACCCGCATGTCCGATATTCCGGGCGACCTGCCGCCGGCGGAATCGCTGATGGATGCGATTGCGCAGGACAAGAAAGTCAAAAGCGGCAAGCTCACCTTCATCCTGACACGGGGCATCGGCCAGTCCTTCGTCGCCGACGATGTTCCGGCGTCCGAAGTGATCAGCTTTCTCCGGGAAAAGCATCCCTGATGTCGGTCGAAGGCGCTCTGGCATTTCTCGCGACATATTGGCCGGAGATCCTTTCGATCACGGCGCTCGTGCTCATGTCCGCCTTCTTTTCCGGCTCGGAGACCGCGCTGACCGCCGTTTCGCGCAGCCGTATCCATACGCTTGAAGTCAATGGCGACGAACGCGCCGGCCTTGTCCGGCAGCTGATCGAGCGGCGCGACCGGCTGATCGGGGCGCTGCTCATCGGCAACAATCTCGCCAACATCCTGTCATCCTCGATCGCCACCAGCCTCTTTCTCGGGCTGTTCGGCAGTTCCGGCGTGGCGCTGGCGACGCTGGCGATGACCGTTATCCTGGTCATCTTCGCCGAAGTGCTGCCGAAGAGCTGGGCGATTTCGACGCCCGACCGCTTCGCACTCGCCATCGCTATCCCGGCCAGGCTCTTCGTCATCGTCGTCGGCCCGGCTTCCTCCTTCGTCAATGCGATCGTTCGCCGGATTCTTTCGCTGTTCGGTATCAATCTGTCACGAGAGACCTCGATGCTGACGGCCCATGAGGAACTGCGCGGCGCCGTCGACCTGTTGCACCGCGAGGGATCGGTGGTGAAGGCCGACCGTGACCGCCTCGGTGGCGTGCTCGATCTCAGCGAGCTCGAACTGTCCGACATCATGGTCCACCGCACGGCGATGCGGGCGATCAATGCCGACGATCCGCCGGAAGCGGTGGTGCGCGCCATTCTCGAAAGCCCCTATACGCGCATGCCGTTGTGGCGCGGCACGATCGACAACATCATCGGTGTCGTGCACGCCAAGGATCTGCTGCGGGCGCTTGCCGAGCCGAATATGGAGCCGCAGAACCTCGATATCGTGAAAATCGCGCAGAAGCCGTGGTTCGTGCCCGACAGCACCAACCTCGAGGATCAGCTCAACGCTTTCCTGCGCCGCAAGCAGCATTTCGCCGTCGTCGTCGACGAATATGGCGAGGTGCAGGGCATCGTCACGCTGGAGGATATTCTCGAGGAAATCGTCGGCGACATTTCCGATGAGCACGATATCGAAATACAGGGCGTGCGTCAGGAGGCCGACGGTTCCGTCGTCGTCGACGGCGGCGTACCGATTCGCGACTTGAACCGCGCGCTCGACTGGAACCTGCCCGACGAGGAGGCAACGACGATCGCCGGCCTCGTCATCCACGAATCGATGACCATCCCGGAAGAGCGCCAGGCCTTCACCTTTCATGGCAAGCGTTTCATCGTCATGAAGCGGGAGAAGAACCGCATCACCAAGCTGCGTATCCGCCCGGCCGGGGAAGACGGCGCAAAGCCAGCCTGATCCATTCAAATTGCTACAGTATCCCTTGCGCATCTGAAAAGATGCGCGGCGCTGTAGGATTGCCGGCCGCCAATGCCTATATAAGCTTTGCTGCCGCTACCAGCGGGTCGGTTCGTCAGGTGCTGCCGGTTCTACGGCCAGCGCGTGCAGTCCGGCATCCAGCTCCGGTTTCAACAGGTCGGTGATTGCCCGGTGGCGCGCCAGCCGCGACATGCCGGTAAATTTGGCCGAAACGATTCTCACCCGCATATGGGTTTCGCCGGTGCCCGTGATATCAGGCTGATGGCCGGCATGCAGATGGCTTTCGTCGATGACGCTCAGGCGTTCGGGCGCGAAGGCTTCGACTAGTTTTTCTTCAATGCGGGTTCGCAGGGTCATCATCCGGTCTTGCAGCTTCGCGAAAAGGGTTCCCACCAAGCCAGTAACATTCCCATTTGTCAATTCTTGTTGTCGCTTCGCGGCAGGACCATAATTAGCGCCGTCATGAGACTTGATTCCAAATATTTCGATCGCATCCGAACACGCCGCAAACGGGAGCCGGAGCCAGAGCAGGCACCGCCTACCTGTCAGTGGGACGGCTGCGACAAGAAAGGCACGCATCGCGCTCCTGTCGGACGCAATGCGGAAGGCCAGTTCTTTTTGTTCTGCTTCGAGCACGTCAAGGACTACAACAAAGGCTACAATTATTTCTCCGGTCTTTCCGACGGTGAGATCGCGCGATATCAGAAAGAGGCGATCACCGGCCACCGGCCGACATGGACCGTCGGCGTCAACAAGGCGGCGAAGGACAGTCCGCTGCATTCGGAGGTCCGCTCCGGCGCCTATACCCGTGTTCGCGATCCCTTTGGCTTCGTCAAGGAAGGCGGCGGCAAGGGCAGCGGACCGCGTTTTCCCCAGGCCCGCAAACTGAAATCGCTGGAAAGCAAAGCCTTCGAAACGATGGGCCTCGACGCCAATGCGACGTCGGCGGAGATCAAGAGCCGCTACAAGGAACTGGTCAAGAAACACCATCCGGATGCCAATGGCGGCGACCGCGGCTCGGAGGAGCGTTTCCGCGCCGTCATCCAGGCCTATCAATTGTTGAAGCAGAACGGTTTTTGTTAATTCCCATCCTTGCTCTTGGGCTTCAATCGGGTATGGTCCAAATCGGCTGAGGCCGCAGGCAAACGCGGCTCATATTTGTGCGTTTTCCCGACATCGCCTCCGCCGACCTTCCGGACGCGGCGTTTCTTGTCCGGGACTCTTTCAAGAATGCTCGCACGCGGTCATCATCCCGCCGAGGTTTCGTTTCAGTCCCGGAGAAGTATCGCCGACGTTCCGACCTGGACGGGCGTGGAATAAAATCGCGGCGTCCGGGTTGCGACATGGCCTGAGACAGTATGGCCGGGTGGCATCACCCGCCTTGGAGACATGATGAGCAAGATCGACCTGGATATATCAGAACTGCCCGATACCACCGTTTCGGTCCGCGAGGCCTACGGTATCGATTCCGACATCCGCGTTCCCGCCTACAGCAAGGGCGACGCCTATGTGCCGGACCTCGACCCCGACTACCTGTTCGACCGCGACACGACGCTCGCCATTCTCGCAGGCTTCGCGCATAACCGCCGCGTGATGATCTCCGGCTATCACGGCACGGGCAAGTCCTCGCATATCGAGCAGGTGGCGGCGCGCCTCAACTGGCCCTGCGTGCGCATCAATCTCGACAGCCATGTCAGCCGTATCGATCTCGTCGGCAAGGATGCGATCGTCGTCAAGGACGGGCTGCAGGTCACCGAATTCAAGGACGGCATCCTGCCCTGGGCCTATCAGCACAATGTCGCACTCGTCTTCGACGAATATGATGCCGGCCGTCCCGACGTGATGTTCGTCATCCAGCGCGTGCTCGAATCCTCCGGCCGCCTGACGCTGCTCGACCAGAGCCGCGTCATTCGGCCGCACCCTGCCTTCCGCCTGTTTGCGACGGCGAACACGATCGGCCTTGGCGACACGACCGGCCTCTATCACGGCACGCAGCAGATCAACCAGGCGCAGATGGACCGCTGGTCGATCGTGACGACGCTGAACTACCTGCCGCATGATCACGAAGTGAATATCGTTGCGGCCAAGGTGAAGAGCTTCGGCAAGGACAAGAACGGCCGCGAGACGGTTTCGAAGATGGTTCGGGTTGCCGATCTGACGCGCGCCGCCTTCATGAACGGCGATCTCTCCACCGTCATGAGCCCGCGCACGGTCATCACCTGGGCTGAAAACGCCGAGATCTTCGGCGATCTCGCCTTCGCCTTCCGCGTCACCTTCCTCAACAAGTGCGACGAGCTGGAGCGGCCGCTGGTCGCCGAGCACTATCAGCGCGCCTTCGGCGTCGAGCTGAAGGAAAGTGCCGCCAATATCGTTCTCGGAGCTTGAGATCGACCGATCATGGCAGCTCGCGGTGACAATTCGAAAGCAAAACCCGGCGCGCCTGTCGACGTCGAGCCATTGCGCCGGGCGATAACCGGCTGCGTGCGCTCGATCGCCGGCGACGGCGATGTCGAGGTGACCTTCGCCAACGAACGGCCGGGGATGACCGGCGAGCGAATCCGGCTGCCGGAGCTTTCCAAGCGGCCGACGGCGCATGAGCTGGCGGTCACCCGCGGGCTCGGCGATTCCATGGCGCTGCGCCTCGCCTGCCATGACGAGAAGGTGCATGCGACGATGGCGCCGCAGGGCTCGGACGCCCGGGCGATCTTCGATGCGGTCGAGCAGGCGCGCGTCGAATCGATCGGCGCGCTGCGCATGGAGGGCGTGGCGTCGAACCTACGCTCGATGACCGAGGAGAAATATTCCAAGGCGAATTTTACCGGCATCGAGCGTCAGGAAGACGCACCGGTCGGCGAAGCCGTGGCGATGATGGTGCGCGAGAAGCTGACCGGCCAGCGCCCGCCGGCCTCTGCCGGCAAGGTGCTCGATCTCTGGCGCGGCTTCATCGAGGACAAGGCAGGGACCGAGCTCGACAACCTGTCGAACTCGATCAACGACCAGCAGGCCTTCGCCAAGGTCATCCGCAACATGCTGTCGGCCATGGAAATGGCCGAGGAGTATGGCGACGACGACAGCGAAGCCGACAATGACGACCAGTCGGAGCAGGAAGACCAGCCGAACGGCGACGAGCAGGATCAGGACGAGGTCGACGAGGATGCCGGCACCGATGCCGCCCCCGTCGAGGACAGCGAAGTCGCCGACGAGCAGATGGAGGACGGCGAGACCGAAGGCGCCGAGATTTCCGACGACGACATGATGGAAGAGGGCGAGGACGATTCGGAAACGCCGGGCGAAACCCGCCGTCCGAACACGCCTTTTGCCGATTTCAACGAGAAGGTCGATTATCACGTCTATACCGAAGAGTTCGACGAGATCATCACCGCCGAGGAGCTCTGCGATGCCGCCGAGCTGGAGCGCCTGCGCGCTTTCCTCGACAAGCAACTGGCGCATCTGCAGGGCGCGGTCGGGCGGCTTGCCAACCGGCTGCAGCGCCGGCTGATGGCGCAGCAGAACCGTTCCTGGGATTTCGATCTGGAAGAGGGCTATCTCGATCCGGCCCGGCTGCAGCGCATCATCATCGACCCGATGCAAGCGCTTTCCTTCAAGATGGAGCGCGACACGCAGTTCCGCGACACCGTCGTCACCCTGCTCATCGACAATTCAGGCTCGATGCGCGGCCGGCCGATCACGGTTGCCGCCACTTGCGCCGATATTCTTGCCCGCACGCTGGAGCGCTGCGGCGTCAAGGTCGAGATCCTGGGCTTTACGACGAAGGCCTGGAAGGGCGGGCAGGCGCGTGAAAGCTGGCTTGCCGGCGGCAAGCCGCAGACGCCGGGCCGCCTCAACGACCTGCGCCACATCATCTACAAGTCGGCCGACGCGCCGTGGCGGCGCGCCCGCGCCAATCTCGGGCTGATGATGCGCGAGGGTCTGCTCAAGGAAAATATCGACGGCGAGGCGCTGATCTGGGCACACAATCGCCTGCTCGCACGCCGCGAGCAGCGCCGCATCCTGATGATGATCTCGGACGGGGCGCCGGTGGACGATTCGACGCTGTCGGTCAATCCGGGCAATTATCTGGAGCGGCACCTGCGCGCCGTCATCGAACGGATCGAGACGCGCTCGCCTGTGGAATTGCTGGCGATCGGCATCGGTCACGACGTGACGCGCTACTATCGCCGCGCCGTGACGATCGTCGATGCGGACGAGCTTGCCGGTGCAATGACCGAGCAGCTTGCCTCGCTATTCGAAGATCAATCCGTCCAGCCGCGTGGCGGCCGGCTGCGCCGTGCCGGCTGATGTCGCTCAAAGGAAATACCCGGCATGACGATCAAGCGTCTCTGCGGTGCGGCGTCGATTGCCCTCTGTATCGCCACAGGCGCCTTCCCGTCCTGGGCTGCTGACGAGGTGCCGGTCATTAGCCGGCAAATATCGGACTTCAGGATCGGCTCTTCAGAGACGAAATTCGGATCGATGGAATTTCTCGGCGGGCTGGAGATGGTGTCCAGCCGAGCGCTGTTCGGTTCGCTCTCCTCCATCCGTTTCCGGCCGGACCAAAAACATTTCGTCGTCGTGCTCGATACCGGCCAATGGCTGACCGGCAGCATCGAGCGCGACGTCAAGGGCAGGCTTTCCGGCCTTTTGGATGTCGAGATCACGCCGATGAAGAACAGCGCCGGGCTGAGCTTCGAGGGCAAGGGATATATGGATGCCGAGGGCCTGGCGCTGGACGGTGACCGGATTCTGGTCTCCTTCGAGCAGCGCCATCGCGTCGATGTCTATCCCGACCCCGGCTTCGCCGATTCGAGCGCGATCGCCACTTTGCCGATCCTTATCCCGCGGAAGATGTTGAGCGACAATCGCGGCATCGAGACCATCACGGTGGCGCCGGCATCGAGCCCGCTGAAGGGCGGCGTGGTCATCGTCTCCGAGCGCGGTCTCGACAGCGACGGCAACCGGCTGGCGGCCATTCTCAGCGGGCCGCTGAAAGGGCGTTTCTCGGTCGAGCGGGATGGCAGCTTCGACGTCACCGACGGCGCCTTCCTGCCGAACGGCGACCTGCTGCTGCTGGAACGCCGCTTCAACATGGCCGAAGGCATCGGCATGCGCCTTCGGCGCATCAAGGGCGCCGATATCAAGCCCGGCGCCGTCGTCAGCGGCGACTTGCTGCTGGAAGGCAATTTCAACTCGCAGATCGACAATATGGAAGGGCTCGATGCCTTTCAGGCGGCCGACGGCACGACCCATATCATCCTGGTGTCGGACGACAATCATTCGATCCTGCAGCGCAACCTGATGCTGGAATTCCGGCTTTCGGAAGAAGCCGCGTGGGTAGCGCCGAGTTCCCAGAAGCGGAATTGATCCTAGCCACCGGCCCGAAATCGGAATCGATTTTCGGAAAGCGCGATGCGAGGATTGAAAATGCTAGAGCGTCAGACTGATGTCATATGCCTCGGCTATCCCGCGCAATCGGGAATCCGTCTTCGGAGGGAGATTCATGGTGCATATTCATGTCATGGGCGCGTCCGGTTCCGGTACGACATCGCTCGGCCGTGCGCTTGCCGAAAGGCTCGATATCGCCCATCTCGACACCGACGATTTCTTCTGGATGCCGACCGATCCGCCGTTCACGACGCCGAGGAATGCCGACGAGTGTAGCCGGCTGCTCCTTGATGAAACCGCACGGCATGACGGCTGGGTTCTCTCCGGATCGGCGCTGAAATGGGGCGGGCCACTGGAGCCGCTTTACGAGCTGATCGTATTTCTCAGGATCGAGCCGGAACTGCGGATAGCGCGAATCCATGCGCGGGAGATTGCCCGGTATGGAAACAGGATCGGGCCCGGTGGCGACATGGAAGTTAAAAGCGGGGAATTCCTGCAGTGGGCGGCGAGTTACGACACAGCCGGTCCGGAACGCCGCAGTCTTGCAGCGCATGAGCAATGGCTGGAAACGCAGACAGCGCCGGTGTTGCGGCTCGATTCGTCACGAGATATCGACGATCTGGTTGCAGAGGCTCTGCTGCATCCGGCGATCGCCGCCGGTGCGGTCCGGCGGCGGCGTTGACACGGTCGTCGGTTTAGCTGGCGCGGGCGGCCTGCATCGGCCGCAGCACGTTCATCAGCGCGCCATAGGGCAGCAGCATGACGAGGCCGACGATCATCTTCACGGCGAAATCGCCGATCGCCCAGGAAATCCAGCGTGGAGCCTCCGTGGCGAAGACGCCCAGGACGGGAGCTGCTTCCAGCGCGAAAGGATCGTTCGGGCCGAGGAGGACGAAGAACGCGGCGAAGGACAGCGAGAAGAACATCACCGTATCGAGCGCCGAGCCGATCAGCGAGCCGACCAGCGGCGCGCGCCACCAGGCCTGGCGGCGAAGGCGGTTGAAGACGGCGATATCGAGCAACTGGCCGGCGAGATAGGCCGAGCCGGAGGCGATGGCGATGCGCGGAACCGAGGTGAAGAAGGAGAGTGTCACGCCAACGACGAAGCCGGCAAAGACGACCTTGCGGGCGGCCTGTGGGCCGAACTGGCGGTTGGTCAGATCGGTGATCAGGAAGGCGATCGGATAGGAGAAGGCGCCCCAGGTCAGGATGTCGGCAAGGTTGATGCCGGCGACTTCGGCGTTCAGCGGAAACTGGACGAGGAAGTTGGAGGCGACGACGACGAGCGTCATCAGCGCGACATAGGCGATGGTATAGCGGGTCTTCAGCATTTTTTTATCCTGGGTGATGCCACCAGTTGGAGGAGTAAACCGACAAAGCAAAAGGCTTGTCCGGTATTATCCGTTCAAGCCTTTTGAAGCCGTATGAAAGAAAGGCAGAAGCTTACGCAGCAGCGGCTTCGGCGGTCTTCTTGACGATCTGACGGCGCAGCAGGCGCGCGCGCATCGAGAGTTCGTTTTCGCCGGCCTTCAGCAGGAAGGCATCGAGGCCGCCACGATGCTCGACGGAGCGAAGAGCAGCAGCCGAAACGCGAAGACGATAACGCTGGTTGAGAGCGTCGGATATCAGCGTGACCTGGCACAGGTTCGGCAGGAACCGGCGCTTGGTCTTGTTGTTGGCATGGCTGACATTGTTACCAGTCAGGACGGCCTTGCCGGTCAATTCGCACACGCGGGACATGGAACACCTATTCTTGTTTTTGTCGGGCCATCGAATTGACATTCCCGGCAAAACCAGGCGCGCAATCCAACAGGCATGATTGGAAAGTTGCGGTTCTATAGTCAGACAGGCTGCTTGCGTCAAGCCAAACCTTGGCCTTTCCCGCAATTCTGTCAAAAAGCTGCTGTTTTCTTCCCTTCACGGCAGGAGTATAGAGCGCTTAACAAGGGCTGCCAGCGCGCGCCAAGACAAGGCTTGATTCATGGCTCATTCGGGCAGACGGATTTTCATTTCGGCCATCGCCGCGCTGCTTGCCATACCGGCATCGGCGGCCGAAATCCAACATCGGACGGAATACCGGGTGACGCTCGCCGGCTTGCCGATCGCGCGCGCCGCCTTCCTGACGCAGATCGAGGACGATCACAGCTACAAGATCGCCGGCAGCATCAATTCCGCCGGCCTTGCCGATCTCGTCACGACGATTTCGGCCAAGACCAGCGTGAGCGGTGTCGTGCGCAATGATAGATTGCAGGCGCAGAAATATTCGCTCTACTACAAGAGCGGCAAGAAGGCCCGCGTCTACGAGGTCAGTTACCGCGACGGCAACATCGTCTCGGCGACGACAACACCGGCGCCGAAGCGTCCGAAGAACTGGATCGATGTCACACCACGCGACATGCGATCGGTGCTCGATCCGATCTCCGGCCTGGTCTTCACCGGCGATACCAAGGTCTGCTCGCAGACGCTGCCGATCTTCGACGGCGAGACGCGCATGGATCTGGTGCTTTCGCAGAAGGGCGACGAGGATTTTTCGACCAACGGCTTCAAGGGCAAGGCGGTTGTCTGCGGCGTGCGCTTCGTGCCGCGCTCCGGCTACAAGAAGGGCCGCAAGGACATCGACTATCTCAGCAAGAGCAACCGCATGGAAATCTGGTTTGCCAAGTCGGACGCGGCAAATGTATACGCTCCCGTCTATGTGCGTATTCCAACCGAATATGGAATGGTGACGATCACTGCCGTCAAATACGGCAGCGACAGCTGACGGAGCTTCAGTCTCCGTGAAGGGGGACGGGTGAGGCTTCGCGCGACGTTGATCGGTTTTACGGCCATCCTGATGTGGTCGTTCCTGGCGTTGTTCACGGCCGCCTCCGGCAAGATGCCGCCGTTCCAGCTTGCGGCCATCTGCTTTGCGATCGGCAGCATCCCTGGCCTCGTGGTGCTTGTCCTCAACCCCGCGCGGCTGGCGCTGCTGAAGCAGCCGGCCAAGGTCTGGATAACGGGTATTGCAGGGCTGTTCGGTTATCATTTCCTCTATTTCACCGCGCTCCGCAACGCGCCGGCGGTGGAGGCGGGGCTGGTCGCCTATCTCTGGCCGCTGTTGATCGTCGTCGGTTCGGCGCTGCTGCCGGGCGAACGGCTGCGCTGGTATCATCTGGCGGGTGCGCTTGCCGGGCTTTGCGGCACCTTCCTGATCGTCGGCCGCAACGGCATCGATTTCGACGGCGCCTATGCCGTCGGCTACGGGGCCGCCTTTCTCTGCGCCTTCACATGGTCCGGCTATTCGCTGCTGACGCGGCGTTTCGATGCCGTCTCCACGGATGTCGTCACCGGCTTTTGCCTTGCGACATCCATCCTGTCGTTCTTCTGCCATCTCGGCCTGGAGACGACCGTCTGGCCGGCAACGGGTTTCGAATGGGTCGCCGTCGCCGGGCTCGGGCTCTTTCCGGTCGGTGCTGCCTTCTATGCATGGGATCACGGCGTCAAGAACGGCGACATCCAGATCCTCGGCGCAGCAAGTTATGCCGCGCCTCTGCTTTCGACGTTGATCCTGGTGCTGTTCGGATTTGCCGAGCCAAGCTGGCGCATTGCTCTTGCCTGCCTGCTCGTTACCGGCGGGGCGGTGCTGGCCGCCCAGGACATGTTCCGCCGCAAGGTTCCGGCGCAGTCTGCGGCAGAGTAGGCCTTAAAACAGGATCCAGATTTTACGCCCGGTTGGCCTAAAATCTGAATCCTGTTCTAAATTATATCGTTAGAGCATGATGTCGTTCGAAAACCGCTCACACGTTTCGGCATCATGCTCTAGCGCCGGGCTTCCAATCGGGTGGCGCTATCTCGAAGCTCGAAAATTCGAAGCCGGGCGAGACGGTGCAGCCGACCAGGGTGAAATCGCCGAGGGTTTCGGCCGATTGCCAGCAATTGCCGGGAACGATCGCCTGCGGCCGCTCGCCGGCGGACAGGTTCGTTCCGAGCGTCAGGGTCTCGCTTTCAGTTCCGTCTTCTGAACGATGCAGGAAGAGCGGCGCGCCGGCGTAATAATGCCAGACCTCAACCGCGTCATGGACGCGATGCCAGTGCGAGCGCTGTCCCCTGGTCAGCAGGTAATAGATCGCCGTCGAGTGGCCGCGTTCTCCGCCCGCCGTATCGCGGAACGTCTGCACATACCAGCCACCCTCGGGATGCGGCTGCATGCCGAGTTCGCGGATGATGTCCTGAGGCGACATCAGAAATTGTCCTTGCGCTTGCGGATCTCGGCAAAGACCTCCTCGTTGGTCTTGCCTTCCATGATCAGATTGCGGCGGATCGCCGGATCGGCGGCGCGCAGGAACGGGTTGGTCTCTTTTTCCAGTCCCAGCGTCGTCGGAATGGTGAATTTGTCGTCGGCACGAAGGGCCTCGACCTCGGCGGCGCGGCTCTTCAGGCGCTCGTTGTCCGGATCGACCGTCAGCGCGAAGCGGGCATTGGACAAGGTGTATTCATGGCCGAAATAGACGGCGGTCTCATCGGGCAGCACGGCGAGCTTCTGCAGGGAATGCCACATGTCGGCGGCCGGGCGTTCGAACAGCCGGCCGCAGCCGAGCGCAAACAACGTGTCGGCGGCAAAGAGCAGCTTGTCGTCGACGAAGTGATAGCAGATATGGCCGGCGGTGTGGCCGGGAGTCTCGATGACCTTGACCGTGTGATCGCCGAAAAGGAAGCTGTCGCCATCGGCCATCGTCCGGTCGAGGCCGGGAATGGCGACGGCCTCGTTGATCGGGCCGATGATCTCGCAGCCGAACTGCTCCTTCAGCGCCAGGTTGGCACTAACATGGTCGGTGTGGTGGTGGGTGGTGAAGATATGGCTGATTTTCCAGCCGCGGCGAGTCGCCGCTTCCAGGATCGGCGCCTCCTCCGGCGCATCGATCGCCGCGGTCAAGCCTGTCTCCGGATCGTGCACGAGAACGCCGAAATTGTCGGTGCGGCAGAGAAAAACGTCTAATTCCAAAGGTTTCATCGTTCAATAATCCCTTGTCTCAGGAGTCTCGCGGGAATGTAGAGGTTCCGGCCTTGAAGTCCAACCGCCCGCTGATAACATTTGTCGCAATGCACGCCGATATCGTCGACCTACGCCAGTTCTATCATTCCGAGCTCGGACGTCTTGCCGAGCAGTCGATCGCCATGGCGCTATCCTCGCTCTGGGTGCGGCTGCCGCAGGAGCGTCTGGTCGGTCTCGGCTATGCCGTGCCCTTCCTCGACCGTTTCCAGGCCGATACCGAGCGCACCTTCGCCTTCATGCCGGCCGGGCAGGGCGCGGTGAACTGGCCGATGGGCTCGCTCTCGTCGACGACGCTTGTCTTCGACGAGGAGTTGCCGCTGCCGGATTCCTCGATCGACCGGGTGCTGATGGTGCATTCGCTGGAATTCGCCGAAAGTCCGCGCGAGACGCTGAAGGAGCTCTGGCGGGTGCTGGCGCCAGGCGGACGGCTTGTTATCGTCGTGCCGAACCGGCGCGGCGTCTGGGCGCGCATGGAGCACACACCCTTCGGTTCGGGCCGGCCCTATTCGCGCGGCCAGCTGACGCATCTGCTGCGCGAGACGAATTTCACGCCGGGCGCGACGGCCGAAGCGCTGTTCTTCCCGCCTTCGAAGCTCAGGACCATTCTGCGCCTTCGCCGTGCCTTCGAGCGGATCGGCCGAACGCTGTGGCCGGCTTTCTCGGGCGTCATCATCGTCGAGGCGCAGAAGCGGCTTTATCAGGGGCTGCCGGTTGCAGCGCGGGCTTCCCGCCGCGTCTTCGTGCCGGTTCTCGCACCGCATGGCGTGCCGACCACACGCAACCGCTGACGCCGCTCTCAGCCTTCTCAGGCTGCTTGCGTCACGCCCATACCTCTCGACAACAATCGCATTCCGCTTTAATGCCACTTGGTGTTTTTCAGCCCGGATTTCCGGCAATTCCAAGGTCGACCCATGAGCGTTGAGATGAGCAAGCCCGTTCCGCGTCCCGGTATTCTCGATATCGCAGCCTATGTGCCGGGTAAGGAACATGCGCCGGGCGTTGCCCGCGTCTACAAGCTTTCGTCCAACGAAACGCCGCTCGGCGCCAGCCCGAAGGCAATCGAGGCGTTCAAGGCGGCCGCCGACACTCTGGCGCGTTATCCCGACGGGCAGGCGGTCGAGCTGCGCGAGGCGATCGCCGCCGTGCATGGTCTCAATCCGGCAAACATCCTTTGCGGCAACGGTTCGGACGAATTGCTCGGCCTGCTCTGCCATGTCTATCTCGGCGCCGGCGACGAGGGCATCATCACCGAGCACGGGTTCCTCGTCTACAAGATTCAGATCCTGGGCGCGGGTGCCGTGCCTGTCGTCGTCAGGGAAAAGGACTGTGCCGTCGATGTCGATGCGATCCTTGCCGCGGTGACGGAGAAGACGAAGATCGTCTTCATCGCCAATCCCGGCAATCCCACAGGCACCTATGTTCCCGTCAGCGAGATCCGCCGCCTGCAGGCCGGGCTGCCGAAACATGTCGTCCTCGTGCTCGATGCTGCCTATGCCGAATATGTGCGCCGCAACGATTATGAAGCCGGCATCGAGGTCGTGTCCTCCAATGCCAACGTGGTGATGACCCGCACCTTCTCGAAGGCCTATGGTCTTGCGGCGCTGCGTGTCGGCTGGATGTATGCGCCCGCCGAGATCGTCGACGCGCTGAACCGCGTGCGCGGGCCGTTCAATTTGAACGCGCCGGCAATCGCCGCCGGCGCTGCGGCCATCCGCGACCAAGCCTTCGTCCAGCAGGCCGTCTCCTTCAATCAGATGTGGGTGGAGACGCTCACCCGGGCGCTCGAAGCGATCGGGCTGAAGGTGACGCCGTCGGTCGCCAATTTCGTCCTCATCCATTTCCCCGAGATCGACGGCAAGCGCGCCGCCGATGCCGACGAGTTCCTGACGAGCCGCGGCTACATCCTGCGTGCCGTCCGCGGCTATGGCTTCGCCAATGCGTTGCGCATGAGCATCGGTCCCGAAGAGGCCAACCGCGGCGTCATTGCCGCGCTCAGCGAATTTATGGGACATCAGTCATGAGCGTGCAGTTCGATCGGATCGCGCTGATCGGCATCGGCCTGATCGGCTCTTCGCTTGCCTACGATATCAGACGGCTCGGCCTTGCAAGGGAGATCGTCGTCGCCACCCGCAGCGCCGATACGCTGAAGCGTGCGGAAGAACTCGGCCTTGGCGACCGCTACACGACGTCGTCGCAGGATGCCGTCAAGGATGCCGATCTGGTGATCGTCTCGGTGCCGGTCGGCGCTTCGGAAAGCGTGGCGAAGGAGATCGCGGGAAGCCTGAAGCCCGGGGCTGTCGTCACCGATGTCGGCTCCACCAAGGCCTCGGTCATCGCACAGATGCTGCCGCATATGCCTGATAATGTGCATTTCATCCCCGGCCATCCGCTGGCCGGTACCGAAAAATCCGGCCCGGATGCCGGCTTTCCCGGCCTCTTCGAAGGCCGCTGGTGCATCTTCACGCCGGTCGCCGGTACCGACGAGGTGGCGCTGAAGCGGCTGCGCAGCTTCTGGGAAGCGCTGGGCTCGAAGGTCGATGAGATGGATGCCGAGCATCACGACAAGGTGCTCGCCATCGTTTCGCACCTGCCGCATATCATCGCCTATAATATCGTCGGCACTGCCGACGATCTGGAGACGGTGACGGAGTCCGAGGTCATCAAATATTCCGCCTCGGGTTTTCGTGATTTCACCCGCCTTGCCGCCTCCGATCCGACCATGTGGCGCGACGTCTGCCTGCACAATCGCGATGCGATCCTCGAAATGCTGGCGCGTTTCTCGGAGGATCTCGCCTATTTGCAGCGCGCCATCCGCTGGGGCGAGGGCGACAAGATTTTCGAACTCTTCACCCGCACGCGCGCCATCCGCCGCTCGATCGTCCAGGCCGGCCAGGATGTCGACGCGCCTGATTTCGGCCGCCCCCACGCGCTTGATAAGAAGTAGCCCCGCGATGGTGGAAGTGGCGAACGCGAGCCACGCGGATACCGATTGGCTGGTTCGCGAAGATGCCAGTTCCGGTGAAGCATGGGTATCGCGCTGCGTGACGCTCGGCGAATACCTCGTTGCCAAGGAGGGCAGCGAGATCGTCGGCTTTCTGCGCTTCTCCCGCTTCTGGGGCAGGGTTCCCTATATGGAAATGATCCGCGTCCTGCCCGGCCATCGCCGGTCGGGCGTCGGCACCGCGCTGTTTCTCGCCTGGGAAGAGGCGATGCGTGGCGAAGGCGCCCGTCTGCTGATGACGTCGAGCGAATGCGATGAAAGCAGGCCCCAGGACTGGCATCGCCGCAACGGATTTACTGAAACCGGTGCGATCGAGATGCCAGGCCTGCAATCGGTGCCGGAGGTCTTCTTCATCAAGCCGATAGCCTGAAAGGCGAGATAGGTCAGATCGGCGGAATCCGGCCGAGCGGGATGAAGCCGCTGACCGTGGCGTTGCCACGATCGACGACGAGATCGACCGAGACCTTGTCGCTGCCGGCGGCAAGCGCCTTCAAGAGCTTCGTCGCCGTGTTGACGGTCGAGGCGAGGTCGGGAAAGGCCTGCTTCAGGCTGTCGCTCCAGGGACCGAGCTGTTCGATCTCCAGCTTGAATTTTCCCGAAAGGAAGCCCTGCTCGTCGAAGGAGAAGGGGCCGGTGAGCGTCATCACCTTGCCGTCGCCGATGTCGGCGACGATGCGGCGCAGTTCACCGGTGGCGCCATTGAGGCCATTCGGGTCGCTGCCGTCGATCAGTCCGGCCTTGCCGGCGACGGTCAGGTCAATGCTGGCCGACAGTTTCGGGAAGATCTGCGGCCAATCCTTGATCGCCGTGTTCGCATCCTGCACGGAGATCGCGCCGTCGAGATCGGCGCCGTTCTGACGCAGATGGATTTCGGTGCGGGCCGCATCAAAGCTGATGGTCTGGCCGGTGAAAGAGGAGACCGCCATCGCCTTCAGCCCCTCGATGACGGTCGAGCTGCGGTCGATGCCCCTGAGCCTGGTCGCAAGGCTCGATTGCAGGTTCGTCCATTGGGCCGAGATCGAAAGGCCGTTGCCGGTGCGGATCTCGGCCGGCGAATCGAGCTCCCACACGATATTGCCGGGCGCATAGACCTGGGCTGCCGAGCGCAGCGCGCCGAAGGTGGCGGAGACACCGTTGACGTTGTCGTCGACGTCGATCCTGGAGCAGAACAGGCCGATGCGGAAGGGATAACCGCGGAATTCGATATCGGAGCATTCGCCGCTGACGCCAGCCTCTCCGCGCGGCGCGATCGCCTTCAACACCGTGGTCTTCAGCGCCGACGCTGCATAGAACCAGCCGCCGGTATAAAGCGCGATCGCCAGGAGGACGCCTCCACCCAGCAACCAGAATTTCTTGCCGCTGCCGGATTGGCTGCTGCCGGATCGGCTTGACGCTGCCATGATGTTCTCCAATGGTGAATCGCGAATGTGATTCCCGGTCTTGGCGTGCGATATGGACGAATTTTGGGTATTTGGCTACGGTTCACTGATGTGGAATCCGGGCTTCGAGTTCATGGAGCGGGCAGAGGCTCTGGTCTATGGCTACAGGCGTTCACTCTGTGTCCGTTCCTTTGTCCATCGCGGCACACGCGACAATCCTGGCTTGGTTCTCGGCCTCGACAGGGGTGGCGCCTGCCGCGGCATGGCTTTCCGCATTTCCGCGGAAAAATGGGATGAGGTGATCGATTATCTCCGCGCCCGCGAGCTGGTCACCAATGTCTACCTGGAGCGCCGGGTGCGGCTGCAGCTTGCCGGCCGGCGCCGGGTGGAAGCGGTCGCCTACATCATCGACCGCGACCATGAGCAATATGCCGGCGCCCTCGATGCGCGTGCCGCGGCACGGGTGGTGAACGAAGCAAAAGGCCAGTCCGGTCCGAATGATGCCTATGTCTTCAACACGCTGACGCATCTGAAGCAGATGGGCATTCGCGACCATTGGCTGGAGCAGGTCGTCCACGAGGTGGAACGGCTGCGCGCCGCCTGATCTTAATCTAGACGGTCGCGGCGTTCAGTTTGCGCAGCTCCGCCAGCCTCTCGATCGCCGTCGGCGGCAGCGGCAGATGCGGGTTTCGTTCGACGGTTTCGAGCAGAAGCTCGTCGCTTGCCCGCTCCGACACCTCGATCAGCTGGGCGAAAAAGGCGTCCGGGTCCATTCCCGGCATGATCGGCGGCAGGATCCTCACCTTGAAATGGCCGGGATAACGGCGAATGCTGCGCCGCGGCCAGAAGAGACCAGGGTGCATGGCGACCGGAACGACCGGGATGCCGAGATCGCGGTACATGCGGGCAATGCCATATTTGTAGACCGGCTCGGCGCCCGGCGGGCGGCGAGTGCCCTCGGGATAGATGATCAGCTGCCGGCCGGTGGAAAGCTCGTCCTTGGTGCGTTTCAGCACTTCCACCATCACCTTGCCGCGGGCGCCGCGATCGACCGGGATCATGCGCTGTTTCTTCGCATACCAGCCGAAGAGCGGAATCCACATCAGTTCGCGCTTCAGGATATAGACCGGGTCCTTGAGCCAGGGCAGCAGCGCGTAGGTATCCCAGAAGGACTGGTGCTTCGGCGCCAGGATGTAACTGTCACCCGGCAGGTTCTCCAGCCCCTCGATCTCGAAGGTCGTGCCGACGATCACCCGCATCAGCCAGTGGTTGGAGCGGGCCCAGTTCTTCGGGATCGCATAGGCGATCTTGCGCGGCACCACGAAATAATATGGCGAGAGCACGATCATCCGGATGATGAGGTTGGCGTAGAAGATCGTATTGAAGAGAACGGAACGCAGGGCGATCATGAAACTTTCCCGAGGCATGCTCACGCGACCGGCCTACACGATATTGTCCGTCATAAAAAGCGTTTGATGACGCCCTGACGCAAAAGGCTCGTGCATGTCGCCCAAAACTGCGCAGCGGTTTTGGGACAACGACTTGCATAAAACAAGGCTTAAAGCGCGTCGCGCGAATTCGGCTCGACGCGCGGCGCGTCTATTGCGGGCCGGACGCATTTGCCGAGCGCAGCCCGGTGTGACGGCCGAAGCCGGTGATGTTGCGGGCGCCGGTCAGCAGCACTTTCACATATTCGGCAAGCATGACGCGCATCGCATTCGGGTCGGTGAACCAGTTGCGGCTCTTCAAATCCGAATTGACCACGGGATAAGCGATGAAGTCGATGTCGGGATCGACATAGGAGAGCTCCGCGAGGCTTCGCGGCATGTGGTAGTTGTTGGTGACGATCAAAACGCTCCGGTATCCCTTGGCATGGATCCAGTTCGAAGCTTCCTCGGCATTGCCGATCGTGTCGATCGCATCATAGCCGATATCGACGCAGCAGGAGAAGAGATCGGCCGAGCCCTGGGTCATCCTGCGGATCTGCGCCGGCGTCGTCGTCGGGTGAACGCCGGAAATGAGCAAGCGCTTGCCGGCACCCTTCTGCAGCAGTTCCACGGCCTGGTCGATACGCTGGTAGCCACCGGTCAGGACGACGATCGCATCCGCCTTCGGCTCGGCCGGCGGCTTCAGCGTCGTCACGGAATCGGCAAAACGCAGGAAACCGCCGAACACCAGGGCCATTGCCAGCACGCAGGCAAAGCCGCCCCAGCGCAGCAGGCGGCGGATCGGCCCGCGCCGCGGCGGCACACCCGCCGGGCGGTCAAGCTCCGGGTCCTGCTGAGTCGGGTTGGGTGTCGTATGTCCCATGGTCATGAATCGTGATTATACGCTGATTGCGGCGCAGAACAGACGCTTTCGTGGTAAAACGGCATGGTCACGATCAACTTGCGATGCCGTCGGTGCGTGTCGGGTCCGAGCGCAGTGTATCGATTTCGTAGATCGTCCGCATGACGGTCAGGCGAGCGGTGAAGGTGGTCAGGAGCGCGATGACGATCATCGTCGCGAAGATGCCGGCATAACCAAGCACACCGACCGAGAAGGTGCCGAAGAGCGCGGTCGCCTGGTCGGTTTCGGGGGTGGCGAGGGTGCGGCTCTGCCAGAACCCGGCGCTGGCAAAGAACAGCGCGGCAAGCGCGCTGCCGATTGCCGAGCCCTTGAGGCTGATCTTCAGGAAATGCTTCTGGAATTCAGTGGCGACGAAGGAGCTTTCGGCGCCGACGAAATGCAGCACTTCGACGACGTGACGGTTACCCGACAGCGCGCCACGCGTGGCGAAGACGACGGTGAGCACCATCGCCGTGAAGACCAGGAGCAGGATACCGGTGCCGATCATGACAGTTGTGTGGGCCATGGACACCAGCCGGTCGACCCAGGTGCGGTGGTCGTCGAGGGTGGCCTGCGGGATACTGTCCTTCAGCAGCGACCGCATCGAATCGAAATCCGGTGGATTGCTCTCGTCGATGGTGATGATGACGAGGCGAGGGACGGGCAGATCCTTGAGATCGAGGCCGGGGCCGAGCCAGGGCTCGAGCAGGCGGGCGGTCGCCGCCTCGTCGACGATCTGGCCGCTCTTGGTGCCGACGAAAGTCAGCGCCAGGTCGCGCGCCTGGGTCAGCGCCTTTTCCATGTCGAGATTGTCGTCCGGCTTGATCTGGATGGTGATCTCGCGGGAGATCTGGCTCTCCCAGCTTGCCGCCGTCGAGCGCACCATGCTGACGCCGCCGAGCGTCAGGCAGGCGAGAAAGGCCATGATCGATATCACCACCATCAACGCGCTGCCCTGGATGTTGGATGGCGGCAGGATCGGCGCGGTCGGGCGCACGCGCATTTCCGGTCGCTTCTGCTCCGCCTTACCAGGCGCCTTGTCTCGGTTTCCGGATGGGGGCTCAGTCATAGATATCGAGATGCCCCCCCGAGAGGATCATGCGGCGGGCCTCCACCTGCTCCATCAGCGCCAGGTCATGGGTGGCTATAACGACCGCGGTGCCGAGGCGGTTCAGCTCGAGGAAAAGATTGAGCAGGCGCTTGGCCATGGGCGGGTCGACATTGCCGGTGGGTTCGTCGGCAAGCAGCACCTCCGGCCGGTCCATCAGCGCCCGGGCGATGGCGGCGCGCTGCTTCTCGCCGCCGGAGAGCACGGGCGGCAGCACGTTGATGCGTTCGCCAAGACCGACCCATTTCAACAGTTCCAGGACGTCGGTCTTGTAGGAGCTCTCATCCTTGCCGCGCACCCGTAAGGGCAAAGCGACATTCTCATAGGTGGTGAGATGATCGAGGAGGCGGAAATCCTGGAAGACGATGCCGACGCGACGGCGCAACAACGGCAGCTCGGGCCGGGGGATTTCGGAAATGTCGCGCCCGAACATGCGGATCAGGCCGCGTGTCGGCTGCAGCGACATGAAGAGCAGCCGCAGCAGCGAGGTCTTGCCGGCGCCCGATGGCCCCGTCAGAAACTGGAAGGATTTCTTCGGAATGTCGAAGGTCAGGTCCCGGAGGATTTCCGGGCCCATGCCATAGCGCAAACCGACATTCTCGAAGTGGATCAACGGGCAGCTCAGTCTGTTGTGGGTTTCACCGCGTGACTTGTTAACCAACACCGTTAACAGCCGGTAAATTTTGCCGGAAAGACGCCCGTTTGATGGCAATCTTTGCGAAGCATTAACCATTAAAATTTACGACTGAGCGGGATTCGTTTCAATGCCAAGATTTCCCCTGGCATCGAAACCATGTGGACATCTGCGAGGCAGCCACCATGGAAGCATCCTCCTTCAGCCGCCGGACACCGAGCCAGGCCTATGATTTCCTGCCGCCCGAACCCGCCAGCCGCCAGTACCGCTCGGCGCGTGCTGCCGATATCTCCGACGCCGAATTCGTCACCCTCGGCAAAGTGCGGCCTCGGGAATACACTGCCAGGACCCCTAACGACAACCGCAAACGCATGGCTGCGGCACAGGCCGCACAGCCGCCGCTCCTGCCGGCGATGGCCGCTTCCATTCTGCAGACAGTGGAATCCTGGCTGCAGCGCGCGTCGATGCGCAGCTTCGCAGCACTGGTGCTGGGGCTCATCGTGCTCGTCTTCGGGCTCGCGGGCGGTTTTTCCGGCCTTTCCGGCGAGCGAGCCTATTCCGGCGTGCCGCTGCATTTCAGCCATGTCACGGTGACGCCGCGTGATGCGAACGGCATGCGGGTGCTCGTCATCAACGGCATCATCGAAAACGACAGCGGCACGACGCAGACGGTGCAGCCGATCCGTGCCGACCTCGTGACCGACGAGCGGCTGACCGCAAGCGTTGTCATCAACCCGCCGGCCGATGTCATCTATAGCGGCCAAAGCCGGGGCTTCTCGGCGCGCGTCCAGCATGCCGGCGGAAAGATGCCGGAGGTCCGGCTGTCCTTCCTGCCATAGAGCGCGCCGGGCATGGAATGGCCGGTTTTCTTGCCACGGGTCGCGCCAATCCCGTTAATTTCATGGCTGGCGAGGCTGTTTCAGGCTCGCATATGTGCTAACGGCTTACCCTTCTTTTCATGGAGCAAGCCCTTATGCCTGTCGTGCGCGGAAAAAACATCGAGCCGCTTTTCACCGCCGAGCAGATCGCCGAGCGCAATCATTCGATGGCGCGCGAGATCGCCGACGGCCCGACCAAGGACCTGCTGGTCATCGCCGTGCTCAAGGGGTCCTTCATCTTTGCCGCCGACCTGATCCGCGCCCTGCATGACACCGGGCTTGCCCCGGAGGTCGAGTTCATCACGCTGTCGAGTTACGGCATCGGTACGGTTTCGCAGGGCGTGCGCATCGTCAAGGATATCGACAGCGACGTGCATGGCCGCGATGTCCTGCTGATCGACGATATCCTCGAATCCGGCCGGACGTTGCTCTTTGCCAAGGAATTGCTCTTCGAGCGCGGGGCGCGCAACGTCACCATCGCCGTGCTGCTCGACAAGCGCGTGAAGCGCAAGGAAAAGCTGGAGGCCGATTATGTCGGCTTCGAATGCCCTGACTATTTTGTCGTCGGCTATGGCATGGATGTCGCCTATGCCTTTCGCGAACTGCCCTTCGTCGGCGTGGTCACCGGGGACGCCTGAGCGACAGCTAGAGCCTTTCCGAGTTAGATTGCAGCATTCTGTTGGCTCAAGCGGAGTCGGATGGCCGGTCGATCAGCCGGCCCGCTTCAGCCAACCCGAAGGGCCGGGCATCTTTGCGCCAGGATCAGAGGCGATCGGCTCGGACGTACCTTGGGGTATGCCCGTCGCCAATCGCCTCTGCCCTGACAAAAACCTGCTCCGGCAGAATGCTGCAAGCTAACCCGGAAAGGCTCTAAATGTTGCAGCGCTTTTGCGCGCCCCGTGGTGCTATCTTACTGTTCGAGACGGGTTGTTAACCATCTCGTCCATCGCTTCGTCATCTTTACCGATCGAAAAGGAAAGTCTGGTGATTTCCGTCGCGGGGCTGACACGGAGCGATGCACATATGGCAAGAATTCTGATCACGGAAGACGAGGATTCCCTGCGGTCTTTTGTAGCCCGGGCCCTGCGGCTTGATGGCCACGAGACCGATGAGGCGGCCGACGGGGCCGAGGGCCTGGAAAAGCTCAAGGATGGGGTCTACGATCTGCTGCTTTCAGATATCCGCATGCCTGTGATGGACGGTATTGAACTCGCCCATCAGGCGAAAGACGCTTTTCCCAGCCTGAAGATCCTGCTGATGACCGGTTATGCCGAACAGCGCGAACGGGCCGACGATCTTGCCGAAAAGATCATCGATGTCGTCGCCAAACCGTTCGCGCTTCCCGATATCCGCAAGGCGGTCGCCCGGGCGCTCGTCGCGTAGAGGACGATGCTGGAAGGCGTGAGCGGTTTTCGAACGGTATCCCGCTCTATTTGTTGATAGATCCGGATTCAGATTTTAGGCCGGTCCGGCCTAAAATCATCCTATCCAAGATCCGGTGGCGTCAGGCCTACTGGATATCCAGCAGCCGTTCGAGGTACCGCCGTTCCATTTCCTGCGGCGGATTGTTGCCAAGCTTTTCGCGAATTGCGTCGAGGATTTCTCGCGCCCGCTGAACGTCGATTTCGTCGGGCACCTTCACGCTGTTATCGCCGAATTCCGGTCCCTGGGGCCGGCGCGGCCGGCCGAGCGGGTCGCGGCCATTCTGATCGCCCTGGCCCACCTGGCCATTCGGACCCTGACCCTGCTGGCCCTGCTGCGCCTGCATCATCTGGTTCATCATGTCGCGGGCGCCCTGGCGAAGCGCTTCCAGCGCGCGGCCCTGGCCCTCGATGGCCGGCTGGCCGCGGCCCTGGCCGAGTTCACGGCCGGCGCCTTCCATTTCGCGCTGCGCCTGGCCGAAGCCGGGGCCGGGCTTCATGCCCATCTCGCCGAGTCTTTTCTGCAATTCGCCGAGCTGCCTGCCCAGTGCATCCTGGTGGGCGCGCAGCTGCTTCAGCGCCTCGCGTAGCTGTTCGGCCGTCATCTGGTCGGAGGGCTGCTGGCCTTCCTTACCTTGCTGGCCCTGCTGCTGATCCTGCGGCTCGCCGTTGTCTCCGGGGTTCATCTCGTCGAGCAGCGGATCGCTCTCGCCCATGTCAGGCTCGCCGCGCTGCATGCGGTCCCTGAGCTGCTGGTCGAGCCGGAAGGTCTGTTCCATCAGCTTCTGCTGGTCGCGCAGGATCTCGCCGAGCTTGTCGATCTGCTTGCGGGCTTCGCTGTTTTCCTGGCTCTGCTGGCCGCGCTGCGGTCGGCCCGCCTGCAGGTTGTTCATCATCCGCTGCAATTCCGACAGCATCTGCTGGGCAGCGTCACGATTGCCGGAGCGGGCGAGATTCTCGATCTGATCCATCATCCGTTCCAGATCCTGCTGGCGCAGGATGTTCTGCGTATTCTGGTTCGGCTGCATCGGCGCGTTCTGCATGCGTTGGGCGAGCTCACTCATATAGTCCTGCATCGCCTTGCGCAGCTCGTCCATCAGCTTCTTGATCTCGGCATCCGGGGCGTTGCGGTCCAACGCGTCGGCGAGGTTCTGCTGGGCTTCGCGCAGCTTGCGCTCGGCAAGCGAAAGATCGCCGTCCTCCATGCCCAGCGCAATCTCCCAGAGATATTGGGCGGTATCCTTCAGCGCATCCTCGCCCTTTGCGAGCTTCATGCGCGTCAAGGCGGATTCGAGCAGCAGGTAGTTGGTAAGCTTGGGGATGGTCTCCTCGGGACGGATGGTCAGCGCCTCGTTCAGCGCGATCGCCTGCGGCATCTTGCGGGTGTCGAGGGCGAAAACCTGCCGTTCTTCGGCGACGGCGGCGGCGAGCGGCTCGTTAAAGCGCCGCGACGGCATTATCATCTCATGCGGCGGGCTGCGGCCGGTCTGGCCGGCGGCATCCTTGGCGACGAGCGTGATGCGCACGCGTTTGCCGGCAAGCGGATGTTCGCTCAGGTTCCGGCTGGTCACGCCCTTGGCGTCGCGGGCGTTGCGGCGGGGGATATCCAGCCGGTATTCCGGCAGCGGATAGAGCGGCGTCGCCGTCGGATCGGTGTCGACGGGAACGATTTCCGCATGCGCTTCCTGGACGCCGTAATCGTCCTTGACGGTGAAACCGATTTCAAGCGCGCCATTGACGCTGGGCTTCGGCAAGCCGTCGAAGGCGATTTCCGGGGCCTTGTCGGGAAGCACGTCGAAGCTCCAGCGGCGGCCGTTGACTTCGAGTGCGCCATTCTCCTCGAGCTTCATCACATGCGTCTGCGCGACGAGTGCCTGGCTGGCTGGGGCCTGGCTGGCGGGTGCGGCATTCGGCTGCTCGCCGCCTGCTGCCGCCGCTTGCTGCGGCTTGCTATCCGCCTGCACTGATATATCCCGCGCCTCGCCGTTCGCCTTGCGGAACACCACTTTTTCGGCCGTCTTTCCGCCGCTGACGCGGACGGTGAGGCCTGAAAACTGCGGAATGCCGATCGGCGCCTGCTCGCTGCCATCGGCCGTCAGATAGATCGGCGCACGGCCGGTATAAGACGGCGGCGTCACCCAGGCGTCGATGCGCACCGCCGGATCGCTGACCACCTGCTCGGGTGCCGCCTGCAATGCGTCGCTGATCGAGCCGCCGTTGATCGACAGCGAATAACCGAAGGCAGTGACCAGCAGCAGCGCCGGGATGGCGCGCAGGGCGAAACGGTCATGCGCGGCGATATCAGGTCGCGGCAGGCCGGCATCGAGCGCTGCGATCTTTTCGGCCATGCGCGTCTGGTGCTCGCGCCAGAGCGCCCGGGCGAAGGGCGTATCGAAGGCGGGCTCGTCTTCCTGGACGGTGACCGGCTGGTGCGGCAGGCCGTTGCGTTCCTCCAGCAGGCGATCGGCTTCGGCGACCTTCGGCCAGCGCAGGCTGCGGAAGGGGATGAGCGAGGCGAGAAAGGCGGCGGCAAAGGCAATCAGCAGCAGGATGCGCAGCCAGTCCGGCACGCTGCGGAAAACGCCGAACCAGGAGGCGCAGAGATAAAAGGCAACGACCGCCAGGACCGGCATCAAAGGCGGCAGCAACTGCTCGAAAAACAGCACCACGCGCGCCAGCAGACGTTTGGTCGTCACCAGTCGGGCAAGCGAAGGACGGAGCGCAAACGCACCTTTCTTCTGCCTTGAGGGGCTTGTCATCGGTCCGGTCTCCGCGATCTGGCGTTCTGAAACAGAGGGCGCTTCCGGCGATTGCGGGGCAATACGCTCATGAACGAAAGGATAACACTCTTTGTGGCGAAGGCGAGGGCGAACGGCCGGTAATACCGGCTTTTCACGTTTATTCGCCAAAAAGTGATGGCTGCTTAAAGCGCGTCGCGATCTTTCAGATCGCTCCTGGCGCTTTAAGTCTTTGTTTCACGCATGTCGTGATCGCAAACCGCTGCGCACTTTTGCGCGACATGCTTTAGAGCGCCGTGCGTCCTTTCGGACGCACAAAGGACGCTCTAGCATTTTGAATCTACGCTTCGTGCTTTCCGAAAATCGATTCCGATTTTCGGGCCGATGCGTTAATCCAGCCAGGCCGGGACGGAGTCGAGGCCGATCAGCTCGGCGTAGGTTCGGCGCGGGCGAATCGTATGGAAATCGCTGCCCTTGACCAGAACTTCGGGCACCAGCAGGCGGCTGTTATAGGTGCCGGCCTGGACTGCGCCATAGGCGCCGGCAGTGCTGACGGCCATCAGGTCGCCGGGCTTCGGCATCGCCATTTCGCGGTCGAGCGCCAGATAGTCGCCGGTCTCGCAGACCGGACCGACGACGTCGGCGCGAATGCGCGGAGCGTTGGCTGCCGAAATCGTCACCGGGCGGATCTCGTGATAGGCTTCGTAGAGTGTCGGGCGGATGAGATCGTTCATGGCGCCGTCGACGATGACGAAGGTCTTCTCGCCGCCATCCTTCACATAGAGGACTTCGGTCACCAGGATACCGGCATTGCCGACGATCAGCCGGCCGGGTTCGGTGATGATCTTGCAGTCCAGGCCGCGCAGCTGGTTCTTGACGATTGCCGCATAGGCATCCGGCAGCGGCGGCGGATTGTTGTCGTCCTTATACGGGATGCCGAGACCGCCGCCGATATCGACGTGGTGGATCGTGTGGCCGTCGGCGCGCAGCGTCGCGACAAGGTCGTGCAGCAGCTTGAAGGCGTCGTCGAAGGGCTGGAGCTCGGTGATCTGGCTGCCGATATGCATGTCGATGCCGGTGACCTCGATGCCCGGCAGCCTGGCGGCATGGGCATAGATGGCGCGGGCGCGCTCCCAGGAGATGCCGAACTTGTTTTCCTTCTTGCCGGTCGAGATCTTGGAATGCGTCTTCGCATCGACATCCGGGTTGATGCGGAAGGAAACCGGCGCTTTCTTGCCTGCGCTGACGGCGCGCTGGTTGAGGATTTCGAGCTCAGGCTCGGATTCGACGTTGAAGCAGTAGATGCCGGCCTCAAGCGCGAAATCCATCTCGGACGGAGTCTTGCCGACCCCTGAGAACATGATGCGGTTTGCCGGAATGTCGGCGGCAAGCGCGCGGCGCAGCTCGCCCTCGGAGACGACGTCGATGCCGGCGCCGAGACGGCCCAGCGTCTTCAGCACCGCCTGGTTCGAATTCGCCTTCATCGCATAACAGACCATGGAGTCCATGTCGGCGAAGGCTTCCGAAAAGACGCGGTAATGGCGCTCGAGCGTCGCGGTGGAATAGATGTAAAACGGCGTGCCGACCGCCTTGGCGATCTCGGGAACGGAGACATTCTCGGCATGAAGGACGCCGTCACGGTATTCGAAATGGTTCACGAGCTTATGCCTTAAAGAAGGGGGTCGAGAAGGAAGGGCTTATCAACGGTTCCCGGCTTTTTCGTCGGCTTGGAAACGTCGCCTTCCTTGGTTGCCGCAGCGCTCGGCGGATCGAGGTCGCCCTTGCGCCCGCATCCGGCAACGGCAAGGCCGATGACGGCGAGAACCACCGTCAGGCGGACGAGGTGCGGCAAGCTCTTCTGCATGGATATCCTCTTCTGCGGCATGTGCTGGCGTCATTCATCTCGAATGATGGACATCTTCATAGCGAAGTTTATCCGCCTTGTGCACCCTGATTGTTGGAGGTCTTTCCGCGCCTGAAGGAGGGGCGTGGCGGCTTTTCGGCCCGCCCTTTGCTCTTCAGTTGCGGGCGCGCCAGAAGGCGATCTGCCTGCGCACTTCAGACGGCGCAGTGCCGCCGAAGCTCTTGCGGCTGGCGACCGAGGCCTCGACGGTCAGCACGTCATAGACCTTGTCGGTGATCGCGGAATGGATCGCCTGCAGATCGGCGAGCGGCAGTTCGGCAAGATCGCAGCCCTTGCTTTCGGCAAGCGCCACGGCGCGGCCGGTGACATGATGGGCGTCGCGGAAGGGCAGGCCCGCTTCTCGCACCAGCCAGTCGGCAAGATCGGTCGCCGTCGAATAGCCGGAGCCGGCCGCTGCCTTCATGCGCGCAGTGTTGACGGTCAGGTCGCGCACCATGCCGGTCATGGCCGCGATTGCCAGTTCCAGGCTCTCGGCTGCGTCGAAGACCTGTTCCTTGTCTTCCTGCATGTCCTTGGAATAGGCGAGCGGCAGGCCCTTCATGATCGTCAGCAGCGCCACCAGCGAGCCGTTGATGCGGCCGGTCTTGGCGCGCACCAGTTCGGCTGCATCGGGGTTCTTTTTCTGCGGCATGATCGACGAGCCGGTCGAAAACGCGTCGGAGAGACGGACAAAACCGAATTGCGGGGTCGACCAGATGACGATCTCCTCCGCCAGACGCGACAGGTGCATGCCTGTTATCGCTGCGATCGACAGGAATTCGATGGCGAAATCGCGGTCGGAGACCGTATCGATGGAGTTGCGGGTCGGCTCGCGGAAACCGAGCGCCCGGGCCGTCATGTGGCGGTCGATCGGATAGCCGGTGCCGGCAAGGGCGGCAGCACCGATCGGGCTTTCGTCCAGATGCTCGATGGCGTGGCGCACGCGGGAGCGATCGCGGCCGAACATTTCGACATAGGCCATGCAGTGATGGCCGAAGGTAACGGGCTGGGCGGTCTGCAAGTGGGTGAAGCCGGGCATGACGCTTTCGGCATGCTCTTCGGCGCGGTCGAGGAAGGCGGCGATCAGGCCGGTCAACATCTTCTCGGTCTTCTCAAGCTCTTCCTTCACCCAGAGACGGAAGTCGAGCGCCACCTGATCGTTGCGCGAGCGGGCGGTGTGCAGCCGGCCGGCCGCCGGTCCGATCAGCGTCGCCAGGCGTGCCTCGACATTCATATGGATGTCTTCGAGCTGGCGCGAGAATTCGAAATTGCCGCTTTCGATTTCTGACAGGATCGTGTTTAGCCCGTGAACGATCTTGTCCTTATCGTCTGATGAAATAATCCCCTGATGGGCGAGCATCGTCGCGTGGGCGATCGAACCGCGGATATCCTGCGCGAATAGCTTCTTGTCGAAACCGATCGAGGCATTTATCTCCTCCATGATCGCGTCCGGGCCGGAGGCGAAGCGACCGCCCCACATCTGGTTGGAGGATTTGGTGTCCGTGGTGTCGTCGGCCATGAGGTGTCCGCCTTGAGGATGCATGTCCAGGAGAATGAAATGACGACAAGAAAACCCCTCGGGCTGCCATCCCTGAAATGGATCGCGATGGCCGCCGTTGCGGGTGTCGTTGCCGGTGCGGCAGCGGTATACGTGAAGGAGACGGGGATTGGCAATGGCGGTGGTGAAACCGCTTCTGCGGAATGCAAGTCTGCCAGGGAACGCGCAGCCAGCCTCACACCGCTGATGAAGGGGCAGGTGGCCGCCATGGTTGCCGCCACCGAGCCGCGCAAGCTGACGGCGGTTTCCTTCAACGGGCCGGATGGCAAGCCGCTGACGCTCGATCATTTCGCCGGCAAGACCGTGCTTCTCAATCTCTGGGCCACCTGGTGCGTGCCCTGCCGCGAGGAAATGCCGGCGCTGAACGCACTCGAAAAGGAGATGGGCAGCGACAAATTCCAAGTCGTGCCGGTCAATATCGACACCGGCGACGATGAGAAGCCGAAGACCTTCCTGACTGAAACCGGCGTCGATGCGCTGCAGCTCTACCGCGACAATACGATCGGCGTCTTCAACAGCCTGAAGAAGGAAGGGCTTGCCTTCGGCCTTCCGGTGACGCTGCTGCTCAACGACAAGGGCTGCCTGATCTCCGCCATGAACGGCCCGGCCGCGTGGGATAGCGAAGACGCGAAGGCGCTAATCAAGGGTGCGATCGGGTCGTAACGACGTTGATCAGGAGTCCCCATCTCCTCTCATGAGAAAGACGCCGGCGATTCCGATAAGTACGCAGCATTGCAGCAGGAACATGGGTGTTTCGGTCGACATGGCGTTTCCTCCCGTTCCCGGCAAGGAAAGCATTTAGCGGGCGCTCGGTCTATTCGCCCTTTCTGGTGATGGCCGCTTAACGCGTCGGGACCGGCACTTCGCCGCGATAGTCATAGAAGCCGCGGCCGGATTTGCGTCCGAGCCAGCCGGCCTCGACATATTTCACCAGCAACGGGCAGGGACGATATTTCGAGTCCGCCAGACCGTCATGCAGCACCTGCATGATCGACAGGCAGGTGTCGAGACCGATGAAATCGGCAAGCTGCAGCGGCCCCATCGGATGGTTGGCGCCGAGCTTCATCGCCGTATCGATGGCGTCGACCGTACCGACGCCTTCATAGAGCGTGTAGATCGCCTCGTTGATCATCGGCAGCAGGATGCGGTTGACGATGAAGGCCGGAAAATCCTCGGCAACGGTGATGGTCTTTTCCAGCGTGCCGACGAATTCCTTGGCGGCGGAGAAGGTCTTTTCATCGGTTGCGATGCCGCGCACCAGTTCGACCAGCTTCATCACCGGCACCGGGTTCATGAAATGTATGCCCATGAAGCGTTCGGGCCGGTCGGTGGCGGCGGCAAGCCGGGTGATGGAAAGGGAAGAGGTGTTGGTGGCAAGCAGCGCTTCCGGCTTCAGGACCGGACAGACCTGCGCATAGATCTTGCGCTTGACGGTTTCATCCTCGGTGGCGGCTTCGATGACGAGATCGGACGGGGCGAGATCATTGACGTCGGACGAGCCGGATATCAACGACAAGGTCGACTTGCGTTCCTCTTCGGTCATCTTGCCGTTGGTCACCAGGCGGGCGAGGTTGCCGTTAATGGTGGCGAGGCCGGATTCGATGCGGTCCTGGGAGAGGTCGTAGATGTGAACCCTGTAACCTGCGGCGGCCGAAACATGCGCGATGCCACAGCCCATCTGGCCGGCACCGATGATACCAATATTCTTCAACACCGCATTCATCTCCAAACCCCCGCACGGCATCCGCCCCCGCGCTGCCGCATTTTTCTAGCAATACTGCCGGACGAAGGATCGCCCGGCAGCAGTAGTAGACCGATAAAAGATAATTTTCCAGTCATTCGCACGTGCGAAAGAAAAGCATTTGACGCGCTCAGAGCGCCTTTTGCAATTCCGGCAGGACGTCGAAGAGATCGGCGACCAGTCCGTAGTCGGCGACCTGGAAGATCGGCGCCTCCTCGTCCTTGTTGATGGCGACGATCACCTTACTATCCTTCATCCCGGCCAGATGCTGGATGGCGCCCGATATACCGCAGGCGATATAGAGCTGCGGCGCCACCACCTTGCCGGTCTGGCCGACCTGCCAGTCGTTCGGCGCATAACCGGCATCGACGGCCGCGCGGCTTGCCCCGACGGCAGCCCCGAGCTTGTCGGCAAGCGGCAGGATGACCTCCCGGAATTTTTCCGCCGAACCGAGCGCCCGGCCGCCGGAGATGATGATCTTCGCCGAGGTCAGTTCCGGACGGTCGGAGGCCGACAGCGCATCGGCGACGAAGCGCGACAGAGCGGGATCGGAAACCGCTGCAACCGTCTCGATCGGCGCGGAGCCGCCTTCGGCTGCAGAGGCGAAGGAGGCGGTGCGTACGGTGATGACCTTCTTGGCATCGGTTGCCTGCACCGTCTGGATGGCATTGCCGGCATAGATCGGCCGTTTGAAGGTATCGGCAGAGATCACCTCGATGATCTCGGAGAGCTGGGCGACATCGAGCAGGGCAGCGACGCGCGGCAGCACATTCTTGCCGACCGACGTCGCAGCCGAGAGGATCGTGTCATAGCTGCCGGCCAGCG
>NZ_JACHYZ010000011.1:0-296794 GCF_014193215.1 Rhizobium sp. BK112
GTGGCAGCGTTCATTTGTAAGTAGCGTCGGCCCGCCCTTTTGCTCATCCATTCACAGGCCATGTCGAGATCTTCAGGTGCCACGATGCCGAGCACCCGATTGAGACCGATGGCGGGCGCGCTTGGCAGCGATATTGCGCAACCTCCAGCCAATGGCATGCAGCGAAACTCAGCCTGGTCGACGAACGTCTGCGGCGCGATCATGAAGAGGTCGATAAATGCTTTCACTTCGATGATTTCTTCTTCCGGCACCATTTGGTGCGATGCTGACGGGCGATCCATGCTCGTGTCCTTAACGATCAAACGGCCAAACAGACTTCACCGCAGCGACGTCAGCAGCGGTGTAAGCCGGCGGTTGCGAGCGGGGTTAAGTCAGGAAGTCCGCTATCGCGGTGGCAATTTCTCGGGAATGCGTCTCCAACGCGAAGTGGCCGGTATTGAGGAGCTGGATCTCAGCGTTCGGGAGATCGCGTCTAAAGGCCTCCGCACCTGCGGGCAGGAAGAAGGGATCCTTGTCGCCCCAGATTGCCAGGAACCTGGGTTGATGCCGGCGGAAATATGCTTGAAACATCGGATACAGGACCACGTTGCTCGCGTAGTCGAGCGCAAGGTCGAATTGGATTTCTTCACTATCCGGACGCGCCATGTAGAAGGCATCGAGCGAATAGCCATCGGGAGACACGTTCGATAAATCCGAAACACCGTGTTCGTACTGCCAGCGGATGGCGAGAGGTTTCATGATCTCGCGCAGGGCATCGCGGTTGGCGGTCGTGGGATCGGACCAGTATCGCCTGATCGGATTCCAGACGTCGCTCAACCCCTCCTCGTAGGCATTGCCATTTTGGGAAATGATTGCCGTCACCCGCTCGGGAAACTTCATCGCGACGCGGAAACCGATGGGCGCTCCGATATCGAAGGCGTAAAGAGCAAACCGCCCGATGCCCAGCACCTCAATGAACCTCTGGATGATGCGGGCAAGATTGTCGTACGTGTAGGCAAAATTTGTGCGCGCAGGCGCTTGCGACTGGCCAAACCCTGTAATGTCGGGTGCGATGAGGTGAAATCGGTCCGCAAGCAGTGGAATAAGATCGCGAAACATGTGGCTCGATGACGGAAACCCGTGCAGCAGTAACAGGGCCGGTTTGGCTGGTTCTCCGGCCTGCCGATAAAATACATCACGACCGTCGATATCAACGCGGTGATGGGTGGTATGCGTCATGTCGTTCTTTCCCCATAGAAACCGAATCGCTGAGACCGGGAGTGCTCTCGCCGTTTATAAGCTCGGACCGGTTGCGCCACCGGCTGTCGTGGCCATAGGCCAGCGCGACCTTTCGGGATTGCTGTTGTTCCAGCCGTCCTCCGCACGCCGTTTCTGTTGCAGAAGCTCGTGAAAACTCCTGCAACTGGGTCTTGTGGCGTTCATTATCTTCCTCGCAAGGCCTCGAGCCGCGTATGCAATTCTGCATTCTCCGACTCCAGTTCGGCTAAGCGTTCACGCAACGCTGCCACCGCTTTCGCGACCTCCTCTTCGGTGTAACGCGGTGTGATATGTTGAGGGCAGTTCCAATCGAAGGCTTCCAGCCGCAGTCGAAAAATCCGCTCTGCTTTTGCTCGGTAGCCGGCGTCGAAAACCAGGTCGGCCAGCGCCGGGTCGGCATCGAGTGTCAGCTTCTCGACATGCATGTAGATCTTGAGGCGGGCTCGTCGCGGGTAATCCACCACAAAGAGACAGGCCCGGTCATTTGCGGCAAAGTTTCCGGTACTGATATATTGGCGGTTGCCCCTGTAGTCGGCGAACGCCAGTGTTTTCCTGTCGACGATTTTCAGAAAGCCCTTTGGACCACCGCGATGCTGAACATAGGGCCAACCGGTTTCCGACACAGAGGCAATGTAGAAGCTGTCCCGTGCAGAGATGAAAGCCAGTTCGCTGTCGGTGAAGCTGTCGGATTCCCGATGGTGGTCGCCTAACCAGATCTGGTCGGCACCCATTTCAGCTTGTGCCAGCCGCACATTCGGAGTGACTGCAACTTCCAAAAAATGGTATGGCATGGGGATCTCCAAAATCTGGAATTTGGTAACGGCTTTTCAGCGGTGCGACCTCGACTTGACGGAAACCTTCGCCACACCGCCGGCAACCATGCCTGATCGTCACTCCTTTGCGACGCGGCGATCCAGGAAATCGTTGATTAGCGGAGCAGCGACGTCCAACTTTTCTTCGAGCAGGAAGTGACCTGAGTTCAGGATATGAAGTTCGGCATCCGGAAGATCCTTGAGATAAGGATGAGCGCCGGCCTCAGGAAAGATGTAATCATTCTTGCCCCAGACGATGAGCGTGGGCGGCTTGCGCTCACGAAAGAAACTTTGGAACGCGGGGTAAAGCGGAACGTTGGTGCGATAATCATACAACATGTCGAGCTGGATATCCTTATTGCCAGGTCGGTCCAGAAGAGCCTGGTCGTGAACCCAGTTGTCAGGGCTGATGCGCGACACGTCTTCCATGCCATCGGTATACTGGAACTTGGTCGTTTCGAGCGTGACCAGACCGGAGAGCGCCCCGCGGCTCTTGTCCGACCCATCGGACCAATAGGTCTTGATGGGATCCCAGAATTCCTTCAGCCCTTCATCATAGGCGTTGCCGTTCTGGATGATCAGCGCACTCACCCGTTCCGGATGTTTCAGCGCCAGGCGGTAACCCACCGGTGCACCATAATCCATGACGTACATTGCGTAGCTTTTGACCGCCAAATGGTCGAGTAACTTGTCTACGATATCGGCGACGCCGCCAAACGTGTAGGCAAACTTACCACGGTCGGGAGACGCGCTTTGGCCATAACCGGGATAGTCCGGCGCGATGACGTGGTATCGGTCTGCCAGAAGCGGGATCAGATTCCGGAACATGTGGGAGGACGTCGGAAACCCATGGAGTAGCAGCACGACCGGAGCGTCGGCCGGGCCAGCTTCCCGGTAGAAGATATCGAGGCCCTCGATCTTTGCGGTTCGGTAGTGGATGGGAACCGGAGCTTCGCGAAGCTCCGCCGTGGCGTGCGCAGGAAGTGCGCTTACCATTGTTGCCGTGGTCATGCTGGCGGTCGCCAACATCAGGCACATGATCAAACTACGCATGATAGTCTCCCCATAGGTCGAGATGAAACGAAAGTTGGTTTCGAGTAAGGGCTGCTTTGGGCCGTTCGGGTCGCGATAAACCACGTCACCGAATGCTGTTGCATCAGTCAGGAAATGGCAGTGATGCAGAATTCCAATGCACGTAGATGTTTGAGTGAGGGCAACGACGGATCAGCCGACGTCGCCATTCGTCAAGGGCTTCTATGCGTAGGAGTAAGCGGGTTTCTGATCGCTCTCAATTGCGATCTAGGTCGCCTGCAACTAGACGGTGGCATTGCAACCATAGACCTTCGTATATCGATTTGTCCTTACGCAACACCTGGAAATCCCGTAACTATTTCCGTCGGACGATCGGCCACCCTTCTCTACTTCCTGACATGAGTCGGAACTTCTAGGCTCGCGAACGTCTCAAACTCTGAACGGAGAGTGCGGTGGAACGAGAGCCGGAAACCGATCCCATTATTGATCTAATCCCCGCCATGGTGTGGTCCGCAACGTCGGAAGGCATGCTCGATTTTGCCAACCAGCATTTTCTCGAGTTCATCGGGGCGCCGCTTGAGGAAATCTCCGGAGTGGGATTCTACAAGCTATTTCATCCTGACGACACGTCATATCTCGCTTCGGAATGGCATGACATCATGGCCTCGAAGCATGCCAGGGAGGTCGTGGGCAGACTGAGGCGCGCAGATGGCCAATATCGTTGGTGCACGCTCCGCCAGAAGCCGCGGCTCGATGCAGAAGGAAATGTCCTGAGATGGTACGGTGTGGTCCTCGATATCGAGGACCGCAAACAGGCCGAAAATGCATTGAAGGAAACGAAGACTGCACTTGCGGCCAGCGAAGAGAACCTCAGCCTTATCATCAATTCGCTGCCTGTTCTCGTGTGGTCAGCGCGACCGGATGGCAGCGCCGATTTTGTCAATAAAAGCTGGCTGGACTATGCAGGCCGTCCTGCTGACCAAATTCTCGACTGGGGCTTCCTGGACCTTTATCACCCAGACGATATTCCCGGCATGGTGGACATCTGGAAGAGAGACCTAGAGCATTCCGACCACACTGTTTTGAAAGGACGCATTCGCGGAGCAGACGGCGGGTACCGCTGGTTTTACTTCTCGGGCCGCAAGCTTGTCGATGCCAACGGGCTCGTTCGTTGGTTCGGCGTCAATATCGATATCGAAGACCTGCAATACGCGGAGAATGCTCTTCGAGAAAGCGAAGCTGCGCTCAGGGAAAGTGAACACAAGCTCAATCTTATCATCAACACGATACCCGCCATGGCTTGGTCCTGCACCTCGGATGGCCGGCTTGAATATTTTAATCGAAACTTGATCGATTATGTCGGACTACCTTTTGAAGAGATCGTCGGCTTCGGCTTTTATCGCATGTTTCATCCTGATGATGTCGAGCCGATGCGTATGGCTTGGGACGATATCGTAGCCTCGAAAAAAAGCCGTCCGGTGGATGCCCGCATCAGACGCGCCGATGGCGAATATCGATGGTTCAACCTTCGACAAAGCCCACTTCTGGATTCAGATGGAAATGTTGTGCGATGGTACGGCGTCGTCGTGGATATTGAGGATCGCAAACGGGCCGAAGAGTCCTTGCGGCAAAGTCAGAGTGACCTCGCACATGTGACCCGGATGACAGCCACAGGTGAACTTGCCGTCTCGATTGCCCATGAAGTCAACCAGCCGCTGATGGCAATCGTCACGAATGCCGGCACATGTCTGCGCTGGCTACAGCCGGGTCATATCGATCTGGAGCAGGCGCGGCTGGCAGCCGAAAGGATCGTCAGGGACGGACATCGTGCCGGTGACATTATCACCAGTATCCGGGCAATGGCTCAGAAGTTGCCTGCTAAAATTGAGAAAACTGACTTCAAACCCGCCGTGCGTGAGGTACTGAATCTGTTGACCGGCGAACTTCAAAGGCGCGGAATAGAAGTTGGTCTTGATATGGCCCAAATGCCTATCGAAGTCGTAGGAGACCGGACACAACTGCAGCAGGTTGTTCTAAACCTGGTCATGAATAGCGCGGAAGCGATGGCAGCTTCTTCCGGGGCAAGACGCATCGTCATCCGATGTACTGCAGATGAGCAGCTTGTGAAAGTGAGTGTTTCGGACACAGGCCGCGGGGTACCTATCCACGAGTTGGAGCGCGTTTTCGAAGCATTCTACAGCACGAAGGCCGACGGTATCGGAATGGGCTTATCGATATGCCGTTCAATCGTCGAAGCACATGGTGGCCGTATTTGGGCTTCATCGGGGGAGAACGGGGACGGAGGCCTGTTCACGTTCACTTTGCCAATGGCGGAGGGCGATCTTGGCCATGATAGATGATCGCAAGAGAGGCCGGCCCACAGTTATTGTCATTGATGACGACGAAAGTGTCCGCGAAGCTCTGAGAGGATTGTTCGAATCTGTCGGACTTGTCGCTGAAACCCATGGTTCGGTAGCACAGTTCCTTACTGTCGATGATCCTGATCGTGCAGGCTGTATTGTGCTGGATATCCGATTGCCAGGTCAAAGCGGCTTGGAGTTTCAAGAGGCATTAGCAAAAAGCCACCACCCAAGGTCAGTGGTGCTGATCAGCGCTCATGTCGATGTGGCGATGGCTGTCCGCGCCATGAAGGCTGGAGCTATCGATGTGCTTACCAAGCCAGTGCGCGAGCAGGACCTGCTCGAAGCGGTGAACCGCGCTTTGGTAAGAGATAGTGCTCGACGCGAAGAGGCAAATCAAACGGCGGCATTGCGCTTAAGGTATTCCAAACTTACCGAGCGCGAGCGGCAGATTATGACATTGGTCGTCGCCGGGAAGCTGAACAAACAAATTGCGGCTGAAGTTCAGCTCGCTGAGGCCACCGTGAAGCTTCACCGCGGTCACATGATGCGAAAAATGCACGCATCGTCAGTTGCAGATTTGGTGAGGATCGCGAGCATTCTGGAGGATTGAGCAGCAATTTGGGGGAAACGTGACTCGATCCCTTGCAAGAGCTGAGATCCTTACATCGGCAGATGGCGATTGCTTCACGCTTCGATTTAAACGTCTCTACTAATTCAACGACACTGGGAGCTGCTAGTCCGCTATCGGCCCCATGTCGACCATTGCCGATTGCGGCGCGCAACGACCACTTCCTGGCGCATTGCAATCCTACCCCAGCTTGGGATTCCATGTTCGCACGATTTGCGATCCAAGACCCGGCAAATTCCAACTTTTTCCCAATGGCCCCAAACCTAAGGCCAATCCGCATAACCCGAGGACAGCATGCTGTTTTCCGAGCCGGCCGAAGCGCGGGCGATTTCGCGGTAGCCGGCGGGGGAAAGGCCGGTCTTGCGTTTGAAGAAATGGCTGAAATAGGTCGGATCGCGAAAGCCGAGGCTGTCGGAGATTTCCTGGATATTGCGGGCCGATCGTTCCAGCCTGAGTTTTGCCTCCTGCACCACGCGCTCATGCAGGAGCTGGATCGGCGAGCGGCCGAGCGCCCTTTGGCAGATGGAATGCAGCCGGTCGGCCGTGACGCCCAATTCCGCGGCATAATCGCTGATCGGCCGGTGCCGGCGGAAACCGGCCTCGACCAGTTGCCGGTATCTCTGCAGGATCGACCCGGTTTCGCCCTGCCCGCGCTGCTCGCTTCTCTCGCCGTCTGAGCCGCGCCACAGCGCCATCAGAATGAGCCGGATATAGGCGGATGCGACCATCCAGGAGGAGCGGGCGGGATCGCCCAGTTCCCGCACGAAGCCCGAAATCAGCGGGCTGATTTCGGCCACTGCTGAGGGATCCAGTGCCTCGACCAGCTTGCGCTGCTCGGTGAAGATGCGCAGCGAATAGGATTCCACCTTGTCGCCGATCGCATCGACCATGATCTGCGGCGAGGCGCCGACCAGATGGGCCGCGCTTCCGGCTGATATCGACAGGTCGCAGCGCGCCTGCGGCGGCAGGAAGGCAAGCAGCGGTCCGTGCAGCGGCCGATGGTCGCCATTGTCGAAATGAAGCTCCCCACTCCCCTCCCCGAGCAGAAGAAAATGGTGGAAATCGGAATAGAGTCCTCTTTGGAAACGGATGCGCCGGTGCGACAGCGACGGCCCGTGCCACTCGCCCCTGGCATAGTGATGAATCCCCCCGTCCGTCGCCAAGGCCTCTCCTCCATTCCCGCGTCAAATATGCGGCAATTGCCAGATAATTACAATATTAACCCAATAAATCGCATTCCATCCACGCCGGATCGGCGTAACCTTTTCTCATCAGCCTTTGGGAGGAGGCTCTTCAGCAGATGTGGGAATCGTCAGGCGACCCTCGTGGCGCCGCGTCCGCTCGTTTTCTCCCCATGGCAATAAAGCAGGCGCCGGCACATGGCGCCAACACGTGACGAAGTGGGTGGAACAGTGTTCGCGGCAAAGCTGATGATCAACAACGAGGCGATGGATGCTTCCGAAGGGGCCACCTTCGAACGCATCGATCCGCTGACCGGCGATGTCGCGACGATCGCCTCGGCAGGATCCGTTGCCGACATGACAAGGGCTGCCAATGCGGCCGCGGCAGCCTTTCCGGACTGGTCGCAGACCGGGCCGGGCGAACGGCGCAGGCTGCTGAATGCCGCCGCCGATATCCTGGACGCGCGCGCACCGGAACTCATCGCCGCCATGACCGGCGAAACCGGCGCCACCGCGCAATGGGCCGCGATCAATTGCGGGCTCGGCGCGGATATTCTCCGAGAGGCTGCGGCGATGACCACGCAAATCTCGGGCGAGCTCATTCCTTCAGGTATTCCGGGAAACCTTGCCATGGCGGTCCGCCAGCCGGCAGGCGTCTGCGTCGGCATTGCCCCCTGGAATGCGCCCATCATCCTCGGCACCCGCGCCGTCGCCATGCCGCTTGCCTGCGGCAACACGGTCATCCTGAAGGCTTCCGAACTCTGCCCGAAAACCCATGGCCTGATCGGCGACGTCCTGTGTGACGCCGGCTTTCCGCGCGGCGTCGTCAATGTCGTTTCCAATGCGCCGAGCGATGCCGCCGCCGTTGTCGACGCCCTGATCGCCCATCCGGCCGTGCGCCGCATCAATTTCACCGGCTCCACCCGTGTCGGCCGGATCATCGCCGAATCCGCGGCACGACATCTCAAGCGCTGCCTGCTCGAACTCGGCGGCAAGGCGCCGTTCATCGTTCTGGCCGACGCCGATATCGACGAAGCCGTCAGTGCTGCCGCCTTCGGCGCCTTCATGAACCAAGGCCAGATCTGCATGTCGACCGAACGGATCATCCTGATGGACGAGATCGCCGACGGCTTCGTCGGCAAGTTCCGGGCGAAGGCCGCAACCCTCGTCGCCGGCAACCCGAAGGACGGCAACACGCCGCTCGGCACGCTGATCAACGCCGAGGCCATCCGGCGGGTCAGGTCGCTCATCGACGACGCCCTGCAGAAAGGCGCGGTGCTCGTCTGCGGCGGTCACGCCAACGGCACGCTGATGGACGCGACCGTCATCGATCACGTCACACCCGCCATGCGCATCTACCGCGAGGAGAGCTTTGGGCCGGTCGCCGCGATCATCCGGGTCGGCAGCGTCGATGAGGCCGTGACGGTTGCCAACGACAATGAATACGGGCTTTCGGCCGCCGTTTTCAGCGCCGACGTCAATGCCGCGCTTGCCGTCGCCATGCGGCTCGAATCCGGCATCTGCCACATCAACGAGGCGACAGTTTCCGACGAGCCGCAAATGCCCTTCGGCGGCGTCAAATCAAGCGGCTACGGCCGCTTCGGCGGCAAGGCGGCAATCGATGAATTCACCGAGCTCCGATGGGTGACCATCGCATCGGGAAAACGGCACTACCCGATCTGAACTGAGATCGGTGGAAATGAACATTGGGAACGGGCTGGGAGGCCCCATCAAGAGGGAGGAATGATTTCATGAACGGCATTTTCCGCAGCGGAAAATTCAACGCGGCATCGCTGAGCCGCCGCTCTTTCATCGCATCGACCGTGGCGGGAGGCGCGGCACTGGCGCTTTCCGGCCGCACCGCCTTTGCGCAAAGCAGCGACACGCTGAAGGTCGGCTTCATCAGCCCGCGCACCGGCCCGCTCGGCGGCTTCGGCGAGACGGACGGCTATGTGCTCGACCTGGCGCGCAAGGCGCTGGCGAACGGCCTGCAGGCGGGCGGCAAGACCTGGAAGGTGGAGATCCTCGACCAGGATACCCAATCCGATCCCTCGCGCGCCGGCCAGCTGGCGAAGGACCTGATCAACAACCAGTCGATCGACCTGATGCTTGCCGTCTCGACGCCCGAAACCATCAACCCGGTGGCCGACGCCTGCGAAGCGGCCGGCATTCCCTGCCTCTCGACGGTCATGCCCTGGGAAGCCTGGTATTTCGGCCGCGGCGCCAAGCCCGGAGCGCCCTCGCCGTTCAAGTGGACCTATCATTTCGGCTTCGGCGTCGAAGAATTCCACAAGGCCTATGTTTCGCAGTGGAACCTGATCGAGACCAACAAGAAGGTCGGCGTCATGTATCCCAACGATGCCGACGGCAATGCGATCCGTGCCCATCTGGCGCCGGCGCTCGCCAAGGAGGGCTTCACCATCGTCGATCCCGGCGCCTATGAAACCGGCACCACTGATTTTACCGCGCAGATCGCCCTCTTCAGGCAGGAGGGCGTGGAGATCTTCAATTCGTTCCCGATCCCGCCCGATTTCGCCGCCTTCTGGCGTCAGGCCGCGCAGCAGGGTCTCACCCAGCAGATCAAGATCTGCCAGATCGCCAAGACGGGCCTGTTTCCCTCCGACATCGAGGCGCTCGGCGGCCTCGGCCTGAACATCGGCAGCGCCGCCTATTGGCACAAGGCCTTCCCCTACAAATCGACGCTGACGGGTGTCTCCGGAACCGAACTCGCCGACGGTTATGAAACGGCAAGCGGCAAACAGTGGACGCAGCAGCTCGGCGCCAGCCTTGCGCTTCTCGACGCCGGCTTCGATGCGCTGAAAGCCAGCGCCGACGTCAAGAGCAAGGAGGCCGTCGCCAAGGCGCTGAGCACGCTGAAGACCACGACGATCGCCGGCAAGGTCGACTTCACCAGCGGTCCCGTCGCCAATGTTTCTCCCGGGCCGATCATCGGCACGCAATGGGTGAAAGCGCCGGAGGGCTCGAAATTCGCGCTCGACTACGTCGTCACCGAAAACGCCACCGACCCGAACGTTCCGGTCGGCGCCAAGCTCACCGCTTACAACGGATAACCAAAGTGCAGCAGCAAGCGCAAAGACGGCCGGGAGGAGCCTTTCTCTCGGCCAAAGGGATCCACAAGCGGTTCGGCGCGCTGGTGGTCCTGGAGAATCTGGATTTTTCCATGGGCGATGGCGAGGCGGTCGGCATTGTCGGGCCGAACGGCGCGGGCAAGACGACCCTGCTCAGCGTGCTCGCCGGCGCCTTTCCGCCGAGCGAGGGAAGCATCACCTTCGATGGCGCCGACGTGACGAACCGGACGGCGGCAGAACGCTGCCGCTCCGGGCTCGTCCGGACCCATCAAATTCCCAAACCCTTCAGCGGCATGACGACCTTCGAGAATGTTTTCGTCGCCGCATCGCACGGCCATGCCGCCAGCCGCGACGAGGCCTATGAGCGCGTGGTGGATTCGCTTTCGCTCTGCGGTATGCTTGATGTCGCCAACCGCCCCGCCGATACGCTCGGCCTGCTGGATCGCAAACGGCTGGAGCTTGCCCGCGCGCTTGCCACGCAGCCGAGACTGTTGCTGCTCGACGAGATCGGCGGCGGCCTGACCGATGGCGAGGCGAGCGAGCTCGTCGAAACCATCCTCGAATTGCGCCGCCGCGGCATCGGCATCGTCTGGATCGAGCATATCGTTCATATCCTGCTGCAGGTGGCAGAACGGCTGATCTGCATGGACGCCGGCAGGATCATCGCCGATGGCGAACCGAAAATGGTCATGAGCAATGCGGAGGTGGTCAAGGCCTATCTTGGAGGGACGCCCGCATGAGCCTTCTTTCCATCCGCGACCTCGACGTCCGCCACGGCCTGCTGCAGGCGGTGCGCGGCGTCAGTTTCGATCTTGCCAAGGGCGAAGTGCTGGCGCTGGTCGGCGCGAACGGCGCCGGCAAGACGACGCTGCTTCGATCGATCGCCGGCGCCCATCTTCCATCCTCCGGCCGCGTCCTTCTCAACGATGAAGATCTGGCTTCCGTGCCGTCCCACAAGCGCATCGCCAAGGGCATCGCCCTGGTGCCGGAAGGCCGGCGCCTGTTTTCACAGATGACGGTGGAGGAAAACCTGCTTCTCGGAAAGAGCTCCGGCCGCAAGGGCGAGTGGAGCATCGATCGCGTGCTCGACGCCTTTCCCAACCTGAAACCCCGTCGTCACGCCAAGACCGGGCACCTCTCGGGCGGGGAACAGCAGGCGACCGCCATCGGCCGGGCGCTGATGAGCAATCCCGATATTCTTCTCCTGGACGAGGTCTCGCTCGGGCTTTCGCCTCTGGTCGTCGATCGCGTCTATGCCCAGCTGCAAGCGCTGCTGACGTCGGGAACAACAATCGTGCTCGTCGAGCAGGATCTCGCCCGCGCCATGAGCGTGGCAAGCCGTGTCATCTGCATGCTCGAGGGACGCATCGTCCTCGACAGGCCGGCGGCGGCCGTCACGCGCGAGCACGTCACCCAAGCCTATTTCGGATTGCACCGGGCAGCCGGCGAAAGGAGCGCATCGTGATCAATACCCTGCTCCAGGGCATTCTGCTCGGCGGTTACTACGCCGTTATCGCCTGCGGCCTGTCCTTCATGTTCTCCGTCATGCGGATCATCAATCTCGCGCATGGCAGCCTGGCGGTCGCAGCCGCCTACGGCCTGTGGCTGCTCGCCGCCAAAGCCGGCATTCCGCCTTTCTACGGCCTGCTGATCGTGCTGCCGGTGATGGCGGCCGTCGGCTGGCTGCTGCAGCGCTTCATCCTGGAACGCAGCGCCCGCGGCGGCACGCTCCTGCCGATTCTCACGACCTTCGGCCTGTCAATCGTCATCGATAACCTGCTGTTCGAGCAGTTCGGCGCCGACACAAGGTCGCTCGCGCCCTTCATCGGCAACCTGTCCTATGCCTCCTGGCAGCTGCCCGGCCACATCTTCGTCGGCAAGCTTGCCGTCATGATGATGGTGGCCGCAGTCCTCATTCTCGGCACGCTGCAGTTCTTCCTCAGCCGCTTTGCCCTCGGCCGCGCCATCCGCGCGACGGCGGAAGATCCCGATACGGCAGGACTGGTCGGCATCGATGCCCGCAGGGTCAACGCCGTCGCCACTGCGATCACCATGGTCACGGTCGGCATCGCCGGCGCCTTTCTCGGGATGCGGGCGACCTTCAGCCCCTATGCCGGCGGCCCGCAGCTTCTCTTCGCCTTCGAGGCGGCCGTGATCGGCGGAGCGGGATCACTATGGGGCACGCTTGCCGGCGGCATCGTTCTCGGCCTTGCCCAATCGCTCGGCGCGCAATTGCATCCGCAAGGCTTCCTGATCGGCGGCCATGCCGTGTTCCTGCTGGTGCTGTTCGTCAGGCTGTCCCGGTTCGGCATGCCGGTTCTCGACAAATTCGGCGCCTCTCTCAAGCTGCGCGCCCGTCTCCGGAGCCCGACATGACCATCATCTCCAACGGAATATCGATAGAGCGCTGGACGAAATCGTCTCGGGTGGCGCTCGGCTCCATGGCCGCGGTACTCGCCTTGCTGATGTTCGCTCCCGCCGTGCTCGGCGCCGGCGCGATCGACCGGCTGACGGCCCTGTTCATCTACGTGATCCTTGCCGCCATGTGGAATGCGCTTGCCGGTTTCGGCGGGCTGGTTTCGGTCGGCCAGCAGGTATTCTTCGGCCTCGGCGCCTATTTCACCATCCGGCTTGCCGATGCGGGGCTCAATCCCTTCGCCGCGCTGTTTGCCGCCGCGATCGTCACCGGTGCGCTGTCGATCCCGCTTTCGCTGTTCATGCTGCGCCTGAAGGGCGGCGAGTTTGCGATCGGCATGTGGGTGGTCGCCACACTCGCCCACCTGCTCGTCAACCTCGACGGCCTGATCCAGGGAGAAACCGGAACCTCGCTGATTTCGCTCAACGTCTATGACAGCGGCACGCGGCGGGCGACGATCTACTGGCTCGCATTGGCGGCCATGGCCGCCCTGCTCGGCGCGCTCTTCATCCTGATGCGCAGCCGCGCGGGCGCTGCCATGCAGGCGATCCGCGACAATGAGGAGGCGGCGACCTCGGTCGGCGTGCGCGTGATCGCGACGAAGAGGCTGCTCTTCGTGCTCGCCGCCTTCGGCATCGCCGTCGCCGGAGGCCTGTGGCTGGCAACCGCCACGACCTTCCAGCCGAAGACCTATTTCAGCGTCCAATGGACGGCCTACATGATCTTCATGGTGCTGGTCGGCGGGATCGGCAAATTCGAAGGCGCCATCCTCGGCGCCATCCTGTTCTTCGTGATCGAGACCTTCTTCGGCGCAGCCGGCGTCTGGTACCTGATTGGCCTCGGTGCCACCGCCCTGATTTTCTCCCTCTACCTGCCACGCGGCCTGTGGGGCGAAATCGAGCGCCGCTACGATTTTCAACTTCTGCCCGTCGGCTACCGGCTGAAATTGCCGGGTCCGCATAAGATCAAATGGGAAGAATGAGCCGGCTTATGTCCGGACTCTCTTGCGAAAGGTGACGTTCATGCTTTTTGGTAAAACAATCCTGGTGACCGGCGTGGCTTCCGGCATCGGCGCCCGCACGGCCGAGCTGGCCGGCCAGATGGGTGCCGAGGTCATCGGCGTCGATGTGCGCGAACCGGCCGGTGGAAGTGCCGCCTTCATCAAGGGCGATCTGTCCACCCCATCAGGCGTTGCCGACATCGTCGCGCAGTTGCCGACACGCCTCGACGCGCTCGCCAATGTCGCCGGCCTTTCCGGTAGCACCGGTATCGCCTCGACGCTCGCCGTCAATTTCTACGGCCTTCGCGCCCTGTCCGAAGCCGTGGCACCCCGCCTGCGCGAAGGCGGCGCCGTCGTCAACGTCGCCTCGATTGCCGGCTACGGCTGGCGCGCCAATCTCGAGCGGGCAAAGGCCTTGGCCGGCAAAGAAGGTTTTCCGGACGTGGCGGCGGTTGTGGCCGAACACGGCCTCAAGGACGAGCAAGGCTACCCGCTCTCCAAGGAACTGCTGCTGCTCTGGACCATGCGCGCCGCCCACCAGCCGCTGTTCAAAAGCCGCGGCATCCGGGTCAATGCGGTCAGCCCCGGACCGGTGGAAACGCCGATCCTCAAGCAGTTCCGCGCCGTGCTCGGTGACGCGAGGGTCGACAGCGACATCACCCGCGTCGGCCGGGCCGGCACCTCAGCCGATATCGCGCCGGCCGTGCTCTTCCTCTGCTCGGATGGCGCGCGCTGGATCAACGGCGCCAACATTGCCGTCGACGGCGGCCTCGAAGCGTCCATCAACGCCGAAGTCCTCGGCTTCTAATCCTTGTCCCCAGGAGACCTCAGATGAATATTTCCCTCCTCATAAACGGCGCCGACCGCGCGGCCTCCACCGGCCGGACCTATGATCGTCTCGATCCCTTCACCGAGAAGCTCGCAAGCCGCGCCGCAGCGGCGGACCTGGACGACGTTGCCGCAGCCGTCAATGCCGCCTCCGCTGCCTTCGGCGCCTGGTCGAAGACCGGCCCCGGCCAGCGCCGCGCGATCCTGATGAAGGCTGCCGATATCATGGATTCGAAAGTCGGCGAGTTTACCCGGCTGATGATCGAGGAGACCGGCGCAACCGCACCCTGGGCCGGTTTCAATGTCATGCTCGCCGCCAATATCCTGCGCGAGGCCGGCGCCATGACGACGCAGATCACAGGCGAAATCATCCCTTCCGACAAACCCGGCACGCTCGCCATGGGTGTTCGCCAGGCGGCCGGCGTCTGCCTGGCGATTGCCCCCTGGAACGCGCCCGTCATCCTCGCCACCCGCGCCATCGCCATGCCGATCGCCTGCGGCAACACCGTCATCCTCAAGGCATCCGAACAATGCCCCGGCACGCATCGGCTGATTGCCACCGCGCTGACAGAAGCAGGGCTGCCAGCCGGCGTCATCAACGTCATCACCAATGCGCCGGAAGATGCGCCTCAGATCGTCGCCGCGCTGATCGCCCATCCGGCCGTCAAGCGCGTGAATTTCACCGGCTCGACCAAGGTCGGCAAGATCATCGCCGAGACCTGCGGCAAATATCTGAAGCCCGCCCTTCTCGAGCTCGGCGGCAAGGCACCGCTCGTCATCCTCGACGACGCCGATATCGACGGCGCCGTCAATGCCGCCATTTTCGGCGCCTTCATGCATCAGGGCCAGATCTGCATGTCGACGGAGCGGATCATCGTCGACGAGACGATCGCCGATCAGTTCGTCGCCAAACTGGCCGCCCGCGCCAGCCAGCTGCCGGCCGGCGATCCGCGGGGCCACGTCGTTCTCGGCTCGCTGATCAGCCTCGATGCAGCGAAGAAAATGGAGGAGCTGATCGCCGATGCGACGGCCAAGGGGGCCAAGCTCGTGGCCGGCGGCAAGCGCTCGGGCACCGTGGTCGAGGCGACGCTGCTCGATCACGTCACGCCCGAGATGCGCGTCTATGCGGAAGAATCCTTCGGTCCGGTGAAGCCGATCATTCGTGTTGCCGGTGAGGAGGAAGCCATCCGCATCGCCAACGACACCGAATACGGCCTGTCCTCCGCCGTCTTCAGCCGCGACATCCAGCGGGCAATGGCGGTTGCGGCGCGGATCGAATCCGGCATCTGCCACGTCAACGGCCCGACGCTGCATGACGAGGCGCAGATGCCCTTCGGCGGCGTCAAAGGCAGCGGCTACGGCCGCTTCGGCGGCAAGGCGGCAATCGCCGAATTCACCGACCTGCGCTGGATCACGGTGGAAGATTCCGCCCAGCACTATCCTTTCTGAGGCTGAGAGGCATCACCGGCAAAGCGATAGAGCGTCCTGTCGGAGACGCGGCGCTCTATTGCATTGCGGTGCGGTCACCTCGTCGAACGGTCGGCACACCGACGCCACGGCGACCGTTCAGATCGAGAAGTCGTCCAGGGCGTCGGCAAGCTTCAGCCAGAGATCGTGGGGCGGCGAGGGAATTGGCTGCGCATCTTCGTCGGGAATCCGAACGCCGAAAGCAATTCCCTTCGATCGGAAGGCTGCCAGCATCCGGCCGAATTTTGTCGCCTTATCCGTGAACCGTTCCGAACCTTGCTCTCCCAACATCGAGCGGATCGTGGCCACGGCCAGATTGAAGTTCTTCTGCAATTGCCCGAATGCGCCGCGGTGCTTGGCCCGCACGCTGATGCGGAGATCTCCCTGGGCAAAAGCGGTCATCGCATCGTTGAAATCGGACAGGTTGCCGTCGATCGACGAAATCAGCTCATTGAGGATGACAGCCGAACGACGAAGATCCGGATCCGCGTAGTCGGCGTTCATTCGCCGTCTGAGATCCCCGTTCATGGCAGCATTGGCCAAGGCCGCGATTTCGGCGCAGAATCTGGCTTTCTGATCTCCGAGATCCGTGATTGCCTCGCCGGTGTCGGGATGATCGGCTCGATCCTGATGCGCTTTATTCCGTCCGGAGCTGTTGGTTGTCTCGACCATGCGCACCGAACCTTAGCGCAACGCGCCACGGGCATGAGACCCGTGGTGAATCGTCAGAGCGCAAATGCCATGGATCATGTCTTATTCCCGTTTGCATGCCGAACGATTGCGCCGCTGCCGCCTGTGACCGAGGCGGTATCATCCGTTGACAGACAGCGATCCCATCCAAGGCGGCAACGTTTAAGAAAATCCTTCGGCGCCCCGCAGCCCCCGTATTTTCTCGCGCAGAACGGACAGAATAGACGTGTTTTGACTATTGGCCGGTCGCTCGCAACGCGCAGGCCGGCTTTCGTGCCTTCTCCCCACTCCCGCTAAAAGAGAAGCTCGCCGATGGAGAGCTTTCTCAGGGCGACGGCGATATTGGCAAGCAGCGCTTCCTTTTTCGGGCCACGGTCGGGATAGCGGGTCATGTTGTCGCCATTGTGCATGAAGACATATCCGCCGCGGCCGGTCCGGGTCGGATATTGCCATATCCAGTCCGCCGGCTTCGGATCGTGCTCGGGGCCGATATCGGTCAGCCAGATCGCTCCGGGCGGCGGGTCGGTCCAGCCGCGCGCATATTGGCCGAAAATTCCCTTCCACGCGTCGAAGCCGTCGCCGAGATCGGAGAAGATGCCGAAGCGGTCGTCGCGCAGACGGACTTTGATGTTGGCGAAGGGACGCGGCGGCACGGCATGGAACGGCGCCATGAAGGGCAGCCACGGCTGGCACGGTTCGGCCGCGATGATCAGGTTTCCACCGCGCTCCAGAAATGCCAGGAGATCGTTCGCCCGGCTCTTGAGGAAGAACTCGTCATGGCTGCTTGGAATGTAGAGCGTATCCGTGCCGTCGAGAAGGTCGGGACCGAGCTGATAAAGCGGAGCGAACAATGTCTCGAAACCGGTGTGCCGGAGGCTTTCCTCCAGCCCGTCGGGATGCCACTCCGACGGGACGTGCGAGCATTGCAGATAGGTGAAGCGATTTCTCGCGGGCCGCTCGATGCCGAGCTCGCGGTTCAGCCAGGGATAGAAGGAGCGCAGAAAACGCGTGGTCGCCGGCATGAAGCGCTGGCCGTTGTGCGAATGGGGGTCCAGCGTTGCGAGCAGCAAACGCCCGCCGCCCGGCAGCGCGGGAAAATCGAGAAACAGGCTGCCGCGCCCATCGTCGATCTCGAGGATCGAGCGCGCGCCTTCAGGAACATTGTAGGAGCCGCCCCAGTGCCAGCTCATATGCGAGAGCGGCATGCTTTCGGTGATCGGGTGGTGCGGCTCGGAGAGGCTGACCTCCAGTCTTTCGCCCTTCGTCCACCACAGCCAATCGCGGCAATTTCCCGGCGTCCATTCCAACCCTGGAATATCGATCCAGTCGGCATGCCCCTGCAGGCAGACGACGAGAAAACCGCCGCCGTGGAGATAGGCGTTCAGCTGCTCTGCATGCGGCTGCGGTGCCGCCGCATCCATCGCATCCGGCATGACCACGGCGGCGTAGGACGACAGGTCGAGCCTGGGCAGATCGTTGATGTAGATGAGATCGTCGATATAGTGACGGAAATCCTGGAAGCTGCGCAGCTGCCAGCTATTGCCCCAATGGATATAGGCGATGCCTTTTCCGGGCCTTATTGCTTCAGCCATCGAAACGGGCTCCCTCATGCCGGAACACGGGCGCATAGGTGTGTTTGGCGAGCCCATCGAAATCGGCGCGCGCGATCGGCAGGTCGTAGAGGTCGCTCAGATTTCCGGCGCTGAGCGCATCCGCAGTCGGGCCGCAGACATAGCTGCTGCCGCTGGTCATCAGCAGGACATCGCTGGCAATCTCCACCGCGTGCTGCGGCATGTGGGTGGAAAAGGCGATGGTCATGCCATGCCTGTCCCTGAGCTGCTCGAGCAGGCACAGAACCTTGTCCTGGTTCTTGTAGTCGAGTGCCGCGCAGGGTTCGTCGAGAATCAGGAGCTCACATTCCGATGCCAACGCCTGAGCGATCATGACAAGCTGGCGCTGGCCGCCGCTCAACGAATTGAAGGCCTGCGGTTCGAGATGTTCGATAGCGAGCATGTGGAAATAGTGCCGCGCCAGCTCATAATCCCTCCTGCCCGGCGAACCGAACAGGCCGAGGTGGCGCGCCCTTCCCATCAGGACGATATCGAGAGCGGAATAGGAAAACGGCACTTCGAAGAGCTGCGGCACGAAACCCACCTGCCCGCCGATCGAAAGCCGCCCCGACTTCGGCTTGATGACGCCGATCAGCGTATTGATCAGCGTCGTCTTGCCGACGCCATTGGCGCCGAGCACGGCCAGAATCCGCCCGCGCTCCAGGCTGAGGCTGTAATTGCTGAGGATGGTTTTGCCGCCGCGCTCGACGGTGAGATCGCTTGCCTCAATCACTGGACCAGCCTCCCTTGGCATGCAGGCGGCGCAGGATCACCGCGAAAACGGGAACGCCGATCAGCGCGGTGATGATGCCGAGCGGGATCTCGGCCGTGCTCACCGTTCGCGCGAGATTGTCGACCATCAGCAGATAGATCGCGCCGATGACGCCGGAGACCGGCAGCAACCGTTGATGATCGGCGCCGACGAGCGCGCGGGCGACATGCGGAATGACGAGGCCGACCCATCCGATGATGCCCGATGTCGCAACCACGCCCGCCGAAATCAGCGCCGACGCAAGCAGGATGATCCATTGCACCAGCACCACCTTCGTGCCGAGCGCCCTCGCCTTTTCCTCGCCGAGCGACATGATGTTGATCTGGAAGCGCAGGAGATAGATCGCAACGGCGGACGGCACCACCGCCACCGCCATCAGAAGAACGTCCCAATAGCTGCTGGAGGCGATGCTGCCCATCAGCCAATAGGTGATGGCCGGCAGTTTCTGGAAGGGATCGGCCAGCAGTTTGGCAATTGAGATCGCCGCCGAAAAGAAGGCCGATATGACGACGCCCGCCAGAACCAGCGTCAGCATGCTCGTGCGCCCGCGCACCGTCGACAACAGCTTGACGAGGAAAATGCTGGCGATGCCGAAGAGGAAGGCCATGCTCAACAGAAGATAGCCCTGCAATCCGATGAGGATCGCCAGCGTCCCGCCGAAACCGGCCCCCGCCGTCACGCCGATGATACCGGGATCCACCAGCGGATTGCGGAAGAGCCCCTGCAGCGCCGCGCCCGAAATGGACAGGCCGAAGCCGATGATGACGGCCGCTATGATGCGCGGTAGGCGGACCTGCTCGACCACCACCTCCTGCACCGGATCCCAATAAGGCGTGACCAGCGGGTGGATATTGTCGATCAGGATATAGGCGACATCCCGGACCGACAGGTCGTAGCGGCCGATCGTTACCGAATAGAGCACGGTTGCGACCAGCAGGCCGATCAGAACGGGAAGGACGGAAACCGAAGCCAGTTTCCGCCCCGTCCAGCCCGGCGCGGCGGCGTTCGCATGCCGCGCCGGGCCGCTTGCGCTAGATTTAGCCGAAGAGTTCGACATACTTGTCCGCCGGCGCGTTGCTTTCGGATTCGAGGATCGCCTTCAGTTGATCCTCCGTCAGTTCGGCGCCGTAGATCAGCTGGTAGACGTCGCGGATCTGCTTTCGAAAATCCGGCGCGAAATCGGCGCCATGGGCGACTGCCGCCAGCCATTCCGACGTCAGGAAGATCTCCGGCGCATCGGGTGTGCGGGCAAAGACCGGCTGCTTGTAGACGCGCTTTTCCTTGACCGCCTTGAGATTGGCAAGGACCGGGTTGTCGAAGAAATCCTTGGGGCTGAGATCGGTCGCATAGGCAGGAATGACTATGATGTCGGGGTTCCAGACCAGCAGTTGTTCGAAATCGACGGTGCGCCACCATTCACCCGATTTGTCGGCGGCCGGATTGGTCACGCCGCTGAGCGAGAGGTTCTGCGAACCGTTGGCGATGACCTGGATCTGGTCAGCCACCTTGTCGATATGCAGGACGGAGGGAAAGGCCGATTTGTCGAGCTTGGCGACCTTGCCGTCGAGTGTCTTCAACGTGTCGGCCTGCGCCTTCAGGATCGCCTGGGCGCGGTCGTTGCGGCCGGTCATGGCGCCGGTCAGCGAGATATAGTCGAGCCGGTCCTGCTCGGTGCAGCACCGCCAGGCGACGACGGTAAGACCGGCGCGCTCCAGGGGCTCGATGAGCTTTTCACTATGGTTCCACTGAATGACCGCGTCCGGCTTCTGCGCCAGGATCGCCTCGACATTCGGCACGAAACCATCCTGGGCGGCGCTGGCATTGATCTTCGCCATTTCGGGCAGCATCTCGGCATAGATGCCCTTGGTGAAATAACGCGTGAGCGAATCCTTGTTCATGCCGACGATATTGTCCGCCTTCTCATCCACGGCGCGATAGATGATCGGCGCGGAGCGAACGATGGTGACCACCCGTTCCGGCGGCTTCTCGAAGGTGATCGTCTTGCCGCGATGATCGACAAACGAACTTTCGGCATGCAGCGTTGCTGGCAGGAAAAACGACAGGGACATTGCCAAGGCGGAAAAAGCCTTGAGACGGCTGGACATGGATCACTCCTTTGACTGGCACTCCGGCCCCTTGGCGCTCGGAGCGCCGGAGGTGGCAGGGTAAATAACATGAGTTCCATAGTCATGTTATTGGCACCTGTCCAGCGCAAGTTGGGGCCGGTGAGCCCCCTCCGCCGCTCTCTTTGAAAAGCGCTACGATGGGTCACCCTTGCAGTTGCCACTATCGCGATCGATGCGAGTTCAGTTCACCAACCATTGGGTGATCCGTTTGGCTGCCGCCCGCTTGCGGCCCACACGAATGTCGGCAGCGCCGGTGTCGAAATCCAGGCCGTTCTGCTCACGCAGCTGTCTCAGCCATGTTGGAAAGGCATGCAGATTTCCGCGCCCAAGAAGGGGAAAACCGAGATCGTTCCGGTAATTCTTCTTTTCGCTTTCCGAGAATTCTCCGCGCTCGGCGATGCGCGCGTTCAGCTCCCACTGCCAGTCAGGGTTCGGCCGGATATGCAATCGCACGACGTTCTTGGCGATCAGCGGATGGCCTTCGGCGCCGCGCAGCGGCACCGCAATATGGATTTCCCAGTCCTCGTCGTCGCTGAACGGCAGCTCCAGCCTCTGCGCCAGAGCGACGGATTCGGTGGCATTGCGACGCGCGAGCTCGATGTCGTTGAGCTGCTGCGCCAGCGAGCGGAAATGCTCCTCGTCGGCCTCGGCATCCGGCAGAACCGCCTCGACATAGCGGTGCAGGATCGCCAGTTGCTCGACCCGCCGCATAAGATCGTATTTGCCCTCGACCATATCGGCAACGAGATCGGCACGGGTCGCCTTGTTGAGCAGGCAGATGAACGCCATACCCCAGAAGCGAAGATTGGTGACGTCGTAGAGATCTTCGCCGTAGCGCCGATCATGGCGATAGCCCAGATGCCGGAAAGTTTCGAGAATGCGCACCGCCTCATCAGCGAAGGGAACAAACTTTGCCTTCTTGTCGCGCTGGGCGGGCATCGTCGTATAATTGCCGACCTGCGCAATGAGCCTGAGGCGCGCCTTCAGCGCCTTGGCCGAGATCGTCTCGCCGCTCGGCAGGACGCCGGCATCGTCGAAACCGAAGACGAACAGCAGTTGATGCCGCCGCGACATCGCAATGACACCGCCAAGATCGAGAAAGGGCAGCATGCGCCGGTAGGCCTCGACCAGCAGCGGCATGTCCTTCTCTCCGACCGAAGGGGCTCCGCCGGCAACGCGCATGAAATGAAAATAGAAGTCGATTTGCTCGTTCGGATCGAGCAGCCCGGAAGCTTTGGTCGCCGAAGGTCCGATCCGATGATGATTGGCAGGCCAGAACTTCCCCTGCCGCCGATCGGCAAAGGCTTCGTTCTCGTCGGTGATGAATGTTCGCAAGAGCTTTGCGTCGGTGTCGGTCATGGTGTGTTCCTGTTGATCAGAAATTCATGTCCGATCGTACGAACAGCTTCGAGATGTCCAAAGGGCCCTCGACCACCCTGCTTCGGATCGATATAGCGTTCGAGCGTAAAGGATCCTATCTGCGACAGCACGCCCAGATATTCGATGAAGCCGCCGATTGAAAAATCCCTGGCAGCGCCATCGCCGCCGAGGCCATGGTGTAGACCTGATCCGCGCTGATCGGCCCAAGTCGCCGGCGAACCGCATCGAAAACGGGCTTGCCTGTCGTAGCATCCACCCAGCCACGACAATCGAAAACGCTGGCGTCCACGGCGGAAGCTACCGCCATATCATCGTCGAAGGGGGGTACGCCCTCAATGACGTGGGTGGTAATGTCGGTGGTCGTGACGGTGCCGAGATTCATCTTGAGCGTGATCAGCTTGAACTTCGGATGCCAGACGCTGACTTCGCCGAATGCATCCCGCATGAAGGGCACCATTCTCGCGACGTCGAATTCCGGATCGCCTGCAAACAGCGCGTGCAGGACAGGCATGATCGGCTCGGGATCGCAGATCCAGAAAAGACCGTCGCGCCACTGCCCGCGCCCATACTCAATCCAGAAATCAACCATGGCGTCAGGCAGCTTCCCGCGATAGCCCTCAGCCTGCGAAGCAGAAACCGTCATACCATCTTTAAGTGGCCCGAATTCATCCAATATTTCCTGTAAGGGACGCCGAGGTGTAGCAGACATATTGGCTCCAGATGCTCATCAGCCGCTCGATATGGTCAGGGCGATCCTTTGTCGCCGCCATCTTTGCCCAGCGCGGACCGCCGACCAGAAGCGCAAAATACCGGTCATCCGCCATGCCTGCAGCGTAAAGCGACGGCTTCCCTGCTCCGTAAAGCTCCTCGAGATCTTCGTCGTCGTCAGGGGCGTCGGTCATCGAGATTTAGGCGGCACCCCTTTGAAATCGCGTTCCAGCAACTCAGGCGGAATTTCGATATCTGTCCAGCGATCACCGTCGAAGGTGTGAACGCCATGTTTTGAATCGAAGTAATACAAGACATCATCGACGGCCTGGACTTTGAGCGGATTCGGAATGTTGCGATTGATGCTCGGATCAATGACGGGTTTCAAAGGCGACAGCAGGTGCCCGTCGAACCAATGCAAAGCGTAGTCTGAGGCTATCACCATCCGATCCTTGAATTTCGTAATCGAATGCAGCTTTTCATTGTTTCCCTTGAAAGAAACATCCCGAAAGCCATGTTCGGCATTCCCGCACAAAATGACGCCATTACCGCCGACGGCCCAGACCTTCTCTGGGGACTCGATGAAAATGTCCGAAAGCGTAGCTGGCTCTGGATAATACTTCCCCGAGCGCGGTTTGACTATGATCCGCCATTCTTGCCCGTTCCAATGATAAAGACGGCCTTCCAGGACACGGCTTGAGCCCTCCGAGGCTCGTCGAATGGCTGCGGCCTCTTCATTTCGGCCGGCTAGGTAGAGGCGCCCCATCTCCTCCTCTTCTTCGTCCGTTAATTCCCTGTTTGTGCTTGTCGGCGAATAGGTCACATTCATATAGAGATCGCTCTCGGTCCAGCCATTCAGATTGCCGAAAACGAGGTAATCGTATGTTTCTGGTGCTTGCGGCAGCTTTTCCTTGTGGAACCAGGCTATGTCGTTCTCGACCAGACGATAAAGCTGCGAGTGATAGCCGGTTATGAACAGCGCATCCCCAATCAGGGCGATGGAATTGACGTATCCAAGATCGGTCGCATCGTCGGAATAGACGCCAGCGCCGACTATTTTACGATGCGAGGAGTCCTTGCCCATGGGCAGCGTATAAACATCGCCTTCATCGCTGAGAGCATAGATGATCGGCCGTCCATTCTCTCCAATTCTACCGGCAAGATCATCGATCTTACGCGGGACGTCGGAACGGGACCATGGCTGTTCCAACCCACCTTCGTGAACCAGGACGTAGGAATACATATCCTCATAATCCTTGCCGCTGAACACGACGCAGAACGTGTCTTTCCCCAGAGCAAGGGCTCGATCAAGGCGTAGGGGATCGTACGGTTTCATATTTCTTACCTCAATAAGTGCCGGCTTTTAGGACATCGATTACACCTTGTCCGCCCGGCAATCGGGGAGGTCGTAGCGTAGTGCGGCCAGGTTGCCTAAATTTGATATTAACTTGCGCGTCCGCCGCATCCTTTGCCATTTTTTTACATTTCTCGGGCAGCCCCTCGATCCGATCAATCGCCTTGTGTGCCTCATCTCTGATTTTACCAAGCGGAGCCGTTCCCTGAGGGTTATAGTTCTGTCCCAAACTCGCGAGAGCCGGATTGAGCGACTTGTGAACGGCATCGTCGTCCGTTCTGTGCATGCCTGGCGACAGGCAAATAGCCTGTCCCTGATTATAGGTAGGCGAATTGGGAATACGCCCGGCGGTGGACTCTTTTTCTGTCTGCGTTTCCGGAGCCGTGCCCAGACGATATACCATATCCGGAATGATATGATGCGCCTCGCCCGGGCAGATCGTCTCGACATATTTGTAGGGGCCAACAATACATGGCCATTCACCCTCATCGACATCTACCCGGACACCTTGACCAACGGCCGCTTCAAGCCTTTTAGAGTTCAGGACGGCTTCTGTCGCTTCTCGCGCTTCTTGTTTCCTAACTTCTTGCAGCTCCATTTTCAGTTGATTGAGAGCCTCGTCCTCCGTCATCGGCGCGAAGAAATTTCGCTTTATGAAGCTGGTTCCACCAAGATTTTCGGAATAATTTGACAGCGCCTGAAGTTCACGGGGATTGCTCGGATCGACCACTGTACCTTGTTCTTCAAGGCTATTTCGCAAGCGCCAAAGTCTGCTGCCAGCGTAATATTGATTTTGTATCTCTCCGAGAGCAATTGCGGCTCCAGCTAATCCACCGCCCGGAATGGGACGGCCAAAATTACCTTTGCGTCCAAGCGAGGAACCGCTTTTAGGCTGTGTCGCGCCTTGCTCTGCCTGCCGCGCCATGAATTCACGTAACAACCTCTGCCCTTCAGGGGAAGTGGCATCAAACGCAAGCTGTATCGGCTTCTGGGCTGCCAATGATCCCATTATAGGATCGTCATCCGCAGGCGGATCATAGGTCTCAGTCCCACGCACGAAGATGGCTTCGCCCTGGGTATTCCGATTGTTCATCCAGAAGCGGTCGAGATGCCGGATGACGTGAGAACCCTCGGCGCGCACCTGGTCGGCATGCCCGATCGGCTCGCAGACATTTCCCACAGTACCGGATTTGAATCCCTTTTTCGTTCCCGGTGCATCGCCGTGGACGTGGGTCGTACAGGACCGCAGGGCCATTGCCTTCTTGCCGGTAAAGCGGACAGATGGCGTGTAGTCTTTGTCGTGCCCGCAATAGTCGACGATCGGGTACGGGATGGAAACAACCGAGGAGCCGACCGGCGTCAGGCATACATCCGGCGATAGCGAGACGATCTTTGCCTCGTCAAGATCACGCAAACCTTCGCGCGGCTGCTTCGTCGTCCAGGGCGTGGGATAGTCGGGCTCGCCAACATAATTGTCGCGCGGGATGCTCATGCCGCTGCTCCATCGGGACGAGCATCAGCCACACCGGTGGGCAACAGATGCCTTGTTCTAAAGATCAGGATGCTCAATCCGCTCCCACTCATTCCCATCGAAGCGGAAAATATCCTTCTGACCGACAACCCAAAGAACATCACCGACAGCCCCCGCATAGAAAATGTATTCACCGCGCAGCTTAGGGAGAGCGGGGGAAAACCGGCGCAGATCGGACGTGCCGGGCGCGAGTTCGAACAGGCCGCCCGGGCGAACGCTCGACGGCAATATCAGCTTGCCTCGATAGGGCGTAATCATGTGAAAGAGATTGAGCTGTTGACGCAGATTGACTGGCGTGAACCCGCGTGCATAGCTGCCGTGCAGCAGCACGCCTTCCCGTCCGCATATCCAGACGCTATCCGCGTGCTCAATGTGGATGCCCGTCAGCGCTGCTTCCTCAAGATAAACCTTCAGCTCATGCAGCTCCGAACCGTCCCAGAAATAGAGGACGGGCCGGGGTCCCTCTGATCCGCATAGATATATCGCATCCTCCGAAAAGCCTTTGATAGCGTTCAGAGAAATGTTTTTGGGCGCTTGCTTCTGAAAGTCCCTCAGCCAGGAAAGGTAGTCCGGATCATCTGTGCGAGGCCTTCCTTCTTTTTTCTTCAGATAGCTGGCCATGTCGAACAGCAATCTATCAGTCAGAAGGCTCCAACTGTCCCGACCGTGTCGCCGATAGATTTGCCCACCCTGTCCGCATGCATAAAGTTTGCCTCCGACCTGGGTAATTGCTGACATTCGTCCATGCCCTTTAGCGTCTGCCACCCAGGTTCCCGCGCCCAGGATCTTTTCGCGAAAGTTTCCTTTCCACCAAGCGTGATAAACATCCCCCTCAGAAGACATATAGGTGAGATAGTCGGTCGTAGCGTCGATTTCCGGATTGCTGAATAAGGTGATGTCCTGCATATGGAAATCGAAGTCGTCATAATACCATTGTTCTCCGATCCGGGCGTCGTGTTCGAAGCGAAAGATGCGGGATTCTGGAGCATAGACGTCAGATCCTGTCATGACGGCATTGATCACGACGACATCATCGGAGCGGGCACAGGCGCGAGTGAATTCTATCATGCTGCTCGCACTCTTAAGGTCTTGCATTTGCACCTCTCTTGGCACCCGTCTGCAACGCATTGAGCGTGTCGCTGGGCAAAGGCGGATACTGTTTGGCTCGCAACAGTTGGTTGGGGTCTCTCCCGGCGAACTCGCCATTGACTGCAGCGATGATCTGCGCGGCACAATCCGGCCGAACGGACGTCATCGCGTCGATAGAGGCATCCTTAACATCATCCAAAGTTGCGGTGAACGGCGGATTGGAATTTCTACCGAGCGCCTCGATCGCCCCATCGGCCAGGTGAGAATCGTTGTGTTCGGTTCCCTGCGTCCTTGCCTGCCCGACGACGCACATGCTCTGCCCTTGCCAGAAACCGGGCATATTCGGAATTCGTTTTTCACCGACGATCGCTTCCTTGCGGGTGCCATAGCGCAAGGTCCAATCAGGTACGATATGATGGGCCTGCATGCCGATGCTCTTGCAGATCGGCTCCATCTTTTCGTAGGTGTCGATCCGGCATCTCCGCTTTTCACGCTCCTGCTCCACGCGGACGTTTTCCGGGACGGGCAGTGCTGCAGGCGCCCGGCGCTCACCGATGCGCTCTGCGTTTTTCCGCAACTGCTCGGCGCTGGGCCACGGCGCCTCGAGCAGGTCGGCGAGATCATCGGGATCCATCGTGCGAAAATCGAGCGGCACACCGGCCTTCAACGACAGAATGTCATTGGCATTGAGGATGGTCGCATTCCCGGAAAACCATTCCCGCATATGCCAGGGCAAATTGCTGATTTCCCGCGCTTGCGGCGACGTAATAGGGACTTGCCCGCGCAAATGGTCGCCGATCGCCCGAGCCATGACACCATCCGGTCCGACATACCATCGTCCCGCCATGTCGCCGAGTTGGTAGCCGGCTTGCGCAAGGCCGAGCAAACCGAGCACCCGGCCCGCTCCTGTCGGCAAAGGGCGTCCGAAGGTTCCGCGGCGTTGATAAACGTTGTCATTCGCGGCGGGAGGAAAAGGTCGGGTCGTTTGCGGCCGCTGTGGCTGCGGCAGCGGCTTGGGCTGGGTTGCCGGTTGCGCATTTCCTGCCGATTGCTGCGGCGCTACCTTGCGAAGAGCGCTCCCCGCATCCGCGTATTGAGCCCCCATTATCAGCGGTTCGGGTGACGCGTCGCTCACGACCTTGCCTTCGTCACTACCCTTCCAGCGCAGTGAGCCGGGAATGGGATCATCGTCTTCAGGCGGCGCGAATGTCTCGGTACCGCGCACAAAATTCGCCTCGCCCTGCGTATTGCGATTGTTCATCCAGAAGCGGTCGAGATGGCGGATGACATGAGATCCCTCGGCTCGAACCTGATCCGCATGCTCGATCGGCTCGCAGATGTCTTCTACCGCGCCTGACTTAACGCCCTTGCGATTGCCCGGAGCGTCGCCATGGACATGCGTGGTGCAGGAGCGCATGACCATGGCTTTCTTGCCAGTGAAGCGGACGGATGGCGTATAGCCCTTGTCGTGCCCACAATAGTCGACGATCGGGTATGGTATGGGAACGACCGAAGAACCTATCGGCGTCAGGCACACATCCGGCGACAGCGAAACGATCCGTGCCTCATCGATATCGCGGAGCCCTTCGCGCGGCTGCTTCGTCGTCCAGGGCGTGGGATAGTCGGGCTTGCCGACATAGTTGTCGCGCGGAATGCTCATGCCGCTGCTCCGTCGGGATGAGCATCATCCGCCGCTTTGACTTGAACCCGCGTCAACGTAAGCGATGTTTGGCCTGCCTCCTGAAGCGGAAAGCGCGTCCGCCAGGTCAGCATCACTCGATTGTCGTTCCGCCAGTCGAAATGCACGCCGTCCAGCGAGAGCAGATACCACTCATCGCGCTCCTGGCCGACACATCGGACGCCCAGCGTGATCCCCGGCAGTCGCCCTGTGGCTTGGGCGAAGCTAGGGTGGAGATGATCCAGTTCGTAGTCTTCGTCCCCGCTCAGATAAGGGGCCGCAACGAGATCCGGATGAGCGCATTGCCAGAAGCGTGCATCGAAATCTTCCGGCAGAAGCGGGTGACGCTCGTTGAGCCAGACATCGTCATAGGTCCCGGCATGTTGCTGACGAGATCGCCACCAAGGCGACACCAAGCCCAGTCCCTGAGGCTCGGTGGGCTCGCGCCAGTTCAGCGTCTGTCCCAGCAACGTGATTTGCGGTGCCGCGACGGGCGCTTGATCCCAAGGCATGTCGAGATTGACGATGCCGCAGCCGAGCGGATTGCGCGCTTCGACATCGGCGGGCGTTTCGGTTTGCGGATCGCCCGTACCGGGAATTTGACCGCCATAGGCCTTGCTCCAGCAGATCGGCACCGAAGATGCCGGCTCTGCTTCGCTCAGATGCCAATCCGCCAGCACCCGCTTGGCTTCCCTTGCCGAAAAGCCGGCCCATTTTTCCTTGATGACGGGGCGCCAGAAGCGCGCGCCATGGACTTCAAGCCTTTTGGAGAGCTGTCCGACGCGCAGACCGACCTGCCATGACGATGCTGGAGTGCTGCCCGGCGCATAGGCATTGCCGAGGAAAGTGATGTCGGTGCCGACCTTCTCTGGTGTGAGATCGCTCTGACGCAGGAGAGGGCCGGCATGGGGATCACCTTCATAGGCGTCCTCCCATTGGAAGTCTTCCTGCTCGCGACGTAACCGCAATCTGTCGTTTTGAACATGTTCGAACGTGCCACGAACCGACACGACACAATCCAAGTCCCCATTCGCATCGAACTGCCGAAAGGCCATAGCCGGAAAGGGAAGCCGGTTGATCAGTTCCAAGCGAACCTCCTCAGTTCAGATCGATCGGCTTGCCGCGCATCTGGAAGTGTTCGGTGGCGACGAAGTTGAACGTCTTGCCGAGAATGATCACTTCGCCATTGGCTTTCATGATGAATTTGGAATTGCCACATTCGATGACGAATTCCTCGCCGACGGCGATCTTCTTGAATTTGCCGACGCTCTCCAGCGATGTCTGGCCGACATTGGTCACCTTGCTCACGCCGACCTGCTCGGCACGGGCAATCCCGATCGTGTCCGATTTGAACGAGCCGACAATCGTGTTCATGATGCCGGGCAGCGGAAAAAGGCTGGAGGCCGCGTCGCCGACACCCGTGCCGGAACCAGCCAGCGCCGTACCCGCATCCGCTCTCGGTGACGGCCCGGACACAACGCCCTCGCGGCTTCCCAGTCCGCCTGCACCAAGGAAACCCAGCGCTGAAGATGCGAGTGTGCCGGCAAAGGCCGCGAGCCCCGGCCCACCGCCGCCTGCAATTTGCCCAGCCTGCGCCAAGAGCCCCGCCGTATGTCCGGAGAGACTGCTGACCGCCCCCATCAGCGCCATGGCCATCGGCCCGGTGCCGCCGACGACGGTGTTCATCGAGCCGCCGACCTCGTGCTTCTGGTTGCCGCCGACTTCGACCGTCCGGTTGGCGCCGATCGCCGAGACCTCGTGCCGGTCGATGCGTTTGGTGCGGTCGTTCAGCACCCGCGTCGTCTGGTCCTTCTGCGCATGGAAGAACATGTTTTCCTGGCCGGCCTCGTCTTCGAAGGTCATTTCGTTGAAGCCGGTGCCCTTATGGGAGTTGGAGCGCATGACCATGCGCGTCTTGTTGGTCGGCAGGTCGTAAGGGACCGCGTTGCTGGGATTGGGAACCACGCCGGTGACCAGCGGCCGGTCGGGGTCGCCGTCGACGAAGGCGACCATCACCTCCATGCCGATGCGCGGGATGACCTGCGCCCCCCAGGTGCCGCCGCCCCAGACCTGGCTGACGCGCACCCAGCAGGTGTCGGAACCGTCCTTCTTGGCCTTGCGGTCCCAGGGGAACCACAGCTTGATGCGGCCGTACTGGTCGGGATGGATCTCCTCGCCGGCGGGCCCTGCGACGATTGCCACCTGCGTGCCCTCGATCCGCGGCCGCTTGGTCTCGCGGTGCGGCGTCATCGCCACCCGTGACGGCACCGCCTCGAATGTGTTCGTGTATTCCGGCTCGTTGCTGTTCGTCTCGTAAGAGCGGTCGACGACGGTATGCACCGCCTTGACCACCACATGCTCCTCATAGGCATGGTCGGGATGGGCGACTTCATAGGGGGTGAAGCGGCGCCCCGCCTCCAGGATGCGGGATGTCGAGCCGCCGAAGACCCGGTCGTGATCGGCTTCGGAGGCCTGCATCCTCAGTTTTTCCGCCCGCTCCGCCTCGGCCACCGAGGAGATGCGCGCAGGATATTCGTAGAGCTCGCGCTTGGTCGCTTCCGGCATCTGCACGAGCGACGGGGTCATGGTGCCCGGCACCATGCGCGGCGTCTCGAAATTCCAGTCGGCGCCGGCGCGCTGGCCCGGCACATAGGAATAGCGCCGGCTCCACTCGGTGATGTGGTTGCGGTCGGCCGAGCCCTGCGCCAGCCGGACCCGCCCCTCGCCCTGCGCCGAGGGCGACGGACCGAGCCAGGATCTCGGGCTGTCGGCGACATGCAGCTTGTGTTTGCCGTCCTCATGCGAGAACCAGTAGAACAGGCCGTCCTCCTCGAAGCGGCGGGTGAGGTAGGCAAGGTCGGTTTCGTTCCACTGCACCGAATAATGCTGCGGCGGCGGTGGCGTGATCACGCCCGTGGTATCGGGCGCCGGAATGCCGTGCTCGGAAAACAGCGTCTCGACGATATCGACCGACGTCTTGTCCATCCAGATGCGGCAGTCGGAACGGCGCGACAGCAGCCACATCTGCGGCCGCAGCACCATGGAATAGGATCTGAGGCCGCGGGTGATGGGCGGTCCTTCGTTGAGCTCGGTCACCAGGCCGTTGAACGGGCGGCGCACGCCGCCGCCATCCTCGCCCTGCTGCACCTCGACGGAGACATCCATCAGCCGGCCGATCAACTCCTCCGGCTTGACCGACGGCTTCTTGGCGCGCGCCGACAGCTTGATTTCAAAGAGCGAGGAAATGCCTTCCTCGATCGTCACCCGCTCCGGCAGAAGCTGGTCCTCGCCGAGCGGCGAGACGATCTTCAGAATACGGTTCGCCTGGATGAAATCGGCGGCGAGGGATTGCAAATCGTCCATAACATCACGTTCCGTCTTGGGAGCCGAATTACTGCTGCTGTTGCGGCCGAGGATGGGTCTTGAGGTAATCCACCAGCGCCTGGAAATACTGCCCCAGCATTTCGCTATTGGCCTGATCGGAGACCTGCTTGTAACTTTCGATGAGCGCGTCGCGCTTGGCCTTTCCACCGGGGCTTTCATAGAAATCCGTCAGCACCGACAGGTCTTCCGGAGACAGGGTGGCGAGCACGAAGGTCAGCCGCGCCTTTTCATTCGCCCGTGCCATGTCCTTGGGAAGCGGTTTCTCGTTCTCGCTTTTCGAACGCAGCGACGAGATCACGCTCTTCATCTCGGATTGCAGCTTGTCCTGCGGAGCGGACGCCAGCGTCCCGGCATCGGAGCTGGAGAGGGTCTCCAGGGACAGATACATGAGCTGGGCGGTGAAAGCCGTTTCCACGGCAAGATCCGGGCCGGCCATCAGATCGGCAAGCCGATTGATACGCGGCCCGTTGTCCGGGTCGGCAAGACGCGTTTCGATATCCTTCGCCGCGGTCTGGTCCTGCGCTTCGTACATGCGCGCGATCTTCGCCTGCCCCTCTTCCAAAGCCGCTGCCGCTTTGGCGAAGGCTTTCGGATCGACGGCATCGTCGCCGGCCTCACCGACGGCCTTCGAAACTTCGGCCAGCATGCTGTCGGCCTTGAAGGAAGACCGCGCCGCCGTTTCAAGCAGCGGCTGCGCATCCGAAGTCGCCGAAATGCCCCGATCGGCCGCAGCCTTGGCGACATTGTCGACAGCGGCAGGCGTGCCGGAAAGGCGCGACGCCACCTCTTCGATCTGAAGCAGGGACTGATCGGTGGTATCAGAGGCACCGACCATGCCGGCCGCACTTACGGCCATGGCGCAGACGAGAGCGGCCGCAACCAGCGGCCAGCGCATGCGCCCCATCAATCCGTGCGGCTTCAGGAGATCCGTCAACAGCATCGACACCCCTCAGATCATCCTGACGTCGGTGAGCTGCTTGGGCCGCGCGTCGGTGGAAAGTCGGTTGATGATCTGCTCCGCCTTCGCCAGTTGGGCGCGGCCTGTGGGGTCTATCAGAAGCTTTTCGGCAAAATTCTGCTCGGGATAGAAGGATGAATTGCCGGTAAGACGGCTGAGCGTGTTGATGCGATCCCGTACGACCGATCCGATATTGTCGTATTCGACACGCTGACCGGGTTCGAAAGGCTGGAGCGGCCGGCCGATAAAGCGGGGCGAAGTGGCCTTCGGATAATCCGATGCCGAGGGCATCTGCGGAATGGCGTTCTTGCTGTATTCGATATCCCGGCCCATGCCACCGACAGTACCGCCGGTGGCCGGCACATAGGTCACCAGCTTGTCGGAATCCAGAACCGCGCTCATGTAGAACAAGAGCTCCATCTTCTGGGACAGCCGGTTTTCGTCGACGCGCCGGCTCTCCGGCGGATTGCAGAACGGCGTCTTGCCGACCAGATCGGCAAGCCTGGATTTGTTGGCCTCGCTGATCGAATTGTCCTGTTGCACGCCCCTGACGAAATCATGCACGCAGATGTGGTTGGTATCGATGAAATCGGCGATCCGCGTCATGAAATTGAGGGCGGTCGGCGCGGAAGCGATCGGCGCGCTGCTCGTCAGCTTTTCCGCAGCGCTGGTCACCTGCTTGTTGGCGAGCTTCTTGGCCTCGTCGAGCACGCCGCCGAGCGCAAACATCACCGGCTTGCTGTTGGCCGCGGCATGCATCAGGTCGAAGGTGCGGTTGAGATTGTTGTTGCAGATCACCCGAAGCGCCGTGCGCCCCGCCAGCACACGCACCGAGGTCGTGGCAAAGGCGGCCATCATGATGCTGCCCGTCAGGACCGAAGCGGAAAACACGAAGAGCTCGGCCAGCATCCGGTCGCGGGCTTCCTGGGCTTTCGTGGTCTTCTGGTAATTGTCGACGGCGAGATCGTAAGCCCGCACATAGGGATTGGCGACATTCGTCTCCCATTGGGATTTGTATTTGGGCAAATCTACAAGAATATCGTTCAAACGCTCAGTTGCAGCCGACACGATCATCTCCATTGTCTAAAGCGCAAGGATGTCTCTCAATTCATCTGCGAAAACAGCCTATTTCAGCGCCCTTCCCTGTGATGGAAAAGGCGCTCGAAACGTCGGCTGCAGTGCCAGCAACAAGGCTGGCACTGCCGATGTTGAGAAGCCTCAGGCGGCCTTGGTGGTCGCGAGATCGTAAGAGGCGATCATCGGCGACTGCGGCGAGTGCTTGTCGTCGTAAGGCGTGTACTTCACTTCCATCTTGGTGAAGTTCAGCTTGATCGTCTCGACCGGGCGGTCACCGTTGGAATCGATCGAGTAGCTGGCGATCAGCGTGTTCTCGAGGGAATACTCGATGTAAGTGTCGCCGGGGTTGCCCGTGGTGACGAGATGGATGACGGAGCGCTTGCCGGTGCGGCCCGAGCAGGCCTCCTGGAAGAGCTTGGTCGACGAGGAGTCGCTGACCTTGGTGAGGATCACTTCCGAAACGGTCGGCTCGGAAGCTTCGCGGTTTGCCGCCGAACCGGCGGAGGTGTTCATGTTGCGGGCGACGTTCCAGTGAATGGCTTCGATGTCCATCCACTTGCGATGCTGCTCGTGGGTCGCATCCCCCTGGATACCGTCGATCTGAAGATAAATCGGCATGCTGTCAGCTCTCCTATTGGCGGTTGAGTGCCTAGTTGCGTCTAAGGCGTAGTTGCCTTTCTTCTCGCTGCTCCCCGAGTGCGCTTGCGGCTCGGGGCTACTTCATCCGACAACCGGTTTTCCCCCGGCGTGTCGAATTCCTGCGGGGCGGCCTCTTCGGCATCGAGGCCGAAACGGTGGCCGTCGTAACCGATGGTGACCCCGTGAATTTTCTTCCCCTGGCCAACGGCATCGAGGAAAAATGTCGAAAGATCAGGCAAGAGGTCGCGGGCAATCATGACCTCGATCGCGCGGGCGCCCACCTCGCTGGCGCGGGCGCGCGAAATCAGCGCGTCGCGGGCTCCCGGCGAGAGTGAAAGCCTGGTCCCGTAGGTGGCCTCGACCCGCTCGCGGATGCGGCCGATCTGGATATCGACGATGCCCGAGAGGGTCTGGTTGCCGAGCGGCATGAAGGGCAGCACGGTCGTACGGCCCAGGAAGGCCGGCTTGAAATGCTTCTGCAATTCCGGCGTCAGCAGCGCTTCGAGCGCGTCGGCCTCGGGCATCGTGTCGGGGTCGGCGGCCAGTGCGGCGATCATCTCCGAACCGGTATTCGCCGTCATGACGATGGTGGTGTTCTTGAAGTCGATGTCCCGGCCTTCGCCGTCGCGCAGGGTTCCCTTGTCGAACACCTGGTAGAAGATTTCCTGAACGCCCGGATGCGCCTTGTCGATCTCGTCGAGCAGCAGCACCCCATAGGGCCTGCGCCTCACCGCCTCGGTGAGCACGCCGCCTTCGCCGTACCCGACATAACCGGGCGGCGAGCCGAGGAGCATGGAAATCTTATGCTCCTCCTTGAATTCGGACATGTTGATGGTCGTGAGGTACCGGCTGCCGCCATACAGCATGTCGGCGAGCGAAAGCGCGGTTTCGGTCTTGCCGGTGCCGGACATGCCGACCAGCAGGAAGACGGCCGGCGGCCGGCGCGGATCGGAAAGCCCGGCGCGGGCCGCCCGCATCGCTGATGCGATGCGCTCGATCGCCGCGTCCTGGCCAAGCACTCGCTCCTTCAGGCGGGCATCGAGCGTCTTGACGGTCTCGATCTGGTCCGACAGCAGCTTGCCGACCGGAATGCCGGTCCAGCGAGCGACGACGGCGGCAACGATTTCCTTGTCGACGACGCGCGGTAGCAGCGGCGTTTGATCCACGACTGCCGCCAGGCTGCGTTCCGTGACGGCAAGTGCGGCGCGTGCGCTTTCCGCGGTCATGGCTTGCGATGGGAAAGGCGCGACATTCGTGCCGTCGCCCGTCTTGTCGGCCGGCGCCAGCGGGACGACGGCGTCGTCGGGCGAGAAGAACTCCTCCAGCCGGTCCGCTTCCCGGACGAGCCGGTTTTCTTCGTCGAATTTCGACTGGAGCGTCTCGATCTCCAGAACGATCTGCTTCTGCTTGCCGGCGATCTCCTCAAGCCGGGCGCGCTTTTCCGGCGTCTCCGGTTCGCGTGCGAGCCAGTTCGCCTCGGTTTCCAGAAGATCGCGCTCGTCGGCGAGCAACTTCAGCGCCTCCGGCGTCGTCTGGCGCGCCAGCGCCACCGCAGCAGCGGCCGTGTCGATCAGGCTGATCGCCTTGTCGGGAAGCTGCCGGTCCGGCAGATATCGCGCCGAAAGCCGGACGGCGGCGATGATCGCCTCGTCGCGGATGCGGACCTTGTGATGGGTTTTCAGGCCTTCCGCCACGCCGCGCAGCATGCGGATTGCGGCTTCTTCGTCCGGCTCGCGGACATGCACGGTCTGAAAGCGGCGGGTGAGCGCGGCATCCTTTTCGATGAAGCGCTTGTATTCGCCCCAGGTCGTCGCCGCGATCGTCCGCAGTTCTCCCCGCGCCAAAGCGGGCTTCAGGATATTGGCGGCATCACCTTGCCCCGCCTGTCCGCCGGCGCCGATCAGCCCATGCGCCTCGTCTATGAACAGGATGATCGGCTCGGGCGAGGTCTTCACCGCATCGACCACGCCATGCAAGCGCCGTTCGAACTCGCCTTTGACGCCGGCGCCAGCCTGCAGCTGGCTCAGGTCCAGCAGCAGCAGCTTCACGTCCTTCAGCCGCGCGGGCACGTTGCCGGCGGCGATCTCCAGGGCAAGCGCTTCGGCCACCGCGGTCTTGCCGACTCCCGCCTCGCCGACCAGGATCGGATTGTTCTGGCGCCGGCGCATCAGGATATCGATCAACTGCCGCAATTCGCCATCACGGCCGATGACCGGGTCGATCCGGCCGGCGCGGGCATCCGCCGTCATGTCGTGGGTGTAGAGCCGCAGGAATTCATTGTCCCCAGAGAGGTTCGGAGACGGGGTGGCGGGCATGGAAAGCTGCTCGGACGAACCGGACGACGCTTTCTCCAGCAACCTGTCGAGCGTCGCCCTGTCGAGATTGCGCATCGATGGGGCAATGCCCCGCATCACGGCCCGCAATGCCGAATCATTGATCAGCGCGGCCAGCAGATCGGCCAGCAGCACGACATTCCGCCCGCATTGCAGCGATGCAACCAGAAAGGATTCCCTTCCAAGGGCAAGCAGGTTTGGAGAGAGCGCGAGCGAGGCGCCATCCTCCCGCGGCATGTCGGCGATCGCCGCGTCGAGCTCTGTCCTCAGCATTTCGGAGGAGAGCTTGAGCTCTTCGAAAACGGCAGAAAATCCTGCGATATCAAGAAGGGAGCGAAGCCAGTGGGCGATATCGACGACGGCGTGCTGATGCCGCACGGCAAGCGAAGCCGCTGTCTCAAGACCGACACGTAAATTGGGCTCAAGCGTTCTTATCAGACGATTGAGATCGATATGGGACATCCACCAGTCCTGTGTTTACGTCGAAATTCAGTATGCTCTCCTAACGCGAAGAAACAACTAGGGCGCTCATAAACCCTTGTCCAGAAGAAAAACGACTCTATTTTGAAAAACGAGCATATCGAAAGTCGTCATAAATCCGTCATCATCCTTCGATGGTTGACAAGCCAATATGAGCCGCCCAAAATGACCGTTCTTCGCAGTATGCTCTGCTTTTTGAGGAATTTAACCGCGTGAACGTTCGTGAAATTATAGATCCATTTGAACAAAATCATCCGTGCGGAGAAAACGTGCGGATTAATACTTCATCACGTGAAATATACTATAGAATTAAGGACGCGAGAAACGCCGCGCGTACAGCCGAACGTAGTATTTCTCCAGGCGACACTATTGCGCTTGCACCTGCCTGGCATGATGTTAGCAATCTTGGATTGCAGATCCTTTCTTCCAGAAGCAAGGACATCGAAGTATTGGCCTGGCTGGCGGAAGCGCAGTTGCGGCTGCGCGGCTTCTCAGGATTGCATGACGTTTACGTCGCAACCGTGTCGCTTTTAGACAAGTATTTCGACGCTTTGCATTCGATCGGAGACGGCGATATCGAGGAACGGTTCGCGCCCTTCGCGGGCCTGAACGGCGTCGGCGGCGAAGGAACGCTGATCCAGGCTATTCGTTTGACATCGTTGATCCCCGGCGGAAAGTTCGCCCAGTTTTCGCTTTGGGATTTTCAGCTTGCACAGCGGCCGAACGAAGCCGAACGGCGCAAGGAATTGCAGCAGGCGGCGGCAGAAGCCGGTGTCGCTCAGATGTCAGCCCATCTCGGCGTGCTGACCGAGTGCATCGCCGCTTTCGATCGCATGGTCGAAATACTTGACAGACACTGCGGCGACCAGGCGCCACCGAGTTCGAATACACGCAATGTTTTGCAGGAGGCCGCTTCTGCAATCCGGATGCTCGCCGGGATCGAAGAGCCGCTCACTGCTCCTGAAGCCCTTGTCCCGCAGGGATCCGAGCCGTTGCAGGCAAGCAATGGCACCGAAGCCGAGGCCATTCGCATGCCACCCGTCAGCGCCGAGACGATTCGTTCGCGGGAAGAGGCCTTCGAACTTCTGATCGCCGTTGCCCGCTATTTCCGCCGTACCGAGCCCCATTCACCGATCTCCATGTCGATCGAGACGCTGGTGCGTCGCGGCCGGATGGACTTTTTCGAGCTTCTTGCCGAACTGCTGCCCGAACAACACACCCGCAACGCGGTGCTGACGGCAGCCGGCATCCAGCCCGTCACCGACAAGGGAGGCTAGCGGCAGGCCGCAGCATCTCAATTGACAATCCGCCGATGAGACGAAGGAGAATCTCGATGGCAAGTGTGCATGAAAAACTGGAACGGGTTCGCAAGCCGCGGGTCCACATCAAATACGAAGTCGAAACCGAAGGCGCGATGGTGGTGAAGGAACTGCCTTTCGTCGTCGGCGTGCTCGGCGACTTCTCCGGCAATCCCACGCAGGCGCTCAAGCCTTTCGGCGAGCGCAAATTCGTGCAGATCGACCGCGACAACTTCGATGACGTCATGCGCCGCATGACGCCGGGCCTCACCCTGTCGGTCGAGAACACCCTCGAGAAAGATGGAACCGAGATTCCGGTTTCGCTGAAATTCGAAAGCATGGCCGATTTCGAACCCGGCTCTGTCGTCGATCAGGTACCGGCGCTGAAGGCCCTGCTCAACGCCCGCAACCAGCTGCGCGACCTGATGAGCAAGGCGGACCGCTCCGAGGAACTCGAGCGCCTGCTCGAGGATATCCTGCAGAACAAGGCCGATCTCTCGCAGCTGGTGGCCCAGCTTGGCGGCGGCAAAGCCGAAGAGGCGAAGGACGTGTTGAACTGAGTGCCTGGGATCGCGGACCGATAGCGGCCCGCGCGCTCAATTCCTGAAAAGTCGTTGTCCGGCAGCCGCCCCTCTCGAAGGGAACCCCTCATGCTTCGAGGGCCGCCGCTTTCGCAAAAAGGATCGATAGATGACCGCCGAAACGCAATTGCAAACAAAGGAAGAAGCCGGGTTCGCGCCTGATGAGAACCTGCTCTCGAAGGTCGTTGCGGCAACCCGCCAGACCGAGCCCGACCGTGCCCAGGACCTTCTGCGCACGCTGACCGATCAAGCCCTGAAGGGTACGGTCAGCTATGATCGCAACCTGACGATCACACTGAACAATGCCATTGCCGAGATCGACAAGGCGATTTCAAGCCAGCTCGCGGCCATCATGCAGTCGCCCGAGTTCACCAAACTCGAAGGCGCCTGGCGCGGCTTGAATTATCTCGTCAAGAACACCGAGACCAGCGCCAATCTGAAGATCCGCGTGCTCAACGCATCCAAGCGCGATGTCGCCAAGGATCTGGCAAAGGCCGTCGAGTTCGACCAGTCGCGGCTCTTCAAGTCGGTCTATGAAGACGAGTTCGGCACACCCGGCGGCGAACCGATGGGCGCGCTGATCGGCGACTACGAATTCGACAATTCCTTCGACGACGTCCAGCTTCTGCAGGGCGTCTCGATGATCGCCGCAGCCGCTTTCGCGCCGTTCATCTCGGCCGCCAGCCCGCGCATGTTCGGCTTCGAGGATTTCCGCGAACTGGCCAAACCCCGCGATCTCGAGAAGATCTTCGAGACGGTGGAGTACGCCAAGTGGCGCAGCCTGCGCGACAGCGACGATTCACGCTTCGTGACGCTCGCCATGCCGCGCGTGCTCGCCCGCATGCCCTACGGTCCGAAGACCAGTCCGATCGAAGAGTTCAATTTCGACGAAACCGGCGGCTCCAAGACCGGCGAACTGTCGCACGATTCCTACTGCTGGATGAACGCAGCCTATGTGATGGGCACGCGTCTGACCGAAGCCTTCGCCAAGAACGGCTGGTGCACCGCCATCCGAGGGGCGGAAAACGGCGGCAAGGTCGAAGGGTTGCCGATGCATATCTTCTCGAGCGACGACGGCGACCTGGACCTGAAATGCCCGACGGAAGTCGGCATCACCGACCGCCGCGACGCCGAGCTCGGCAAGCTCGGCTTCCTGCCGCTCTGCCACTACAAGAATACGGACTATGCCGTGTTCTTCGGGGCGCAGACCGCGCATAAGCCGAAGCTCTACGACCGGCCCGAAGCAACAGCCAATGCCGCCGTTTCAGCCCGTCTGCCCTATATGATGGCGACCTCGCGCTTTGCCCATTATCTCAAAGTGATGGGCCGCGATAAGATCGGCTCCTTCATGGAGGCGGAAGATTGCGAGGCCTGGCTCAATCGCTGGATCTCCAACTATGTCAATGCCAATGACGACGCCGGCGAGGAATCGCGGGCGAAATATCCGCTGCGCGAGGCAAAGGTCACCGTACAGGAGATCCCCGGCAGGCCGGGCGCTTACAATGCCGTGGCCTGGATGCGTCCGTGGTTGCAGATGGAGGAATTGACCACCTCGCTGCGCATGGTCGCCCGGATTCCCTCGAAGAACTGATGAAAGCAGGGTCAGGTGTGGTGGGTTCGCCGCCGCGCCTGACCCTTGCGTTCGAACATCTGTGTCAGGTTGACGATGGGTTCCAGCACTGAATGGCGGCGCCGGGCGGATCAGCTGATTACGCTGATCGACGAAGCGCTGAACAGGCAAGTCAATGCCATCCTCCACCATCCCGATTTTCAGGCGATGGAGGCGAGATGGCGAGGCCTTGCCATGCTCGTGCGCGAGGCAAGCCGCAGCGGCGAGGTGAAGGTCAAGCTTCTCAGCGTCAGCTGGAGCGAGCTCGCGCGAAGCATGGAGCGTGCCAGCGATTTCGACCAAAGCCATCTCTTTGAACTGATCTATAGCCGCGAGTTCGGCATGGCGGGCGGCGAGCCCTTCGGCCTGCTGGTCGGCGACTATCATCTTTCTCCCGCCGACCCGGCCGGTGGCGATCCGGTCGGCACGCTGTCGCAGATCGGCATGGTGGCGGCGGCCGCCTTCTGCCCCTTTATTGCGGGTGCAGCGCCGCAGGCGATCGGGCTTGAAGACTTTCACGAGCTGAACCGGGTCAACGACTTTTCCTGGCTTGCCTATGAGACGGCCCGCATCCGCTGGAACGGTCTGCGTGCACGGGAGGATTCGCGTTTCCTCGGGCTTGTCGCGCCGCGCATCCTGATGCGCTCGCCGCTGACGCCTCATGCGCGCGATCGCAACGACGGCTTTCCCTTCCGCGAAAGCATCGCCGCCGACGGCAGTTCGCTTCTTTGGGGCAATGCCGCTTTCGCCTTTGCCACTGTCGTCATCCGAAATTTCATCGTCTCAGGCTGGTTCGCGGATATCCGCGGCGTCACGCAGGATGCTGTCGACGGCGGCCTGCTGAGTGCAGCCGACCTGCCGCCTTATGATTTTGGCACCGAAAGCAACGGACTATCAGCCCAGCCGCCGGTGGAAATCCAACTGACCAGCGGCCAGGAGCAGCAGCTTTGCGATCTCGGCATCATCCCCGCCGCCACCACCTATCTCTCCGCTTCGGCGATTTTCAATTCCAATCAGTCGCTGCATGCGCCGCCGCACTATTCCAACGAACATGCCCGCCAGAACGCCCGCCTCGCCGCCATGCTGCAATATGTGCTCTGCGCGTCGCGCTTCTCGCATTATCTCAAGGTCATCATGCGCGACGAAATCGGCCAACTTTCGGATGCGATCTCGATCGAGCGGAAGCTGGCGGACTGGCTGACCGCCTATACGCTCGGCAATGACGATGCCGACATCGCGTTGCGCACCCGCTTTCCCCTGCGCTCGGCCGGCATCAGCGTCGCCGAGATTCCGGGCAAGCCCGGCAGCTTCTCCTGCACCGTCCGGCTGCAGCCGCATTTCCAGCTCGATGACGTTGCCACCAGCTTCCATCTCGTCGCCGAGACCGCGACCACCGGCCAGACCCCGAGCCGCCCCATTGCCATACCCGAGAGGATGTCCGCATGACGCTTTCCGCCAGCATCGCCCAATCGCTCAGCGACGACGCCCTCGATGACGCGATCGAGGAGGTCAAGGCGCATCTGAAGATCAAGCCCTCGGATCAGGAGGCGCGGCATCTCTATATCGATCTTCTCGTGCTTGCCGGGGATTATCAGCGTGCGGACAATCAGTGCAGCCTTGCGGCCACCCTCTCTCCCGACGCGACGATGGGCTTCGCCTTGCTGCGTAATGAGCTTCGGGCAATGGCGGCGCGTGACGCCTGGTTTACGAGCAGCGCCCTGCCGGAATTTCCGCAGGGGCCGAGCGAGCTCGACAAGCTCGCCGTCCGCCTCGGCATCGCCCATCGCGGCGGGGATGCGGATGAGGCGAGGACCGCGCTCGCTGCGCTCGAGAACCTGAGGGGCGAGCGCCCACTGATCTGGAACGGCAGGGCGGTCTCTGATTTCCGCGATCTCGACGACCGCACGCCGCACGCTCTCGAAGTCATCATGACCGGCGGCGCCTATCTCTGGATCGATTTCGCCAAGATCGCAGCTCTGTCGATAGAGCCAATTGCCCGTCCGCGGGATCTCGCCTTCCGCCGCGCCGAGCTCTCGCTGATCGACGGCGCGGCCGCGTCGGTGCTTCTGCCTGCGGTTTATCATGGCACCGGCAAGGATGCGACGCTCAGGCTTGGCCGTGAGACCGAATGGATTGAGGAACCCACGGGCATCACCACCGGCCGCGGCCAGCGCTGCTACCTCGCCGGCGACGAACTGGTTTCCATCCATGACACCCAAAGTCTGGAGATCGTGCCGGCAACGGCTGCCGGCAGGCAGGTTGCGCATGGCTGATCCGCTCGAACGCTACCGACTGCGCGACCGCGTCCTTGCCCGCTCGATCCTCGACAGGTTGATCGACGAGGCTCCGGATCGCGCCGTCGATCCGCCGATGAGCCTCGTCGATCAGGTCCGCGACGTCAGGGAGGCGATCCGCCGCGATCTCGAAGCGCTGCTCAACACGCGGCGCTGCCCGACCACGCCGCCGACGGCACTTTCCGAACTCAAGGACGCCCTGGTGAGCTATGGCGTCGACGGCGTCGTCTCGGCAAATCTGATGACCGACCAGGCCAAGCTCAAGCTGGCGCAAGCGATCGAGCGGCGGATCGCGCTTTTCGAAACGCGCCTTTCCGATGTCAGGGTGACGATCCTGAAAAGCCGGACGATGACCGAACGAGCGCTGCGCATGCGCATCCAGGCGACCTTCCGTCTGCATGAAGGCATGCCGCCGATCAGCTTCGAGTCGACCATCGATCCCTCGACCCAGCGCTTCCTCGTGGAGGCGGCGCATGGCTGAAGGTTTTCTGCACCGTTACAATGAGGAGTTGCTGGCGCTGCGCCGCCGGGCCGCACGTTTTGCCGATGCCTTCCCGAAGATCGCCGGCCGCCTGCGCATGACGGGAGACGTCGCCGACGACCCGCATGTGGAGCGCCTGATCCAGAGTTTCGCCTATTCGGCCGCCCGGGTCCGCCAGAAGCTGGACGACGAGTTTCCCGAACTGACCGACAGCCTGCTCGAAACGCTCTATCCCCACTACCTCTCGCCGCTGCCCTCGATGAGCATCGTCAGGTTCCGACCGAGCGATACGCTCGCCTCGGTCCAGACAGTGCCGCGTCATACGGAAATCCTGGCCGAGCCAGTGCGAGGGGAGGCCTGCCGTTTCCGCACCACGCAGGATGTCGAGATGGCGCCGATCGAGATCACCGGTGCAGCACTTTCCGGCCAGCCGATCAATGCGCCGCTTTCGCCCTATGTCGGCGTTGCCGGCTGCCTCAGGCTCTCCATCCGCAGCCTCGATGCCCGAAAGCCCCTCGGCAGCCTCGGCGTGAACCGGCTGCGCCTGCACATTCCCTCCCCCTGGCAGCAGGCGGTGGCGATCTACGAACTGCTTGCCAATCACACGCTCGGCATTGCGCTCGCCAAACATGCGGACGACCGGTCGCCGGTATTCCTGCCGGCGGGGAATCTCAAACCGGTCGGCTTCGAGCCCGAAGAGGCCATGCTGCCCTATCCGGCGCCGAGCTTTGTCGGCTACCGGCTGCTGACCGAATTTTTCGCTCTGCCACGGAAGTTTCTGTTTCTCGACATCGAGGGGCTCGATGCCTGGCGCGGCGAGACGCTGGAGCTCTTCGTCTACCTGAGGGACAGCGACGCCAAGCTCGAGCGAGCGGTGTCGGTCCGCGACTTCGCGCTCAATGCGACGCCTGTCGTCAACCTCTTCCGCCAGGTCTGCGAGCCGATTGCCATCGACGGCACCCGCACCGAATACCGTCTCCTGCCGGACGCGCGGCGCCAGAAGACCCGCGAGATCTATTCGATCGATCGCGTTCTCCTGACCGGATCGCGCGGCCAGGAGGAATTCTGCCAGCCGTTCTTCGGACGCTCCCAACGGGCAGGCGCGAGCCCGACCTACTGGCAGGCCTATCGCCGTTTCGACGAAGACGACAGGACCAGCGACATGGACATCGCCTTCGTCGATCGCCAGCGCCGCTCCGCCGGTCCCGTCGATGCGGTCGCGAGCGTCGATACGCTCTGCCTCAATCGCGACCTGCCGGAACAGCTCCCCTTCGGCGGCGGCCATCCTTTCCTGCAGCTCGCCTCCGGCCATGAAGCGGTCGCAAGTGTCGAAGCGCTGATCCCGCCGACGCCGTCGGTCAGGATGAACGATCAGGAGGGCCGAAACTGGCGGCTGATGTCGCATCTCATTCTCAATCACCTGTCGCTCTTCGACAATGACGGCGCGGCGCTGAAGGACATCCTGTCGCTCTACGCCTTCCGGGACAGTCCCGAGACCAAGCAGTTCGGCGATGCGCTCGTCCGGATCAAGGCGGGCAACTCGACCGCCCGTCTCGGCAGCGGCGGCATGGTGCCCGGTACCGAGATCGCGCTCGAATTCGATCCGGCCGCCATCGACCGGCCCTCGGCCTTCCTGTTCGGCAGCGTGCTCGACCGTTTCTTCAGTCTCTATACCTCGGTCAACAGCTTCACCCGGCTGACCATCGGGATGAAGGGGCAGTCGAGGCCGATCGCCCGATGGCCGGCACGCGCCGCCGAACGCCCGCTGCTCTGAGGAAGGATCGCTCTCAAATCATGGATCTCCCCGTCGCCCGCCAACCAGACGCCCTTGCCGATCTGCTCGAACGCGACCCCGGCCGCTTCGAGCCGGTGACGGCTTTCCGTGTTGCGCAGGCTTCGGTGGAGGAAGGGCGGCTCGATGTCGCCGCCCATGTCGGCGTCTCGCCGGCGCCGCTTGCGGTCAGCGGATACAGCCGCAAGGCCGGCCGGGCCGTCATCCGCAGCGCGCTTGCCGGTCTCGTCGGCGCGCTCGGCTCGATGCCGTCGGCCTATAACGAACTTGTCATGCGCGAGGAGCGCAACAGGTCACGGGCGCTGGCCGGCTTTTTCGACCTGTTCGGTGCGCGGATGGCGGAACTCTTCACCGACGCCTGCGAGAAATACCGCATCGCCCGGCGGCTGCGCTGGGGCGGCACGTGGGCAAACAACGCCTTCGTCACCACGCTCCTGTCGCTCACCGGTTTCGGCACCAAGCGTCTCGTCGAAAAGAGCGGCGTCGACGAAGAGCTGATCCTGCGTTTCTCCGGCTTTTTCGCCGCGCGCAACCGCAATGCTTCCAATCTGCGCGCCATGCTGCGCGAATTCAGCGGCCTGCCGGTGGAGATCGAATTGTTCCGCGGCCGCTGGCTGACCATCCCGGTGGAGGAGCGCAGCCGCATGGGCCAGCCGCAGGGCGTCCAGCTTGGGATCAATGCGACGGCGGGTGCAGCCATCCACGATTTCAGCGGCGGCTTTCGCATCGTCATCGGTCCGCTCGGCTATGCCGATTACCTGCAGCTCGCGCCGGGCGGCCGCGCCATCACCGAGCTCTTCGCCCTGACGCGGCTCCATGTCGGCGCCGCACTCGAATTCGACATACAGGCCATCCTGAAAAAGGAGGACGTCCCCTTCTGCCAGCTCGGACAGGTAGGCGATCCGCCGCGCTTGGGCTGGAACAGCTGGGCGAGGGTCGCGCCGGCGGCAAAGGACAGCGGCGATGCGGTGATCGTCGAGCGCCTGTCGGTCCAGGCGCGGTGAGGAGACGAAGATGCGGCTTGAACTGAAAGAGATCACCAGCGACGCGATGGCGCCAGGCCAGCCGAAATGGTTCTTCGAACGCGGCCGGCGAACGCTCGGCCGGGCGCCCGATTGCGATTGGCGGCTGCCGGAGGATCGGCGCTCCATCTCCAAGCTCCATTGCATCATCGAGCGCGACCGCGAAGGCTTCCTGCTGCGTGACCAGAGCGCAAACGGCTCCCGGGTCAACGGCATCGCCGTGCATGAAGGCCAGATCGTGCGGCTTTCCGACAGGTCGCGGCTGGAGATGGGCGGGCTTGCCTTTTCCGTCCACATATCAGGCGACAAGGACCGCGAGATCGAGGATCCCGATGCCGCCCTCGTGCTGAGCGACGAACCGCTGACCATCTCCGCAATCCTGGCCGATATCGCTCCGGGCGGCCATACCGCAAACGGCGTCCTTGGCGAGCGTGCGGTCGATGATTGGGGTCTTCCCGAAAAGGCCGGGAAAATCGGAGCGGCCTCATCCCGCAGTGTCGAGATCGGCTGGAGCGGCCCTCCGGAGATCCGGTCAGCCACCCAGCTTCTGCCGGAAGACTGGAATGTGGAGGAGACCGAATACGGCAGCCACCTGGAACATGGGGCCGCCACCCATGTCTCCGTGCCGATCGCCCAGCGCCGGCCGGCGCCGGTGATCGGGATCATCAACGACAACGATCCGCGGCCCGAACCGGAGCCCGAGGAATTTCCGGCGCTGGCGATCGGCCGGCCCGACGCCTTCGCCGATCGTCTGGAGCCGCTGCTTGTCCGGCTCGAGCAAGCCATCGAGAATAGTTATGCGGTTTTCGAGATCAACGCGCCATCCTCCGACGGCGAGCAGGATTTCTTGGCCGGCGGCAGAGAGGAAGCGCTCCTTGCCCGCTTCGAGACCATGCTCGGGCAGCAGCTCAAACTCAATTCCGCGCTCGAGGCTCTCGTTCAGGCGGCAGGCCGGCTGGAGCCGCGCATCATCGAGGCGCGGGTCGAGACCGGCGCCTGGCGCCTGCCCTGGCGCCGGGACCAGGCCTATTGGCAGGCTTACCGGGCACTATTCGAAAAGGACGGCGAGAGCCGCTCGATCCATGACGTGTTCCGCGACGCGATATCAGGCGCGGTGGACGACACGCAGGCAGCGCCTCGTCCGCAAGACAGGCAGGAAGGAAAAGACACACATCATGAGGAATGAGAACCGGGTGGCCTGGAGCGAAGGCATGTTCCTTCGCGTGCAGCATTTTCAGCAGGCGGACCGCTGGACGGAGCGGCTCGTGCGCACCGCGACGCACGGCCTGTCGCCCTACCCCTGGGGTGTGGCCGAGATCGGCATCGACCGCGGCGCATTGGCGATCGGCCAATTCGCGCTGTCGAACCTGCGCGGCGTCTTGCCCGACGGAACGCCGTTCGAAGCCCCCATCGATACCGATCTGCCGCCGCCGCTCGATCTCGACGAGAACACCAAGAATACGATCGTCTATCTGGCGCTTCCCGCCCGCCAGCCGGGCAAGGCCGACGTGGCGCTGAACGGTGGCGCCGCACGCAACAGCGTCCGTCTCGTCGCCTCGCCCTACGAAGCGCCCGATGCCAATGTCGAGACCGACTTCATGGCGCCGATCGATGTCGGCCGCCTCAGCCTGCGTTATCTCCGGACCGGCGACGAGCTTGCCGGTTACGAGCTCATCGGACTTGCCCGCATCATCGAGGTGCGCTCCGACCGGGCCGTGATCCTCGATCCGGACTATATCGTGCCGAGTCTCAACTGCACGGCCGCGGGACGGCTGAACGAATTGATCACCGAACTGCTCGGCATCGTGCGCCACCGCGCGGAGGCGATCGCCGAACGGATCGGCGACCCCACCATTCGAGGAACGGCGGAGGTCGGCGACTACCTGCTCTTGCAGATCCTCAACCGCGCCGACCCGATGCTGAAACATATTTCGGCGAATGCGACACGGATCCACCCCATCGTCTTCTACGAAAACTGCATCCAGCTTGCCGGCGAGCTCGCCACCTTCACGACAGACCGCAAACGCGCCAGCGACTTCCCGCCCTACCGGCACGACGACCTGAAGGCGACCTTCGCCGCCGTCTTCGACGATCTGCGCGCTTCGCTGTCCTCCGTGCTCGAACAGGCGGCCGTGGCAATCGAGCTGGCCGAACGCCGGCATGGTGTCAGGATCGGCACGATCAACGACCGTTCGCTGCTCAGAGATGCCGGATTCGTGCTGGCGGTCCGGGCCGAGATGCCGGCCGAGGACGTGCGCCGCAAGCTGCCGGCGCAGATCAAGGTCGGCCCGGTCGAGCGCATCGCCGACCTCGTCAACGTGGCGCTGCCGGGCATTCCCGTGCGGCCGCTGCCGGTGCTGCCGCGCCAGCTCCCCTATCGCTCCGGCACCATCTATTTCGAACTCGACACCAAAAACCCGCTTTGGAAACAACTCGACACTTCGGGCGCCATCGCCGTGCATCTTGCCGGCGATTTCCCCGGGCTTGAAATAGAATTGTGGGCCCTCAGAGAATGAAGACCGAACCCGCCTCCACCTGGCAGAACCTGCCGACCATCGTCGAACTCACCGAGGATGGCACTCGGAAAAAGCAATCCGCCCGCAAGATGGCGGAGATGCTGGATGACGTCCTCGACTTTCCCGAAAGTGAGGCAGGAAAGCCGCCGGTGGGATCACCTCCGAAGAGCGCCGCGTCCATCGAAACCCTCGTCCGGGATTTTCGCTTCGGCGCCGACGACGTGCCGACGCTGGTACGCTCGGCCGCACCGCTGCTCAACCTCGCCCATGCCCTGCGCTACACGGAAGAACAGCCCGAGATCGACGCTTTGCGCCAGCTGGCGATCGAAGCCGTCGGCCGCTACGAGCGCGATCTGGCGAGCGCCCGCATCAGCCCCGAACGCGCGCGCGCCGCCCACTACGTCGTCTGCGCGACGGTCGACGATGTCGTGCTCAGCAAGGCCTGGGGCGTTCGCGCCGGCTGGGCCCGCTCGGGTCTCGTTTCCACCTTCCATATGGACGTGACCGGCGGCGAACGGGTATTCGACCTGCTCGATCATTTCCAGCAGAGCCCCGGCGCCAACAAGGACCTGCTGCTGCTCATCTATCTCTGCCTGTCGCTTGCCTTCGAGGGCCGCACCCGCGTCTCGGCGCGCGGCGGGCTGGAGCTCGGCCGCATCCGCGACAGTCTCTACAAGACGTTGCTCGGCCAGTACGGCGTGTTCGAACGGGAGCTGTCTCCCCATTGGAAGGGTGTTTCGGCCCGGCATCAGCCGCTGCGCACCGCGGCCGCGATCTGGACGCTGCTTTCGCTTCTGACCCTGATCCTGGCGTTCGGCTATCTGTTCTTCACGCTCTCGCTCAATCGCGCCTCCGACGGAACCTTCGAGCGGCTCGCCAAGCTGCCGCCGCGTGATATGCCGAGCGTGCTGGTCAAGGTGCCCGAACCGCCCCGGCAGCCGCCGCCTGTTGTCGTCGCCGAAACCCCGCCGCCACCCCCGCCGCCGCCACAAGTGAAACCGCCGAGCCGGCTCGACAATCTGCTCGCCTTCCTTCAGCCGGAGGTCGAGAAGAAACTGGTCACGCTTTCGGATTCGAATGGCAGGCTGTTGGTCCGAATCAGCAATTCCGGCCTGTTTGCCACCGGCAGCGCGGAGGTCAGCCAGAAATTCCACGATCTTCTCCAGCGGATCGGCGGCGCGCTGGCCGCAGAGAATTTCCGCGCCGTGGTGGTGGGCTACACGGACAATGTGCCGATCCGCACCGTCCAGTTCCCCTCCAACTGGCACCTTTCCGAAGCCCGCGCCAAGGCGGTGGGCGAAATCCTCAGTTCGTTCACCGGGCCGGGCGCGATCCTGACCGAGGGGCGTGCCGACACCGATCCGATCGCCGGCAACGATACGCCGGAGGGCCGGGAGATGAACCGTCGCACTGAGATCCTGGTGCTGACCGATCCGAGCGAGCGGCTGAGCGATGCGGGTATGACGACACCGCGCCAGGCCGACATGCCGGATGACCCGACGGCGCCTGCTGCAGGAGGTGGTTCGCGATGAACCCGCTCAGTTATTTCTATACGCTGCGCTCCTATGTGGAGGCCTATGCCGGCCTCCTCGGCCGGCGCTTCATCTCGATCATCTGGGTGGCGGCAATCTGCGTCGTCATCTGGTTCTACGGCTATCTCGCCGCCTATGGCGATTTCAAGCCGCTGGCGAGCGCCAGTGCGCGGCTGACGCTGATCGGCATCATCATCGCCGCCTGGTTTGCTTATCTCGTCTTCACCACCATCCGCGACCGCCGCCGCGACAAAAAGCTCGTCGAAGGCATAGAGCGGGACGCGGAAGCCGAAGCGGCGGCCAGCCAGCAAGCCGAGGTGGGTGAGATCCACAATCGGCTCAAGGAAGCGCTGCAGCTGCTGCGCCGCATCACCAAGAAGCGTTTCGGCTATATCTACGAGCTGCCATGGTACGTCATCTTCGGCGCGCCGGGTTCCGGCAAGACGACGGCGCTCACCAATTCCGGCCTCAAATTCCCCCTCGGCGATGCGCTCGGCAGCAATTCGGTGCAGGGGATCGGCGGCACGCGCAACTGCAATTGGTGGTTCACCGACGAGGCCATCCTCATCGACACGGCTGGCCGCTATACGACGCAGGACGATCTGAATGGCGCCGCCAAGGCCGGCTGGGAAGGATTTCTCGGCCTGCTACGCAAATACCGGCGTTCGCAGCCGATCAACGGCGCGCTGGTGACGCTGTCGATCGGCGATCTCCTGACGCGCGATCCGGAGGCACAGCGCGAGGAGGTCAGGGCGATCCGCCAGCGGCTTTCCGAGCTCGACGAACTCCTGCATGCCCGCGTGCCGGTCTATCTGCTTTTGACCAAGGCCGATCTCCTGACCGGCTTCGTGGAATTCTTCGACGGTTTCAACAAAAGCGACCGCGAACAGGTCTGGGGCACGACCTTCGGCCTCGACGAAAGCTACAAGGCGGCAAACCTGCCGGAACGCTTCATGGAGGAATTCGCCCTGCTACAGCAGCGCGTCGACGCCATGCTGATCGAACGCCTGCAGCAGGAACCCAATCCGGAACTGCGCGGCCGCATCTTCCGCTTTCCGGCTGAACTCACCTCTTTGAAGGAGCGTCTGCACGAGGTCGTCACCGAGCTTTGCTCGGGTTCGAAACTGGTGGAGGCGCCGCTCTTGCGCGGCATCTATTTCGCCTCCGGCACCCAGAGGGATGAGACGGTCGCCGTTCCCCGCATGCGACGCAGCTATTTCCTCCCGCGCCTCTTCAAGGACGTGATCTTCGGCGAAGCCTCGCTGGTCGCCCGCGACAAGCGGCTTTCCGGCCGGCAGCTCCTCTTCCGCCGCGCCGCCTATGCGAGCGCGGTTCTGTTGCTGGCCGTCGTGCTGACAAGCTGGACGGCCACCTATATCCAGAACACCACCGCGCTCGCCGCCGCCGAAAGGCGCATAGACGCCTATGAGCAACTGGCGCGCGGCGTGCCGGTTCGCGACGTTTCGGATGCGGATTTCCTGCGTATCCTGCCGGCGCTCGACAATCTCGCCGCCGTCACCACCGACTTTTCGAAGACCCGCGTCTGGCCGGTCAGCCTCGGCCTCGACCAGAAAGGCAAGGTCGCCAGCCGCCAGCGCGAGGCCTATCAGCGGGCGCTGAACGCGCTGCTCCTGCCGCGCATGCTGGTGCAGCTCCAGAAGGACATGGCCGAAACCACCGACGTCACGCGAACCTTCGACGCATTGAAGCTCTACGGCATGCTCAGCGGGCTCGGCCCCATGAATGCGGACTTCGCATCGCTTGAGGCGGAGGACATGTTCACGAAACTCTACCCCGACGAAGGCAGGGTCGCGGCCCGGAAGGCGTTGATCGCCCATGCAAATGTGATGGCGCGGGGCGCACTGCCGCCGATCGAGCTCGACAAGACGCTGATCGCCAAGGCGCGCGACATCATCCGCTCGCAGAATATCGCCAGCCGCGCCTATGACATCCTGGCGGAATATCGCGAGTCCCGCGCCCTTCCCGCCTGGAGCCCGGCAGGCGCGCTCGGGCCGCTCGGTGAACAGGCTTTCGAGAGAACCTCCAAGGCGCCGCTCAGCGAAGGCATTCCCGGCCTTTTCTCCGCGACCGGCTACCGCACCGTCGTTCTCACCGGGATTACCGACGCCGCGCGCGAGGCGCTCGATGAGCAATGGGTCCGCGGCGATCCCAATCCTGCCGGCGTCACCGTCGATACGGTCGCCCAGGCGACGCTTCAGCTTTACTTCGACACGTTCGAGCAGCGCTGGTCGACGATCCTGGCCGATATCAGGGTAAAACCTTCCCAGACGATCGGCGATGCGGCAGAAACCACCCGCATCCTGGCGGGAAAACCCGGTCCGGTCGAGACGATCACCAAATCGATCGTCGCCACCACCGATCTGCGTGGACCCGGCGCGGAAATCGCCTCGGCCGCCAGCGACAGCCTGCCCGCGTCGACCACCGCGCTTGCCAGCGCGGCGAATGCACCCGACCCGTTCGGCCGTCTGCGCGAAGCGCTGAAGGCGCCTGCCGGCCAGTCGCCGCCTGCCGAGCAGCCGAAGGATGCGCCGCGATCGGAAATCGGGCAGCTCGAGCCGATCCTGCAGAGAGTGCAGGAGCAGCTCTCGCGCGCCACGACCTCCACCGCCGAAGTCGCGAAAGTCTTCGACGTCGACAGTCAGCTGACAGACGCCAATCAGGACCTGCTGCAGCAGGCCCGCAAGCTGCCGGCGCCGGTCGACAGCTGGATGGCCGGGCTGGCTGCGGATGTCGGATCGCTGGCGGTCAAATCCGCCCGCTCACGCATCAGCGACGCATGGGCGGCCGAAGGCGCAGGCTTCTGCTCGAACGTCATCACCGGCCGTTATCCCTTCGACCGGAAATCCCCGCGCGACGTGGCGATGAGCGACTTCATCAGGCTTTTCGGGCCGGAGGGACTGTTCAAGACCTTCTTCAAGGAAAAGCTCGAAGCCTTCGTCGACACCAGCGCGTCGCCATGGGGCTGGAAGGGCACCTTCGGCGCAGCGAGCATTCCAAGCACGGCGATCGCCCAGTTCGAAAATGCCGACAAGATCAACCGCGCCTTCTTCCCGGCCGGTAGCGACAACCCGTCGATTACGATCAACGTCAAGCCGGTATCACTGACCGAGGCGGCCAGCGCCGTGATGCTGGAGATCGAAGGCGAACGCGTGGTCTATTTCCACGGCCCGATCCAATCGAAATCGATCACTTGGCCGTCGACGGAAGCAAGCAATGCGTCCCGCCTCGCCTTCCAGCCGGGTGGCTGGCAGCAGGCCTTGACGGAAAATGGCGATTGGTCGCCCTTCCGGCTGTTCGACGATGCCGACATCGCCATACAGGGCGACGACCTCTTCCGGGCGAAATTCCAGCAGGACGGCCAAGCGGCGGAATTCGACGTGCAGTTCGGTTCGGTGCTCAATCCATTCCGGCTGGAGGCGCTCGGCGCCTTCTCATGCCCGGCACAATTCTGACCGGTCTGATATGAACGAGCGCGCCGCCCTGGACCGAAGCCCGAGCGAAACCGACAGGATCGGCTTCTTCGGCAAGCTGCCGAGCCACGGCGATTTCGTCTCGATGGGGCTCGGCCGCGGCCTGCAAACAGCACTTGACGCCTGGCTGCAATCGGGATTGCAGGCAGCGCAGCAGGACCTCGGCGAGGATTGGGAACGCCGGTTTCGCCTCATGCCGGCATGGCGTTTCATCATCGAGCGTGGCCTCTGGGGACCGGCAACCGTCGCCGGCGTCCTGCTTCCCAGTCTCGACCGCGTCGGGCGCAGCTTTCCGCTTGTTATCGCGGCACAGCTTCACGGCTTTTCCGAGCATCCGCGCCAACTCTATCTGGACGATACGTGGTTTACGGCGGCCGAGGCGATCGCCGAAAGCTCGGCCAAGCGGGATTTCGAGATCAACCATTTCACCGCAAGCCTGAAGCGGCTGAGGAGCTTGCGGCCGGCCGATCTCGCGGAAAACGAGACGCTGCAGGACAGAGCGTCCAGCCGCGGCACGATCTGGTGGCGGATCGACCCCGAGGAGCGGCGGGCCAAGGGATTTGGCGTCACTGGTGCCCCGGAACCTGCTCACTTCGCAAAGCTGCTGCGCGAGAGTGCCAGTGTGGTTTCAACGGCGCCGCAGCCAGAAACAGTCGCGACACCGCGTCCTGTTGTCGTCGAACCGCATCCTCCTCTGGTGCTCCGGCACAGCCATGCCACGCATGCCGGAACAAGGCTTGCCGTCAACGCCGATGCGCTGCTCGTTTCGGAAACGCCCTCGCTCTTTGCCGTCGCCGATGGCGTGGGTGACGGCAACACCGCGGCCGAAGTCGGCAAGATCGCCGTTCACGTGCTGGCCGAAACGGCGAAGCAGCAGACGATCGAAGCGCTGGTGCAGGAGGTCAAGGGCAAGCTCGGCCGTGCCCACGGCCTGCTTCAATCGGCCTATCATTCCTCCGATCGCGAGCCGTCGGCCGCCAGCATCGTCGTGCTGGCCACGCTTGGGGACAGCTGCGCCTTGCTCTGGGTCGGCGATGCCCGCTGCTATCTCTTACGGGACGGCATGATGCGCTGCCTCACCCGCGACCATGTTGAGATCGGCCTGCGGCGCACGCTCTCGCGCGCCATCGGCATGCGGGGACATCTCATCCCCGAAGTCCGTTTCGGCGGACTGCAGGCCGGCGACCGGCTGCTGCTCTGCAGCGCGCCGCTGCCGAATGCGATCCCTGAACGCGGCATCGCCGAAATCCTGCTTTCCGCAAAGATCGAAAAGGCGGCCGACATCCTCGTCCACGAGGGGCTGATCGCCAATTGCCGTGACAATCTCAGCGCCATCGTGATCGATGTGAAGACCGATGAGCCGTGAACCTCCGGACGCGGATTTCGAGGAGATCGCGCGACGTTTCTCCCATCTCTGGCAGGCCTTGAATGCCAGGGCGGACAGTCGGTATCCGCTCGAGACCCGGCAGATGCTGGTCGACCGGGTCCGGGATGCGCTCGATCGAGGCGAGGCCCGCCTCAGCGATACCGATCCCGGGGTCATCGCCAACAGCTTCGCGCTCGAGGCGCTGGTCCATGACGGCGCGCTGACCCAAATCTATCGTGCCCGCCATCGTGATCTCGGAACGCTTCATGCCATCAAGATGCCGCGGCCCGAGCACGCCGATGACCCCGTGCTGAGGAAGCTCATGCTGCGTGAAGCCGAGATCGGCATAACGCTCCGTCACCCTCATATCGCTGGAACACAAGCGGTTCTGCGCCTCGCCGACGGACGCCCGGCCCTGGTGATGGAATGGCTCGGGAGACGGCTTGCGGATCGCTTGCAGGAACAACCGTTATCTCCGGATGAGGTCATCTCGATCATGATTTCGGCGCTGTCCGGGCTGGACGCCATCCATGCCGCCGGCACCGTGCATTGCGACCTGTCGCCGCTCAATCTTCTCGTTGCCGATGGCGACCTCTCCCAATTGAAGATCGCCGATTTCGGCATCGCGATCGAGGTCGGGTGCCGGCACGGGCAACTCGATCTCGCCTTCGCCGGCCAACCGGATTTCGTGTCTCCGGAACAAATGGCCGGTGAATCGCTCGACGGCCGATCCGATCTCTATGCCGCTGGACTTCTGCTGTCCCTGCTCCTGCATCATTGCGGCGAGGAAGGCGAAGAGCTTCAGGCTTTAGAGGCGTTGGCGATCTGCCTGTCACAGCACAATCCTGAAGACAGGCCCGAGAATGCGAAGGCCGCCTTGCATCTGCTCGGCGGCCTCGCGAAACGTCCAGTCGGCGCTTAGTTGCCGCTCGATCCGGGGATCGGCGCTGCGGCCGTCGGCACGCTCTTCTGGTAGACGTTGAAGAGCTTGGCAAAATCCACCAGGCTGGCGTTGCTGGCGTAGATGATATCGCCATCCATCATCTGGAATCGCTGCATCAACGCCAGATTGGAAACGTCCTTCAGATTGACCCGGTAAATCACCGGCTTGGTGCGCACGACAGGCGGCGCGGCATTCTTGCCATTTGCGGCTGCAACCTGCGTATAGACCGGCTGGTTGCGCAGCACATAGAAATTGCTTGCATCGGCACGATCGTCGAGCAGGCCGCCGGCGCGCCCGAGCGCCTGGGCCAACGTCAGCTTGCCCGGTTCGAATTCGAACTCGCCGACACTCTTGAAGGCGCCGAAAGCGGTGAAGGTCGGCGAGTCCTTGTCGACATAGATCTGATCATCAGGCAGCAGGTAGACATTCTGTTTGCTGTCATCGATGACGCGCTGGAGCGGCACGGTGGCGCGCTGCTTGCCGCGCATCAGCGTGACGGTCGCCGATCCTGGCGCCGACGATGCACCGCCGGCAAGAGCGACCGCATCGAGCACGCGCTCCTTGCGTGCGCTGAGCGGGAAACGGCCGGCGGAGCGTACATCACCATTGACGGTGAAACCGCTGGAGGGCCTGTCGACAACGGTGACGACGGCCTGCGGATTGACCGCCGAGCCCTTGAGGCCGGTGACGATGCGGGTCTGCAGGGCTTCCGGCGAGGAATCCACCACCCGCTGCTTGCCGATGAAGGGAAGCGTCACATTCCCCGTCGAATCGACGGTGAACCGGCCGAGATTGAGGGTCTTGCTCTGGGTCGAGGAGAAAAGTCCATCTTCGCCGGGATCGAGGATCGTCACCTCGATGACGTCGCCGCGCCTCAGCTTCGTATCGGCAAATCCGCCCGAGCGCATAAGGCTGAGCCCGGGATCCGTGGCCGCATAGGCCAGCGGGGTGACCGCAACCGGACCCATCGGCGCTTCAGAGAGCCTGACCACCGGGATCCGCTCATTACTTTGAGGGGCAGTGGCATTATAAAAACCACCGGCGGTTGGGCCATCCGATGGCCGGGCGCAGGCACTGAGAACTGCGACAAGGACGAGCGGCGCCAACTTTCGCATCAAGTATCCTTTTGGCAATATTGAGAGAATCGGAAAATATCAGCGGCATGCGACCGAGCAATACCAGTTGCACGCGAAAAATCAATTATGACAGTCCAGAGGTAGGCATGTGTGACTAATTGGCAACCATCAGCCCCTCGGTGGAACCAAATCCTTCGCCCGTCTTTTCGGTCGAAGTTGGCGTCGACTCATGGCGAATGAGCAAATGGCTTTGCGCATCAAACGAATCTACGAGCCGAAGGAAGACAGTGATGGCACCCGCATCCTGGTCGACAGGTTATGGCCGCGCGGATTGAGCAAGCAGGATGCGGCAGTCGATATCTGGTTGAAGGATATCGCGCCAAGCCCGGCGCTGCGCCGATGGTTTGGCCATGACCCCGCCAAATGGACGGAGTTCCAGCGCCGCTACCGGGACGAACTGGAAGAAAATTCATCGGCCGTCGAAGAATTGAAACGCCAGATCCGGCAATCGGACGCGACACTTCTCTACGCTGCGAAAGATCTGCGCCACAATCACGCGATCGTCCTCCAGCGTTTCATCGGCAAGGACTGACACCGGCAACAAGCCGTTTCTTCGTCTCCGAAATTTCCGGGAACCTTTTCGACGGACCTGCATCCAATGTCCGCTTCAAAGGCGCACACCGCTGCTGCCGGGAGGCATCGTCATATCGACACAAGGGAGACAGACCATGTTGAAAGAAATTCTCGGCGCCGCCCCATGGCGGCATCCATAAGCACGGCTTCGATCGCCGCAGACTCCAAGCCCACCGATCCTCAGATCGCCCACATCGCCTATACGGCTGGGCAGATCGATGTCACCGCCGCGGAGCAGGCGCTGAAGAAAAGCAAGAACGCCGAAGTCATCGAATTCGCCAAGACCATGGAGCGCGACCACAAGGCCGTCAACGACCAGGCGCTCGCTCTCGTCAAGAAGCTGAACGTGACGCCCGAAGACAACGCCGTCAGCCAATCATTGTCGACACAGGCAGCGAAGGAACTGAAAACGCTGGAGGCGCTCGACGGCGCGGCATTCGACAAGGCTTATGTCGAAAACGAAGTCGCTTATCACAAGTCGGTCAACTCAGCGCTTGCCAAGATCCTGATCCCGTCGGCTGAGAATAAGGAGCTCAAGTCACTGCTGGAAACGGGCCTGATCCTGTTCAAGGAGCACCAGATACATGCCGAGCATCTGGCTTCGATGATCAAGTAGACATGGCGATGGGCTCGCTGGTCAAATCGCTGCGGCTCCCGCTGCTGTCTGCGCTGCTTTGGGCAGGCAACGGCGTCGCCTCGGCGGCGGAATATCAGGTCACCATCGCCGGCATGAAATTCGGCTCGCCATCTGCCGAGCTGCATGTCGGCGATGTGATCGTCTGGCGAAACGATGATATATTCCGGCACACGGCAACCGCACGCGACAAAAGCTTCGATCTCGACCTGCCGCCAAAATCGGAAGGCCGCATGACGCTCAGCCAGGCGGGAGCCGTTGATTTCTATTGTCGTTTTCATCCCGCCATGGCGGGCAAACTGGATGTTCGGCCCTAATGAATGTCGCCCGGAAGTGTGCAGCGGTTCCGGGATACCGGCATGCAGAAACAAAAGGCTTTAGGGCCGGGCTCCGATCGAAGGACGGTAAGCAGGGGAGAATTTCCATGACAGCCATTCCGGTTCCGGCCGAGCGACACCGGCAGGAGGTATCGACACTGTCCGACGCCGAGCTCGTACCCCTGGCAAGAATGGGCGACGAACCTGCCATCCGCGCCATCATTCAGCGTCACAATCGGCGCCTGTTCCGGACGGCGCGCGCCATCATCCGCAATGATGCGGAGGCCGAAGACGTCGTCCAGGCCGCCTATATCAAGGCGTTCAGCAATCTGGCCGCGTTCCGGGGCGATGCACAGTTTTCGACATGGCTGACCCGCATTGCCCTCAACGAGGCGCTGGCGCGCGTGCGGCGGCAAAAGAACACCACCGGACTTGAGGAAATCGACATGCAGACGAGATGGGGCGGCGACGTATTGCAGTTTCCGTCCTCCCTGTCGGCGACTGATCCGGAAACCGAACTCGCCAGGAGCCAGGCGCGACATCTCCTCGAAAATGCTGTCGACGAACTGCCGGATGATTTTTGCGCTATATTCGTGCTACGGGATGTCGAAGGCATGGGCACGGACGAGGCCGCATCTTACCTTGGCATAAGACCGGAAACGGCCAAGACCCGGCTGCACCGGGCGCGAAAGCTGATGCGGCAGTCGATCGAAAACCAGCTCTCCGGTGCATTCTCGGCGCTGTTTCCGTTCGATGGCGCGCGGTGCGCTTTCATGGCAGATCGTGTGATCGCTGCCCTTCGTCACAAGACGCCATGATGTCAGGCAGCCTGTAGAGCTGCACCTTGGTCGAGGTGGTTCAGCGCTTAACGTGAGGCAGCAGCCCGTATATCTTCTCGATATCGAGCATCAGGGTTGCGGCGAGAATGCCGCGTTGCATCCCGCTCCGTCTTGCCGAGAAATCGTCCGAGTGAAAGGGCGGTTACCCTGCGGCGCCTGTCGATGCAGAACCGGTTTGCAGCGCTCCGCTTAATCTGTCGAGTTCATCCAGAACCTTTTGGATCCGGGCACGCGCCTGGAGCATTTGGTCCATATCCGGATCTCCGGACGATACGCCTGCGACGTTGAGGTCGTGAATCTCGATCGAGGTGTTGGGGGCCGGGTTTGGAAATGGGATGATTTCAGCCATGAGCATTCGCTATTCTTGACAATCTGGGAGGATCGGAAACTCTCATGTCTCCAAGTCCGACGGCTCGAGGATCCGGCATGCTTCATTCGCCGATCAACCGGAACATCTTCGCTATTCATTTCAGTGAGTTGCGCCTGTTCGTATGGCTAGTAAACGCCGTGTCAGCCTTAACAAACTCTTACTTTAGCGCGCACAGCGGCGCGCTTGCCGGCTTTGCTGCGTCAAACGGACAGAGATGCGACAATCGGATACCGCAACCAAAGATTTTATAAATATCATAGGTTGTGATTTTTTCACATTTATAGATTGCAAATTCTACCACTGCATATCGAGGACAGCGGCAAGCCAGATCAAAAGGAGAAGGCCGGCTCCTTTATCCTTTGGCAAGCGCCCTTGGTCGGGAGCGGCCTGAATCCGCCGTCCCGACATCGGCTGGAATTTCGACAATCCTGCGAAGGGTTTGCGATGGCAGTTCGCCGAAGCGCTTTCGATATTGGCCTGAGAACCGGCCAACATGGGCAAAGCCCCATTTTTGCGCAATGACTCTCACCGATTGCTCGGGATCGGCCGATGAAAGTTCCTGGCGAACGACATCAAGACGCATATGCTCCAGATAGGCCATCGGCGTCGTCATGCGAAATTTTCGAAAGCCATCCTGCAGGGTCCGGGCACTGACGCCGCATGCTTCAGCAATTTCCTTGAGAGTCATCGCCCGGGAAATATTGCCATGCATGTAGTGGATCGCGCGCTTGACGTGCCATGGAACAGGAGCCTCCCTGTCGCGGGACAACTCCTGGGAATAGTTGTGCGGTAGGGCGTCGATGAGAAGCTCGAGCATTGCTCCCAGGACATGACCAAGCGCCGCAGGCGATTTATGGAGGGTTTCACCCGCCAGGCCGTGATGGATGGCCATAGCGAGCCGTGCCAGGTCCAATCCAGGCCCTTGCGACAGATCGATCTCGGTTGCGAATTGGAGACGCTCCCTCAACGAGGCATTCAACCGGGCTTCGATACGCCGGGTCAGTTCGAAGTGGGGCAGCCTAAGGCAAAGATGCGTTCTGGGGCCCGCAATGCGCAGCTGATTGTCCGACAGCCGATCGACGAAGACGCCCTTGTTTTGGATGGACGGCAAATTACGGTCGGCTACCGCGACCATCGCGCTCCCGGTCAGCGGAATGAGAACCATGGCTGTGTCGATCGATGCGGGAAAGTGGATCGAGAAATCGCCGTCATAGCGGCTCGCGATGACCGAGATCCCCCGCGTGCGAACCATATTGACCTGATATTTCGTATTCCGCTGACTTTCCGATCTCACTTGGATTCCGCTGTGCAAACGGGAAAGCGACGTTGAGAATTCCTGCAGATCCGCCCCGGCAAACGACAGATGGTCGAAGGTGTTCCAACTTACGTCCGGCACTCCCGGTTACCTCTGGCCAATGATGAATGTCTGCGTTTGCTGAGAGCCGAGGGGGCTCCCCGCTCGGCCGCCATCCTCATCGGCGTGGCGCGATCGGCGCCCGCCTGCCGCGGCCCCACAGGATAAACGCCGAAAGAGCAAGCAGGATGACATTGAGCGGCACGGCGGGGGCTTCGCCGCGGGAGAGATGAAAGATCATCGCGGCGATTTGCAGCAGCGCGCAGCCGAGCGCCGCCAGCACCGTCAGGCGAGGCTGGATACGGGTCAACGCAGGCAGCAGCACGCCCACTCCGCCCGCAAAATCGATAATACCCATCAGACGCAAAAACCACACGGGAACGTCGCCGGGCCATACCCACATCGCCGCCAATTGATCGACCGGCATGAAAAATTTCATGCAGCCGAACAGGGTGAAGGCGGCAAAGATCAGCACCTGCGCGGCCCACAGCCCAATCTGGAGCCATTTTCCGGCAGGTGCAGGCAAGACAGTCGTGGTGTTGGGCATGCGAACCTCTGGAGCAAAATGCGGTGCGTCGCGCGGGATAGATAAAGCTGGAAGCTCATCGCGAAAACCGCTAAACTTTCGAGAAAAGTTATCGATAGGATCGATGAGATATGCAGCCCCACCCGACTTTGGATCAGCTCCAGGTGTTCCTGACCGTGGTGGAGAAAGGCAGCTTCTCCGCTGCATCCCGCGCCCTTAACCGAACGCAATCGGTCGTCAGCTATACGATCGCCAACCTGGAGGCGCAGCTGCGGGTGGCGCTTTTCAGCCGTTCCGGCACCAGACGACCGGAGCTGACGGATGCCGGCAGATCCGTCGTCGAGGATGCTCGCCGCTTGCTTGGCGATCTCGATCTGATGCGGGCTCGCGTGCAGGCCTTGAGCGACGGTCTGGAGGCAGAGCTCAACGTTGCGATGAGCTCCATTGTCCCCTCGGACGTCGTCGTCGAGGTGCTGCGTGCCTTCCGCAACCACTATCCCACCGTCTCCTTGAAAGTAACGGCGGGGACACCTGTGATCGTCATGGACGAGGTAATTCATGGCAGGGCCGTCGTCGGCTTTGGCGGCACTATGGCAGTCAAAAACGATCAGATCGTTTTCGAGCGGATCGGCCAGACGGCGATGGTCCCCGTCGCAGCCCCGGATCATCTTCTTGCCACGCTGCGCCGGCTGCTGACACTTGCCGACGTGCGAGACGAAACCCAGCTGGTGGTCTTCGATGCTTCGGGAACGGCGAAGGGCCGGGATTTCAATGTATTCTCTCTCAAGACCTGGCGGGTCAGCGACAACGCGACGAAACATCTGTTCATCCTCGGCGGATTGGGATGGGGCGGCCTTCCCGCATCCGTGGTCAAGGACGATCTCGCTGCAGGCCGCCTCGTCCGCCTCCGGTTTCCTGCCTTCGACCAGGGCGAGCTTCCCATCCATGCGGTCCGCAATGTTGCAAACCCGCCGGGGCCTGCTGCGAGATGGCTGACGGCGGCGTTCCAGGCGAGGCTTTCAGGCGGGGCTGGAAGCCGATAGCTGACGGCAACATGGATGTTTACCCGCGTCAGGGCGGCGTCGCCTGGAGACGGGTGATCGCCACGTTGCACTCAGTTCGACGATGTTCCCTGCGTGATGGAATTCAAATGCAAGGCCGCTCCTCGCGTGGGGAGCAGCCGTTGGCCAGGGAGCGCAGCCACAGAGCGATGATTTCCGTCTTGGGCAGAGCTTTGCTGTAAAGGAAGCCTTGCGCCGAACCGCATCCATTTGCCACCAGGAAGGCTGCCTGCTCGGCGGTCTCGACGCCTTCCGCCACCACATTCTGTCCGAGACAACGGGCGATGGACAGGATTGCCTTCACAAGTTCCTCGTTGCGTTTATCCGCGCTGTTGATGAAAGACCGGTCGATCTTCAGCGTGTCGATCGGAAAGCGCGCGAGATAGTTCAGCGCCGAATAGCCGGTGCCGAAATCATCGATGGCGATCGAAAATCCCATGTTTCGAAGTTCAGAAAGCATCTGCAGCGTTTCGTCTTTCTGATCCAGCAGCAGGCTTTCCGTTATTTCGATTTCAACCCATTCCGCGCGGCAGCCGGTCTCTTCGAGAATCTCGGCGATCGACCTTACCAGTCCGGCGGACTGGAACTGTTTGACCGACAGGTTGATCGCCACCTTGTGCGATGACCGGCTATCGGCGTTGAATTCGGCCGCTGTCTGGCAAGCCTCGCGCAGCACCCATCGTCCGAGCTCCACGATCAGCCCTGTCTCTTCGGCAACCGGAATGAAGCTCGAGGGAGGGATCATGCCCATTTCGGGGTGACGCCATCTTAACAAGGCCTCGCAGCCGACCATGGCGCCGCTGTCCAAAAGCACCTTGGGCTGGTAGTGCAATTCCAACTCTCCGCGCTCGATCGCGCGGCGCAATTCCGATTCCAGCCGCATGCGCTCTTCGGCGCTCGCCGTCAGGTCCTTCGAGTAGAAGCGAAAACTGTTTCGCCCCGAGCGTTTGGCGAGATACATCGCCGAGTCGGCGTATTTCACGAGGTCGTTGGCGTCAGCGCTGTCATCGGGATAGAGCGCGATGCCGACGCTGCAAGAAATAAACAGCTCCTGGCCGTCCAGCAGGAAACGTTCCTTGAACTTTTCAAGGATCGTGTTGGCCATCCGGCCGAGATCGTCACCTTGCCGGATATCCGGCAACAGGATCGCGAATTCATCGCCGCCGAGGCGCGCAACGGTGTCATAGTCGCGAACGCTTTCGTTCAGCCGCGCGGCGGCCTGGCAGAGCAATTGATCGCCGACGGGATGTCCCATCGTATCATTGACCGCCTTGAAATGATCGATGTCGATCAGCATCACGCCGGCGCGTTGGCCACGCGATACGGCAGCGGTGATCATCTGCCGCAGTCGATCGCTGAACAGCGATCGGTTCGGCAGCGAGGTCAGAGGATCGTAGAAGGCCATCTGGTGGATTTTTTGGCGCGAGACATTCAACTCAGTCACATCCCGCGACACACCGAGAACCCCGACGACGTCTCCTCCCGCGCCCAGCACCGGAACCTTGCGTGTCTCAAGAAGAACGGATTGACCGTTTTCCTGGGAGATGACCCATTCCTCGGAGGCCAGAGTACCTCCGGCCTGGATCGCCGCTTTGTCCGACTCCAGAAAGACCTGAGCCCTTTCAGCACCAAACAGTTCGAGATCCGATTTGCCGACAATCTCGGACTCCGCCTTACCTGTCAGTCGTTCGAACGCGTGGTTGCACAACAGATAGACGCCGCCCATATCCTTCACCCAGACCATATCAGGAATGGTCTGAAGCACGCTGAGCAGCTGCGTCCGCATGGAATTGACGGCTTCCTCCGCCTGTTTTCGCTCGGTAATGTCACGCGAAAGTGCGAGGAGCGTGGTGATCGTCGGATCGGCGCTCGGCCGTTTGGCGACGGAGAGTTCGAACCATCGGGTCTCGCCGTTTGGCAAGGAGATCCGAATGCATCGGCCATAGGCAACGCCCTCTTTGCCGGCAGCCGCGAGAGCCTCCATCGCGATGGCCGCCTGGTCAGGCGCGAGAACCTCGTTGACCGTCTTGCCGAGCAGCATCTCCTTCTGCTGAGCCAGAAGTTCTGGGTTTCTTGTCCAGACCTGAAGGTAGCGGCCGTCCTCGTCCACCTCGAAGAGGACATCGGGAATGGCGGCGATGATCCCCTCTGCGAATTCAAGCGCTTTCTTGAGCTCCCGCTCCGCCTGCTTGTGCTCTGTAATGTCCACGATGGCGCCGATCACCCCGGCCGGATCGCCGTTGTGCCCGGTGAACACCGCCTTGTTGACGACGACATCCCGCACCGTCTGGCTCGCGGCAGTCATCTTCTTCTCGAAGCCTCGGCCTCCGCGCCCTTCGAGAAATCTCTCATCCCACGTGAACTGGAGTTCAGCCGGGTGCTCCGGATTGAGATCGAATTCGGTTTTCCCGATGATCTCCTCGCGCCTGTGGCCAAGCAAGTCTTCGAAAGCCTTGTTGCAGCCGGCGTAGCGCCCCTCGGAGTTCTTATAGAAAACCGGCAGGGGAAATGCGCCGAGCAACGCTTCGAGAAGGGCTTCCCGGTCGACGGCGGCGTCCTGATGCTGCGATCCGTCTCGCCTCTGCTCGTCCCCTTCCGTGAAAAGGGCCGGCTGCCGAAGCGATTGAGACAACGTCATCATGGATCTTCCTCACCATGGGCAACCGAATGCATCATCCATCCAGTCGAGAATTCTTCCAAGAAGGCCGCCCAAGTCATTTGAGGCGAAAACGAAGGCCCGAAGTTTCCGATCGCAAAGGCATCGGCCGCTGCGACCGAGCATGTCGGCTTGGCCTGAATATTGCGGTCAGAAAATTAAGAGATCGCTGCCCTCTCTTGCGCCGCGGCAACTTTCAACGCGCGAAACGGATCGGGCCGCGCAATATGGACATCCTCGCCTCTCGCGCAGATCCCAACCTGCGCGTCCTTTGGCTTTCATCGCCCAGCCGACGCTGCCGATGTCCAAACCAGGCACACTGACAAGCCAAAGCCAATCGATCGGAAAAGTAAGGGTGGGCGCCTTATCCGAAATCCGAATCCCATGGCCAAATCACGACGATTTTGTACCGAATTCTTCGCAAGGAACTGGTTTTATTGCCTTTTCACAAAAGTGTTTACGCTTCTTCAACCAGGTGGTCCACAATTTCGAGTCATTCGAATGAGGTGCTGCTTGTACTTCTCCGCCATGATGACGGGTTCAGGGACGAGCCAAAAATCCGCGCTGTCGTCAATCGATCGCGTCTATCAGAGGTGGGAATGTTCAATAATCGGCATGCATATGACGGCCTCTATTCCAAGTGCAGCGCAGATGGCGCGATCGCGCCGGCTCTGAAACTCCGGAGCATTCCGGGTAGCAGTTGTTGATGAGCAAAGCCGCACCGGCGTTGGTTCGCTGAAAGCCTCCCCTTGGCAGTGTTGACAGCAAATCCGATCGCGACAGCGGTCCGGGGAGCGCACGACGTGACCCTTCTATTTCCGGCGCCAGTGCTCGAGGCGCGGACAGGGCCATGATGGCCGATCTCTAAATAAATGATCGTGATGCAACCGTCCGCATGCCGGCGGCTGCTCAGCCGGCTTGTATCTTTCTGATGGAGCGCGAATGGTGGTGGGATCGGATTTGAAAAACACGGTGATGCCGCCCGGCGAGTCCCATTCCTCCGTGGCGAAATATATCCGCTCCATCGGGCGACACTACATCGTCGCCGTCGTCGTGATGACGGTGCTGATCGGGGCAACCTTCCTGACGGTCAAGGTGGCGCTTGATCGCCATTCCCTGCAGCAGAACATCAGCTATCTGATCGGGCGCCAGTTCATTCGCTTCCAGCAGCTTGCCAATCAGACGCGAGCGATCATGCGCGCTTCGGCCGATCCGAATATGCCGGAATATATCGTCAGGCCAATGGTCGAAGACGTTCAGAAAGCGATTAACGACATCCGCGCCATGAGCGCAGAGTTGAACGCGTTGAATATCGAGGTCGAAGCAAATCTTCTCGAAAAGCTGAACGGGCGGGATGCCGCATCTGAAAAATTGCGGCTGGAACTCGACGGGCGGCTGGAGGATTTTCTTGAAAGAGCTGAACGCGTCGTGTCCGCGAAATTGCTGGATCGGCGGGAGCGTTACAGCTTCTGGGGACCAATCGACTTCGCCGTTTCCTCCGACAGCATGCTCATGCGTCAGTTCAGCGCCCTGATCGAGAGCGCGCACGACCGAAGCGATGTGAGCATCGATCATACCCGCCTGATCAGCGCCGTGCTCCTCAGCCTCACCGCAGCCACGCTGATACTGGCGACCCTCATCCTTTTCATACCGCTGCTGATAAAACTGCGCACCGAGCACCGCCGGACTCTCGATTTCGAGATCAAACTGACGCATCTGGCGCATACCGACACGCTGACAGGCCTTGGCAACCGATCTTCGTTCAATGAGGCCCTAAACGGGCTGTTCGGTTCGCTCGATCGGACAGGCTCAGGTTTTTCCATGCTGCTGGTCGATCTCGACCACTTCAAGGCCACCAACGACAGCTTTGGCCATCCTGCCGGCGATGCGGTTTTGAGCCATGTCGCGAGTGCGCTGCAGAAGACCTTCCGCACCGGCGACGTCGTCGCAAGGCTTGGTGGCGACGAGTTTGCCGCTCTCCTTCCTGGAATTTCAGATGCGGCAACGCTGGAAGGAATTGCCGGGCGCGCGGTGGCAGCCATTGCAGCGGAATGTCATTTCGAGGGCCGGTTGCTACCGGTTTCGGCGAGCATCGGCGGCGCGGTCGTGCCCGGCCACGCGTCAGATGAGGCGACGCTCATGCGCATCGCCGATCTGGCACTCTATGCCGCCAAGGCCAAGCGCAACACAGCCGTCATCTTCGATGAAGCATCCTTTGCCCAACGTCTGGAACAGAACCGGCTTGCTGCGGCCCTCGCCGTCGCGGCCGATCGCGACGAGTTTGTCGTCTACTACCAGCAGAAGGTCAATCTGCAGACCGGCAAGCATCTCGGTTTCGAGGCACTGGTGCGCTGGCGCCATCCTCAGCTCGGCATCCTTCCGCCCGGCCGCTTCCTGCCGCTCATGGAAGGCCATATCATACAAGGCATGACGCGCTGTATCGTCAATATCGTCGCGCGTGATCTGAGGACCTGGAAAGCAGCAGGGCTCAGGGTGGGGTCGATTGCCATCAATCTGCCGGAGGCCCTGTTGGTCGGCGACGACGGTTACGCCCTCATCGCTGCGGCGGTCGAAGCAAACCACCTCGACTGGCTCGATTTTTCCATCGAGGTCACGGAAGACGTCTTCCTCAATCGCGGCGCCAATCAGATTATCGAAACCATTTCCCGTTTTCGCAAACATGGCGTGTCGGTCTCGCTCGATGATTTCGGCACCGGTTTTGCGTCGCTTGTGCATCTGCGCGACTTCCCCTTCGATGAGCTGAAGATCGACCGCAGCTTCGTTGCCGAGATCGGCAAGGATATCCGCTCGGAACAGATCATCAGGGCAATCATCGATCTGGCCCGCAACCTCGGCAAACGGTGCGTCGCGGAAGGCATCGAGGACGAGAGCCAGCGTGATTTCCTTTTGAACGCCGGCTGCGAGATCGGCCAAGGTTATTTCTATGCCAAGCCGGAACCGGCGGCCGTAGCGGTCGACCGATTGGCTCGCCGGGCGGTTCTGCGCGGGATATCAGGCCGGTCGCGCAAATTGCGGGTTGAAACTGTCTCCTGAGAGAGGCGCCGCACAAGGGACGGTGCGGCAGAGTTTATCAAAGAAAGAGGGGAACGAATGAAACGGGGAATCATATGCACATGGCTCGCCGCGGCTCTGGCGGCCGCAGGTCCTGCGACACAGGTTTTGGCGGGGCAGGACATGGCCGTCGACGTCGTGCATTTCTGGGTGTCGAAAAGCGAGTCTGCCGCACTCGATGTTTTCCGCCGGGCCTGGGCAGCCGCCGGCAACCAGTGGGTGGACATGCCGGCAGAGAACAAGGTCGCCGTCCAGCGCGTGGTGAGTGATCGTATTGCCAATGGATACGCGCCGGCGGTGATGCAATGGAATGCAAACGAGGGATCGCGCGAACTGCCGGAAATGGGCATCGTGCAAGATATAGATGATGTCGCGCAGGCGGATCATTGGCAGGACGTCATCCCGGCAACGGTTCTCAACCGGATCTCCTACAAGGGGAAAGTCTACTTTGCGCCGACCAATATCCATGCCGAAAACTGGCTGTGGACAAGCGCAGCGGCCTTGGCCGAAGCGGGTGTGAAGACGCCACAGACCTGGGACGAACTTTTCGACGCGGCCGAAAAAATCAAGGCGACGGGGCGTCTGCCGATTGCGCTTGGCGGGGCGCGATGGGAAGTGTCGCTCATTTTCAACGACATCATCTATCACAAGTTCGGCCCGGAAGGTTATGCCCGTCTCATGAGCGGCGATGCCGACTTGGTGCAGGACCCGCGGATGATCGAAGCCCTGGATATGCTGTCGCGCCTGGCCAATTATGTGGAACCGATCGAACAGCGAAAGGACAAGACATGGGCTGATGCCACGGTGGCCGTGGGCCAGGGCAAGGCCGGCATGCAGTTCATGGGCGACTGGGCCAAGGGCGAGCTTGCGGCGCGCGGCTACAGCGTCGACAAGGATTTCAATTGCAGCCTCGTTCCGGGCACATCCATCGCATACTTCATGGTGATCGATGCCTTTGCCTTTCCGCTGACCAATCGGGAAGGCACGGCAGAGGCGCAGCAGGCCTTCGCGCGCATGGTGCTCGATCGCGACAATCAGGTTGCCTTCAGCCGGATCAAGGGGTCGTTGCCCGTCCGCACCGATGTCGATCCGTCCGGGCTTGATCGTTGCGGCAAGCTTGGATTGGAGATGATCAAGGCGAGGAAGGGCGAAGTCAGCGCCCAATCCCAGGCCATGCCGACCCAGATGTCTGAGGGCTGGATTGCCGTGATTGGCGACTTCTTCAACAATCGAAACATGACTGCACAATACGTTCAAAAACGCCTGCATGATCTCCTGATGCAGCGCTGAAGGCGGGATTAAGTCAGATTCCCTGTGGCGGGAGGGCTCCTGCCGGCAGGCGATTGCGGGACGGCGCAACTGGCCCCTCCACAATCGCCTGCTCCGCTCGTTCAATGTTTCAAGACGACCTTGCCCTGGATACCGGCAGCGACGGCGCTGTGGGCCGCACCGATCTCACTCAGCGGGAAAGTCTTGGCGATCGGAACGATCAAAACGCCACGCGAGGCAGCGTCGGCCACGGCTTCGAGCGTGGCCGCATCGGCACGGTGATAGAGTTCGTGGATGATCACCCGATTGCCGATATTGGCACCCTCCGGTACGGGAACGATGCTGGCGACTTGGCCGCCGTCCCTGACATGCCCGATGAGATTGGCCGCGACAGGGGCAGCAGCACTGATCGCGTAATCGAAGGTCGTGGCAGCCGGAAGCTCGGCAATGTCGAGCGCTTCTCCCGCAAGCCGGGCCGCCTCGTCGAGCCGATCCGCCCGGACGCCGGCCACCGGCTGGGCGCCGATCTCCTGAAGATATTGGATGGCGGCACGGCCGACAGCCCCGAGACCGCCTGACACCAGCACGCGGTCACCCGCTTTGACGCCAAGAGCGTCGACCGATTGCCGGCCGGTAAGGCCCGCCTTGGGCAGAGCGGCGCCCTGCTCGAAGCTGAGATTGGCGGGGAGTTTGGCAATCGCCGAGACCGGAACGACGCCGTACTCCGCATGCGCGCCTTTACCGTTCGGTGCGAAATCGGCGATAACGCGATCGCCGACGGCAAATCCGGTCACGCTGGAGCCGATCTCGACGATGCTTCCGGCAGCGTCACCGCCCAGCACCGCGGGAAGTTCCAGGGGAATGTATTGAGCCACATAGCCCTGGCGGATCATGAGATCGAAATGGTTGACGGCGGAAGCCTCGATCTTGATCAGGACTTCACCGGCCTGAGGCGTGGGCCTGCCGACGTCATCGATTGTGAACTGGTCAATGTCGCCATAGGATTTGAGACGGGCAGCTTTCATGTGTCGGCACCTTTGTATAATCTGATGTGGAGATACGATAACGTTCACTATCGTTTATACGATATGATTGACTATCGCATGGAGTCAAGCGCATGAAATCATGGTCATCAGACCATCCGAAAGCGAAGTTGATGGCGAGCAAGCGGGCCGACATCCTCGCGGCGGCCAAGGCATCATTCCTCGATACCGGTTACGAGGGAACGAGCATGGAAAGCATCGCCAAGGCGGCAAACGTCTCGATCATGACGCTCTACCGGCATGCTGAGAGCAAGGATGACCTGTTTTCAGCCGTGATCTCCAATGCCTGCGACCCGGACGACGAGGCCGAGCGGGCGCAGATGGAGGCGCTCCTTGAAAAACCTCTGAGAGACGTCCTGCTCTGGGCCGGGATGACGGCGCAAAGCCGCCTGATGGATCCCGACACGATCGCCCTCATGCGCACCGTGATCGCCGGGACCAGCCGGTTTCCCGGTCTGGCGGAGATGGCTCATACCAGCCTCGTCGGCAACCTCGAAGGCATGGTCGCCTTCATGCTCGGGCTCAAACAGGAGACTCTCGGCATCAGCGCCGAGCGCCGAAGCGAACTCGCCGTGCAATTCATCGACCGGCTGCTTGGCACCCATATGCTCGGCGTGCTGATGGGACTTCCCGGTCCTTCGACACAACAGCAGCAGGAAAGAGCAGAAATTGCTGCCGACGCGCTGATCGCCGCGCTTGGTCAGCCCCTGTCAGCCGAACGCTGACACCCCACGGATGTGGGTCCTCTCGACGTGAAAGACGACGATATGCCATCCCGCGGATATCCATAATTCGCAAACATGTACAATCTGCGCAGCAAATAGCGCGTCGGCAGCCTGCTTCATGTCGAAAAGTGCAGGAATTAACAAAGACTTAAGCACCTTGGATACATCTCGCAAATGAGTAATTTTCATGACTTATGTGATGGTGGTTTTTGCGCTCGGGTCTTTCCTGTTCATTTGCTCGGCTCCTCAAAGCCCTCCGCGGTCTCGGCAGAGATAGGAGCGGCAATGTCGCGATTGTCGTTGCCCTCACCCTGGTGCCGATGATCGTCGCGGTCGGCGCGAGCTTTGACTATATTCGCGCTTACAATGTCAGGCAGCGGATGCAGAGCGACCTTGACGCGGCCCTGATCGCCGCCGTCAAGCAGATCGACACCTCGGACAAGGACGCCCTCGAGGAAAAGGTTTCCGACTGGTTCCACGCACAAGTGGAAAACAGCTATACGCTTGGCGACATCGACATCGATACGTCAAACCACAAGATCACCGCGACGGCCAGCGGCACGGTTCCGACGACCTTGATGAAGATCGCCAATATCGACACAGTCGACGTCAGCGTGGCAAGCGCCGTCAAGGGACCAACCACGTCCTATCTCAATGTCTATATCGTCATCGACACATCCCCATCGATGCTGCTGGCGGCAACGACGTCGGGGCAGTCGACCATGTATGCCGGTATCGGATGCCAATTCGCCTGCCACACGGGCGATTCACACAAAATCGGCAACAAGACATACAGCAACAACTATGAATACAGCACGGCCAAGAACATAAAGCTGCGCGCCGATGTCGCCGGCGACGCCGTCGAAGAAGTGCTCGACATGATCGACACGTCCGACAGCAGTCATGAACGGATCAAGGTCGGATTGTATAGCCTGGGCGACACCCTGACAGAAGTTCTAAGCCCGACGCTCAGCACGGACACGGCGCGCACCCGCCTCGCGGACGCAAGTTACGGCCTCACCAGCGCGACCTCGAAGGCAGCCACCTATTTCGACGTCTCCTTGGCGACGCTCAAGCAAAAGGTCGGCGCCGGAGGGGACGGAACCTCCTCGGGTTCACCGCTCAAGCTGGTTCTTCTGTTGACGGACGGCGTCCAGTCGAAGCGCGAATGGGTGACTGACAAGGTCACATGGAGCAACAAACAGGCGATCTCCGGGGCATATTGGAACAAAGTCGCGCCGCTCAATCCGGACTGGTGCGGCTATCTGAAAGATCAATCCGACACCATGGCCGTGCTTTACACGGAATATCTGCCGATCACCACGGACTGGGGTTACAACGCCACCGTCGGCGCGACAATGGCAAGCGCCAACTGGAAGAGCACCTGGGGCGGCACCATGGATAGCGGCGTGTCGACCAGCATCACGAGGCGCGACTACATCCCCTATGCGCTTTCGGACTGCGCATCGTCCACAAGCCTGTTTATATCAGCGTCATCATCGGCCGAGATCACGGCCGGCCTGTCGGCGCTCTTTACCCAGTATCTTGCATCCGTTCGGCTGACCCAATGAGCCGCAGGAAATTCTTTGCATCGCCGCGCCGCCTGCTCGCCGATCGAGACGGCGTGGCTGCGATCGAATTTGCGATCCTGGCTCTGCCGCTCTTCATCATGATATTCGGCATTATCGAAGTGTCGCTGATGTTTTTCGTCAACTCTTCCCTGGATGCTTCGGTGCACAAGATCTCCCGGATGATCCGCACCGGCGAGGTCGCATCCTCCAATATGACTTTGGCCGATTTCAAGGCCAAAATTTGCAGCGACATGCTTCTCTCGTTCAATTGTTCCAGCGATCTCCTGGTCAAGGTGAACGTGCTCTCCGACATCTCGTCCGCCGCCAGCGCCGACCCCATCGACGACAGCGGCAATCTCACCGTCACCGAGAGCTTTGATGTCGGCAAGGGCAGCGACTACATCCTGGTTCAGACGTTCCTGCCCTGGACGGCCGTCGTCAATTTCTTCAGCCTGTCGAGCGCCAAGCTTTCCGATGGCCGCTACCTGCTCGGCTCTGCCGTTCTGTTCCGCAACGAGCCTTTCTGACCATGAAACGGAGCCTGTCTTTTTTCCGGTGTACCCTATCCGCGATCCGCCGCCTCACGCACGACCGGTCGGCTGCCTCGGGCGTGGAATTCGCGCTCGTTCTGCCGATCCTGGTGATGCTGCTGTTCGGCACCGTCGATCTCGGCCACGCGCTCACGGTCAGCCGAAAGATCGATGAGATCGCCTCCTCCACAGGCGATATGATTTCACAGCAAAGCTCCTGGACAAAGTCCGACGTTGCCAAGCTTCTCACCGGCGCGAGCTTCATCCTGCAGCCCTATGACACGACGGGGCTGACGATCACGCTTACGGTCAACGATGTCAGCAGCAGCGGCAGCGCGACCGTCAACTGGTCCGCCGCACTCAACACCACCGCGCTCAACTCAGGCACGGCGAGCGCGATCGCGATACCTTCAGAGATACAGGAAACGGACGTGCAGGTCGTGCTGACCCGGGTGCAATACACATTGACGACACCGGTCTCGGCGTTCTTTTCGAACTTTACCGGAATGAATGGCTACAGCTTCGATCATCATTTCTTCAATCGCCCGCGGGTTACCGACAAGATCACCTATAATTGAGCCGTAAGGTCTGCCGCAATCGGCTGGGAGGTCCGCCGGATTGTTAACCGATAAGCCATGACAACGGCGATTGCGGACGATATGGAAGGTCCTTCAACAAGGGGCGACATCATGGCAAGACGAGTTTTCGGCGGCATAGGGCGGCTGCCTGTTATCGTCCCGATTGCCCTGATGGTGATTTTGTATTCGAATGGCACTGGCGGGGCAGCACCGACCGATCTTCATTGGTCCCAGGATCCAGGCACTCATTGCAAATTCGTCGCGCCAGCGTCCTTGACCAGCGGCCCCACCTTCTGGATCGGCTCCTGTATCGACGGCAAAGCGTCCGGAGAAGGGATGCTGCGTCGCCGGGATGGCGGCCAGGCCGGGCCTGCCTTCTTCGGCCGGTTGAAGAAGGGGATTCCTGAGATCGGTGTCATCGATCTGGCCGAGGGATACAGAGCCGGCAGTTTCCGCAACGGCGATATCGGCGGGCAAGCTGAGCCTGAGCCGCAGAATCGGATAGATGCCTTTCGTATTGCGGCCGAGGCCGCGCGGTCGGTCAGCGCCCATTATGCCGCCGAGAACAATGCGGGATCTGCCCACATTTATGAAGAGCTTGCCAAGACACTGGAACAGCAGACGGATTGAGCATGAGCGAGAGGCTGCAACGGCGATCCTTTCTGGCGGGCCTATGGGCAGGACTGTCGGCCATGTCTAGCGCCAGCACGCCCGCGGCGGCGGCGAACCAACCGCCGCAGAGCGCGCCGAAGGCCACCAGGGCAGGACTGGCATCCACCCCTGTCTCGGTGTCGGCGCACTCGGCCGTCCTTTCACGCCACGGCTTGCGCGCCGGTGATTTCAACCAGCGAGCCGCACATGAAGGCCGCCTCATCCGATGCCAGGAAGGCAACGAGGGCCGCCACCTCCTCAGGCTTGCCGATGCGGCCGTAGGGGACGAGCCTGTCGAGATCGGCGATCGTCCGGCCGGCGCGCGTAACGCCGGCTTCGAGCATCGGCGTATGGATTTCGCCGGGGCAGACGGCATTGACCCGGACTTTGTCGGGCGCATAGTCGCGAGCCAGATTCTGGGTGAAGGCGGCAACCGCCGCCTTTGTCGTGTTATAGGCGATATGGTTCGGCGCGGGGTAGAGGCCCCATTGCGAGGCGGTGTTGACGATCGCGCCGCCGCCCGCCGCAATCATGTGCGGCAGGACCGCGCGGCAGAGATGGAACATCGAATCCAGGTTGACTGCGAAACTCAGCTGCCAGTCTTCATCCGAAAGCGACAGCAGGTTTCCGCGCCGGTTGATGCCGGCATTGTTGACCAGCACATCCAGCCGCCCCTTGATCGCGAAGGCTTTCTCGATCAGGTCGACGCATTCCGATTTCCGGGAGATGTCGGCCCCGATGGCGATCGCCGATCCGCCCGCCGCCTCGATGAGCGAGGCGACGTCGCCTGCAGCCTGTGCATTGGCATCGGTCACCACCACCAGGGCGCCTTCGTCGGCCAACCTCTTCGATATGGCCGACCCTATACCGCCGCCACCGCCCGTGACCACCGCGACCTTACCCACAAATCTTTTCATATCGAACCTCCCTATCTGATGTAGCTGCCGCCGTTGACGTCGAACGTCGCGCCATTGACCGAGACCTGCGAAGGGCGCAGCAGGAAGGCTACCAGCTCGGCGATCTCCGCCGTCTCGGCCATCTCGCCGATCGGGATATCGCCGACCGCCGCATCCTTGCCATGCTTCGCCACGAAATCCTCGGCCATGTCGGTGCGCACCCATCCCGGCGCGATGGAGACGGCGACGACGCCGTCGCGCCCGAAGCTACGCGCAATCGACTTTGTGAGATTGATCAGCGCCGCCTTCGTCGCCCCGTAGGGCATGGCATCGGCCGCGTAACCGCGCTGGCCCGCCCGGCTTGCCATGTTGACGATCCGCCCTCCGCCATGTTGCCTGAAATGCACCAGAGCCTCCTTGCAGAGGTCCGCTGCCGCGAAGAAGTTCACCTGAAACTCCTTCTGCCAGGCGGCCCGCCAATCGGACGGATCGGCGTCGATCGAAATCTCGTTGCGGATACCGGCATTGTTGACGACGGCATGAATCCGCCCCGCCGCCGCGAGCGCGTCGCGCCAGAGCGCAAAGGCGCCGTCCGGACGGGAGAGATCGGCCTGGACGATCAGGCCGTCGCCACCGAGCCTGCGATGCAGGGCTTCCGCCCCTTCCCTGTCGCGCCCGTATTGGATGACGGGCCGCGCGCCTTCGGCAGACAGGCGTTCGGCGATGGCTGCGCCGATGCCGCCCGACGCCCCGGTGATGAGGATCGTCTGGCCGGCCAGTGGTGGAACGTGAGACATCTTTGGCTCCTAACCGAGCAGGCCGACCTGGGGACCCCAGGTGTCGGACAGGGCAAATCCTGCTGCGAAGGGATCGTCGTCGGAGATACGCAACTGCTCCCGGCCATAGACGTAGGCCCGGCCGGTTATTCTCGGCAGAACGGCGCGGCGGCCGCCCACCTCGGTCTCGCCGATCGCCTCCGCGAGAAACTCACCGCCGATGATCGACCGGGACGTCCTGCGGTCGCCGACGGCGACCTCGCCGCGCGCATGCAGCACGGCAAGATTCGCCGAGCTGCCGGTCCCGCACGGCGAACGATCGACGCGGCCGGGCTGCAGCGTCGTGCAGGTCCGCACCGCGCCGTCGGCTTCGCATCCGCGAAACATCACATAGGCGATCTCGTCGATACCGCTGAGGACAGGATGAGCGACCGAGACCTGGCCTGATAGAAGCAACTTCAGCTCGATGCCGGCTTCCGCCAGCAGCCGCGCATTGGCAGGCGCAATATCGAAGCCGAACTGCTCGACATCCACCAGCGCATAGTAGACGCCGCCGAAGGCGACGTCGATCTTGATGCGGCCCCATTTCGGCGTGTCCACCTCCCTGTCCAGCGCTTCGGCAAAGCTCGGCACGTTGTCGAGGCTGACGGACAGGCAGCGGCCGTCGCGGCAGGCGGCGCGCGCGACGATGAGGCCGGCCGGCGTATCCAGGCGGACGATCGTCTCCGGTTCCGACATCGCCACCTGCCCGCTTTCGAGAAGTGCGGTGACCACGCAGATACAGTTGCTGCCGGACATGGCGTGGGCGCGATCGGCCTGGAGGACGATGAAGCCGGCGTCCGCATCGCTGCGTGTCGGCTCGACCAGCAGGTTCACCGACATGGCGACATTGGCGCGTGGCTCGAAGGTGACGAAGCGGCGCAGGCTGTCGTCGACCGTGTTGATGTGGTCCATTTTGTCGAGCATCGTGGCGCCGGGTATTTCAGGCGCTCCCGACATAATGACCTTGCCGATCTCGCCCTGGCAGTGGACCTGCAGCAGATCGAGGGTCCGGTTCCAGTTCATTCGGCCGCCTCCGGCTTGATGTACCAGCCCCAGGAATCCTCGCTGGCGAAGCGGGTGATCTGCTTGGTCTCGAGATAGTTGTCGAGACCCCAGCGTCCGAGTTCGCGGCCGATGCCGGATTCCTTGTAGCCGCCCCAGGGCGCCTCGGTGAATGTCGGCTGCGAGCAGTTGATCCAGACGATCCCGGCGCGGAAGGCGGCCGCGACGCGCTCAGCCCGGATGTCGTCCTTCGACATGACGGCGGCCGCCAGACCGAAGCGGGAATCATTGGCGAGTTCGACCGCCTCCGCTTCTGACTTGAAGGGCCGGATGCAGACGACGGGTCCGAAGATCTCTTCCACCCAAGCGGCGCTGTCGAGCGGAACGTCGGTCAGAACGGTCGGCTGGAGGTAGTAACCCTTGTCGAATCCTTCGGGGCGGACGCCGCCGCAGGCGACGGTCGCGCCGGCCCGCCGCGCCTCCTCGATCGCCGCGACGACCTGCTCGTGCTGACGCTTGGAAACCAGCGGCCCAAGCAGCACGCCCTCGTCCAGACCATTGCCGATTTTGATCTTGTTCGTTTCTTCGACCAGACGCGCGAGCAAACGTTCGTAGATGGTGTCCTGTACAAGGACTCTTGAAGTCGCCGAGCAGACCTGGCCCTGATTCCAGAAGATGCCGAACATGATCCACTCGACGGCCTCGTCGATATCGGCGTCTTCGAAAATGACGAAGGGCGACTTGCCGCCGAGCTCCAGGCTGACGCGCTTGATGTCGCGAGCAGCGGCCGCCATGATTTTCGAGCCGACCGGGCCGGAGCCGGTAAAGGCGAGTTTATCCACTTGCTTGTGATCGATGATCGCCTGGCCGGCGACCGATCCGGCGCCGGTCAAAATATTCAGCACGCCGGGCGGCAGCCCGGCTTCGTCGGCGACATCAGCCAGTTCGAGCGCCGTCAGCGATGTCAATTCGGCGGGCTTCAGCACCACGGTGCAGCCGGCGGCGAGCGCCGGGGCAACCTTCCATGCCGCCATCAGCAGCGGATAGTTCCAGGGAATGATCGCGCCGGCCACCCCAATCGGCTCGCGCACCGCCTTGGAGGTGAAGCGCTGATCGGGAAGCGCGATCGCCTCCTCGGGATTGTTGTCGAGCTGTTCGGCCAGGCCCGCATAGAAATCGAAGCAGCCCGCCGCGTCGGCGACGTCCCAGTCGGCCTCCGGAAAGGGCTTACCGTTGTCGAGAACTTCGAGGCGGGCGATCTCGGACTGGCGGGCACGGATTCCGTTCGCAATCGCGCGGAGATATCCAGCGCGCTGAGCGCCCGTCAGCTTCGGCCAGCCGTCCTTGTCGAAGGCCCGGCGAGCCGCTTTGACGGCGAGATCGACATCTTCGGCTGTTGCGGCTCCGATCGTCTGGATCACCTCCTCCGTCGCGGGGTTGGTCACCTCGCAGGCGCCGCCCTTGACCGGCTTCACCCATTTTCCGTCGATATAGAGTTCGCTTCGCATGTTCACTCCCTTTCTCCTTGCGACGGCACCGCTCTCAGAAGCGATCGACGCGATAGGGTTGCATATCCACGGGCGGCTGAACGCCGGTGATGAGGTCGGCCATCAGACGGCCGGTCGTGGCCGCATAGGTAAGGCCGAGATGTCCGTGGCCGGTTGCGTACCAGACGTTGCGGCGCTTGGCTGATGGACCCATGACCGGAACGGTGTCAGGCAGCGCCGGGCGATGCCCCATCCACTCCGTCGCCTGCCGGACCTGCAGATCCGGCAATGCCTCCTGAGCCCGCTTCACCAGGATCTTCGCGCGCCGATAATCCGGGGACGCGTCGAGGCCGGCCATCTCGACCGTGCCGCCGACGCGGATGCCGCCCGCCGTCGGCGTGACCATGAAAGCGCGCGCCGGCCAGATGATGGAATGGCGCATCGAGATACCGTGCTCCATGATCTGCGTGTGGTAGCCGCGCTCGGTTTCGAGCGGGATATGTTCGCGCAGCAGAGCGGAAAGCCGGGCGGTGAAGGCGCCGGCAGCCAGCACGACCTTCTCGGTCCTAAGGCTGCGCCCGTCCGCCAGCCGGAGAGCGGAAACACCGGCCTCGCCCTGCTCTAAGCCGGCGATCTCACCACGGACGGTCCTGCCGCCGAGCGCCTCGAACCTTTCGGCAAGGGCGGTGACAAGCCTGTAGGGGTCGGTGATCGACCGGTTGTCGGGAAAGAGCACCGCCTTGCCGATCTTCGTCGTCAAAAAAGGCTCGAGATCCGGGATGGCCTTGCCGCCGAGAATTTCGTACCTGAAGCCGAACCGTTCCAGGATTTCGATATGCTCGCGATCGGCCTTGAATTCGGCCTCGTCGGTATAGAGGCTGAGGCAGCCTTCGGCCGTCAGCATGTGCGTCAGGCCGGTTTCCTTCAGCAGCGCGTCCAGATCGTCGTAGACGCGGCCGCAGAGCGCGGCGCCGGCCGCCTCCAGCGCCCTCAGCTTGGAGGGACGGCTGGCGGCCAGGAACCTGAGGAACCAGGGCACCAGCTTCGGCAGGTAGCCAGGCTGGATGCGTACCGGCCCCTCCGGATCGAGCAGCCATTTCGGCATCTGCGCCCAGATGCCGGGCCGCGAGGCCGGCATGAACTCGGTGACGGCAATACTTGCCATGTTGCCGTAGGAAGCGCCGAGGCCCGGCGCGTCGCGATCGACAAGCGTCACGGAAAGGCCGCGGCGCTGGAGTTCATAGGCGATGGTGACGCCGATAATGCCGGCGCCGACGACCACGATGGATGACACGGCGAACCTCATAATTTCAGTGGTCCCTGGCGCGGCTTGGCCGCTCCAGATCTGTTACCAATTCAGGATCGGCTGCATCGCGGCCTTGAATTCGGCCTTTTCCTCCGGTGTCAGTTCGCCGAGCGGCGCGCGGCATATACCCACGGGCAAGCCCTGAAGCTCGCAGCCATACTTGATCTTCTGCACGAACTTGCCGCTTTCGAGGATGTTCATCGCCCGGTAGAGCGTTTTCATCTGCTTGCGCGCCTTATCCAGATCGCCGGATCGGAACGTGCGGTCGAGGTCACAGCAGGCCTTGGCCATGCAGTTCGACGGTCCGCAGATCCAGCTTTCGGCGCCCCAGAACATGAAGTCGAGCGCGATATCGTCAGAGCCGCTGACAAGCTGGATCTTGCCGTCATAGCGGCTGGCGATGTCGACGGCGCGCTGCAGCACGCCCGAGCTTTCCTTGATCCCGATCACGCGCGGATTATCGGCAAATTGATCCATCAGCTCGAAACTGATGTCCGAACCATCCTTGGCCGGATAGGAATAGAGGACGAGGCTCACATCGACGGCGCCGAGGACGGCCTCATAGTGCTTGATGAGCTCCGCTTGTGTCGGACGGGTATAAAATGGCGGCGCCAGCAGGACCGTGTCATAACCGATATCTCTCGCCATCGCCGTCTGCTCGATCACCTCGCGGGTGGCGGGCGCGTTGGTGCCGGCGATCAGAATTTCGCCCGGCCTGGCGAAATCCTTGACGAACTGCAGCACGTCGCGGCGCTCTTCCCTGGATTGGCTGAAATACTCTCCGGTCGAGCCGTTTGGAACCCAGCCGGTGACGCCTGCCTCGCGCAGGTGCGTCAGAAGCCTTTCGAACGCCTTGAAGTCGATCCTGTTGTTCGCGTCGAAGGGAGTGATGAGCGCGGGCATGACGCCGGAAAGTTTCATGGGATTTCTCCTGTCCTGGGAAAGACTGATTAGATTGCGAGCTTCTTGAGAATGCGCCCCTCGATGAGGGAGACGGCCCGCGTGAGTGGGAAGGCGATGACGAAGTAGATGAGGGCGACGACCGTCAGCACTTCGACGGGACGGGCGGTGTTGTTGGAGATGTTCTGGCCGACGAACATCAGGTCCGCCATGCCGACGGCCGAGACCAGGGCGCTCTCCTTGAAGAGGCTGACGCAGTTCGACAACAGCGTTGGGATTGCGCGCAGCACCGCCTGCGGCAGCACGACGTTGACGACCTGGGCCCTTTTCGGAAGACCGAGGGCGACGCAGGCGTCCAGCTGCTCCCGGCCGATCGACTTGAGGCTCGCCCGAAAGGTCTCGCTGGTGATCGCCCCCATATAGAGCGTCAGCGCGATGACGCCGGACGCCAGGTTCGAGAGCTCGACGCCGAGGAGCAGCGGCAGGCAGAAGAAGATCCAGAAGAGCTGGATAAGCACCGGCGTGCCGCGGAAGAATTCGACATAGGCGCCCGAGACCGCGCGAAGCGCGAGGTTGCGCGACGTCCTCATCAGGCCGACGAGAAAGCCGAGGGTGCATCCGAGCACGATGCAGATGACCGTCAGCTTGATCGTCATCCACAGGCCGAGCAGAAGGGCGTTTTCGAAACGCAGCAGGATCGAGAAGTCGAGAGTCATCCGGGCCTCCTAGCTGACGAGGATCTGGCGGCGGCGTTCAAGCAGGCCGACGATCTGGGTTATCGGGAAGGACACGGCGAAATAAATGAGAGCGACGACGGTGAAGGTCTCGATCGGGCGATAGGTCTCGGTGGCCAGCGTCTTGCCCTGGTACATCAGGTCCTGGATCGCCACGATCGCAACCAGCGCGCTCTGCTGGAAGATGACGATGCCGTTGGTCAGAAGCACCGGGATCGAGGCGCGGAAGGCCGTCGGGAAGACGATGTGGAGCACGCGCTGCAGCGGATTGAGGCCGAGCGCGATGCCGGCGTCGAGCTGTTCGCGCGGCACCGCCTGGATGGACGCCCGGTACGCCTCGGCGTTGAACGCCATCAGATTGAGGCCGAGCGCCATGATGCCCATCGTCACCGGGTCGAGGAAGACGTCGAACAGCATCGGTACGCAATAGAATATCCAGACGATCTGGACGATGGCCGGCGTGCAGCGGAAGAATTCGACGAACAGCATGAACGGCAGCCGGACGATCCGGTAAGGGCTCATGATCAGCAAAGCGAGCGCGAAGCCGAAGACGATACCGATGACATTTGCCGCAGCCGTCAGTTCCAGCGAAACCCACAACCCCTGCAGAAGCGGCGCCAGCGAAACCGCGTTGAAGTCGAACGTGTAGTTCATGGGTGCCCCTCCCTACTGCTTGATATGGAAGACGCGGTCGATGAATTCCTTGGTGCGCTCCTCGCGCGGGGCGCCGAGCACCTGCTCGGGAGGGCCGTCCTCGACGACCACGCCACCGGCGCAGAAGATCACGCGGGAGGCGATGTTTTTGGCGAACCACATGTCATGGGTGACGATCATCATCGGCATGTCCTGGGCGGCGAGTTGCAGGATCACCTGCTCCACCTCGCTGACGAGCTCGGGGTCGAGGGCCGACGTGACTTCGTCGAAAAGCATCAGCTTCGGGTCGAGCATGAGTGCGCGGGCGATGGCGACACGCTGCTTCTGGCCGCCAGAAAGCTGGGCCGGATAGGCCTTGGACTTGGCGCCGAGCCCGAACCGCTCGAGCAGCGCCTGAGCGCGGGCCGCGGCCTTCGCCTTGGCTTCTCCACGCACTTTGCAGGGAGCGAGGATCAGGTTCTGAAGGACGTTGAGATGCGGAAACAGCGTGTAATGCTGAAAGACCATGCCGATCGACCGGCGGACATTGGTGTCGATCTGGGTCTTCCTCCCTGCCCCGTCGGAAGAAATATAAGGCTTTCCATCGAAATTGACCGACCCGCTGTCGATCTGCTCGAGCCCCATCATCACTCTCAGCAGCGTGCTCTTGCCGCCGCCGCTGGGACCGATGACGACGACACGTTCGCCGGGCTTCATTTCGATGTCGATGCCTTTCAGCACCTGAATGGCTCCGTTGCCATAGCTTTTGTGGAGCGCCTGCATTTTCACGAGGGGAAGGCTGAAGGACGTGGTCATGCCAATCTCCGATGATCGAAGCTGGAGAGGGCCGGCGCGATCTTCGCACCGGCCCGGCGAGATTACTTTGCGCCCTTGAGGACTTCGTCGACCGCCTTCTTGATCAGCTCGTCGACGTGACCGGTCGCGACCTTCTCTTCGAGGAAGATATCGACCACTTCGACGTCGGCAGCCGAAAGATTATGCGGCAGGCCGAAGGCGACGCCCTGCTTGGCGAGCGCCGGCGTCGGGTTGAGCGCCACCGCCCAATCCGGGTTCGACTGGGTGAAGAGCTGGTTGGTGTCGGAGGCGTCGACCAGGATGTCGGCGCGCTTCGAGGTCACCGCCAGGCGGGTGTCGTCATTGCCGGGAAGACGCATGATCGTGGCGTTCTTCACCGCCGCGGAAATGGCCTTGTCCTGCGCCGTGCCGGACATGACGGCGAGCGTCACGCCTGCTGTGTCGATATCGGCGACCGAGGCAGCACCAGCCGTAATTTTCGGATTGTTTTTGTTATAGGCGAGCGAGATCTGGTACTCCATCGCCGGGATCGAGAACTGCACCGCCATGGCGCGCGTCGGCGTCCGGTTCAGCGCCAGCGACAGATCCCATTTGCCCGCCTGCAGGCCGGCGACGATATTGTCCCAGGTCGTATCGACGAATTCGGGCTTCACCTTCAGGACATCGGCGAATTCCTTGCAGAGATCGGCGAAGAAGCCGGAATATTCGCCGGTCGCCGGATCGCGCATGACATAGGGCGGCGCGACGGCCGCGCCGCAGCGCAACGTGCCTGCCTTCTGCACGCCCTGCCAATATCCCTCAGCGGTCTCAGCCCGTGCGGCGGTTGCGGAAAGGCCTCCCATCAGGGCGAGCGCGGGCAGCGCCCGCAAGGCGGACGTCATCAACTTCGAAAGCATCGGGTATTCCTCTTTTGTTGTGCGCGAAGCGCGCGGGTTCCACTCGTCGGCTGTAGCCGTTTCTGTTATTTTCTTGTCGGCTTCGTGTCGACTGACAACAGTAAGTCAACAGCGTGTCGACAAAGTCAAGCGGAAAAATTACATTGCCGACACGCTGTTTTTCTGGCCCAATGTGATCCGCGTCGAGAGAAAGGGACTTAAGTGTCTGATGAATCGGAAGTGAAACGAATCCGCGGGACCGGCTGGAAGAACGTCTATGAAACGCTTCGCAATGAGATCCTGGCGCTCACTTTGCCACCGGGCCAGCTTCTCGACGAGATGACGCTTGCCGAGCGTTTCGACATGTCGCGCTCGCCGGTCCGCGAGGCCCTGATCCGGCTCGGCGCCGACGAACTGGTGGTGACGCTTTCGAACCGAAGCACGATCGTGGCGCCGATCGAAGTGGCGACGTTTCCGAAATATGTGGAAGCGCTCGACATCGCGCAGCGCATGAATACGCGGCTTGCCGCAGCATTGAGGACCGAGGCCGACCTGAAGATCATCACCAAGCGGCTGAAGTCGTTCGAAGCGGCTGTTAAAACCGGCAATCATCTGGCCATGTCGGAAGCTAACAAGGAATTCCACATGGCGATCGCCCATGCCGGAAAAAACCAGTATCTGGCCTCGTTCTACGAGAAACTGCTGTCGCAGGGGCAGCGCATGCTCCACCTGCATTTCGAATATCTGGAGCGGACCCACGAGGGCTACCTCCTGACCGACGAGCACTCACTCATGCTGAATGCCATAAAGGACAAGGACGTGGAGCTCGCCGACGAGCTCGCCCATGCCCATACCCGCCAGTTCCAGGACAATTTCATCAATTTCATGCGCGAGAACTACACGACGGATGTCGCGTTGGGCCCGCTGCGGGCCGCGGAGTAATCACGTGACAGTCAAGGCTATTGGATTCGTCGGCACCGGCGCGATTACCGAAGCGATGGTTCGCGGGCTTCTCGCAGAACCGGCCTATGCCTCCGAGATTCACGTCTCTCCACGAAGCGCTCACATCGCCGCGACGCTCGCCGACGAATTCGCCGCCGTCAGAATTGCCAAGGACAATCAGGACGTCGTCGAGCGCAGCGACATGGTGTTCCTGGCGATACGGCCGCAGGTCGCCGAGGAGGTCGTGCGCGCGCTGTCGTTCAGGGATGGCCAAATGGTCGTCAGCCTCGTTGCGGCGACGGAGCGCCAAGCCCTCTCCGAATGGATCGGCGCCGACGTGCATCTCGTGCAGGCGATCCCCCTGCCCTTCGTCGCCGGCCGGCAAGGCGTCACCGCCATCTATCCGCCAGATACCGCCGTCGCCGCGCTTTTCGATACGCTCGGAACGGCTGTGCAATGCCAGTCGAGGAAGGAATACGATCTTCTCGCGGCAGCGAGCGCAATGATGTCAACCTATTTCGGCATCATGGAGCAGGTTGCCGTCTGGCTGGAAAGAAGCGGCCTCGAAAAGGCGAAGGGACAGGTCTATATCGCCCCGCTCTTTGCAAGCCTCGCGCAGAAAGCGAACAGGCCCGGCAACGAACCGTTCAGCGCGCTGAGCCGCGAATTCGCGACCAAGGGCGGACTGAACGAGCAGGTTTTTTCCGACTTCGAGAAGAAGGGCGGCCTTGCCGCTCTGACCGCCGCACTCGACGGCGTGCTTGCCCGCATCGAGGGCAGGAACTAAAAGGTCGGCGGCGTGCAGGCGCTGATAACCTCGCAGGGCACGGGCCCGACGCAGCGGAAACGGTGCGGGCGCCTGCTTTCGAAATAGTAGGCGTCACCCGGTCCAAGGATGCGCCGCTCGTCGTCGACCGTGACCTCGAGCCTTCCCGAGAGCACGATCCCGCCCTCCTCCCCCTCGTGAACAAGGGGAACCTTTCCGGTGTCGGCGCCCGGCTGGTAGCATTCCTTGAGGATTTGCAGGCTGCGTCCGAACAGGTTTTCCCCAACCTGCCTGTAGGAGATGGGACCCTTGCCGATCTCCACCAGTTCCTCGGCCGCATAAAAAGCCTTCTTTGGACGTTCGGGCTCGAAGGCGAAGAATTCCGCCAGACCGATGGGAATGCCGTCGAGAATCCGCTTCAAGGCCCCGACCGACGGATTGGAGGCGTTCGATTCGATCAGCGAGATCGTCGAATTGGGAACGCCGGTGCGTTTGGCGAGCTCGCGCTGGGAAAGCTTATGGGCGATGCGGAGATGGCGAAGGCGGCTGCCGATATCGACGGACATGATGAGTTCGTTTGTCTTGTTCAGAATATCGAAAACATATCCTTTCATTTGTTATATTTCAATGGGTTACAACGATAAAGAAAAGGACTTGTTTGAAAAGGAGAAATCGCCATTCTCGGCGCATTCCAAGGAGGCCAGGATGGACCAGCTCAACAAGACGAACGCGCCCGTACTCGAAAATTTCTGGATGCCGTTCACCGCCAACCGGCAGTTCAAGGCGACGCCGCGCCTTCTCGCGGCAGCAGAGGGCATGTACTACACCGACGTTGATGGACATCAGGTGCTTGATGGCACGGCCGGTCTTTGGTGCTGCAATGCCGGCCACGGCCGCAAGAAGATCGCCCAGGCGGTCGAGCGACAGCTTGCAACGCTGGACTATGCGCCGACCTTTCAGATGGGGCATCCGATCGCCTTCGACTTCGCCGCGAAATTGGCCGCGAACGCACCGGGCGGTCCGGAAGCCAAACTCGACAGGGTGTTCTTCACCGGCTCGGGTTCGGAATCGGTCGATACGGCGCTGAAGATCGCCATCGCCTACCAGCGCGCCATCGGCCAGGGCACCCGCACGCGGATCATCGGGCGCGAAAAGGGCTATCACGGCGTCGGCTTCGGCGGCATTTCCGTCGGCGGCCTGGTCAACAATCGCCGGGTTTTCCCGCAAATACCGGCCGACCATATGCGCCATACGCTCGACATTGAGCGCAACGCGTTTTCGAAGGGCCTTCCCGCTCATGGCGTCGAACTGGCGGATGATCTCGAGCGGCTGGTGCAACTGCACGGCGCCGAAACCATCGCCGCCGTCATCGTCGAGCCGATGTCGGGATCGGCGGGCGTGGTCCTGCCTGCGAAGGGTTATCTGGAAAAGCTGCGCGCGACTGCCGACAAGCACGGAATCCTACTAATCTTCGACGAGGTCATCACCGGCTTCGGGCGTCTGGGCGCTCCTTTCGCGACCGACTATTTCGGCGTCGTGCCCGACCTGATCACCACGGCAAAGGGCATCACCAACGGCACGATCCCGATGGGGGCGGTCTTTGCCAGCCGCAAGGTCTATGACGGCCTGATGGTAGGACCTGATAATGCGATCGAACTCTTCCACGGCTACACCTATTCCGGCCATCCGGTCGCCTGCGCAGCCGGGCTCGCGACGCTCGAGATCTACGAGGAAGAGGGCCTGCTGACCCGCGCGTCCGAGCTCGCCGAATACTGGCAGGAAGCTCTCCATTCGCTGAGAGGCTCGCCCAACGTGGTGGACATCCGCAATCTCGGCCTGGTCGGCGCGGTGGAATTGGCGCCGAGAGCCGCGGCGCCAGGAACCCGCGCCTACGACGTCTTCGTCGACTGCTTCAACAAGGGCCTGCTGATCCGCGTGACCGGCGACATCATCGCCCTCTCGCCGCCGCTGATCATCGAGAAGGCTCAGATCGACACGATCGTCTCGACGCTCAGCGATGCGTTGAAGCGCGCCGCATGACCTTCTCCCGATGCGGCGGCAAACGGGCCGCCGCATCCTGCTATCCCACCGGCACCCCAAGCCCGACCTTGACCCGATCCATTGCGACGAAGGTCCGGAAGCGTTTGACGTTGTTGTTGCCGAAGAAGAGCCTGCGCGTCAGAGCCTCGTAGTCGGCCATCGACGGCACGATGATGACCAGGATGAAATCCGCTTCGCCGGTGACGTAGTAGCATTGCTGGATCTCGGCCGCGGCCGTGAATTCACGCTTTGCCTGCTCGATCTGCTCGGCGGTTTCGCTGATGACCTCCACTTCGACGAAGATTGTGATGGATTGTCCGACCGCGTCCGGCTCGACGACCGAGACATCCGCCCGGATGACGCCCTCCTCCCGCATTCGCTTGATCCGACGCTGAACGGCCGGTGCGGAAAGGTTCACCGCATCGCCAATCGTTCGCTGCGGGGTCATATTGTCCCGCTGAAGAATGGCGAGGATTTTCCGGTCGAAATCGTCGAGATGCGGCGGATGAACGGGGTTGCGCAAACCGATGCTCCAATGAAACAAAATTGCAAATGAACGGCCAAATATCAGCGCCTTTTTCGTGTTCGCTGCAATAGAGTTCAACGAAACCCACATAAAGGTGCGCGATGTTTCTTTTGAACAGCACGGCAGACTATCGTCTGGCACTTGACCCGAGAGATGAGAAAACGCTCGACGCCTCCGCCGCCGTGGAGGTGGAACGCCACCTGGCTTTCCGGAAGGACCATGCGGTAACGCCGCTCGTGGCTTTGCCCGGATTGGCGAGCGAAATCGGCGTCGCCGCAATCCACGTCAAGGACGAAGGCCACCGCCTCGGGCTTGGAAGTTTCAAGGCGCTCGGGGGAGCCTATGCGGTGATCCGCCTCGTCCTCAAACAGGCCGAGCAGCAGCTTGGCCGCGTCGTCGATATGGCGGAGCTGCATTCGTCCGAGGTTCGCGCCATTGCGCAGACGATGACGGTCGCCTGTGCGACCGATGGCAATCATGGCCGTTCGGTTGCCCAGGGTGCGCAGTTGGTCGGTGCGCGCGCCGCAATCTTCGTCCACGCAGGCGTCAGCGGCGAACGCATCGCCGCCATCGCCCGCTTCGGCGCGGAGATGATCCGCGTCGAGGGAACCTATGACGACGCCGTCCGCGAAGCGGCCCGCGTGGCCGAGGCGAACGGCTGGATCATCGTTTCGGATACGTCCTGGCCGGGCTATGAGCGGATCCCCGGTCTGGTGATGCAAGGCTATACCGCCCTCGTCAGGGAAGCGCTCCGACAGATGCAGGAACCGCCGACTCATGTGTTTATCCAGTCCGGCGTCGGGGGAATTGCCGCAGCGGTCGCCGGCCATCTGGCCATCGAGTTCGGCAAAAATCGTCCGGTCTTTACGGTCGTCGATCCCGCCCGCGCGGCATGCCTGTTCGAGACGGCGCGGGCCGGGCGTCCGGTGACGGTCGCCCATGGCGAACCGACCGTCATGGCGATGCTCGAATGCTACGAACCCTCCCTTGTCGCATGGCGGATTCTTGCCCGCGCCGCCGACGCCTTCATGACGGTGGATGAGGCGGATGCGACCGACATCATGAAGCGTCTTGCCAACCCGGTCTCCGGCGACCCCGCCGTCGTTGCCGGCGAAAGCGGCGGTGTCGGCCTCGCAGGCGCCATCAAGGCCGTCGCCGACCCGGCGCTCAGGGCAGCGCTCTCGATCGACGGCCGCTCCCGTATCTTCGTGGTGAATACCGAAGGCGCAACCGATCCCGGCAAATATCAAGAGATCGTCGGACTGTCGCCCGCAGCAGTCGCCGCCAGGAACCGTGAAGGAGCCCTGACATGACCGGACAATCGATCGATGCCGCGCGTCTCCTCGGCCGGATCCGGACGCTCGGCGAGATCGGCCGGGATGCCGACGGCCGACTGATCCGGCTGGCGGCCTCCGATACGGAGAAACTCGGCCGCGACCGGTTCGTCGCCTGGATCGAGGGCGCGGGACTTCAAGTCGCCGTCGATCGCATCGGCAATATCTTCGGCATCTGGAAGCCCGATAGCGTGACCGACAACGCACCCCTCATGCTAGGCTCGCATATCGACACGGTCATCGGTGCCGGCATTTACGACGGCTGCTACGGCACGCTTTCCGGGCTTGAAGTGATCGAAACGCTGAGGGCAGAAGGCTTGACGCCGTCTCGTCCGATTGTCGTCGCGGCCTTCACCAACGAGGAAGGCGTGCGCTACGCGCCCGATATGATGGGGTCGCTGGTCTATGCCGGCGGCCTGGATGTCGATACGGCGCTTGCCACCATCGGCACCGATGGAACGATCCTCGGCGACGAACTCGAGCGGATCGGCTATGCCGGCGAGCGTCAACCAGGATTCCCTAGGCCGCATGCCTATATCGAACTCCACATCGAGCAAGGGCCAGTGCTTGAGCGCGAGGGCATTCGCCTCGGTGCCGTGGAACATCTGCAAGGCATCTCCTGGCAGAAAGTTGTTATCACGGGAGACGCCAATCACGCGGGAACGACACCGATCTCCATGCGCCGCGACGCGGGTCATGCGGCCGCACGGGTCGTGACCTTCCTGCGCGACCGGGCGCAGGCATCGAACACGCCGACGGTCGCCACGGTCGGCTGCATGCGGTTCGAACCGGATGTCATCAACGTGATCCCGTCGCGGGCGACGTTCACGGTCGATCTCCGTGACCCGGACGAAGAACGGTTGAGAGAAGAGGAAGCCGCGCTCGCGACGTTCCTGGACAGGCTATCGGCCGAGGAGCAGGTCGGCGTATCGGTGGAGAGGCTTGCCCGGTTCGAACCAGTCAAGTTCGATCAGAACATCGTGAGGCTGATCGAAGAGGCGGCGCGGGAACGGGGCCTCGCCTGCCGGCGGATGACCTCCGGTGCCGGCCACGATGCGCAGATGATCGCCAGGATCGCCCCGTCGGCGATGATCTTCGTGCCAAGCATCGGCGGTATCAGCCATAATCCGAAGGAATATACCGACGACGAGGATCTCGTCGCAGGCGCAAACATCCTGCTCGATGTCGTTCGCCGGCTTGCCACGGAAGGATTGCCGGCATGACCATCGACGAGGACGCTTTACATGCAGAGATGACGGCGTGGAGACACAATCTTCACACGTACCCCGAATTCGGCTTCGAGGAGCAGCGGACCTCCGCCTTCGTCGCCGCCAGGCTGCGGGAGTTCGGGCTCGACGAAGTCGTCGAGGGTGTCGGCGGCACCGGCGTCGTCGCAACGCTGAAGCGCGGCAGCGGCAATCGCGCCGTTGCGCTGCGCGCCGATATGGATGCGCTCAGGATCAGTGAACAGACGACCGTCCCGCACCGGTCTCAAAACCCGGGCGTCATGCATGCCTGCGGTCACGACGGCCACACCGCGATGCTACTCGGCGCGGCAAAGATGCTGGTGACGGAAGGCGGTTTTGACGGCACCGTGCGCTTCATCTTCCAGCCGGCCGAAGAATGGGGCAAGGGGGCGCTGGCGATGATCGCCGACGGGCTCTTCGAAAGATTTCCCTTCGACGAAATCTACGGCATCCACAACATGCCGGGGATCGGCGTCGGCGGTTTCCAAACGCGTCCCGACGCGCTGATGTCGGCGGAAGACAATTTCGAGATTACCCTGACGGGCGTCGGCGGCCATGCCGCACGGCCGCACTGGGGCAATGAAGTGCTCGTCGCGGCCTGCGCGCTCGTGACCAACCTGCAGACCATCGTCTCCAGGCGGCTGGATCCGGCCGACATCGGCGTCGTGTCCGTCACGGAATTGATCACGGACGGCACGAGGAATGCACTCCCCGGCCTCGCCCGCATTCTGGGCGATGCCCGCAGCTTCCGTTCAGAGATCAGCGAGACGATCGAGAAGCAGATGCGCCTGATCGCCGAGGGCACGGCCATGACCTACAACGTCAAGGCCGATGTGATCTACACCAGGGAATTCGTGCCTCTCATGAACGACCCTGTCTTGACGGAGGAGGCCCTGACTGTGGCACGTGATCTCTACGGTGTTTCGAACGTCGCCATCGCGAGTAAGCCGATGACGGGATCCGAAGACTTCGCGCAGTTCCTCTCGCGGGTGCCGGGCTGTTTCGTATTCCTGGGCAATGGCGAGCACTCGCCGCCACTCCATAACCCGACCTATGACTTCAACGACGCCGGCCTCTCGCATGGAGCAACCTTCCACGCAGGGATTGTTCGTCGACGGCTTCAGACAGGCTGATGCCGTTCAGCGCTTCAAGGTCTGTGACGGCAGCTGGCCGAAGCGCTTCCTGTAGTCGGCTGCAAATCGCCCCAGATGCGTAAAGCCCCATCTCAGCGCGACATCGGCGATGCCCTGCCTAGCGTCGGCTTCGAGCAAATCGCGATGGGCGGCAACCATCCGAAGTTCCTGCAGATAGGCCATCGGGGTCGTATCCCTGAACTGACGGAAACCCTGTTGCAAAGTCCGAACGCTGACCTTGGCTGCAATCGCGATGTCGTTGAGCGAAATCGGCTCGGCGATGTGTTCCTGCATGAAGTCGATCGCCCACTTCACATGGCGTGGCGCCGGCGCAGGCGCAGAGAGCGCAAGCTCGTTCGAATAGCGATTGGGACAGGCCTCCAGAAGCAGATAGATCGCCGCGTCGCAGAGCGAGCCGGCGGCCACAGGCGACTGTTGCAGCGGTCCGTTGCCGCTGAGGCCGCGATGGAGGTTCGAGACAAGTTGCTGCAAGACAAGCCCCGGACCGGTCGTCAGATCGATGTGAGGATGAAAATCGATATCGCCGCTGATCGTTCGCTCGAACATATGCGTGAGGTGGCTGATGATCTTCGCCTGATCGACGAACAGCCCGAAATGACGGCGGGGGCCAAACAGGCGGGCACCTGCGGCGCGACCTGCTTCAAGGATCGTACCACGCGCGGGAATCGAGTATATTTGCTCCCGCATGCCGTCGAAGAATGCGTTTCCCTCCATCGGCAGAAAAACGATCATCCTGTCGCTGGTCGCCTCCCGCCTGATCAGGATCGTGCCTTCATAGGTGCAGTCCGCTACCGTCACCTCTTCTCCCACGGAGACGAAATTGCAGCGGTATGCAATGGGCATATTGCCTTCCGCCACAACCTTGATCGGCGAGTTCGGCGTCGACAATATTTCCGAAAGCGCGTCCGGGTCCGTGCCGCTATGCGCCGTCTCCCGAAACAACATGCTGTGCGTCGCCAGCTGCCGGGTGAGGCCGCCATTGTTATGTATATGAGAACTAACGGACATTTAGGACCTCGAAAGACGAGGCACGCAAGTGACACTGGATTTGCGCAATCATGTTCATCCCTCCTTGGTGTTGCCCGGGGCGGTTTCAGCCGTAGCGGCTGATTGCGAGATCCCTCGCATCGATTTCCGGCTGGCGGCCGCCGACGAGATCGCCGATGAGCCGCGCCGAACCGGTGCTCATGGTCCAGCCGAGCGTGCCGTGGCCGGTATTGAGGAAGAGGCCGGCGACTTTCGTCGGGCCGATGACCGGTGTGCCATCCGGCGTCATCGGGCGCAGGCCGGACCAGAAGGAGGCCTTGGAAACATCGCCGCCGGGGAAGAGATCGGTGACCGAATATTCCAGCGTGCTGCGGCGGGCCAGGCCGAGATCGTTGGTATAGCCCGAGATTTCAGCCATGCCGCCGACGCGGATGCGGTCGCCGAGCCGGGTGATCGCGATCTTGTAGGTCTCGTCCATGACGGTCGATTCCGGCGCGCGTGACGCATCGGTGATCGGGATGGTGAGCGAATAGCCTTTGACCGGATAGACCGGCAGCCGGATGCCGAACGGCTTGAGCAGCAGCGGCGAATAGCTGCCGAGCGCGACCACCACCGCCTCCGCGCTCATCCGCTCACGATCGGTGATGATCCCGCGCACCCGGCCAGCTTCGACATCCAGCGCCTTGATCGTCGTCCCGTAAGCGAAGCGGACGCCGAGCGCCTCGGCTTTGGCTGCCAGCGCATTGGTGAACTTGAAGCAATCGCCGGTTTCGTCCTTCGGCGTCAGCAAACCGCCGACGATCTTGTCGCGCACGTGCTTCAGTGCCGGTTCGAAACGGACACAGCCGTCCCGGTCCAGCACCTCATAGGGAATGCCGTCGGCAGCCAGCGCCTTGACATCCTTTGCCGAGGCATCGAGCTGCTGCTGCGTGCGGAACAGCTGCAGGGTTCCCTGCATGCGTTCGTCATAGGCGATGCCCGTCTCGGCGCGAAGGTCGGCCAGCGCGATGCGGCTGTAATCAGCAAGACGCAGCATGCGGCTCTTGTTGATCGCATAGCGCTCGGAGGTGCAGTTGGACAGCATCCTTGCCATCCAGGAAAGCATGGCCATGTCTAATTTCGGGCGTAGGATGAGCGGCGCGTGTTTCATGAACAGCCACTTCATGGCCTTCATAGGAATGCCGGGCGCGGCCCATGGCGAGCAATAGCCGAAGGAGACTTCGCCGGCATTGGCAAAGCTCGTCTCCAGCGCCGGACCCGACTGCCGGTCGACGACCGTGACGTCATGGCCTGATTTGGCCAGTTGATAAGCGGATGTGACGCCGACGATGCCGGCTCCCAGAACGATGACCTTCATGATGTTCCCAATGATGGAGCCGCCGGCTCTCAGCGATATTGCCTGTGATAACGATCGCCCAGACCGGTTAGGATTTCGTAAGAAATGGTGCCGGCGTCGCGGGCGATGTCCTCGAGCGTCTGATGGCCGCCAAGCACCTCGACAAGACTGCCGAAGGTCAGCGCGCCTTCGGGCAGCGCTGTGATGTCGACGGTCGCACTGTCCATCGACACGCGGCCGACGATCGGCAGGCGGACGCCCTTGAAATAGACGGCGCCGCGGTCGCTCAGGCATCGCGGCAGGCCATCGGCATAACCGGCGGCAACGGTGGCGAGACGCGTTTCCCGCTGCGCGACATGCGTGCCGCCATAGCCGACTTTGGCACCCGCCGGCACCGTGCGCGTCTGCACCACGGCGACATCGAGGCTGACGACCGGTTCCATCGGGTTCTTCTCGCCGGCGTTCGGAGCACCGCCATAAAGCGCGATGCCGGGACGGGCGAGCACGCCGTGATAGGCATCGCCCAGGAAAACGCCGCCGGAATTGGCAAAGGAAATGTCGAAGCCGGGAAATTCGTCGGCGATGCGGGACATCTCGGCAAACTGCTCGCCGTTCTGCTCGCTGTCCATGTCATCGGCCGAAGCCAGATGGCTCATGATAAACAGGATTTCGACATTGGCGCCGCCCCGAAGGGCCGCCGCCAGCTCCGCTCGCTCTTCCTGGGGAAAGCCGAGCCGCGACATGCCGGTGTCGAATTGCAGGACGGCGGGCAGGCAGCGATTCAGGATACGTGCAGCCGCCGACCATTGCCGCCACTGCGCCAGCGAATTGAGAACCGGAACGATGCCCATCTCGGCGCAGGCGATCTCGTTTCCGGGCTGCAAGCCGTTCAGCACGAAAATCTGGGCATCGTGCGCAAGGGCCGGCCGGAGCCTCAGGGCCTCGACGAACTGGGCGACGAAGAAATGCCTGCAACCTTCCCTGTAGAGCGTTCTTGAGACCCGCTCGGCGCCGAGGCCATAGGCGTCTGCCTTGACGACCGCGCCCGCGCGGACCGGTGACAGCATCGACACGAGCTTGCGATAGTTGCGGCCGAGGGCGGCAAGATCGATCGTCAGATAGCCCGTGGCTCCCTGCGCTGGAGTAACGGTGCGTGTGCGGGAAACCAAAATATCGCTATCCATGTCCACCCCTTGTCGATTTCAAGGAGTTTATGAAATAATGAGCGAAATTGCCTATCATTCAGTAGTCGATTATTGTGTGATTTGCCTATTAGCCGCATAATCAACGAATATTTGGAACGATATCTCATGCCCGCTCTTGACGCGATCGATCGCAATATCCTGAGATTGCTGCGCCTCGATGCCCGCATGAGCAATGCCAAGCTCGCCGCGGAGATCGGTCTCTCTCCATCGGCCTGTCTCAGGCGCATCAAAATCATGGAAAAATCAGGTGTGATCCGCGGCTATACGGCGCTGATCGACACTGGCAATGCGGATGAGATGATCGCCGTGATCATCAACATCACCCTGGAACGACAAACAGAGGATTATCTCGACCGCCTCGAAGCGGCGGTTCGCCGGCATCCCGAGATCCGGGAATGTTTTCTGATGACGGGCGGTTCGGACTATCTGTTGCGCGTGGAGGTCGCGAACGCCGGCGAGTTCGAGCGGATTCACAAGGAGATACTGTCGACCTTGCCGGGTGTCCTCAGGATTCATTCCAGCTTCTCGATTCGCAATGTTCTGGCGACACGCACGAGGGGCAGGCGCTGAACCGCGATCCCCACGCTTAGAGCCTTTCCGGGTTAGATTGAAGCATTCTGCCGGAGCAGGTTTTCGTCAGGCTCTAGATCAATTCGAGCGCCGTAGCCTTGGCGACCGCTTCACTCGTCGTGGCGACGGTCAGCTTCCGGCGTGCCGAGGCGAGATAGAGTTGCACCGCGCTCACCGAAATGGACAGACGGGCGCAGATCTGCTTTGCCATCAGGCCGCTGGCCGTCATTTCAAGACATTGCAGTTCGCGGCGCGACAATTGCGGAAAATCCGCCGTTTTTCTCAGGCCCGACAGAACCATGGCCCTGTCGTGGAGATGGTGGGCGAGAAACTGGAGGTCGCGCATGCTGTCCATGCGGAAATGCCGCCAGTAGGCGTCGGGGTGATTGGACGTGACCGTAAACAGCGACCGCTCCCCTTGAGGTCCCCGCACCGGCAGAGTCACGCCCTGCCGGCCGATACCGAAGGCCATGGCCTCCTTGAAGAAGCCATAAGCCCGGCCCGAATCCCATTTTGACGCCGACCATTCCACGGGCAGGAAGCCGCGCCGGCCGAGACGGACGACGGGATCGATGCTGAAGTAGTCCCGGTCAAGATATTGTTTCACCCACTCGGGCGGGTAGGTCAGCATCAGTAACGGATTGCTGGCCGCCGCCCCCGAGGAGCGGATCACATGCAAAACCATGTGCGATATCGCATAGATGTGGCGGACTTCGTCCAGCGTCGTTTCCAGATCCCGCAATGTCGGCGCTGCGGAGATCCGATCCAGACAATAGAAAAAACGAGAACTGCTCAGCATGAGATGGACTCGTGGTTGTGCGTTTCATTGACTACTCGTACCGGTAACATTTCACGGGATCGGGGAACAGCTAATTCTAATACAACCATGGGTGCGGTGAAAAATGGGTTAAGGCTTAGCGGGAGCATATCCCGCTGCTGGGCGAGCCTTACCGCATGCCGCCATCGGCAAAGGTTCTGGGACGATTGGGCGAAGCTCGCTCCAGTCGGGACAGGTTGGCCCGAAGTGCCCGGCAATTGTCCGCCGTCACATCCCATAGGCCGACATACAGCTTGCCAATCTCGGGCAGGGATCGGGCAAGCGGCGTCGGCCTCCAGCCGATCCTGCGATACACTCCGACCATGGCGCCATCATAGACGCCGACGATGCTTTCGATACCGGTGTCGAGCGCAAGGTCGCAAAGCCCTGAGAGCAGCTCCGTGGCAACTGTGCGCGATTGCTCCATGTGCCCGGCAAGCGGGTGAACGCAAAAGCGCGTACATTCCCAAGTCGTTGGGCTATCGACGTCGATAGGCTGATCGAAGAAATGCCGGAACTCGCTTTTGAGCATCGTCGCTCCCGTCGTCGGTAGCAGGCGCAGCGAACCCGTCAGTGTGCCGGAAGGTCGTTGCGTGACGAGATATACGGGATCCTCGGCCTCGTCGTATCGGTCCCTCTCCCATTGGTCCCGGACATCGACCTGCCATCCCAGCCGATCGCGAAAAACGGCGGCGCGAGCCCGAAACATTTCATCGAAAGCACGTCGATCGGTATCGAGCATGTCTTTGGTGAGTATCCGCAACATATCCGTCCCTCCTGATGTTCTGACGTTTCACAACAGGAGGCCGACCGGGAGCAATCTGGATATTTCACCAGGTTGACCGGTGCTTCGCTTTGCCTTCCCCTTTCATAAGAAGTTTCTGATGTTCGTCGATCGAAAGCTCTTGGTAATTGCCAATTTTAACGCAACCAACGGGAGGATTCTGATGACCCACGACATGGCCCGCGGCAAACGTATTCGAGAGGCGATATCCCGGGGCAAGTTCCGGAAAGTTCACGCCCTGGCGGCCGAACTGGACGTGTCTGTCGCCGCCGTCTCACGCTGGCAGAATGGCGGCCATACCTCGCTGGAAAGCGCCTGCGCGCTCGCCGACCTGCTGGATGTCTCCCTCGACTGGCTGCTGCTCGGGCGAGGCACCATGGACTGGCATAGGAACAGCGCGATCTCCGCCACGGAATTGCAAATGGTTCTGGCGTTGCGCAACCGGTCTGCGGCAACACGGTCCAATCTCGCTGGGCTGGTCGAATCCATCCCTCCGGAGCACCCGTAACGCCAAGCGCAATTCTGCGCGAATTTTTGACCTGAGGTCAACACGTTTAGGTTGATAAAAAGCAGATCGTCGACGATCTTTCTAGTTAAAGCTTCAACGGCGACACAACAGGGCGGCCAGCTCGCCCTGCCCTCGCCGCCGCAGAGACCTTGTTTTCACTCTCAATGCAGAAGGGTCGTTGGCGTCGGCTTTTGACGTGAAACCGTAAATACGCAGCCCGAAAATTATCGAAAAACCGCATCGCCACCGGTTCGGAACATTTTTGGATCTGGTCCCGGCAGTCTCAACCGATTTTGGAGTCAGTCAATGACAGTTGCGCTTTGGAGTCAGTCAATGACCGGTGCGAACCCGGCCCATATCGGCGCCAATGCGCCTACGGTCAAACCGCGGCCTGCCTTCGCGCAGACCGATCTGGTCGCATTGTCGCGCTATTTTTCTCTGCTGATGATGCGCAACATCACAAGCGATGGCTATGTCATCGAGGATCCGGCATCGCCGGGCGTCTTTTCGGCCCCGGGCTGCGTCATCGCCGCACCCTCCTATCCCGCGAACACGCCGGGTGTCGACCAGGACTATGTTTTCAACTGGGTCCGCGACGGGGCCATTACGGCCATCGAAATCGCACTTGCCGGCTTGCTGCCCGTTCCGGGCGGGGTTTTGCCGAGCCTGGTCGACTACGTGAATTTCGCCGCGCTCTGCCAGGCGAATGCGCAGAATTCCGCGACCGTCACACTTGGCCACGCCTGCTTCACCATCACCGGCGAGGTTCGTCCGTGGTCGGAGCAGAATGACGGACCGGCCATTCAGTCGATTGCGATCCTGACCTTGTTCAATCAGCTGGATGGCGCCACGCAGACGATCGCCAAACAATTGGTCGAGACCAACCTCTCTTATCTTCTCGAAGTTTACCAGAACAAGACCACCAATCTCTGGGAGGAATATGAGGGCTATTCCTTTTTCGCAAGGGCCGTACAGCTGCGCTTTTTCCGGGAAATTTCCGCAAACACGATCTCTATTGCCGTGCCTGCCGGGGTGGCCGATGCCATCTCCTGGCTGGAAAGCCAGCTGGCCACCCACTGGAACGGGCAGCTCTATGTGAGCATTCTGGATGCCGCGGAGCAAGCCGGTTACGACGCGAACATCGATATCGTCTCTGCGGTCTGCTATGGCGGGATCGAGCCGACCGATACCAAGCTGCTGGCAACGGCGGCCATCCTGCGGCGCCAGTGGGCCGATCCTTCGTCTTCGAACTATTACCCGATCAATGGCGCCGACGCGGCCAAAGGGCTCGGACCACTCTTCGGGCGCTATCCAGGCGATCATTACGATGGCGATGTGGCGGCCCCGGTGGTCGGCGGCCATCCCTGGGCTCTGTGCACGGCCAACTTCGCCGAGTTCCAATATCGGCTTGCCAATGCCATCGAGGCCAGCGGCGCCATCCCCCTCGATCAGTTCTCCGAGCCCTTCTTCACGGAACTGGGACTTGGCGCATCCAGCAGCGCCGCCGACGCCTCAGCTGCCTTGCGGGCTTCGTCTGACGTCATGCTGCGCGCCATCGTCTACCACAGCGATCACTATGAACTGAGCGAACAGTTCGATGGAACCGTTGGCTACGAGAAAAGCGTCCGGAACCTGACCTGGAGCTACGCCTCCTTTCTCTCGGCGGTCAGAGCCCGCTCCGCCGCCGCCCCCGCCGCCAAGTCCAAACCCCGAAACTCCCGCGGCCAGAGATCATGACGACGTCAGGCTGTCCGGTCTGAAATCTCGATTGAGTGCAGAACCGCATGATCCGCAAAGCCTGATGCGGCTTTCCGGGAATAATGGAGGACCAAAGTGCTTTTTCCCCTTGAATCCGCGATAAAAGCCGATGCCAAGACCGTCGCAGCGTCTGGCGACTACGATATCGTGATTGTCGGCAGTGGCATTTCCGGAGCAATCATTGCCAAGCAGGCTGCCGAAGCGGGCAAGCGTGTCCTTATCCTTGAAGCCGGAACCGGTGCCAACAGCACACTGTCAGGCTATGACAATCTGCTGACGACTTTCTATTCGGCAGCCTCCAAGGACAACCAGTCGCCCTTTCCGCTGAATGCGAACGCGGCCATGCCCCGCAGCCCGCAGCTTCGCAAGCTGCGGGCGGGGGAAACCGATAGCTCGACCTATATCGTTCAATCCGGCCCTTATGTCAGCGATACGACATATACCCGTATTTTCGGCGGAACGACCATGCACTGGGAGGCGAAAACGCCTCGCCTGCTTCGCTCGGACTTCAAGACGCGCACCATTTTCGGCCAAGGGTTGGACTGGCCGCTGAGCTTTGAGGAAGTCGAAGATGATTACCGCCTGGCCGAGCGGGAAATCGGTGTATCGGCAGATGTCGAAGATCAGCAATATCTGGGGCAGACCTTCCCGGACGACTATGTCTTTCCCATGCGCGGCCTGCCGCTTTCCTATCTGGATCAGCAGGTCAACAAGGGCATCGAAGGCACCAGTGTCGAACTTTACGACAAGACCTATCCCCTGAAGGTCAGGCCCTATCCGCAGGGGCGTAACAGCATACCAAACCCGGCCTATGACGGCGGGAAAGGCTACCGTCCCATCGGAGCCGTCGATACGCATCAGGTCGAAGAGGGCGGTCGCTGCCAGGGCAACACCAACTGCGTACCGCTCTGTCCCGTGCAAGCGCGTTACCACTCCGGCAAAACGCTTGCCAAGGCGTTCGCAGTAAACGGGAAAAGCGGCGAGCGGCTTGTCGAACTATTGCCGCAGGCGGTCGCATCGAAGGTCAACATCGATCCGGATAGCGGGAAAGTCCACTCTCTCGAGGTCAAGATTTACAAGGATCCGGCCTCACCTGCTCACGAGACCATCACCGTGAAGGGCAAGGTTTTCGTGCTTGCGGCAGGCGCCATCGAAACGGCGCGTCTCATGCTTGCCTCCGGCCTGCGCAGCACCAGCGGTCTTGTCGGACGCAATCTGATGGACCACGCCTATCTGCTGAACTGGGCGCTGATGCCGGAAATCTGCGGCACGATGCGCGGAACCAGTTCGACGGGCGGTATCGTGGACCTGCGCGACGGCCCTTTCCGGGAAAGGCAAGCCGCCTTCGCCATCGATATCCATAACGACGGCTGGGGCTGGGCCACGGGTGCGCCGACTTCCGACCTTCTCAAACTGGTGGATGATCGCAACCTCTACGGGGCGGATCTTCGGCGCGGCATGATCGACCAGGTTTCGCGGCAGTTGCTGCTGGCATTCATGATCGAGGTCATGCCCGTCGAAAGCAACCGCATCGCGGTGGATCCGCAATATACCGATGCTCTGGGCAATATGCGGCCCATCCTGTCCTTCACGGTTCCGGAATATACCATGAAGGGTGCCGCCTATGGCCGCCAGTTTGCGCGCACCGTCTTCACGCGTCTGGGCGCGCAGGATCATACCCAATACGACCCCAGCGATTTCGGCTATGTGGCCTATGAGGGGCAAGGCTATGCGATCCGCGGCGGCAATCATCTGGCCGGGACCCATATCATGGGAACGACGAAGACCAATTCCGTCGTGGACAAGAACCAGCGCAGCTGGGACCACGAAAACCTCTATCTCGTGGGCGGCGGCAGCATGCCGACGATCGGCACGGCCAATGTCACCTTGACGCTGGCCGCCATGTGCTTCCGAAGCGGCCGCGACATTCTGAAGTCTCTGCATTGAACGAAGACCGGCATCCGCTGTGCGGAACGAACAGATGGCCTCGCAAGCGACACGAAGCCGGCCTGTGAACCCAACTTATCTTTCATGGAGCTTGAGATGTATTCCGCCAGTATTAAGACGCTCGATGAGCTGAAAGAATTTCTCTACCGGGCGATGCAGCTCGAACATGCGACGATTCCGCCTTATCTGACGGCGCTTTACTCGATCAAGCCCGGCGTCAATCAGGATGCGACCCAGGTTCTGCGCGTGATCGTCGTGGAAGAAATGCTGCATCTGACCATCGCGGCCAATATTCTCAACGCCATCGGCGGCACGCCGGATCTTGTCAGGCCGGACTTCGTAGCCCGCTATCCCGCCGCCCTGCCGGACGGCGAGACGGATTTCAAGGTCGGCATCCAGGCTTTCGGCCGTGAGGCGCTGGCGACTTTCCTGAAAATCGAGCGGCCGGCCCAGCGTCCTGAACATCTCGTCGGCAAGGGCCTGATATATCGCAAAACTCCTCCTGATATCACCGCGCTTGCCAGCCATCCGAGCCATGAGGACCTACATTTCTTCAGTATTGGCGAGTTCTACTCAGCCATCGCGGACGGCATCAAATACCTGGAAGCCGAAGCGCATGGGGCGGGCACAACCATATTTACCGGCGACAGATCGCGCCAGATCACCTCGGAATATTATTACTCCGGCGGCGGCGAGCTGTTTCCGGTGACCGATCTGAAAAGCGCGTTGGAAGCCATCGATCTCATCATCGAACAGGGCGAGGGCGACGGTGGCGGTATCTACGACGATGACGACCACGAACTGGCCCATTACTATCGTTTCGAGGAACTGGTCAAAGGCCGCTACTACCAGAAGGGCGACCAGCCCGGCCACCCCACAGGTCCTGAGTTGCAGGTCGATTGGGAAGGCGCGTATCCCATAAAAAAGAACCTAAAAGTGGGGGACATACTCGAAGGCTCGGAACTGCGTGGGGCGGCGATCGCCTTCAACACGCGCTACGGCGAATTTCTCCAGCTTTTGACGCGTGCCTATAACGGCCAGCCGACCCTGCTGCTGGAAGCCGTTCCGATGATGTTCGAATTCCGCAACATGATCCTCGAACTCATCCGCAATCCCCTGCCGCAACATCCCGGTAAGAACGGCAGCCCCACCTATGAGATCCCCGGCGCCATCAAACAGCCAGCCACCACCCGGCAGGCGGAGGTAAACGCATGAGCAACCGTTTCGAGGCATTTCTGGGTCTTTCCGGCGAATTGACGGCCTTCTCCCACTTTGATCTCCTGGGAACAGGCCTGGCGGACCGCTATCTCGTCACGCTCGACAAGGTGGTCGGCGGCGAGATCGTCGACGCGCTGCTGGCCGCCTTCGCCGCCCTGCCACCCCCGGAAGGTGAGGTCCGCATCCAGGCGGTGCGCACGACCATTCTGGGCAATGAATTGCTCGGAGACGTGGCCCGTGCGCTGATCAAGCTCTGGTATTCCGGCACCTGGTTCGAGCTGTCCTCCGCCTGGACGGAGCGCTTTGGCCCCAGGCCTGCGAATATCACCTTCGTCGTTTCTCCCGATGCCTATGTCGAGGGTCTGCTCTGGAAGGCGATCGGAGCCCACCCTGCAGGCGCCAAGGGGCCGGGTTTCGGCTCCTGGGCCTTTCCGCCGAAAATTCCGGCTTTTTCCGGCTCTCGATTCCAAAACCTGACCTGACGCCACTTCCGTTTGTCTTCAAGAACTGGATCATTGCCATGACGACACATCTGCATCGACTGACACCTGCTAAAGTCTGGCTCGGTGTCATCCCCACGCTCTGGTGGAATGACGATTTCATCAATATCGACATCGGCATCCCCTACGAGCAGGCTCTGAGTGAAATGGCGCTCGCCGGCTATGTCGGATGCGGCGTCGGCCACAAATATCCGACGGACCCGAAAATATTGCGGCCTGTCCTCGAACTCAGGGGATTGCGGATTTCCGAGCCCTGGGTGAGCACCTACTTCACCATCAATGCGATGAAGCGTCATACGCTTGATAATGTCGATGCTCAGCTCGACTTCCTCGAAGCCATGGAAGGAGGCAGCGACGATCCGCGCAGGGCCGACCTGGTCGTTTCCGAGTTTGGCGGAGCGGTCAATCCGCTTCCTGTCGCCCTGTTTCCGAATTGCCCCGATTTCTCCGATGACCAGTGGAAACGGCTGATCGAAGGCCTGCATGAGGCCGGAGAGAAAGCCAGGGCCCGTAACCGCCGGCTCTGCTATCACCCGCATCTGGGGACCGGGGTGATGAATACGGAAGCAATCCACCGGCTCATGGACGAGACGGATCCTCGCCTGGTCAACATGCTTCTCGATACTGCGCACCAGGCGGCTGCCGGTGTCGATCCGCTGGCGCTGGCCAGAAAATATGCCCACCGCATCAAGCATGTTCATCTGAAGGACATTCGCGCCGAGGTGGTTACGAAGATTCACAAAGAAGGATTGTCCTTCCAGCAAGGGATCGAGGCGGGGATCTTCACCGTCCCGGGTGACGGCTCCATAGGGACCTTTCCAGAAATCCTCGATGCGTTGGCCGAGGCGGATTTCGCCGGTTGGATCTGCGTCGAGGCAGAGCAGGACCCAGCCAAGGCCAATCCGCTGCAATACGCGAAAATGGGCCGCGAATATCTGCGCAAGCTGCTCGGATGGTAGCCCGGCGCGGACCGTTTGTCTCAGCCCGATGGCGATGTGAAGGAGGCGGGCAGGGATCTCGCTTCATGACGGTGTCGGGCGGGACATCATCCTGAACCACGCATGACTGGATAGCGACAGCTGGAGCGATGAAGATGGAAGAGGCACGCAGACGAGAGATATATTTCAGCTTCTTTATGTTTACAGCCGATTTGAGGCCGAACGACGCGGGCTATACCCAGGTTCTTGTCCGGCATCTGAAAGCGCTTACCGAGATCGGCTACACCGGCTTCGATGTGCATATCGCCCCAGGACCGGCCAACGTCGGTCATCACGCTGAGGTCGAAAGCTATATCGGCCTCAAGAGGGCGTTCGATCGGGCCGGCTTCCGGGATGTGAAGTTCACAACCAATGTGGGGACCACGCGAACCTTCGATCCGACCTCGCCCTATGAGGACCAGCGCAAGCAGGCGCTGTCCTATCTCAAATCCCGCGTCGACATCACCTCGGTGCTGGGCGGGGAGAATACGATCATGTCGGGGCCGTTCCTGTACCCCTATGGCATCTTTCCACTGACGGATGACGGCGAAGGGATCTGGAGCGACGCGCTTCAGGATTGGATGAAGCCACGATACGCGGCGGCCGCCTCCATCTTCCGGGAATTGGCGCAATATTCTGCGGAGAAGCGGGTGAAGCTCGCCATCGAACCGGTCAAGAATTGGGAAACGCCCGGGCCGACCATGGTCTCGGAAGCGCTGGATTTTCTCGAAAGCGCCGACATTCCGGTCGGGGGCGTCACGATCGATACAGCCCAGGTCGTCATGGAAAGCCAGGGACCGGCGATCTTCAGGAAAAATGTCGCCCGTGCCGTTCAGCAGAGTCGGTTGAATTACGTTCACATCTCGGCGCCGGACCGGGGCGCTGTCAGAGATAGCTGGATTCCCTGGGAGATCATGCTGGACGAAATCGAGCCGGTCTATTCCGGCCCCTATCTCGTCGAAGTCTTCAACGCGATTCCACCCTTCGAGAGTTCGATGCGAATGACGCGCAGACGCTTCTGGCGGCCCGGTGAGGACGCGCCGGAGGCAGACGTCGACAGCGCCTACGACGTTGCGCGCGCGGCCCTGAAGACATTGGAGGAGAAACTCGCGTCCCGCAGTCGTTGATCTCATCCGTGATGGCGCTCGGGCGCAGATGTTGTGCCCGAGTGAACTTCAAATCTCAGCAAACGACCTTTCAATCAGGGAGATACCGATGGTCACGCAATTGCCGGATCCCATTAAAATCGTCAGGCGAGCAGGCGATGTCCGTATTCATACTTTCATTTCAGCCTTCACGGCTGACAATATCGCCAATGCAACGCACATCATCGAAAGCAGGAACAAGCTTGTTCTCGTCGATGGGCAATTCCTCGTTCCCTATGCGCTGCAATTCAGGGAATATGCCAACAGTATCGGCAAGAAGATCGACCGGATCTATCTGTCGCACAGACACCCCGACCATTGGTTCGGCCTGGGAGCCGCATTCAGCGATATTCCGATTTATGCATTGCCGAAAACGATAGAGTTCCTGCAGCAGCATGGGGAAGATTCCCTGAATGACCACTGGAAATTGGGCAATCTCGCTCCGAAGAGCTTGATCATTCCCGAAAGAGCTGTCCGCGCCGGCGAGGAAATCATCGACGGAGTCAAATACCTATTTGATGAAGTCGTCGATACGGAGATCGATTTTCTTCTCACCATAGGTCTTCCGGACGTGGGCGTTTTTATTGCGCAAGACCTGATCTACAGCGGAACGCACCTTTATCTGACGAAATACATGGAGCATTGGATTGGGATTTTGCAGGGTATGCTGCTGTCCGACTATGACCTGTTCCTTCCCGGTCACGGCTTTCCGGCTGACAAAAACGAGGTTGCCAAAAATATAGAGTATTTGTCCGTCGCCCTGGAGGCCGCCGGCAACGGACTCACCAATGACGCTTTCAAGCGCTTCCTGCTGGAAAGATTTCCCGAGCGGAAATGCCCCGGCATATTCGACATATACGTACCGCGCTTATTCGATAACGCGAGCGAGTTCTAGCGCATCGGCCCGAAAATCGGAATCGATTTTCGGAAAGAACGATGCGTAGATTCAAAGTGTTAGAGCTGTCCTTTGTGCGTCCGAAAGGACGCACGGCACTCTAATATCCGTCAATTGTCGTCAACAGGGGAGCCGTTGGAACATGGGCGACACATACACGGTTGGACAATATCTGGTCGACAGACTTCGCGAACTGGGCCTGGGGCACCTGTTTTCCGTAGCAGGCGATTATTCGATCGAATGGGTGAACAGTTATGTCGAGAAAAGCGATATAAAGGTCATCGAAGAGGCGAATGAACTGAATGCCGGTTATGCGGCTGACGGCTATGCCAGACTGAAAGGAATTGGCGCTCTGTGCGTCACCTATTCCGCAGGCTCGCTTTGCGCAACAAATGCGATCGCCGGATCCTACGTCGAGAAAGTGCCGGTCGTTCTGATCAACGGTGCGCCCAGCATCAAGAAAACGCTGACGTTCGAACAAACCGGCTACAGTTCGCATCACTTCATCAGCGGCCGGGAAACGGATCTTCAGGTATTCGAATACATCACCGCCGCTGCCGTCCGCATCGACAGCCCTCATCTTGCGCCAATGCTCATAGATTATGCGCTGACGCAGTGCATCACGGAAAGACGTCCGGTCTATATCGAGTTGCTGGAGGATATGGTGGACCTGGGATGTACGCGCCCGTCGAATGCCTTAAAAGCGGCGCCTGTTATATCCGACGAGAACAGTCTCAATCAGTCGATCGCGCAAATCAGCGAAAGATTGCAAAACGCCACCCGACCGCTGATCTGGGTCGGTGTCGAGATCGACCGGTTTGGCCTTCACGACCAGGCGGAGCGGCTCATCCGGGACCTCAAAATTCCCTACGTGACCGAGCTTTTGAGCAAGGCCATTCTATCGGAAGACGATGTACAATTTGCCGGGGTGTTCGATGGCAAATCGTCATCACCCTATGTCCAGTCTTTGGTCAAAGACTCCGACTTCGTATTGGCACTGGGCGTCTGGTTGACTGATATCAATGATTTGGGCTGGCCTATCGATCTCGATAAAACCGCATTCGCCTCCTGGGAGACCGTGAAATATGGCACGATCTTCAACGCACAGGTTTCGCTGGCGGATCTCGTCAACGGCTTGATTGACAAAAGGCTGACGTGCAAAGGCCAAAGTCTTCCGGTGAAACCGGCCCGGCAACTGCCGGTCGTCAATCCGGCAGGCGAAATTACCTATCAGGGCTTCTACGATTTCATTCAGCCGCAGATCGACGGAAATACCATCGTTGGTGCCGACGCGAGTTTGAATTATTTCGGGAGCCTGCTTCTTGAAGTGGGTGCTCGCCGCGGTTTCATCGTGCAATCATCCTATTCGGCGATCGGTTATATCGGTCCGGCCGCAACCGGGGTTTCGCTGGCGAAGCAAAATCAACAAAGGCTACTGGTCTTTGCGGGGGATGGCGGGTTTCAGATGACCGCTCAATGCCTCTCGACACAAACCCGTTTCAATCTCAACCCGATCATCTTTGTGATGGACAACGGCATTTATGGCGTGGAGCAATGGCTTGCCGACGCATCGGTTTTCCATGGCGACAAACCGTTCTACAATTCCTGCATCCTGCACCAGTGGAATTACAGCAAGCTGGCAGAGGTCTTTGGCTGCCAAGGCTGGAAAGTGGGCACCTATGGCGAACTGAGGGAGGCCATAAACGGCGCCAAAGAAAACCTGAACAGTCCGTCCATCATCCAGGTCGTCGTGCCGCAGCGATCGATCCCCGACAATGCGAACTGGAAAGCAAATTAGAATGGGCATAGGAGAGTTCAGCGCTTTAGTGGGCGGAACGGCAGATGGCATGCCTAACCACCTTCGGTGACCTCAACATCGAGCGCTGGGCCTTCTGGCCACAAGTGGTATAGTTCAATTTCGGTCGTCCGACCTAGACGATACGACAAAGGAACTGTTCCATGGGAGACCAGAAACGCCCGCTGCAACCTGGAGAAACCGCTCCCGCATTCGCGCTCGCCACGGCCAACTTCGACGGAACGGTCTCTTTCGCCGACTTGAGCGGTCGCCCGTTCGTGATCGGGTTCTTTCGCGGGCTGCACTGCCCGTTCTGCCGGCGTCAGTTGGAACAGCTTGCCGGCGTACAGCCGACGCTACGCGCCGCCGGGGTGGAGACCGTCGCCGTTATCAACACGCCGGTGGAACGTGCCCGCCTGTATTTCCGCCACCGGCCAACGCCAATAACACTTCTATGCGACCCGGATTGCCGCACGCATCGGGCCTACGGTGTGCCGCATGCCGAGTTCCTGCCCGATGGGAGTTGCGAGCAGCCCGAATGGCCCTATCGTACAACGATGGAACAGTTCCTGGCGGCACGCATCAACCCCACGGACGAATTGCCGGAACCGCTGCACCCGATGGAGGCCAACACGATACTCAACGCCAAGGATCGGTTTGAGCTTGACGAAGCCGACAATGAGATCTTCGCGAACCACGCGACCCAACTCGTCGGGCACTTCCTGGTCAATGCGAACGGCACCATCGGCTGGGCACAAATCGAGGCGCTCGACGGACCGAACAGCCTCTCCATCTTCCCGACCGCGGCAGAGATCATCGCGGCCGCTGGCAGCCTTGGACGCTGACCTGCGGTGAACCGTCCGATAGCATCTCAGTAGCAAAAGATCGAATGGTGGAAGCCCAATTCCGCCCGCTATCGCGTGAGTGTCTGCCTGATGCCGGCAATCCCGCGGCGCAGGAAGGGATCGGTGTGGACGTAGAACAACTGGACCCCCTTCTGCAGCCAATGAGGCAATTCGTCGGCGGTGGCGAGCGTGCCTGCAATCTTGCCTGCTGCACGAATCTTGTCGACGGCGACCGCGACCTTATCCATCACTGCTTCGGGACGCGGCTCGCCGAAGGGCGGAGCCGGCGGATAACCCATATTCTGCGAGAGATCGCCGGGGCCGATGAAGAAGACGTCAATGCCATCGACCTTCAGCATTTCGTCGAGATTGTCGATGGCATCCACCGTCTCGATCATCGCCACCACCAGGCGCTTGTCGAAGTCGGACGGAAGAGCGTAACGAACGGTATCGACGATGGCGCGCGCCTGTTCGGCCGTGTCCACCATCGGGACCATGATCCCATCGGCGCCCGCATTCAGGTAGCGGATAATGATCGGGCGCTCGTGCGAATGCGGCCGAATGATCGCCGCCCCGCCGACGGAGCGGACGATCTGCGCGGTCATGCGCACATCCTCGAAACTCCAGCTTCCGTGCTCGCAGTCGACGAAGACGGAATCGGCGCCGAGCTCCACCAGCCGGGCTGCCAGGCCCGACGATACGTGATGCGGCGTATACATGGTGACTGCCTCGCCGGCCAGCAGCCGCGCGCGCAACTTCGCTCCGTTCATCGATGTCTCCCAATTCTACTTTTTCGGCATATCCGGCATGTCGGCCGGCGCTCCGACCCACCGCGCAATTTCGATATCCGCTGACGTGTCCCGCATGAATGTCGGGCAGATGTGAAGCTCGGGGATCACAGCGCTCTTGTTCAGGCTGGCGCAGAGGACGATCGCACGGGCGACGTCATGCGGATCCATCATGACGGCACGTTCCTCCTGCAGAGGTGGGCGCGCGCGATTGTCCATGATCGGCGTATTCGTCTCGCCGGGCAGGATCGTCGTCGCCCGGATCCCCTGATTGCGATAGGTGTTGTGCAGGAAGGTCATGAAGTTCTTCACGCCGGCCTTGGCCGCACCATAGGCCGCGCCGCCGAGCAGGTTGGGGTTGATCACGGCAAGCGACGAGACCGTGATGATCGTCCCCTCGCCGTTGGCGATCATGTCCGGAAGGACCGCCTGGGTCAGGTTGAAGACGGCCGTCAGATTGACGTTGATGGTGGAGGTCCACTCGGCCTCGCTCAAGAACCGCGCGTTCAGCACCTTGCTTGCGCTGCCGGCATTGTTCACCAGGATGTCGACGGGTCCGACGCTATCCTTGATCCACTTCACGGCCGCAAAGATCTCTTCACGCGTCTCGATATCGAGTGCGCGCGTGACGGCCTTGCCACCCGCCTCTTCGATCAAGGCCGCCACCTCGCGCAGCGGTTCGATCCGCCGCCCGGTCAGCACGACGGTGGCCCCGTCCTTGGCCAGCAGCAGGGCGGTCTCGCGACCGATCCCGGAGCCGGCTCCCGTCACCAGAGCGATTTTTCCGTGAAGACGTCCCATATCTTTCCCCTATTCGGCCGCAGCAGCGATCGGGCCAGAATAGCCGTAAATTTCCCGCGCGGCCTTCGCTGTGATCAGGTTCTCGGCAAGATCCTGCTCGATGAGCGCCCGCGAACGATCACTCGCCAATCCCCAACCGCCGCCGCCAGGCGTCTCTACCTCGAGGCGCTGGCCGGTCTTCAGGACCACCTTGCCCTTTGGGAACTGAGGCTTGCCGTCCTTCGAGACCTTTCCGGCCGATCCGCTCTGCCCTTCGACGACACCGAAGCAGGGATGTCGGACACGCTCGGAGGCGAGATAGATGTTCATCGGGCTCCTGCCGAGGTTGCGGAGCACGACACGCTGGCCGAGACCGCCGCGATGTTTGCCTGCGCCGCCGGAGTCGGCGATCAGTTCCTTCCGCTCGGTCAGGACCGGCACGGCAACCTCGAACATCTCGATGGCCGTTACCTTGCAGTTCGACGGGAAGCTCAGCGTATCCAGACCATCGAGCTCTGCGCGCGCACCCTGGCCGCCATGGAAATTCTGAACGGATCCATATTGCGTACCGTCATTGCGCTGACCGACGCAATTGGCAGCCCAGATCGGAGCGCCGCCGCTGTCGCCCATCACCTTCTCGGGCACGACGCCTTCGAGCGCCTTGAAGATCAGCGAGGGAATGACGTGCCCGATCAGGTTTCGCGAATTGCCCGCCGTCCATTGCTGCGGATTGAGGATGCAGCCGAGCGGCGCCTCGTCGGTGATCGGGACGATGCAGCCCTCGTTGTTCGGCGTCTCGGGATCGAGCAGGCACTTCAGAGCATAGACGGAATGGGCGTAGCGATAGTTCGTCCGGCAGTTGATCGAGTGCAGAACCTGGTCTGACGTGCCGGTGTAGTCGACATGAACAGAGTCGTCCCTGATGATGACCGAAGCCTTCAGTGTCACGTCGACATCGTAACCGTCGAGCAGAACCTCGGCTGCGTAAGTGCCGTTCGGCCATTCGCGGATCGCCTTGCGGGTCTGTGCTTCGGAGCGCGAATGAATGGCGGCGGCCAGGCCTTCGACATCGTCGAGCCCGTATTCGTCCAGGAATTTGACGAGTTCGCGGCCCATGACGTTGTTGGCGGCGATCATCGATTCAAGGTCGCCCCGCACCTCTGTCGGAAGGCGGACCGAGGCTTCGATAATATCGAAGACGTCCTGGTTCGGAACGCCTGATTTCAGCAGCTTGACGATCGGAAAGCGGATACCTTCCTCATAAATGTCGCTCGCTTCGGAATGCAGAGGCGCGCCGCCGATATCGGGAAGATGGGCGATGGAGCCGGCATAGGCGACGACCTTGCCGTTCTTGAAGATCGGCGTGATCATCGTGACATCGGGAAGATGGCCGGTGCCGATCTCCGGATCGTTGGTCGCCAGCACGTCGCCCTCTTCGAGCCTGTCTGCCGGAAATTTCGGCAGGAAATAGTTCTGGGCAGCAGCCGGCAGCGAGGTGATGAAGACCGGGATCGACCAGGTGCATTGCGCCAGCGCCCGTCCCTTGCTGTCGAGGAGCACGGTGACGTAATCGTGGTTCTCGCGGACGATCGGCGAGAATGCCGTCTTGCCGAGAACGTTGTCGGCCTGGTCCGCGATGAAGATCAGGCGGTTCCACATGACCTGAAGATTGATCGGGTCGTTGAAATCGGTGGCGGATTTCGACATCAGAGTACCCCTTAGTGAATGTTGATCACGAGGTTGCCATGGGCATCCACATGGAAGACGCCGCTCGGGCCGACGATCGCGGTCGATTCACGCTGCTCGACGATTGCCGGACCCTTGACCTCTTCGCCGACGGGAAGCTTGTAATGGTCGTAGACCGCAGTCTCGGCAAAGCCGCCGATCTCCTGGAAATAGACCTTTCGGCTGCCCTTCTTCGCGTCGGCAACGACGGTCTCGTGCGGGCGCGTGACCTGATCCTTTTCGCCGCCGGCGCGCAGCCGCCAGGTGATGACCTCCAGCGGAGCGGCAACGGTACGGCCGAACAGTTCGCGGTAGAGCTTGAAGAAGTTGCCGCGAAGCTCGCTAAGGAATTCCTCCTTCGGCAGGGTCCGGTCGGGCAGAGCCACGGTGATTTCATGGCCCTGGCCGACATGGCGCATGTCGACGGTGTAGCGGTTGCTGATCGTATCCTTCGGGACGCCCGCTGCCGACACGACTTCGGCGCCCTGGGCCGATAGCTCGTCCAGCAGGCGGTTCATGGCGCCGACATCCCAGGCGTCGAGCACCATCGGATGGCTTGCGGAAAGATCGACGGCCACGGGCGCGATCAACAGGCCGATCGCCGAACTGACGCCAGCACCGGTCGGGCAGATGATGCGGGAAATGCCAAGCTTGCGGGCGATGCCATAGGCGTGCACCGGGCCGGCGCCACCGAAGGCGACCATCGGCAGCGAACGGGGATCGACGCCGAGATCGGTCGCATGCATGGCGGCCGCCTTGCTCATGGATTCGTTGACGAGGTCATGGATGCCCCATGCGCAGCGCTCGACCGAGACCTCGAGCGAGGCGGCAAGTTTGGCCATCGCCTCGTGAGCTGCTTCTCTGGAAACCTTGAACGACCCGCCGACGAAGGATTCGGTGCCCATATATCCAAGCAGGATGTCGGCATCCGTGACGGTCGGCTGGGTGCCGCCGCGCTGGTAGGCGGCCGGTCCAGGCATGGCGCCTGCGGAGTGAGGGCCGACATCGAGCAGGCCGAGAGGGTTCTTGGCCGCGATCGAGCCGCCACCCGCGCCGATCTCGATCATCTGGATTGACTGGATCTTCAGCGGGAAACCGGATCCCTTGCGGAAACGCTGATAATGGGCGACCTCGAGATCGGTCCCGACATTTGGCTCACCGTCCGGGATCAGGCAGAGCTTTGCGGTCGTGCCGCCCATGTCGAAGGACAGGACGCTCGCCTCGCCTGCCGTGCGGCCGAACTCTGCGGCAGCCACCGCACCCGCCGCCGGGCCTGACTCGATCAGGCGCACCGGCAGTTCCGCGGCACGCCGGCTCGGCACCAGTCCGCCCGAGGATGTCATCCACAGGACCTGGCGGTCGATGCCCTTCGCTGCGAATTCACGCTGCAGATGGGCGACGTGGCCGGCCATTTGCGGCCTCGTATAGGCATTGACGACAGTCGTCGACGCGCGGTCGAACTCGCGCATTTCAGGGCAGACTTCGGAGGAGAGCGAGACGAAGATATCGGGGTCTTCTTCGCGCAGCAGCGCTGCGACGCGCTGCTCGTGCTGCGGATATTTATAGGCATGGAGAAGGCAGACGGCGACGGAGCGAATGCCCTTCTCCTTCAGGCGACCGGCAATCTCGCGCACCGTCTCTTCCTTGAGTTCGGTCATGACGGAACCGTCGGCGGCGATCCGCTCCTTGGCGCCGAAGCTGTTTGCGCGCGTGACCAGCGGGTCGGGATATTTGATGTTCAGGTCGTAGAGGTCGTAGCGCCCTTCGTTACGGATTCGCAGCATGTCCTGGAAACCGTCGGTGGTGACGAAGCCGGTCTCGACGCCCTTGCGCTCGAGCACGGCGTTGGTGACGACGGTGGTGGCGCCCAGCACCTGCAGTTGGTCGATGGCGATGGTGCCGGCGAATTTTTCCAGCAATTCGGACACACCCTGCACGACGGCTTCAGCCGGGTTCTTCGGCGTGCTCAGGACCTTGTGAAGGTGGAGGTCGCCCCTGTCATCCAGGAGCGCGAAGTCGGTAAAGGTACCACCCGTGTCGAAAGCCAGTTTTGCCATGTTGTCCTCGAAGCGACTGTTCGGCGCGGCAGGCGCCGCTATGCGGATCCGATGCCCGGACCCGATGTCTGCTTGAAGGTTAGGGGAATGCCCGGCGCGTTGGCTAACACAACTACAGTCTGCCGCTATAGGGTTTGCTTATGGCGGGCGGCGGTCAGCCGTCGGACTGCCGCTGCGAGGAGCAGCTCGGGCTAGGCGGGCTTGATTCCCTGGTGATGACTGCTCATCAGTTTGCCGACGACATCAAGCAGAACCGACCGTGCGGCGATGGCGGGCTCCGACAAGGGAAGATGATCTGCGACGCAGAGCGACACGGTCGCGTCGATCACCGGCTTGGTCAGTGCCCGCACCTGCGCGCCTGAGAAGATCGCCGTCTCCGTCACCACCGAAGCCGGGAGAATGGTCGATCCAAGCCCTTCGAGCACAGCCGCGCTGAGGGCCGGAACGGACTCGATTTCCGAGACGACCTCAGGTGTCGCTCTGGCTCTCGCCAGCGCGTCGTCGATCAGCCGGCGCAGCAGATGGGCCTTGCTGGGAAGAAGCAGCGGGATCTCCTGGAGGGCGGCAAGCGGAAGCGGCGCGCTGCTATCCCCGGGGAGTTCGATGCCCGGCGGCGAGACGAGGAACATTTCCTCGCGGAACAATGGCTGCAGGGTAACGCCTTTGATCGGCGCAGCAGCATAGATCAGCGCCATATCCATCTTGCCCGTCATGATCAGTTCGCTGAGGATCTGGCCGAAACTGTCATTGATGTGGACGACGATATGGGGATGCCTCGCCTTCATCTCCTTGAGGATCGGCAGCGACAAGGCGCTTGACGAGGAATAGGTCGCAAGGCCGATCGAGACGCGGCCCGCCACCGATTTGGCGGACTGATCGATGTCGACCTGAGCCTGCTCGATCTGCTTCAACATCAGTTGCGCATGCCGATAGAGGATGAGCCCTGCCTCCGTCGGCGCAATGCCGACATTGCTGCGGATGAGAAGCTTGTGCTTGAAGTGCGCCTCCAGAGCGGCGATCTGCTGCGACAACGCCGGCTGGGCCGTCCTCAGAAGGCTTGCCGCGCGCGATACGCTGCCCGTATCGACGATCTTTACGAAGCTCTTCAGTTTGCGGAAATCGACGCTCATGGTCACCGGCTTGTTGTTTCATGCAAAACGTAAAGCCTGCAGCCGGAGGGACGCAAGTCCCAGTCACAAGTCCCACTGGCCTTTCGCGGTTAACGCAGCTCGGCAACAGCCCGTTCGATGCGGTCGCATGCTTGGGTGATCGTCTCCATCGACGTCGCAATCGACAGGCGGAAATGCGGCGATACGCCGTAGGCAGCCCCCTGCAGCGCCGCGACCCCGACGCCGTCGAGCAGATAGAGCACAAAATCGAGATCCGTCTCGATCGTCTTGCCTTCAGGAGTCTTCTTGCCGATGACGCCGGCGCAGTTCGGAAACAGATAGAAGGCCCCGTCCGGCACGAGGCAGGAGAGGCCGGGCACGGCATTCAGCCGTGCGCACGCATAATCCCGGCGTTCCTTATAGACCTTGACGCTTTCGGCGACGAATGCCTGGTCCGAAGACAGCGCATAGGCGGCGGCCGCCTGACTGACCGACGACGGGCAGGACGACATCTGCGACTGCAGCTTGTTGATGGCGGCGATCAATGCGGCCGGACCCGCCCCGTAGCCAATACGCCATCCGGTCATGGCGTAGGACTTGGAGACGCCGTTGGTGAGCAGAACACGCTCCTTCAGTTCCGGGACGGCGGCAACCAGCGTCGTCATCGGCTCGTCCTTGAACCAGACCTGGTCGTAGATATCGTCTGACAGCACGAAGACATGGGGATGGCGCAGCAGCACCTCGCCGAGGGCTTCGAGTTCGCGCCGGTCATAGGCGGCACCCGTCGGATTGGACGGCGCGTTGAGGACCAGCCATAGGGTCTTCGGCGTGATCGCCTTTTCCAAAGCTTCGGGCGTCAGCTTGAAGCCGGTTTCCTGCGGGCATTCGACGATGACCGGTTTGCCTTCGTTGGCGATGACCATATCGGGATAGGAAACCCAGTAGGGTGCGGGAATGATCACCTCGGCGTCGTTTTCGACGCTCGCCATCAGCGCGAGAAACAGAATCTGCTTGGCGCCGCCGCCGACGCAAATTTCGTCGTCGGCATAGCTGAGGCCGAGCCGGCGCTTGAAATCGCCAATGATTGCCTTGCGCAGCGCCGGCGTGCCGTTGACGGCGGTGTATTTCGTTTCGCCCCTGTCGATGGCGGCGTGCGCTGCGGCCTTGATGTTGTCAGGCGTGTCGAAGTCCGGCTCGCCGACCGTCAGGTCGACGATGTCGCGACCCGCCGCCTTCAGCTCGCGCGCCCGGGCGGCCGCAGCCGTGCTTGGCGAAACCTTGATTCTGGACACACGTGATGCAGGCACAAAGGTGCTCATGGGAATTTCCTCGCTTATTTTATAAGAGGCAAGAGATCGCCTTCAGTGAACGGCCTCGGTTTCGCCGCGCATTTTCCCGGTCAGGAAAAGTTCGCCGAGTTCGTCATGGGTGATGTCTTTCGGCAGGCCGTCCCAGATGACTTTGCCAAGTCTCAGGATGACTGCGCGCTGGGCGACTTCCATGGCCTTCTTGGTGTTCTGCTCGACGAGCAGGATCGTCATGCCGTCGGCGTGAAGGCGAAGAAGCTCGTCGAAGACGATGCCGATCGCCGCCGGCGACAGCCCGACGGACGGCTCGTCGACCAGCAGCACCTTCGGCCGCTGCAGCACCGCCATCGCCACTTCGAGCAATTGCTGCTCGCCGCCGGACATGTTGCCTGCCAGCGTCGCGCGACGTTTCTTGAGGATCGGAAAGAGGTCGTAGACGTAGTCGCGGTCGGCCTTCACCTTGGCGTCGCGGATAGTATAGGCCGCCATCTGAAGATTTTCGTCGACGGTCATGACGGGGAAGTTGCAGCGCCCCTGCGGCACGAAGGAAATCCCCTCGCCCAGAATGGCCCGCGACTTGCTGCCGGCAATATTCTTGCCGCGCCAGTCGACATTCCCCTGCTTGATGGTCGTCATGCCGTAGAGCGTCTTGAGGAGCGTTGATTTGCCCGCCCCGTTCGGCCCCATCAGCGCCACGAACTGTCCCGCCGGCACGTCGAGATCGACGCCGTTGAGGATGTCCAGATTGCCGTAACCTGCGCGCAGGTCGCGGATCGAAAGGTTCGAATTACCCGCCAAGATAGGCCTCCCTGACGCGCTGATCCTGAATGATGTCGCCCGGCAAGCCTTCCACGAGCTTGGCTCCCTGGTCGAGCACGATGACGCGCTGGCAGATGCTGGTGACGACATCGATATTGTGTTCGATCACCAGGAAGCTCACGCCGAGCGACTTGTTGGCATACAGGATGGTATCGACGACGCGTTCGATGATCTTCGGATTGATCCCGGCCATCGGCTCGTCCAGCAGGATGAGCTTCGGTTCGGGCATCAGCATGGATGCGAACTGGATGAGCTTCTGCTGTCCGCCCGACAGATTGCCCGCCGGCTGGTGGCGCACATCCCAAAGACCCGCCATCTTGATCAGCTCGCGGGCTCTCTCCCTGAGACCATCGATGCGCCGACGGGACATCTTTCCCAAGCCGAAGGTCGATGCAATGGACGGGAAGGTGAACATCTGACCGGCGATGACCAGGTTCTCCTCGACATCGAGCGACTTGAAAGTGACGGTCTTCTGGAAAGAGCGCAGCATGCGGCCTTCCCTGGCGATGCGGTTCAGGGACCAGCCGGTGATGTCCTGTCCGTCGAGGACAACCGTGCCGGTGTCCGGCTTCGCAAGGCCTGTGCTGCAATCGAAGAAGGTCGATTTGCCCGAGCCGTTCGGTCCGATCAGGCCCGCGATCTCACCCCGATCGATGTGAATGCTGACATCGTTGACGGCCTTCACCGCGCCGTAGGACTTGCTGAGGTTCTTGATCGCGAGAAGCGGAAGATGACCGGTCATTTCGCACCTCCGATCGCATTCCAGAAGCGATTGATCAGCGGCGCAAACCCGTTCTTGAACCAGAAGACCAGGACGAGAAGGCAGAAGCCGTAGGCGATCATGCGCAATTCGGGGGTGATGCGCAGCGCCTCGGTCAGCCCGACGAAAAGCAGGCTTCCGAAGACGGTGCCGGAAATCATGCCCGCCCCGCCGCCCAGCACGATGATCAGCATCGTCGTCGAATAATACATCTGGAAGGTCAGCGGGCTGACGACCGTCAGGTAATAGGCGTAAAGGCAACCGCCGATACCGGCAAACACCGCGCTGATCATGAAGACGATCAGCTTGTAGCGCCAGGTCGGGACGCCGAGAGATTCGGCGAGCGTCTCGTTCTCACGGATCGCCACCATGTTGCGCCCGGCGGGCGAGCGGACGATCGCCCAGACGGCGAAGGTGGCGAGGACCCCGATGATCAGGGCGAGATAGTAGAAGTTCGTCGTGCCGGACACCGTGAACGACAGCGGGCCCAGCTCGAAGTATGGTTTGGGAATGCCCGAAAGCCCCATGTCACCGCGGGTCAGCGAGATCCAGTTCTTGGCAATGGCCTGGCCGATGATCACGAAACCGAGCGTACACATCACGAAGGACGTCGAGCGCAGACGCAGGGCGGGAATGCCGAGCGGAAGAGCAAGGGCTCCGGAGACGGCGCCTGCCGCGATGAGATTGACGTAAAACGGCGTGCCGTAGGTGACGGCGAGAAGACCTGCCGTATAGGCGCCGATGCCGAAAAACGCGGCCTGGGCCAATGACAGCAGACCGGTGTAGCCGACAAGCAGATTGAGCCCATGTGCCGGCAGCATGAAAATCAGGGCGATGATCAGGGAATGGGTGATGTAACGGCTGCCGATGAACGGCGCGGCGAGCGCTAGGACGATCAGGACCGCGGCGAGCGGTATGCGAAGATCGCGCCTGCGTACCTGTTGAGCGGTTTCCGTCAGAGACATGTCGAGTCCTCGGTCGTTCGAGAAAGGTCGGCGGGCGCGGCTGCTAGAAGCGCGCCTGCGTCGAAAAGAGACCATGCGGCCGCCACATCAGCATCAGGATCAGCGTGGCGAAGCCGACGGTGTCGCGGAATTGCAGGCCGACATAGGTGGCGACCAGGCTCTCGGCCACGCCAAGGATCATCGCCGCGACGAAAGTACCGCGCACATTGCCCAAACCGCCCATGATGATGATCGGCAGCGTCTTGAAGGTGATCAGCTCGCCCATGCCGCCATAGACGCTGACATTGACCGGCGCCGTCAGAACCCCGGAGAGTGCGGCCAGCGCCGCCCCCAGCATGAAGGTTCGAAGCACCACCTGCGGCACATCGATGCCGACGACGCTGCAGCACTCGACGTTCTGGGAAACGGCGCGCATTGCCATTCCCAAGCGGGTGTAGCTGACCATCAGTTCGAGGCCGATGAACACCAGCAAGCAGACGACGAGAATGAGAATGCGCTGTTGGGCCAGGCTGAAGCCGAAGATGGAAACCGGCTCGATATAACCTCCGGCGAAGAACTTGTAGCCTCCGCCGAAGACGAGAATGATGGTGTTCTGCAGGATCAGCGCGATGCCGAGGGTGGCAAGCACGCCCGATTCCGCGGGCGCGCCGACCATCCGGCGCATGACGAGTTGCCCGACCACATAGGCAACGGCAATCGTTGCAAGAACCCCCACGACAATCGACGCTTCGTAGGACAGTCCGAGATAGTCGATCGCAAACCAGGCCCCGAACGTGCCGAGCATGTAGTATTCGCCGTGAGCAAAGTTGATGGCTCTCAGCACGCCGAAAATCATGGTCATGCCGACGGCGACGATTGCGTAAACAGAACCCGTGACGATTCCATTCACAGTTTGCTCAACTATGGTCGAGAGCATGGGCGTATTCCTCCCGGCAGATTACTTGGCAGGATATTGAATGTCCGCCGTATAGGCACCCTTGATGCTCGGCTTGCCGTTCTCGATCTGCAGCAGGATCATCGGCAGGCGGGCCTGGTTGTGGTCGTCGAACGTGACCTCGCCAACCGGGCTCTTGTACTTGATTTTGGAGAGTGCGTCGCGAACCTTCACCTTGTCGGCGCTGCCGGCCTGCTTGATCGCCGCTGCGAGGAGATTGACGGTGTCCCAGTGAACATAGGCGTGGTTGTTCGGGGCTTCGTCATAGGTGGCCGTGAACTTGTCGACGAAAGCCTTGCTTTCGGGCGAGTCGAACTGCGGCAGCCATGCGGCGGCTTCAACGGCGCCTTCGAGCGCCGACGGGGCTGATTTGACGGTCTTTTCCGTGTTGAACTCGCCATTGCCGATCAGCGTCACCTTGCCGGCTATTCCGAGTTCGACCATCTGGCGGGCGATGATGGGTGTCGTATCGGCGAGGCCGTACATGATGATGGCCTGGGCGCCATTGTCGCGTATCTTGGCGAGAACGCTGCGGAAGTCGACTTCGCCTTCCTTGTAATAGTCCTCGCTGAGAATCTCGCCCTTGAAGTCAGGCAGGTATTTCTTCGTGAATGTAATCGCCGAGCGGCCATAATCGCTGTCGACGGAGAGCACGGCAAACTTGGTAAAGCCGCGCTGCTCTGCTGCATATTTGGCGACGATCAGCGCCCGGTTCTCATCTGTCGGATAGTTGCGATAGGTCCATTTGAACCCGCCGACACCGGCCTGGTAGGTGATTTTCGGATTGGACGACGCCGCATTCAGCAGAAGCACTTCAGCGTCTTCAGCGACGGGCTGGATGGCGAGCGTCACCGAACTGGAAACGTCGCCGATGATGAAGTCGACGCCATCCTGGTCGATCAGGCGGCGGGCGGCCGAAACACCTTCGACGGGCGTACCCTGGCTGTCGGCATTGAGGAGTTCGATTTTCATCCCATTGACGCCGCCGGCATCATTGATGTCTTTGACGGCGAGTTCGGCGCCGTGCATCGAAAATGCGCCGTAGCGCGCATTCGGGCCGCTCATCGGCGCAACGAGTCCGAGTTTGATCGTCCCGTCCGCGGCCAGCGCCCCGGCCGGCCGGCCGGAAACGGCAACCGCCAGCGAAAGGACTGCGGTAGAAAGGAAAAATGCTCTGCGGCTTACGGTAAGTTTCATGTTCCCACTCCATGTTCTCGGGTGCAAACGCTTGGGCTTATGGCCCAGCGTACTCCTGACCGCTTTCCGCGGTTCTTATGGCGTCAGCCCAGCGCCGACACCGTCACAGTAGGTTCAGGAAAGCGTCGCTGGCCAACACAACTCCATTCTGCCGCTATAGCGTTTATTTATAGCGAACCGATCTATTCGGCATTGCGGGTGTTGTTCGCCTTCCTCGCCGGACAGGCCATCGGCCATATCGATGCCGTCGCCCCTCGCCGCGGCGCGGGCTCTCTTTGCCGAGGCGAAATTTCGAGATCGATGGCGGCATTCGCTGACGGATGTAGCGGCGCGTCATAAAACGGAGCGAGGCCGCCAGATGGTCGGCCTCGCCGTGTCGTCAACTGTGCCGCTGGCGCAGATTGGAGATCGCTTGCATCACTCGGGTCCGGCACTCCACTCGCGATAGGCGAGATGCATTTTGGCTCCGATCGTCGTGAAGGGCTGCGGCGGCAATGCCGTCGGAGCAGCCAGGCGCGCATAGATACGGCCGAGTTCGGAACTGTGACCGAGCGCCAGTTCGGCAGCTGCGATCCCTGAGGCCGTCGAGTTCGACGCTCCAAGGCCGTTGCAGCCGCATGCAGCGAACACGCCGGGCTCGATCTCACCGAATGCCGGAACATGATTGCGGGTGAGCGCCATCGCGCCGGCCCAGCGATACTGCATCCCGACGCCGCTGAGCATGGGAAAACGTTTGGAGAATTTGCCGTCGTGCAGGCGGCCGGCCCGCCGGATCGCGGCGTCGCTGATTTCGATGCCCGGATTGTAGCTGTAACGGGAGCGCACCAGGATTCGATCGCCGCCGGCCGTGCCGATGCGACGGACGGTTGTTCCCATCGGCAGGGCCGGAGTGGCGGCCCACTTCCGCTCTCCATCGAGGCGCGAGGGGTCGAACTCCTCGGTGAGGGAGGCGTAGGTGAAGACGTGGAGCAGGCGCCCGCGGAAGAAGCCGAAGCTTTCGGCATGTCCATTGTTCGCCATGATGATCTTTGCCGCCTGCACCGACCCCTGCGGCGTCTTGACGAGCCATCCCGTGCCGAGGCGCTCGAACGAGAGTGCCGGCGTCCGCTCGTAAAGGGCGACCGGCTCCTTCAGGCAGTCGGCGACAGCGCGTATGTAGGCGGCGGGCTGCACGATGATCGTACCCGGCATGAACAGACCTGAGGTATAGACCGGCGACCCCGTCACCGCCGCGATCTCCCTGCCGTTCAGGAGCCGGTGGGCTTCGCCCATTTTCGTGAGCTGTTGCGCATAGTCCTCGAGATGTCTGTCGCCTTCCGCGCTGATGGCGACGCTGTATCGGCCACAGGGATCGAACACTTCTTTGCCCCAGCCGTTTTCCGCGGCCATCTCGCTCGCCAGAGCGATGGCCGAGCGCTGTATGAGGACAGACTGCCTGAACCTCGCCTCCGACTCTCCGCTGAAATCGTCTGACGCGACTTCGTGCGGCAGGTCGATGATGAAACCAGAATTCGCGCCCGCCGGCCCCTCGCCGACGACACCCGCTTCCAGGATGGCGACCCGCACGCTCGGATCCAGCCGGGAGATGCGCCGGGCCGCGGAAAGACCGGCGAAACCACCGCCGATAATCGCAACGTCGGCAACGACCGGTCCGTTCAACACAGGCCGCGGCGTGCGCGGCGCAAGCGTGGCCACCCAGCCCGAAACGCCTGCGCGTTTCGGAAGCCTGGATGCGACGAAGACGTTCTTTCCGGCCTGGGTCACGTCAGATCGCTTCCCGCTCCATGAGCGTCTCGAGGGAGCGCCGGATGGCCGGAAGCTTTTCCGGGGCAAGCGCGCGCAGCGGCTTGCGCGGCGCGCCGGCGCCATAGCCCACCAGATCCGCCGCCGCATAGACGGATTGCACGTAATCGCCTTCCCAGATCAGCCCCATCGACGGCTCCAGGATTTTCCAGAGCGCGCGAACCTCCTCCCACTTGTGCCCGGCGGCAGCCTCGACGAGGGCGACGCAGGTTTTCGGAGCGAAGTTCGCCCCACCCCAGATCAGGCCATCGCATCCGGCATAGAGTGCATAGGGAACGAGCGGGTCGGCGCCGTTCATGACGAAGCGGCCGGTGCGGATAAGCGCGGCCTGCTTGGCAAGATCTCCGCCGCTGTCCTTGACGGCACAGAAGCCGGGGATTTCGCTCAGCTTGTCCAGAAGTTCGGGCGTGACGGCGACGCCGACCGCCTGGGGAACGTTATAGCCGATCACCGGAAGACCGGCCTTCGCGACCTCGCTGTAAAAATCGAGGATGCCCTGGTCGTCGGTCGGCCCTTCGAAGAAGGGCGGAAGCACCATGACGCCCTCGGCGCCGGCGTCTCGCGCCCGGACAGTGCGCTCGACGACGTCTTCCACCAGAAGTGCGGAGGTCTGTGCGATCACCTTCGCCCGTCCGTTGACGATCCGGGCTCCGCGCCGGATCAGTTCCTCGGATTCCTCCTTGGAAAGGTAGACATGCATGCCGGTGCCGGAACTGAACAGAAAACTTCTGACGCCTGCGGCTAGGTAACGCTCGACATTGTCTTCGAGCCTTGCGTAGTCGATGCGTCCGGCATCGTCGAACGGCGTGGCGATAGCAAGATTCAGGCCTGGAAACTGGAAGTCAGACATTCGTTTGGTGTCCCGCGTTAGGCTGCCGAAAGGTTGAGCCAGATGGTCTTGATCTGGGTGTATTCCTGCTTGCTCAGACGTTCGCCCGTTGTCCCGCCAGCAGTGGTTCGATGTGTTCTTCGAAACGCCAGGCCTTAAAGGGTCGGCGTTTCCAGACCCTCCGGGGCCGCGTACATGGCCATGTTTCGTCGTGAAAGTTCGAGGTGAAGCCGCGCCAGTTCTCCGCATGCATCGACATCCCGTTTCTCGATAGCTTCGATCATCTCGTCATGCTGTTGCGCGGCGAGCTCGAGCTCTTCCTGCATGCGCGGCGTGTTCGGGTGCTTGTAGAAGACCTTGCCGATGCGCGCATGATCGATCTGCAGACGCCGAAGGCTTGGAACCAGATAGACGTTGTGCGCCATCTCGCCGATCTGGCGGTGGAACTGGTCGTTGTGGAAGACGCGTCCCTCGACATCGCAGTGGTCGACGGCCTTGCGAAATGACCGCTGAACCTGCTTCAGCACGTCGAGCTGCCCGCGAGTTCCGTTCTCGGCCGCCAGCCTGTTGGCGGTGATATAGATCATCGGCGCAAGAAGGAAGAAGTCGCGCAGCGACTGGTAGCTCATGGAGCTGACCCGCGCTGCGCGGTTGGCTTCCAGCTCGATGTAACCTTCGCCGGCCATCTGGCGCATCAGCTCGCGAACTGGCGGACGGGACAGCCCGAACTCTTCACTCAGCGCCACTTCGTCCAGCACCGCCCCCGGCTGCAGTTCCATCGTCAGGATGCGTCTGCGGAGCATAAGGCCAAGCTTGGCTTTGCGGTCGGGATTGACTTCAGTATCCAAAATCGCTACCTCATATTTTTAGAAGACATTATGTAGACATTTGATAGACGTCAAGGATGGAGCGTGAGACTTCCACATCGAATCCACCTGCCCGGGTGGGCGATAGAGCAGTTTCAGGTCAGGAAGGATTGCTGACGCCGTGGTGGAGGCTAAGCCGACGATTGTCTTCAGATTCGGCAGCTCACGGCGATGCGCAAGAGTGGGTCAGACAGCCGCGCCGATAGCTTGGCGTCCGCGGCACAAATTTTGCCTCTCGAACTCCCGGAAGACGGCCGGGACAAATCCATGCCGTTTCTTTCTGCATTTGCTCATTATTTGATCGGCCACTGATTTCGAATGCCAGAGAATACGCCAGTAGATTTTTCACCGAGCTTTGAGGGTTCGACGTTCGAATATATGGTCGAAGCCTTCACCGGGAGCTTCGGTCCCTTTGATGCATGGCGTACCGGTCGGGAGCAGGCTATCAGCTGGAAGACGGGCTTCTGGACCGATGGCACGCTATCCCTTGTCAGTGGCCAATATTCGTACGAATGGAGCGTAAAAGCGGCCCCCGAAACGGCGGAATGGCTGTCGGTCATCCTTGTGCGCTCCGGAGCTATCGATTTGGCGCTTGGCCGGACCGTCATCGAAGGAACAGCTGGGCGCTTGCTGTTGGTGAATAATCGCGAGGCCGACCGCTTTTCCGTCCGGGGAACGCCGCATCAGTCCGACGTGCTTCGCCTGGATTGGAAAGTGATTGCGCAGACCGCCGCCGCAATATTGGAGACGCCGCTGATCGGGACATTGCGGTTGGCGCCGACCATCGATCTTTCGACGCCGGCCGGCCAACTCGTCAGAGGACTGGCTCAAACGATCATCAACGGGGTGCGGAACAACGGGCCGCTCATTCATTCTCCGATTGCCGTGTCGCACCTGACCCAAGCCTTTGCCAATCTGGTCTTGCGCTCTATCCCGCATCGGTTCTCACATCTGCTCGAGAGGAAAGTGCATTTGCCCGCGCCGCGGCATATACGCTGCGCCGTTGAATTCATGCATGCGAACGTCGGCGAGCCCATTACCATGCAGAATGTAGCCGAGGCTTCAGGCGTCTCCATTCGTGCGCTTGAGGGAGGGTTTCGTACGTTCAAGGGAACGACCCCGTCAGCCTACTTGCGCGCGATGCGCTTGCGAGCGGCCCGAGAAGATCTTCTCGACCCTTCCAACCGACAATTGCTGCGGGACATATGCCTGAAATGGGGTTTCTTTCATTTCGGCCGATTTGCTGCCAGCTACAGGACCGCTTTCGGGGAAACACCATCGGAAACGAGAAGGCGATCCAATGGTGAGCGCATGTCAGGCCTCTGAGACCTTAGAGCCGCAAGACGGCACGAGACTTCAAGGACGAATGAGCAGGATCGCGAAGTGCGCTCTCGGGCTGAATTCAGATCCGATAAAAGCGCGCAGCATTGTCGTGAAAGACAGCGCGGCGCTCCCCTTCCGTATAAGTCCTTGTGATTTCCTTGAACGCATTCCAGATCCTGTCATAGCTTGAAAACAGCTTGTCGACCGGAAAGTTCGACGCGAACATGCATCGATCTGTTCCGAACAAAGTGATCGCCTCCTCCACATAGGGTCGGATCGAGCTGGTCGTCCAGGTCCAGTCCCCCATCCCAAGTCCAGAGATCTTGCATGCGATGTTCGGCGCCTGAGACAAGGCCTTCATCCCCTTCCGCCAGCCCTCGAAGTGATCAGGTCCGTCTACCTGCATGCCTGTGTGATTGAGGATGATCTGAACATCAGGAAAGTCGCGGGCAAGTTCGAGGAACTCCTCCATCTGCCAATAGTAAAGCTGCAGATCGAAGCTGAGTTCCCGTCGTGCCAGTTCCTTGAATCCTCGCCGCCATTCCGGGGTGCGGCTTACTTCCGGCACGGTCAAATAGGTCTTGGCGGGATCGTCGTGGAAGTTCATCGACTGTCGAATGCCTCGGAAATTGGCAAACTGCATGTGCTCGTCGAGCAGCCTGCCAACGTCGGGTTTGCGCAGGTCCGCATATCCGACAATGCCATGGGGAAAGCCGTGTTGGTCCGCAACGCCCTGAAGCCAGCGCGTTTCACCAGCCGGATCCCTGGGGTCGTAGCCGACGTCGAGATGCACCGCTTTCACGAGGTTCTGGTTCTTGGCGTCGGCGAGATAGTCGCCGATCAGATAAGTCTGGTTGATTGCCGTATAGTCGCCGAAGGCCGAGGGCTTCACACCGTCGGACAGCCATGGATAGTAGTTGTTTTTCAGGTCCCACAGATGGAAGTGGGGATCGATGATGGGAAGGTCGTCCATTCGTTCGTTTCCATGGTCGCTGGAGATTGGCGCAGGAGTGCCGCCGGGGCGGCACTCCGTCTGGTCAGTTGCTCGGCGGGAAGACGCGCGCGATGACGGCCTTGGCTTCCGGAGAGTCCACCTTGTCGGCCGTCACAAGCGGCATGACCAGCGCAAGGTCCTTGGATACCGGTGCACCGGTCAGCGCGTTGTAGACCTGCTGGGTCCCGTCGATGCCCTGCCCCACCGCTTCCTGGAAGAAGATGCCCTGGATGGCGTTGGACTTCAGCAGCGCGATCGTGGTCGGACTCCCGTCGGCGACGGCGATGCCGACCTTGCCGGTCTGTCCGCGGGTTTGAAGAACCTTCGCAGCACCCGTCCCGGCCTCGTCATACATGCCGTAGATCGCCTTGATGTCGGGATGGGCCGTCAGCATATCGTTCGCCTGCGTGACGGCCTCATTGACCGTCAGGCCGCGGGTTTCCAGCATCTGCGCAAGTTCGCAACCGTCGGCCTTGAAGGACTCCTCGGCACCTTTCAGGTACTTCTGAGCATTCTCTCGGTCCTGCGGCAGCGACAGCACTCCCACCTGGTTTCCCCCTCGCTCCTTTGCAAGCTTGCACACGAAGCTGCCCTGCGCCTTGCCGGTCTCATAGTTGTTCGCCGTGACTGCAGAGGTGTAGTCGGTCTGGCCGGGCTGAGGCCCGATACCGGCAAACGAAACGGGAATGTTCTGGGACTTCAGATAGGCGAGCAGCGGCGGCGTGCTGGTCGAGCTCACCGGGCCGATGACGACCGCGCTGACGCCCTTGGTGACGGCGGTGCGCGCATTGTCCATCTGCTTGGCCGGGGAGTTCTCGGACGTGTACTCGACGTAGTCCATCCCGAGCTCCTTGGCCTTCTCCTTCACGCCATAACCGACCCACTGCCAATAGGAGATATCAAGCGACGGCGCGAGATAGGCGACGGTCTTCTTATCCTGCGCGTGGACAGAACCCGCCAGTCCGATGCCGACGGCGACCAGACCGAACACCAGGGTGCGGCTCATTTCAGATATTGATTTCATGTCTTTCCCTCCTCCTCATTGAGCCGGTATACAACCGGCTGCTGGTTGTCAGCCCGCACTGCGCCGGGCCTTGCCGAAGCGGTCGATGAGGACCGCGATCAGGATGGCAAGGCCGGTGACGGAGCCCTGCCAGAAACTGTTGATGCCGATGAGATTGACGCCGTTCTGGATCACCGTGATCATCAGTGCGCCGAGGACGGCGCCGACCGCGGTTCCCGTGCCGCCGAGAAGGCTCGCCCCGCCGATCACCACGGCCGCGATCGCCTGAAGCATCAGACTGGCGCCGGCCGTCGATTCCGCGTTCAGGATATAGGAAATCGTCAGCAGTCCCGAAAAGGACGACAGAAGGGACGAAGCGACATAGGCGAAGAACTTTGTGCGTTTGACCGGGATGCCCAGCAGATAGGCGGCCGCAGCGCTGCTGCCCACGGCGTAGAACCAGCGCCCGGCGACGACCTTCTTCAGGAAGATCTCGATGGCGACCAGCAGGACGACACAGAACAGGATGTAGTTCGGCATGCCAGGCACGATGCTGCCGGCATTGAGCAGCCAGTAATCGGGATCCGGGATCGGCATGGAGCGGCCATTGGTGACGATGAAGGCGAGCGACCCCGCGACGGCGAAGGTGATCAGGGTGACCACGAACGGCGCAAGGCCCGCGACCGTGACCAGGAAGCCGTTGATGGAGCCGAAGAGGAGTCCGACGGCGAGACCGGCGAGGCTGGAGGTGATCCCGCCGAAGCCGCTTGCCATGACCTGCGCCGTCACCATGCCGGTCAGCGAAAAGACCGAGCCGACGGACAGATCGATGCCACCGGTTATGACCACCAGGAGGACACCGAGCGACATGATGATCAGCGGCGCACCCGCCTGGGTGATGTTCGAAAAATTCCCCCAGCTCAGCGCCTGGGGAACCTGCGACCCGACGGCAAGACCTAGGATGACCATTGCCACTGCGATCGCGATTTCCGTCCGGTATGCACTGAGGAGACTGTCGCGATTTCTGGTGGCCTGTGGAGACGGCTCCACTGCGCGTGCCTCTTCTGTCGATGTTGGAATCATGTCGCCATTCCTGTCAGTTCTGCGAGCCTGTCCTCGCTCATGTCCTGTCGTTCGATGATGCCGGAAGCGCAACCCTCGGTGTCGAATGCAACGATCCGGTCGCATACTTCGAGGAGCTCGGCATTCTCGGTCGACCACCACACGATGATCGTTCCCGTCGACGCCATCTGCCGGATAAGCTGGTAGATTTCCTTCTTGGTGCGGATATCGACACCTCGCGTCGGCTCTTCGAGCACAAGCAGGCTCGACGGCAAGCCGAGCCACCGTGCCAGAAGCAACTTCTGCTGGGTACCGCCGCTCAGCGTTGCGGGTAGATCCCAGATCGAGGCGGCTTTCACACTGAGAGCCTGCAGCAAGTCCACGCATTCCAGGCGTTCGCGACCTGAGATGAACGTGGCACCCCGGACAACCCGGCGCGACGCCAGCACGTTGTCGATGATCGGAAGGCTGTGAAGAATACCCTTGTGGGTCCGGTCGCCAGTGACAAAACCGGCGCCGGCCGCAGCCGCCCTCCTAGGAGAGGCGAAGCGCTCTGGCCAACCCGCGCGCGACACCGTCCAACGCTTCGCCTGAGCGGCTCCGACCAGGGCCGAGATCAGCGTCGCGGGACCGGCGGGCGCGCCCGCCACTCCAAGGATCGTCCCGGGAGAAAGCGTGATCTCGAGATCGGCCTCCCGGATCGACAGCGGCTCTCCCTTCATTCCGTTCCGGTCCACGGCCGCGCTCGACGCAGAATGCGACGCAGCGACCTGCCCCATCTTCTCGATGATCGCGACATCGGAAAGTTCGGAAAGCGCCAAGCGGTCGACGATGGTGCGGCCATCGCGGATGATCGTGCAGACGTCCGCGATCTGACGGATTTCCTTCATCCGGTGCGACACGAAGACGACGGACAGCCCTGTCTCGCGGGTCAAACGGCGGAGCACGGAAAACAAGCGGCTCGTCTCCGCGGCCGTCAAGTTCGCCGTCGGCTCGTCGAGAAGAATGAGTTCGGCGCCTGACGAAAGCGCTCGGGCAATCTCGACCATCTGGCCTTCGTGAAGGCTGAGGTCTTCCACGAGCCGGTGCAGGGATCTGGCTGCGAACTCCGGATCGATCATCGCCAAAGCTTCGAACGCCTTCTCGATCGACAGCCTTTTTTTCACCGCCGCGAAACCCCTGCGGTAGTGCGGTAAGGTGATGTTTTCAGCGACGCTAAGGTGGGGAAGAAGGGCAAGCTCCTGATGGACGACCGCTACCCTGGCGCGGCCCTCGGCATCGGTGCGCGGCGCCCCACTCGGATCGAAGAAGCTAATGTCGCCGTCCCCTTTCGAGGCCGACCCCGTGATGATGCGGATCATCGTCGACTTGCCGGCACCGTTTCCCCCGAGCAGCGCGTGGATCTCGCCACGCGCCACGGAGAAGTCGACGCCCTTGAGAACCGACGTCGCCCCATACGACTTCGTCAGTCCCTTGACGCTGACAACCGGATTTCGCGTCTCGACCATGATCCCGCCCTCAGTAGATCGTCAGAGCCGGGATGAAGCTGACGGCGAGCAGCAGCAGCATCGCCATCCCGAAATACGGCCACAGCTCGCTGGTCGTCGCCCCAAGCGGCGCCTTGGCGATCGACGACGAGATAAAGAGCGTCGTGCCGATGGGCGGGGTGTAGAGCCCGATGCCGAGATTGATCACCATCATCAGGCCGAGTTGCACCCGGTCGAGACCGATCGCATCGGCAAGGGGCACGAAGATCGGCCCCAGCAGCAGTATGGCAGGCGGCATGTCCAAAGGCATCCCGACGATCAGCATCAGAATGTTCATCATCAGGATGATGACGACGGGACTGGAAATGTGGGTCGCCACCCACTCGGCCATCTGCTGCGGCGCCTGGTCGAAGGTCAGCACCCAGCCGACGGCCGCACTTCCCATGATGACGAGCATGACCACGCCGGTCGCGACCCCGGCTTCCACCATGTTGTCGCAGAAGCGCTTCCAGGTGAGGTCCCGGTAGAACAGCAGGCTGAGCAGCAGCGAGTAGACCACTGAAAGGACCGAGACCTCCGTCGGCGTTGCAAAACCGAAACGCAGGAGGACAACAATCAGAATGGGTAGGACGACCGCCGGGAAGCTCTGAACGGCAAGCTTGGCCAGGTCCCGCTTCCGAACCTTGACGGCCTGCGCTTCGTAACCCCGCCGCACGGAAATGAACCAGCAGACGAAAATGAAGCTGAGCGCCATGATCAACCCGGGCAGGATTCCGGAGATGAACAGGTCGCCGATGCTGACGCCGCTGATCAGGGCATAAAGGATCATCGGGATCGACGGTGGGATGAGGACGTCGATGACCGCGGAGGTTGCGTTGTTGGCCGCGCAAAGGGCCGGCGGAAAGCCTTGGCGCTTCTGCCAGGGAATGAGGACGGATCCGAGAGCGCTCGCATTGGCCACCGCCGAACCGGACACCCCACCGAAGACGACGGAGGAGACGACGGTGGTCGAAAGTGGCCCGCCGCGCCAGCGCTGCATGGCGCGGGACGCCAGTTCGAGAAGCTGGCGGCCGAGCTCGCCGCCGAGCATCAGGGTTCCAGCGAGCATGAAGAACGGCAGCGCAAGCATCGGAAAGGATTGCGTCTGGTCGTAGACCTGTTGCGCCACCACCGACAAAGGGACGTAGCCGTTGAACAGCACTCCAAGGCCGGCCGCGATGATCAGGGCATAGCCGACCGGAACGGCCAGCACCATGAGAACGCAGAAGGAGATGATCATGACAAGGGTCATAGCGGCATCTCCCCGGATCCGATCACCGTCCGGTGCCCCCAGCCGAGGCGCAAGACACGTAGCGTTGCCGAAACGGTCACGATCGACACCAGAAGCGCACCGATAGCGAGCGCGTAATATCCGATACTGTTGGGCAGCTGCAGGACCGGGCTGTGCTCGACGCCTGCGATCTCGGCGACCACGACGGCCTGATAGCCGAGCACGAGGAAGGCTGCCACGCTGATGGCGTTCGCGATCACGAAGGCGGCGATCCGCGAGCGCCCCTCAAGCTGGTCGTACAGCCACTCGACCGCCATGTGTCCACCCGCCTGCGCGGCGATGACGATTCCCGCCAGGATGAAGAGCGGGAAGATCAGCAGCGGCAGTTCCTGGGCGAAAGAGAAGCCGCCGCTCTGCAGCGTGTAGCGGGCAAGCACATTGGCAGTCGTCACCACGGTCAGCGCAATGCCGCTGGCAATGATGATGAAACGGGACAGCGCAACGATGGCGCCGGCCGTCGTGTCGACGGCCTTCAGCACGTTTTCCATAGATGACTCCGCGTCATGGCAAAGGCCGGTCAGGCCTTTGCCTCCGCTTCAACCTTGCTGACGAAATCGCCGAAGGGCTTTTTCTTCCAGCTCTCGGCGACAGCGGCGGTCGCCTTCACGAAGGCTTCCCGATCCACGTCCACGACTTCGATCGCCGTGTTCTTCCTGAAGGCGCCGAGAACTTCGGACGCCTTCTCATTCGACAGCGTCCGCTGCAGCGCTCCCGCCTCCTTCGCCGCCGCCTTGACGGCGTCGAGGTCGGCGCCGAGCCGGGCCTCGGCGATCTTCGACATCAGGAAGGGCGTCGACTCCCACTTATGTGCCGTCAGGCTGATGAACCTGTTGACCTCGTGGAGCTTCGAGCTCTCGATGTTGGCGAGCGGGTTTTCCTGTCCGTCGACCACGCCTTGCTGCAGGGCGATATACAACTCGCCGAACGCGATCTGTTCCGTGCCGGCTCCAAGAGCTTGGAAGATGTCGATCGTCATCGGATCCGCGGGCGTGCGTATCTTCAGGCCGGCGAGATCGTTCGGGGCGGCGACCTTGCGTTTGGAATTCGTCAGGTGGCGAATTCCGTTGTCCCACCAGTCCAACGGTACGACGCCGACGGCTTCGAAACGCTTGTTCAGATCCTCACCGACCGGACCGCCGAGAACTTGGATCGCTTTCTCGGTATCGCCGAAAAGAAACGGCAGACCAAGCGCGGCAAGCTCCGGCACGATTGCCGAGGTGGCGCCCTGGCTGTTTGCGGTAAAATCCAGTGCACCGGTGCGCAGGCTGGTAAGCATCGCCGAGTCGCTGCCGAGCGTCTCAGCACCCGCGACGTTGATCTTCACACGGCCGTCGGTCTTCTGAGCCACGAGCTCGGCGAATTTGGCGGCGGCGACTGTCCGGGGATTGCCTGGAGCAGCGCCGTGACCCAATGTCAGTGCCGTGCCTGCCTGCGCCGGACGCACGGTCGTAAGAAGTGCGGGGGCAGCCAGGGCTGCCGCCGTCGCTACCAGAAATCTGCGTCTGTTGGTCTGCAAGCTCATCTTCTCCTCCATTATGTGCTCCCATCAGAACTCGGCTCTCCTCCTGAAAGAACCGAGTCCCGTCCCTATGTTCCCAGCCAGGACTTGATCGACGACGTCACGCGACTGGTCGCCAGACCGTATTGGTCGTGGAGCGTCGGCAGCGCGCCGGCCTCCAGGAATTGGTCCGGCAATGCGATCTGCCGGAATGCGGCAGGCGCGACGCCGGCACGCAGCAGCGTGCCCGCCACGGCCTCTCCTAGGCCCCCGATGACAGTGTGGTTCTCCGCCACGACGACCAGGCGGCCGCTCTTGCGGCACTCCGTCAGAATGGCTTCCTCGTCCAAAGGCTTGATGGTCGGCACGTGAAGCACCGCCGCGTCGACGCCGTCCTTGCGAAGCTCCTTTGCCGCCTCGAGGGCGCGCATCGTCATCAGCCCCGACGATATGATCAGGGTGTCGCGGCCATCCCGCAGGAGTTTCGCCTTTCCGAGTTCGAACTTGTAATCATATTCGTCCAGCACGAGGGGAACGTTGCCGCGCAGGAGCCGCATATAGACGGGCCCCTTGTAGGCGGAGATCGCCGGCACCGCCTGCTCGATCTCGAGCGCGTCGCAGGGGTCGATGATCGTCAGGTTCGGCATGCCGCGGAACATGGCGATGTCTTCGGTGGCTTGATGGCTTGGCCCGTAGCCCGTGGTCAAGCCAGGCAATGCGCAGACGATCTTGACGTCGAGCATCTCCTCGGCGATCGCCAGGCAGATGAAGTCATATGCGCGCCGGGAAGCGAAGACCGCATAGGTCGTGACCCATGGCTGAAAGCCTTCACGCGCCATGCCCGCGGCCGACATCATCAGCAGCTGTTCGGCCATTCCCATCTGGTAGAAGCGGTCGGGATGCGCCGCTCGGAAGACATGAAGATCGGTGTATTTTGCGAGGTCCGCCGACATGCCGACGATCCGCTCATCCTTTTCCGCGAGCGCCGCCAGCGTCTTTCCAAATGGAGCCGGCTTCGTCGGCTGGTCGGCGCTCGCGATCGAGGCGATCATCGCCGAGGTCGTCAGCCGCGGCCGGTCGCTTGCCTGCGAAAGATGAGTCGGGCGTATGTATTTCGAGCGCCTCATGCTTCAACTCCCGCATCGATGATCCTGATTGCCTCGGCCCACTCGTCTGCCTCTACCCGGAGGAAGTGATTGCGCTCGCGAGCCTCGAGGAACGGGACACCTTTCGCCATTTTCGTGTCGCATATGATGATGCGCGGCTCCGGCCCGGCGTGAGTGCGCGCGGCGTCGAATGCCTTGACCAGCGCGCTGATATCGTTGCCGTCGATCCGTTGGACGAACCAACCGAAGGCTTCGAACTTCGGAGCGAGCGGCTCGAAATTCAGGACGCCGAGCGAAGGGCCGTCCGCCTGCATCTGGTTGACGTCGACGATCCCGATAAGGTTGTCGAGCTTGTAAGAGCCGGCCGACATCGCCGCCTCCCAGGTCGAGCCTTCGTCGAGCTCGCCGTCGGAAAAGAGGTTGTATACGAAGGATTGCGACTTCTTGCGTTTGAGGGCGAGGCACATGCCGACGGCGATGCCGAGCCCGTGCCCAAGAGAGCCGCCGGTGATTTCCATGCCCGGCGTGTAGGCGGCCATTCCAGACATCGGCAGCCTGCTTTCGTCGGTGCCGTATGTCTCCAATTCGTCCTCGGGGATAATCTTCGCCTCGATAAGGGCGGCATAGAGCGCGATCGCGTAATGTCCGATCGAAAGCAGGAACCTGTCGCGGCCCTCCCATTCCGGGTCCTCCGACCGGTAGTTTGTGGCGTGGAAGTAGGCAACGGCGAGCACATCAGCCACGCCGAGGGCTTGGGCGATGTAACCCTGGCCTTGGACTTCGCCCATCCGCAGGGCGTTGCGGCGAATTCGTCGCGCGCGCTCGGTAAGGCTGATGTTATGACCAATCTGGCTCATTCTTGAAAAACGCCTTTCAAAGACACCGGAATTCCATTCGCGGATCAGTGGATCAGCATGCCGCCATTGACGTCGATCACGGCGCCGGTGACATAGGCGGACAGGTCGGATGCCAGGAACAGATAGATGTTGGCGACGTCGCTCGCTTCACCGAGCCGGCTCAAAGGAATGCCCTTGATGATATCAACCCGCATCTGGTCAGTAAGCTTTCCGCCGGTGATATCGGTCTGGATCAGTCCCGGTGTGACAGAGTTCACGCGGATGCCCGCAGGGCCGAATTCGCGAGCCATTGCCTTCGCGAGCCCGAGAACACCGGCCTTGGCCGCCGAATAATGTGGCCCACCAAAAATCCCGCCGCCGCGTTGGGCCGAAACGGAAGACATGCATGCAATCGAGCCGCCGCCTTGGTCGCGCATCTGCGGAATGAAGGCCTGGCTGAGAAAGAGTACGCCGGTCATGTTCACCGCGACGATGCGATGCCAATCCGCTTCGGAAATTTCCAGCGTCGCGACAGGCTGCGTTATACCGGCATTGTTGATCAGAGCATCGACGCGTCCGAACGTTGCAACCACCGCGTCGGCGGAAGCCTGGCAGGACGCCTTGTCGGCCACATCGCAACGCAGACCGATGTGGTCACCGCCGGCAACGGTCGGCAGGGTGGCGGCAGCTTCCTTGGCTGCGCCAGCGTCGATGTCGAGGATTGCCACTCTGGCCCCGTGTTCGGCGAAAAGCTGCGCGGTTGCACGGCCGATACCGCGCCTGCTTGCCGCGCCCGAAATGACCGCGGTCTTTCCTTCCAAAAGCATATGATCTCCTCCTGACGCTCTCCCGGCGTCCGGTTCTCTTCCCCGCAGCGATCGTCACTGCGACGGCCATAGTTCTGGCCGAACGGAGAGGAGTCATCAAACGCCAAGTTTACATCAGTAGGTGAATCTGTTTCACTAATCGCATGCTCAATACGATCTCGCTTTCCGCCATGCGAATATTCGAAGCAGCCGCCAGGCTCGGTTCGTTTCGCCGTGCGGCAGAGGAGCTGAACCTGTCTCCGAGCGCTGTCAGCCATGCTATCGTGCGGTTGGAAAGCGATCTGGGGGCGAGTCTTTTCGAACGCAACACAAGAAGCATTGCACTGACGCTTGCAGGTCAGACGCTGCTGCTGCACGCGTCGAACGCCTTCGAAGAGCTGCGGCGCGGTGTTGAACTCATTTCATCCAAAAAGGCTCAACTCCTGCGACTGCACTGTGCGCCGAGCTTCGCCGCACAAGTCCTTTCGCCGCGTCTGCCGGGCTTTCTCAAGGAGAATCCCGGCATCGAAGTAAGGGTGGCCGCCAGTACGAACTATGCCCGTTTCGTCGACAATCTGTTCGACGCGGACATCGTCTATGGCGAGCCGCAAAACCGCGACGATCTCATCGTGATCCCGTTGGGTGAGGAGCTTGTCTTTCCAATGTGCTCACCGGAGGTAGCGCAGCGCCTCAAGTCTCCGCGCGACCTGCTGCGCCATCCCCTGATCAGAAGCGACCTGAAAAGGATACAGTGGATCGACTGGTTCGAAGCCAATCAGATCGGCTCTCCGCCACCGCCCGCGATGAGTTTCGACAGAAGCTTTCTTGCCCTGGACGCTGCCGTGAACAGCCTGGGCGTGGCGCTCGAATCCAACATCCTCGCCGCTCGCGAGCTCGAAAGTGGAAAGCTCGTGCGGCCCTTTTCGGCAGGGTCCCGCGACAACAGGTACATAGGACATTACCTTGCCTATCCGAAGACCGGCACGCAGCGGCGACTGGCCCGAATTTTCGCAGATTGGCTCATACAGAACATGCACCGTTCGACCGCTGCCGCAACAACCTTGTGAGGTTCGGCGGCTCGGCTTCGATCGAGATCGTCGTCCGCGACGGACGCCGTGCCGCGCTTAAAAGGTGAGCTGCACCTTGCAGGCGGACGCGCGGTCGCCGGCGAGGATGAAGGCTGCGGTGGCTTGTTCGAGCGGCAGGCTGTGGCTGATGATCGGCCGGACATCGATCTTGCGGCTGGAGATCAGATCGACGGCGGTTGCAAATTCCTCGTGGAAACGCTGGGTTCCGTGGAGTTGAAGCTCCTTGCCGACGATGGCGTTGAGAGGGATCGGGACGTCTCCCGAGACGCCGACCTGCACGATCGTTCCGCGCGGCCTGATGGTGGCAATCGCGCTGCGGATTGCCGGGGCGGCGGCCGAGCATTCGAAGACGAGATCGAAATAGCCCTTTCCCGCCTCGAATCCGGCAAGCGCCTGGGCATCCTTGGCAACATTGTACGTGCGGCTGGCGCCCATCGCCTTGGCCCTGGTGAGCGCCGCATCCGCGAGATCGGTGACCACAACCTCGCTCGCACCATGATAACAGGCGACGGCAACCATCAGGGCGCCGATCGGGCCGGCTCCGGTGATCAGGACACGTTTGCCGGCGATATCTCCTGCACGCGATGCGGCGTGCAGGCAGACGGAGAGCGGCTCGCTACAGGCCGCCTCTGCGGCAGTTGTCGCAACTCCGACCGCAAAGCACTGCCTGGCCGGCACCACCAGCCATTCCCGGAACATGCCCTGCTCATGCGGCAGGCGCATTGCGCTGCCCATGAAGCGCATTTCCAGGCAGTGGATCGGCATTGCCTTGTGGCAATATTCGCAATGTCCGCAAGGTTGGCTGGGATTGACCGCCACCAGCGTACCGGCTTTCAGATCGACGCCTTCGGCTGCTTGGCTCACTGTTCCCGCTGCCTCGTGGCCCGGGATGATCGGCTCGCGAACCCTGACCGGCCCGAAGCCGCCGTCCTGATAGTAGTGCAGGTCGGAACCGCAGATGCCTGCGGCCGCCATTTTGAGGAGCACCTCGCCGGGACCGAGAGCTGCAACCGCGGCGGTCTCGATTCTGAGATCGCCCTTTTGGTAGAGCCGAGCCACACGTGTCCGCATCTTCCGCTCCTATCTCAGCAGTCCAAGCTGCTGCGGCAGCCACAGCGATATGGCCGGGACGAAGGTGATCAGGATCAGCGCCAGGAAGAGCGGCACCAGCCAGGGCAAGATCGCCATGGTCGTGCGTTCGACGGATAGTTTCGCGACCCTCGACAGCACGAAAAGCACCATGCCGAGCGGCGGATGCAGCAGACCGATCATCAGGTTCAACGTCATGATGAGACCGAACTGGACGGGATCGATCCCGAATTTCAGGACGATCGGCAGAAGGATCGGCACGAGGATGGTGATGGCCGCGATCGTGTCCAGGAAGCAGCCGACGAAGAGCATCAAGAGGTTCACCAGGATCAGGAAAACCCATTTGTTGTCGGTGATCGACAGGATCGCATCGGACAGCAGCTGGGCCGCCTGGCTCACCGTCAGCAGCCACGCAAAGACCGATGCCGCAGTGACGATGAAGAGAACGGAAGCCGTCGTCTCGATCGTATCGAAGCTTGCCTTGGCGAGCGTCGAGGGTGTCATCGTACGGTAGCGCACCAGACCGAGGAACAAAGACCAAAGGACGGCTGCGACGGCGGCCTCCGTCGGCGTGAACCAGCCCATCGTCATGCCGCCGATCAGGATGACGGGCGTCATCAGCGCCATGACGGCGGAAAAGCGGAAATACCAGTCGAGGGCGAGAAGCAGAGCAAGGGCAATGCCCGCCGCAACATTCATCGATACGCCCGCCCGCATCAGCAGATAGATGGCCAACGGCACCGCCAGGACGACGACGATTTCCATCCCCGCCGACAGCAGCTGCTTCACATCGAACGGCGCGTCGGAGCCCCACCGCTTCCAATAGGCAAAAGCGGCGACAGTGATCATCATCAGCAGCGTCATGACGATGCCGGGCAGGATGCCCGCCATGAAAAGAGCGCCGATCGAGACGTTCGCCATCATGCCGTAGATCACGAAAGGCAGCGACGGCGGGAAGATCGGGCCGAGCGTCGCCGAAGCCGCCGTCACGCCAACTGCGGCCTCGACCGGATAGCCATGATCCTTCATCGCCTTGATCTCGATCGTGCCGATCCCCGCCGCATCGGCGAGCGCAGTGCCGGACATGCCGGAGAAGATCACGGAACCGATGATGTTGACCTGCGCGAGACCACCTTTCATCCAGCCGACGAGAGCGACGGCGAAGGAATAGATGCGGCCGGTGACGCCCGCCGAGTTCATCAGGTTGCCCGCAAGGATGAAGAACGGGACAGCGAGCAGCGGGAAGCTTTCAACACCGGCGATCATGCGCTGGGCGACGATGATGTCGGGTGCGATGCCGTAGAGGACGATGTAAAGCACCGATGCGACGGCCATCGAGATGGCAACGGGCACCCCGACCAGCATCAGCACCAGAAACGAGCCAAGAAGCAGTAGCATCGGATCAATCCTCGATGGTCTGGAATTCTTCGGGGCGCTCCAGAACGGAGTAGCCGCGGCGGATGTTGGCGATGAAGACGATGACCGCGCGGATCAACATCAGCACGAAGGCGATGAGAACGCTGTAGAAGACGATGTTGCGCGGCAGGTCGATGGTGACCATCTGCTCGTCGGCGACGATATCGACGTAGCGCCACATCAGGTGGCAGCCATAGGCGAAAAAGCCGATGCGGACGATATCGACGAAGGTGGCAAGCACGCGCGCCAGGCCCGCAGGCATATAGTGATAGAACACATCGACCTGGATATGCCGCGAGGTGCGCACGCACATGACGGAACCCAGAAAGACGACGCCGATCAGGCAGTTGATGGCGATTTCCTCGGTCCATGCGTAGCTGTCGTTCAGCACATAACGCGTGAAGAACTGAAGGAAGACGCAACCCGCCATCAGCCAGAAGACGATCAGCGTGATCCAGTCTTCAATGGCATAGTCCGAGATGTTTGCAGTCGGCGCGTGCCCTTCGAACTCGTGACCGATTTCTTCGGCCGTGATTTGCGTATGGATTTCTTGCGACATGATCGGCCTTGTTCCAGTCGGAATGAAGGAACGCGGCGCCTTACGGCGCCGCGCCGCGAGTCTTACTGGATCGCGCGGATTGCTTCCCAATCGGCCTTCTCGTAACCGAAATCTTCGAACTTGACCTTTTCCATCACGGTTTTTTCGAAATCGGTCTTGTCGACCTCAGCGACATTCAGGCCCTTTTCCTTGAAGGTCGCGATAAGGCTGTTTTCCTTGCCGGCGATCGTCTTGCTCGTGCGCTCGGCGGCCTCCTGCATGACCTCGCCGAAGATCTTCTTGTCCTCGTCGGAAAGGCTCGCCCACCGCGTCTTCGAGACCACGGTGTTGAGGTGATCGACGATGTGGCCGGTGAGGATGATGTTCTTCTGGACTTCGTAGAACTTCTTCGCCTCGATCGTCGTCAGCGGGTTTTCCTGCGCCTCGACCGTGCCGTTCTGCAGAGCGAGATAGACTTCGGCAAAGGCGATCGGCGTGGTGTTGGCGCCGCAGGCGCGCGGCATGGCGAGATAGGCCGGAACATCAGGCACGCGGATCTTCAAGCCCGCCATATCGGCGCATTTGGCAATCGGCTTGTTTGAAGTCGTATGGCGCGTGCCGTAATAGCTGACGGCGGCGATGTGGTTGCCGGTCTTGTCTTCATAGCCTTTGGCAAGACGCTTGAAGACATCGCTCTTGGTATAGGCGATCAGGTGATCGGGACCGCGGAAGATATAGGGGAAGTAGGTTACGCCGATCGGCTTGTAGTCGCGTGCCGCAAAGCTCGATCCCGAGATGATGATGTCGACCGTCCCGAGCTTGAGGCCCTGGTTGATGTCGGCTTCCTTGCCGAGCTGCGAGGCCGGGTAGACCTCGATCTTATAACGCCCGTCGGTTCGCTTGTTGATCTCTTCCGCAGCCCACACGGAATCGGTGTGGAAGGGCTCGGACGTTTCATAGACATGCGCCCATTTCAGCACTGTCTGGGCATGCGCAATCGCGCTGCTCGCCATGATCGCCGCTGCGGTGCAAAGTATCGTTGCCAGTCTCTTCTTCATCGCTCTCTCCTCCGAGCTCGGTTAAATCTTGGTCGTTCCTTTCGCGGGGCCTTTGCTGCGGCCGCGCTCCTCCTCTCCCGAAAGCTCCTCCCCGAAACTCTCGGAAAACCTCTTCTGCGACATGGTGAGATGGGCGCGCATGGCCGCCTTGGCGCCCGCCGCATCGCCGGCGGCGATGGCGTCGCGAATGGCCCGATGCTCGTCCACGGCGCTGCGCCACGTTCCCGGCCCCTCGAAATGGCTCGCGAGCCTCGCGAAGTAAGGGGTCATGCGCATGTCGAACATTTCGCCCGTCACGCGGATCAATGTCGCATTGCCGACGATGGCGGCAATGCCGGTGTGGAAGGCGCGATCGGCAGAAAGCACCGCGCTCGCATCATTGACCACGCCGCTCATCCGCAGCAGCGTTTCATCGAGCAGAGCGATATCCGCCGGCTTGGCGCGGCCTGCGGCTTCTTCGGCAATGGCGCATTCGATGAGGGCGCGCGCCTGCAGCAGCTCGAAAGGCCCTTCCACCGGTTCCCGCTCGGCGCCAGTGACGGTCGCGGCATGCTGGCGCACGACATAGATGCCGGATCCCATACGAATATTGACGAAGCCTTCGACCTCCAGGACGATCAGCGCTTCGCGGACGGTCGGACGTGAGACCGACAATTGCTCCGCCAGGTCGCGCTCCGCCGGCAGCCGCTGACCGACGGCGAGCTCGCCGCTCGCGATCATCAAGCGAATCTGATCCGCGACCTGCCGATAAAGACGGCGGGATTCAACAGGCGAAAACATCGTGGCCTCCTCCGGCGGCTTCTCCTCAAGCGCGCAGCTGGTCAATTGGCCTGACCAATTCGGCATAGATATCACCACTGGAGTTGTGCGTCAATCCGCCGCATAAACTCAAAAGGAGAGTTCACGGCATAGGCCGAGCAGGCATACAAAAAACCCCGCCGAAGCGGGGTTCTTTGCGAAAGGAATAATCAGTTGTTATGCGCGGCGCAGGCCTCATCCATCGGCGTGGCGTTGCTCGTACCGCCCTGCGTCTGAAGATTGTCGGAGTTGTTGACCGGATTGGGGCACTTGGGCCTGTTGGTTTTCATAGTGCCGGTGGTCGTGGAGCCGGTCGTGGTGGTATCGGTCACCATCGGCTTTTTGGCCTTCATATCGCCGCTTGCACCGCCACCTTGATCGGCCTGGTTTTTATCGATCGTGGCGCCGGCTGGTGCCGGATTGGACTGTGCGAAAGCAGACGTGGCCATGCCGATGGCGACAAGCGAAGCTGCTATGAGTTTCATACGCATCCTGATGTCCTCCTTGGGATCTTTGCGTGATCAGGCAGAACCTCGCCCACAGCTCATTGTTCCGCATTTCCTGCTTACAAACATCCCATAAGCTCTGGAGCCCGGTCGCGACCAAGGATCAAGGGCGAGGGTGAGACAGAGTCAGGAAGTGAGTGATGGCCAGGCGTGCCGGCCAGCGGCGACCGCGTTCGTGAAGGTTACTTCGCGTAAAGCGCACGCGAGCGCTCGAGATGCTTGAGGAGGGTCGTTTCCGAGCCATCCACGTCGTTTGCTTCAAGGCGGTCGACAATCTCGTCGTGTTCGACCAGCGTGAATTTTTCCTTGCCGGTCCAGATCAGCATCTCGGTATGATATTCCTTCAGCCAGGCAAGCATCGCTTCGCTGACGGCGACGTAGATCGGATTGCCTGAGATCTGGGCGATGCGGGTGTGGAATTCCATGTCCGCGTCAATGAACTCTTCCGCCCGCCCAAGCGACATGCGCTGACGTTCGATGATGTTCCTGAGATCAGCGATATCGCTGGCAGAGGCGCGCTGCGCGGCCTCGCGCGCCATGCCTCGTTCGAAGAAGATGCGGGCACTTTTGAGATGCTCCAGCGAATCCGCCGATTGCGACAGCATGATCTTGGCGGTGAGATCAACCTGGCGGAATATCGATTTCGCCGTCAGCCTGAGAACCTTCGCCCGCTCGCCGTGCGAAATGCTGACAAGACCCTTGCTGGCAAGCGACTGCATGGCCTCCCTGATCGCCGGCCGGCCGACGCCGAAGCGTTCCATCAACACGCGTTCAGATGGCATTTCGTCGCCAGGCTGAAGCTCGCCCGAGGTGATCATTCGCTCAAGTCGATCAAACACTTCGTCAGAGAGTTTGCGGCGGACGATTTGTTCGAGGGGCTGGGTCATCACATCTCGCTGGCTCAAAATGTTTCCTCCTAGCAGTTTCCATGTCGAGAACAAAGCTGTCGACGAAAATTTGCGCATCCGAAAATTCTGCTTTTCATTAGTTGGAATACTCATTATACCAGATCACAAGTTGACGCCATGACAATCTGCGTGGCGAGAGGAGCAACCGTCCGTTTCATGATGATTACCCTGACCTACCGCATCGAGACGCCCGGAAGCGTCGAGGCGATGGCGGACAAGATCGCGAGCGACCAGTCGACCGGAACCTTCGTGCCCGTTCCCGGTGAAACCGAAGAGCTGAAGTCGCGGGTCGCCGCCCGCGTCCTGGCGATCCGCCCGCTCGAAGATGCACGTCATCCGACTTGGCCCGAGGTCGCCCCCGGCACGCTGCTCCATCGCGCCGATATCGACATCGCCTTTCCCCTCGAGGCGATCGGGACCGACCTCTCGGCTTTGATGACCATTGCAATCGGCGGCGTCTACTCCATCAAGGGCATGACCGGCATCCGCATCGTCGACATGAAGCTGCCAGACGCCTTCAGAAGCGCGCATCCAGGACCGCAGTTCGGCATCCCGGGAAGTCGCCGCCTCACCGGCGTCGAAGGTCGCCCCATCATCGGAACGATCGTCAAGCCGGCGCTCGGGCTGAGACCCCAGGAGACGGCCGCGCTCGTCGGCGAACTGATCGCATCGGGTGTCGACTTCATCAAAGACGACGAGAAGCTGACGAGCCCGGCCTATTCGCCGCTCAAGGATCGCGTCGCGGCGATCATGCCGCGCATTCTCGATCACGAACAAAAGAGCGGCAAGAAGGTGATGTATGCCTTCGGCATCTCGCATGCCGACCCCGACGAGATGATGCGCAATCACGACATCGTCGCTGCGGCCGGCGGCAACTGCGCCGTCGTCAACATCAACTCGATCGGCTTCGGCGGCATGAGCTTTCTGCGCAAGCGCTCCAATCTGGTGCTGCATGCGCATCGAAACGGCTGGGACGTGCTGACCCGCGATCCGGGCGCCGGCATGGATTTCAAGGTCTACCAGCAATTCTGGCGGCTGTTGGGGGTCGATCAGTTCCAGATCAACGGCATCAGGGTCAAATATTGGGAGCCGGACGACAGCTTCGTCTCGTCCTTCAAGGCCGTCAGCGCGCCGCTGTTTGATGCCGCCGATTGCCCGCTTCCGGTTGCCGGCTCCGGCCAGTGGGGCGGACAGGCACCGGAGACCTACCAGCGGACCGGCCGCACCGTCGATCTTCTCTATCTCTGCGGCGGCGGCATCGTCAGTCACCCCCATGGTCCGGCGTCCGGCGTTCGGGCCGTGCAGCAGGCGTGGCAGGCAGCCGTCGCCGGCATACCGCTGGAGATCTATGCGAGGGAACATCCGGAGCTTGCCGCCTCGATTGCAAAATTCAGCGACGGCAAGGGCGCGTGATTGCGATGGATGGACTTTTCGTCAGCTATTACGGCGATGACTTTACCGGTTCCACCGATGTCATGGAGGCCCTGGCATCGAACGGTGTCTCGACCGCGCTCTTCCTCGACGTTCCCACGCCGCAACTGCTCGCGCGTTTTAGCGATTGCCGCGCCATCGGCCTTGCCGGGACGAGCCGCAGCGAGACGCCGGAATGGATGCAGGAGCACCTTGCACATGCCTTCGAATGGCTGAATTCGCTTGGTGCCGCGATCTGTCACTACAAGGTCTGCTCGACCTTCGATTCCAGCCCTGGGATCGGCAGCATCGGCAAGGCGATCGAAATCGGCCGCGCGGTGTTCGGCCACTCCGTCGTTCCCGTCATCGTCGGCGCGCCGCAACTGAAACGCTACACAGCCTTCGGCAATCTCTTTGCCGCCTATCAGGGCCGGATCTTCCGCATCGACCGCCACCCCGTCATGAGCCGCCACCCGGTAACGCCGATGGACGAGGCGGATCTTGCGGTGCATCTCTCAAAGCAGACCCGTCTACCCGTCCTGGTCGCCGATCTCGTGGCGATCACCGCGGCGGACGCCGATCAACGGATCGACGAGCTGGCGTCGAGTTCCGAAGGCATCCTGCTCATCGATGTCGACTCCGAAGCGACACAGCAGGCCGCAGGTCAGCAGCTGCTCCGTGTCACCGGCCGTTCGGCAAGCTTTGTCGCCGGCTCGTCGGGGATCGAATATGCCCTGCTCAGCGCATGGCGGCGGAGCGGTTTCATCGACGACAGCAGGACCGAATTTCCCGATATCGGCCCCGTCGACCGCCTCGCCGTCGTGTCGGGCAGCGTCTCGCCGACCACCGAGCGCCAGATCCGCACCGCTGTCGAGAACGGCTTCGAGAGCATGGCGCTCGATCCGCTCGCCCTGGTCGGAGAGCATGGCCAAGGCGCGGTGGATGCAGCGGTCAAGGCAGGTGTCCAGAAGCTCCAGCAAGGCAAGAGCATCATCCTCCACACCGCACTTGGGCCGTCCGCGGACCGTGGCGCCGACATCGACAGGTTTCCGGGCGCGCGTCACCGGCTTGGGAGTGCACTCGGCACGATCTTGCGCCGCTTGATCGAAAGCGAAGAGCTGTCACGTGCCGTCGTTGCCGGCGGCGACACGTCCAGTCACGCCCTCAAGCAGTTGAAGGTCGACGCGCTGACGACGCTTCTGCCGCTGCCGCAAACTCCGGGTTCGCCGCTTTGCCTCGCCCATGGCGACTATCCGCCGACCAACGGCCTGCAGATCGCCCTCAAAGGCGGCCAGGTCGGCACCGACGGCTATTTCGCCCAGATCCGTGACGGGAGGAAGAGCTGAATGGTCCTTTGGGTCGGCACCAGCTTCAAGATGAACAAGACCTTGGAAGAAGCGCTCGCCTTCGCGCGCCGCCTCGCCCATGCAGACCGTGAACGCGACGTCCACGTGCAGCGCTTCGTCATTCCCTCCTTTACCTCAGTGCGCGAGGTCAAGCGCGCGCTTGCCGATACGTCGGTGAAGGTCGGCGCCCAGAACATGCACTGGGAGGACGCTGGCGCCTGGACTGGCGAGATTTCGCCTCTCATGCTGAAGGACTGTGAGCTCGACATGGTCGAGCTCGGCCATTCCGAACGGCGCGAGCATTTCGGGGAGACCGATGAAACCGTCGGCCTCAAGGTTTCGGCCGCCATCCGCCACGGCGTCACCCCGCTGATCTGCATCGGCGAGACATTGCAGGAGCGCCGGGAAGGTCAGGCCGACGCCGTGCTGCGGCGCCAGGTCGAGGCAGCCTTGAGGGGCATCGATACCGGCGCCGAACAGGCTACGGTCCTGCTCGCCTACGAACCCGTCTGGGCGATCGGCGTCAACGGTATTCCGGCAAACGCCGACTACGCCTCGGAGCGGCATGGAAGGATCGCCGAAGTGGCCAAAGCCATTCTTGGCCGTTCCGTGCCGGTGCTCTACGGCGGCAGCGTCAATCCGCAAAATTGCGAGGAACTGATCACCGAGCCGCATATCGACGGCCTGTTCATCGGCCGCTCCGCCTGGTTCGTCGACGGTTACCTCGACATTCTTCGCCGCGTCAGCGCGGCGATCAAAGGGTGATTTCCATGCCTGAAGGCGAGCGGAAGGAAACTGCTATGAAGATCGCAATCGGCGCGGACAGCGCAGGCAAACCGCTGCTGGATGTCATTGCCGCCCATCTCGCGCACAAGACCGACCTGGAAGTTCATGATCTCAGCCAGTCCGGCTTCTACGCCGACCTGTCGCAGCGCCTCGCGCAGACGATCGTCAACGGCGAACATCAACGCGGCATCCTGATCTGCGGAACCGGCATCGGCGTCTGCATTTCCGCCAACAAGGTGCCGGGCATCCGTGCCGCGCTGACGCACGACACCTATTCGGCGGAGCGCGCGGTAAAATCGAACAACGCCCAGATCATCACGATGGGAGCGCGCGTCATCGGACCGGAGCTGGCGAAATCGATCGTCGATGTCTGGCTTGCATCCGAATTCGACCCTGACGGCCCCTCGGCCGGAAATGTGCAGGCGATCGACCGGCTCGACGCCGAAAAACATTGATGGCGACAGATTAAGCAGTGATATGGTGATTGACTCATCATACCAGTATATGATCCTATCCAAACGGAAAAGGTGAGGAAACATGACTCAGATTGCCCTCTTCGGCGCAGGCGGAAAAATGGGATATCGGCTTGCCAAAAATCTCAAAGGCTCACGATTCCAAGTGCGCCATGTCGAGGTGAGCGACGCGGGCAAGGCCCGCTTGAAGAACGATCTCGGTCTTGATTGCGTGCCAGTCGATGCCGCACTCGATGGCGCCGATGTGGTGATCCTTGCCGTGCCGGACACGGCGATCGGCAAAGTCGCGGCAGGCATCGTCGACAAGCTCAGGTCAGGCACCATGGTGGTCGCGCTGGATGCTGCGGCTCCCTTTGCCGGCCATCTGCCGAAGCGTGACGACCTCACCTATTTCGTCACTCATCCCTGCCATCCGCCGATCTTCAACGACGAGACCGACATGCAGGCCAAGAAGGACCATTTCGGCGGCCTGTTCGCCAAGCAGCACATCGTTTCGGCGCTGATGCAGGGGCCTGACAGCGCCTATGCGCTTGGCGAGGAAATCGCCAAGCTCATCTGGGCTCCGGTCATGCGCTCGCACCGCGTCACGGTCGACCAGCTCGCCATGCTCGAACCCGGCCTGTCGGAAACTGTCTGCGCATCGCTGCTCGTCATCATGCGCCAGGCCATGGACGAATGCGTGGCCCGCGGCGTGCCGGAACAGGCCGCCCGCGACTTCCTGCTCGGCCATATGAACGTGCTCGGCGCCGTCATCTTCAAGGAAGTCGACGGGGTGTTCTCGGATGCCTGCAACAAGGCGATCGAGTTCGGCATCCCGGCGCTGATGCGCGACGACTGGAAGAAAGTATTCGAACCGCAGGAGATCGCCGAAAGCATCCGGCGCATCACCTGAATTCGGCTTGGAGGAGGCAAGCCCTCCTCCTCAACTGCTCCGGGAGACCGGACAACCGCTCCGAGGAGACGGGGCTTCATTCACAACAGGGAGGAAAAAATGAAACTGACGCGCAGACTGACACTTGCGGCTTTCGCCGGCGCCCTGGCGCTGGGAACGGCCATGCCGGCCTTTGCGGCCGATCTCATCGCCATCATCACACCGGCGCATGACAATCCCTTCTTCAAGGCCGAAGCCGTCGGCGCCGAAGCCAAGGCGAAGGAACTCGGCTACGAGACGCTGCTCATGACCCATGATGACGACGCCAACAAGCAGTCGGAAATGATCGACACGGCGATCGGGCGCGGCGCCAAGGCGATCATCCTCGACAATGCCGGAGCCGACGCCTCCGTCGCGGCCGTCAAGAAGGCCAAGGATGCCGGCATCCCCTCCTTCCTGATCGACCGCGAAATCAATGCGACGGGCGTGGCCGTCGCCCAGATCGTCTCGAACAACTATCAGGGCGCGCAGCTCGGGGCGCAGGAATTCGTCAAGCTGATGGGCGAGAAGGGCAATTACGTCGAGCTGGTCGGCAAGGAGTCCGACACCAATGCCGGCATCCGCTCGCAAGGCTACCACGACGTCATCGACGACTACCCGGACCTGAAGTCCGTCGCCAAGCAGTCGGCCAACTGGAGCCAGACGGAAGCCTATTCGAAGATGGAAACCATCCTCCAGGCTAATCCCGACATCAAGGGCGTCATTTCGGGCAACGACACCATGGCCATGGGTGCGATCGCAGCACTGCAGGCGGCCGGCCGCAAGGACGTGATCGTCGTCGGCTTCGACGGCTCCAACGACGTGCGTGACTCCATCAAGTCGGGCGGCATCAAGGCGACGGTGCTGCAGCCCGCCTATGCCCAGGCCCAGCTCGCGGTCGAACAAGCAGACGCCTACATCAAGACCAAGACGGCGCCAAAGGAAGAGAAGCAGTTGATGGATTGCGTTCTCATCAACGCCGACAACTCCGGCAAGCTCGAGACCTTCGCGCTGACGAACTGATCAGCCGCGAGATGCAGAGGGTGCGCGGCCGCGCCCTCTGCAATGCATTTCGCAAGACGTCGAGGTTCACAGCATGTTGAGAATGAAGGGCGCCCTCATCGCTGCCGTCGTGGCGGCGGCCTTGCCCGGTTGCAAGATCATCAAAACGCCGACGCCGGAGGAAAAGGCGGCGGCAGCGGCCAAGACCGCCTTCGACCCGAATGCAAAGGTCGAGGCGATCTGGCAGCCCGAGGTCGTGCCTTATTTCGAAAAGCGCGCTGGCGACCTGAAAGACGTCATGCAACTGGCTGCCTCCAGCCCTGATGCCGCGGGCGAGAAATACGGCAATCCCCGCAAGCAGAGCAGTTCGCCATGGACCTATGCGGTGAAGATCACCGGCAAGGTCGTGGCGGCCGATACGGACTCGCGCGCGGCAACGCTCGATGTCGACGCCGATGGCGACGGCAAGGCCGATGCAAAGGTCCAGATCGGGCCGGCGCTCCGCGGCACGGCGCTCCGCGACACGCTGGACTTCGTCAATTTCAACGAATTCAAGAACCAGATCGAATGGGCGCAGTTCGGCAAGGCGTTCAACGAGAAGGCCAACTCGGCCTTCCTGTCGGCCGTCCCGCGCGAGGACCTCGCCGGCAAGACGGTGACCGTGATCGGCGCCTTTCCGCTGCCGAAAAGCGGCGAGCTGCCGCTCGTGACACCTTCGGAATTGAGGGTGGGCTCATGACGGCGACAGAGGCACAAAAGGATGATGTCATCCTGCGCCTTGACGACGTGTCGAAGGTCTATTCGGGCATCGTCGCCGTCAAGCGCGCCAATCTGGAACTGCGCCGCGGTGCGGTGAACGTGCTCGTCGGCGAAAACGGCGCGGGCAAGTCGACGCTGATGAAGATCATCGCCGGCGTCGAGCGTCCGACGCATGGCCGCATCATCCTCGACGGTGAACCCGTCTCCTTCGACAGCCCAGCGGAAGCGCAGGCGCATGGCATCGGCATGATCTTCCAGGAGCTCAATCTCTTCGCCAACATGTCGGTCGCCGAGAACATCTTCGCCAGGCGCGAGATCACCCGCGGCCTGCTCGGCATCGACCACAAGGCGCAGGTGCAAAAGGCCAATGGCTTTCTCAAGCGCCTGGATGCCGGGATCGAGGCGGACACGATGGTCGAGGATCTGCCGATCGGCCAGCAGCAACTCGTCGAAATCGCCAAAGCGATGTCGCTAAATGCCCGGATCCTGATCATGGACGAGCCGACGTCGGCGCTTTCGGCGGCCGAAGTCGACATCCTGTTCAAGGTGATCGCGGAACTGAAGGCTCAAGGAGTTGCGATCGTCTATATCTCACATCGGCTCGAAGAGCTGATGCGGATCGGTGACTATATCACCGTGCTGCGTGACGGCCAGGTCACCGGCGAGGCGATGGTGCGCGACATCGATACGCGCTGGATCGTTCGCTCGATGATCGGCTCGGATGCCAAGGACTTTGCAAAATCCGTCACCCATGCCGTTGGCGCCGAGGTCTTTCGCGCCGAAAACATCAGCCTTCCCAGACCGACGGGCGGGCTGTCGGTCAACGATGTCTCGCTGTCGGTCAAGGCGGGAGAAATCCTCGGCATATACGGCCTGATGGGTGCGGGACGCAGCGAATTCTTCGAGTGTGTGATCGGCCGCCACGCACACTCGACCGGCAAGATCTTCATCGAGGGCAAGCAGGTTCGCGCCCGCGACACCACCCGGCGCATCCGCCGCGGCCTTGCGCTCATTCCGGAAGACCGGCAGCGCGAGGGTCTGGTCCAGGTGCTCTCGATCGCTTCCAACCTGACGCTGGCGAGCCTTGGCCGCTTCGCCCGGCTCTTCCATATCGACAGCGGTGCCGAGAAGAGCGCCGTCCAGGAGGCCATCCGCGATCTTTCGATCAAGGCGCCGAACCCGGATTTCGAGGTGACCTCGATGTCGGGCGGCAACCAGCAGAAGGTCGTTATCGGTAAGGCATTAATGACCAATCCGAAAGTGCTGCTGATGGACGAGCCGAGCCGCGGCATCGATGTCGGCGCCAAGGCCGACGTCTTCCGCACCATGCGGCGGCTGGCGGCAAACGGGCTCGCCATTCTGTTTTCGACCTCCGACCTCGAGGAGGTCATGGCGCTTTCCGATCGCATCGCGGTCTTGAGCAACGGCCAGCTGGTCGCCGTCTTCGACCGGAACGAGGCGACGGAAGACGCCATCATCGCGGCTTCGGCCAAGGGACACGGACATCAAGGGAAACTCGCGTCATGATGGCGGCTACGTCAACCACTCTTGCGCCGAAAGGCGCCAACGGCTCGGCGCTTCTGACGCTGATGAAGCTCAGGACCTTCATCGCGCTTTTCGCCGTGATCATCTTCTTTGCGATCTTCGCGCCGAACTTCACCTCGACGGCGAACATGATCCTGATGTCGAAGCATGTGGCGCTGAACGCCTTCCTGGCGATGGGCATGACCTTCGTCATCATCACCGGCGGCATCGACCTTTCCGTCGGATCGATCGTCGGGTTGTGCGGCATGGTCGCCGGCGGCCTGATCCTTTACGGTATCGAATTGCCGATCGGCTACACGATCTATTTCAACCTCTTCGAGATCGTGCTGATCACGCTGTCGATCGGTCTCGTCATCGGCCTTATCAACGGCCTGCTGATCACCAAACTCAACGTCGCGCCCTTCATCGCCACGCTCGGCACGCTCTATGTCGCCCGCGGTCTCGCCTTGCTGTCATCGGACGGCCAGACCTTTCCGAACCTCGTCGGCCGGCCCGAATATGCCACGACCGGTTTCGACTTCTTCGGCGCGGGGCGCATTCTCGGCTTGCCGGTGTCGATCTGGATCCTGATCGTGCTGGCACTCGCGGCTGCCTATGTCGCCCGCTCGACGCCGATCGGCCGTCATATCTTCGCCGTCGGCGGCAATGAGCGGGCCGCGCGCATGTCCGGTATCCGGGTCGATGTGGTGAAGATCTTCGTCTACATGTTTTCCGGACTTTGCGCCGCCATCGTCGGCGTCGTCATTTCCTCCGAACTGATGGCCGCCCATCCGGCGACCGGCGAAAGCTTCGAACTCAATGCGATTGCCGCAGCCGTGCTCGGCGGCACCTCGATGTCGGGTGGCCGCGGCACGATCGGCGGCACGATCATCGGCGCTTTCGTCATCGGCATCCTCTCCGACGGGCTTGTCATGATGGGCGTCTCCTCCTTCTGGCAGATGGTCATCAAGGGCCTCGTCATCATCATTGCCGTCGTGGTCGATCAGGCCCAGCGGCGCCTGCAGCAGCGCGTCACCCTCATGCAGATGGCAAAGGCAGGCTGAGATGACCGAGTTGAAGGGGGCTTTGATCGGCTGCGGTTTCTTCGCGATCAACCAGATGCACGCCTGGAAAGATGTCGAAGGTGCTGACATCGTCGCGATCTGCGATCGCGATCCGGAGCGGCTGAAGGTCGTCGGCGACCAGTTCGGTATCGATCGCCGCTACCGCGATGCCGAGGCCATGTTTGCCGATGGCGGCTTCGATTTCGTCGACATCGCCACGACGGTCCAGAGTCACCGCGCTCTGGTGGAAATGGCCGCAGTGAATAAGGTGCCGGCCATCTGCCAGAAACCCTTCGCCAAGACGCTGTCGGATGCAAAGGCGATGGTCGAGGCTTGCCGCAATGCCGGCGTGGCCCTGATGGTGCACGAGAATTTTCGCTGGCAGACGCCGATCCAGGCGGTCCGCAAGGCGCTCGATGCTGGCGCCATCGGCACGCCCTTCTGGGGCCGCTTCTCCTTCCGCTCGGGTTACGACGTCTTCTCCGGCCAGCCGTATCTTGCCGAAGGCGAGCGCTTCATCATCGAAGATCTCGGCATTCATACGCTCGATATCGCCCGCTATATCCTCGGCGATATCAGATCACTGACGGCCCGCACCAAACGGGTCAATCCCAAGATCAAGGGCGAGGATGTCGCAACCATTCTGCTCGATCATGAAAACGACGCCACGTCGGTGGTCGACGTCAGCTACGCCACCAAGCTCTCGAAAGAGCCGTTTCCCGAAACGCTGATCGAGCTCGACGGCTCCGAGGGCACGATCCGCCTGACCCAGGGCTACCGCCTTGAAATCGCCCACGGCAGGGGCACCACCACAATGGATGTCTCTCCGAAGTTGTTGTCCTGGGCCTCGCGGCCTTGGCACAACATCCAGGAGAGCGTCTATGCGATCCAGCAGCATTGGGTCGATCAAATCAAGCGCGGCGCGGAGCACTCGACCTCGGGGGCCGATAATCTGAAGACCTTCGCCCTCGTCGAGGCCGCCTATGACAGCGCTGCCAGGGGACAGACGATCGATGTCGGAGCGATGCTGCGATGACGATCAATGCGTTCCAGCTCTACGGCACCCACCTGGTCGAGAGGCCGCCGGTTCGGCTGAGGGCCGGAAAGCTGACCGCCGACCTCGCCGATGGCAACCTCCGCGCGATCCGCTACGACGGCATCGAGGTGCTACGGGCGATTTCTTATCTCGTTCGCGACCGGGACTGGGGCACCTACAGCCCTGAAATCGTCGATCTCAGGATCGAGCAGAAGGAAGACCGTTTCGAAGTCGCTTATCAGGCCCGCTGCGAGGGACCCGGCGACACGAGGCTCGTTATCGATGTTCGCATCGCGGCATATCAGGACCGGCTCGATTTCGAGGGCGAAGCCATGACCGAGACCGGCTTCGAGACCAACCGCTGCGGCTTCTGCATCCTGCATCCAATCGTCGGCGTGGCGGGTTCGCCGGCCAAGGTCGAGCATGTCGACGGGGAGATCGTGACGACACGGTTCCCCGATGTCATCGAACCCTGGCAACCATTCAAGGACATGCGCGCCATCACCCACCGGGTCATGCCTGACGTTCAGGCTGAATGCCGGATGGAGGGCGACACCTTTGAAATGGAAGATCAAAGAAACTGGTCGGACGCATCCTATAAGACATATGTCAGACCGCTCGCTCTGCCCTGGCCCTACCAGATCTCTGCCAACCAACCTGTCCGGCAAAAGACGTCGCTTGTTATCAGAGACACCAGGCATTCCGCACCGCGCTTCGCGCCTGCGACCTTGGGCGGCGCGATAAAACTCAAGCTTGGAGAGCGGACCGGCATCATGCCCGATATCGGCGTGATCGTGACGCCTGAGGAGGCCGATGCGACGCTCATGGCAAAGGCCGTCCTGTCGGAGATCGCGCCGCGGGAACTCCTCTTTCATTTCGATCCGGATGCCGGGCATGCCGCCGAAGCACTGAAGACTTTTACCGCGATCGCCGCCGTCCACCGCGGCCGCTCGACGCTGGAGATCGCCCTCCCCTGCAAATCGTCGCCGGCAAGCGAGGCGGCCGAGATCGCCCACCAAATGCAGCTGGCGGCATTCAAGCCGGATGCGATCATGATCTCGCCATCCGTCGACCGGCAATCGACGCCGCCCGGCAGCACATGGCCGGATTGCCCGCCTTTGGACGCGGTCTATGCCGCCGCCCGCGCCGCCTTTCCCGGTATTCGCATCGGCGGCGGCATGCTGAGCTATTTCACCGAACTCAACCGCAAGCGCGCGCCGGATGGGCAGCTCGACTTCGTCAGCCACTGCACCAACCCCATCGTGCATGCGGCCGACGATCTCAGCGTCATGCAGACATTGGAAGCGCTGCCCTTCATCACCCGCTCCGTTCGTGCCATCTACGGCGACAAGCCCTACCGGATCGGCCCCTCGACGATCCCGATGCGGCAGAACCCCTATGGCAGCCGCACAATGGATAATCCCATGGGCGCACGCATACCCATGGCCAACCGCGACCCGCGCCACAACGGCCGTTTCGCGGAAGCTTTCGCACTCGGTTACGCAATCAGAGTGCTGGATGCCGGTCTCGAATGCCTGACGCTCTCGGCCTTGACCGGTCCGTTCGGTCTGATTGCCGGTCCGGCCGAGCCGATCGAGCAGGGTGGGCGGCGTCCGCTGTTCAATGCGGTGCGGACTTTGTCCGCCTTGGCTGGTGCATTCTGGCAGGAATGCATCTCGTCCTCGCCCTCCGAAGTGCTGTCTTTCGTTGCGCGGGACGCCGCAGGAAACAGGCTCCACGTCGTCAATCTGACGAGCGGAGAGCGAAGAGTCGATTACCCCGCATCGGGGAAGGATCTGCTGCTCGCACCCTTCGCCACCGCGGTCTTGCCGCTGGCGGATTGACCTCCGGCGCATCAGCCGCATCTATGCAATCGGAGCTCACTGGGGAGGATCGGCGTGAAGACGAAGAAGCTTATCAATTCCGGCGCAGATGCCGTCGATGAGATGCTGCAAGGGATCCTCGCGGCGCATCCACGCCATCTTTACGCAGTCGAAGACATGCCCCGCGCGATCATTGCCAGAAACGGACCGCGCAAAGGCAAGGTCGGCCTGGTCATCGGCGGCGGATCCGGGCATGAGCCGACCTTTCTGGGGTTTGTCGGCAAGGGGCTGGCGGATGCCGCCGCGATCGGCAATGTCTTCGCCTCGCCGCCGCCCGATCCGATCATCGCCTGCGCCAAGGCGGTCGACGGCGGCGCCGGCGTCCTGTTCATGTACGGCAATTATGCCGGCGACGTGATGAATTTCGACATGGCCGCCGAGATGCTGGCGCTCGACGAGATCGAGGTCCGCACCGTCCTAACCACAGATGACGTGGCGTCCGCTCCTGCCGATCAGAGGGACAGGCGACGCGGCGTGGCGGGCAACGTCTTCATCTTCAAGGCCGCCGGAGCGGCATGCGATCTTCTCTACTCTTTCGACGATGTCGAGCGCGCCGCCCGCCATGCCAATGCACGAACCTATACGATGGGTGTGGCGCTCTCTCCCTGTTCGCTGCCCCAGACCCTCCGGCCGAACTTCCTGATCGGCGAGGACGAGATGGAGATCGGCATGGGAATCCATGGAGAGCCCGGCATGGCGCGCGAGCCGCTGAGGTCGGCCGATGCCGTGACCGACGAGCTGATGGACAGCATGCTTCGGGAGATGAAGGCGGACCCAGGCGATCGTGTCGCCGTGCTCGTCAACTCGCTAGGTTCGACTCCGCTGATGGAACTCTATATCATGATGCGGCGCGTGAAGTCCCGACTCGACGATGCCGGGCTCGTCATCCACACGTCGCTCGTCGGCAACTATTGCACCTCGCTTGAAATGGCCGGCGCCTCGATCACCGTCATGCATCTCGACGACGAGCTTCAGCGGTTGATCGACCACCCGTGCGATTGCGCGATGTTTGCGAGGTGATCGATGACGATTACCACAAAAGACCTGCAACAACTGTTTGCCGGGATTGCCGAGGATATCGCGGCAGAGCGCGACCATCTTTGCGAGCTGGACGGCGCCATCGGCGATGGCGATCACGGCCTTGCCATGGACGGAGGCTGTCAGGCTGCCGCCAAGGCGGTCGGCGAGCTCGATATGGAAACTCCACCGACGCTGCTGTTCAACGTTGCGGCAAAGGCATTCCTGAATGCGGTCGGTGCTTCGTCCGGCCCCTTATATGCCACGGCCTTCATGCGCGCCGCGGCCGCAGCCAAGGACAGGCAGACCTTGACCGATGACGATTTCGTCCGCGTTTTCGCAGCCATGGCGACGGGAATCCAGGAACGCGGAAAGGCCGAAGCCGGTGAAAAGACGATGGTCGACGCCTGGAAGCCCGCGGCCGACGCGGCACTTGATGCGTGGGGGACAGGAAAGCCGCTTCCCGAATGCTTCGACATGGCAGTGCATGCAGCCCGCGTCGGCTGTGACGCAACCAAAGACATGACGGCAGCGAAAGGACGGGCTTCGCGATTGGGAGACCGGGCTATCGGGCACATCGATCCCGGTGCGGCATCGGCGGTCATCATCATCGCCGCGATGGCCAAATTTGCTCGACGGCACGATGGTTAGCTCATCATACCAGTTGACATGTCAATGACTATCTGCAAAAAGGGTCCCGGCTTACAAGAGGAGGACGGTAATGCTGACCCTTTCTGCGAAATTGAAGACTGCGAGCATCGTTGCGATCGCCATGGCGTCACTTTCGGCAACACCGGTTCTTGCTGAAGACATCACGCTCTGGACCCTCAACTTCGACAATAATGCTGCCAATACGGCCCTCAAGAAGGTGGCGACGGACTTCGAAGCTGCAAATCCCGGGACGCATGTCGAGATCGTTCAGCGCGCCGTCGATGAACACAAGACCGCGCTCCGCGTCGCCGCGGGCTCGGACAAAGGACCCGACATTTATTTCAGCTGGGCGGGTCTCGGCCTCGGCGGCGAGTATGTGAAGGCCGGCCTGTCGCTGCCACTCGACAAGTATTACACCGAGTATAAGTGGAACGACGAATTGCTGCCGTCGGCTGCCGCTTTCGCCGACCTCTATACCGGCGGCAAGCACGGTGTTCCCTTCACCTTCAAGGGCGAAGCCGTCTACTACAATAAGAAGCTTTTCGAACAGGCCGGCATCAAGGAAGAGCCGAAGACCTACGAGGAACTCCTTGCCGCGGCCGATAAGCTGAAGGCCGCGGGCATCCCCGCCTTCACCTTTGGCGGCACGGTCAACTGGCACGTCATGCGCCTCATGGACGTTATCCTCGAAACCAAGTGCGGCGCCGAAAAGCACGACGCGCTGAAGGCGATGACGTTGGACTGGACCAAAGAACCCTGCGCGACGGGTTCCTTCGCGGAGTTTGCGAAGTGGACGAAGGACTATACGCTGCAGCCGTTCATGGGTATCGACAACAAACAGTCCTACAGCCTCTTCACGGCCGGTCGTGCAGCGATGATGCTCGAAGGCGACTGGCTGGTCAGCCAACTCAACGGCTCCGGCGCCAATCTCGACGATTACGGCATCTTCCCCTTCCCCACAAATACCGACCGTCTCTACGGCTTTGCCGAGTACAATTATATCAGCACCAAGAGCAAGAACCCCGACATAGCGGCGAAATTCCTCGACTATTTCCTGTCGACGAAGGTGCAGCAGGATCTGCTCGGCCAATTGAGCTCGACCTCCGTCAACAAGAACGTCCAGTATGCCAATCAGAAGCCGCTCGAAGCCGAATGGCTGGGCATCTTCCAGAAATACGGCAAGGTCTACATGAACGGCGACCAGGCCTTCCCGCTCGATGTCACGACGGAATATTTCCGCGTCATCAATGATGTCGCTTCCGGCAGCACCGAACCGGCCGAGGCGGCCAAGCAGTTGCAGAGCTTCATCGCCAGCAGAAGCTGATCCCTCCCAAGCGCCAGTCGATCGACCTCTGAGTTGATCGGCTGGCACATTCTTTCATCAGCTGGCAGCGGCTTTTCACTGCCAGGAGGAAAGCATGTCACTTCGACAATCGACACATGATCCGCGCGTGCAAGCGCTCATCCTGCTCGTGCCGGCGCTGGCGATCTATGCGGTCTTCGCGCTCTACCCGATGCTCAACGTCGTGATCCTGAGCTTCCAGAAGTGGAACGGGCTCGATCCCAATCGGCAATTCGTCGGCCTTGCGAACTATTCGGCGATTTTCACCAAAGATCCGGTCTTCTGGGTGGCGTTCCGCAACACGGTGATCTGGACCGTGATGAGCCTGATCTTTCCGCCGCTGGTCGGACTGCTGCTGGCGCTCAGCCTCAACCAGAAAATATTCGGCCGCAATGGCCTCAGGGCCATCTTCTATCTGCCTGTGATCATCGCGCCGATCGCCGTCGCCACCATGTGGAAGTGGATGTACGATCCCTTCTTCGGCCTGTTCGCCCAACTGCTGACCTCCTGGGGCATGCAGATCTGGATCAAGGATTGGCTGGGCAATAAGGATATCGCGCTTTATTCCGTCTTCGTCGCCTATCTCTGGCAGACGGTCGGCTTCTCGATGGTTCTATTCCTGGCCGGCCTGCAGAACGTCTCTCAGACGCTCGTCGAAGCGGCGCGCATCGATGGCGCCGGCCGCTGGGCGGTGTTCAAACATGTGACATTGCCGGCGTTGCGCCCGACGATCACCATCGTCCTCGTTCTCTCCGTCATCTCGTCGCTGAAGGCTTTCGACATCGTCTACGGTTTGACGGGCGGCGGTCCGGCGCAGTCCACCCAGATGCTGGCGCTCTGGGCGTTCACGCAGGCCATGCAGATCTTCGATTTCGGACGAGGTGCGGCAATATCCGTCGTGCTGCTGCTGATCACCATGGCCGTCGTCATTCCCTATCTCAGATGGACCCAGAAGCACGAGGAGGTCGAATCGTGACAGCAGTGCCGACCGACCATGCCGCCGTGCATCTCGAAGCCCAACCATCGTCGATGAAGCGCGATCCCGTTCTGATCGGCCTCTGGATAACGCTTGTCATCGTGGCGCTCGTCTGGGTCGCGCCATTCGTCTTCATCGTCTTCACCTCGCTGAAGACGCCGGCGGCGGTGACGAGCACCGGCGCCTTCATGCCGCCGGCCGAGCTTGCCTTCGAAAACTATGGCGCCGCATGGAGCCGCGGCAATTTCGCAAACTCCTTCTTCAACAGCGTCATCATCACCGTCATCAAGGTGCCGCTCGGCCTGTTCCTGTCGGCGATGGCCGCTTATGCCCTTGCCAAGATCAAGTTGAAGATCACCAAGGCGCTGCTGCTGCTCGTCGTGTTCGGCACGATGATCCCCTTCCAGGTGATGCTTGCGCCGCTCTTCACCCTGGTCAATTCCTTCGGCCTCATCGACACCTATCCGGGCGTCATCCTTCCCTACATCGCCTTCGGCGTTCCCTATCAGGTTTTCATCCTGCACGGCTTCTTCAAGGGCATTCCGAAGGAGCTATCGGAGGCAGCGCTGATCGACGGCGCCAGCCACTTCGTCATCTTCCGGCGGATCTTTCTGCCGGTATGCCTGCCCGTCCTCGCCGCACTGCTCATCCTCGACTTCGTTTCCACCTGGAACGAATTCGCCATGGCGCTGGTGCTGCTTCAGGACCAGCACATGTGGACGCTGCCGCTCGGCCTGATGTCGTTTCAGGGGCAGTTCTCCAGCAATTACGGCCAGCTCAACGCGGCGATCGTCATGACCGTGCTGCCGGCGACGATCGTCTATCTCATGTTCCAGCGCTACTTCGTCTCCGGCCTCACCTCCGGCGCCGTCAAAGGCTGATCACAAAATCATTCTACGAGGAGAGACAGAATGTCCGATGCAACAGTCGAAAAATGGGGTGTGTTCGAGGCCTCCTTCGAAGGGCCTGCCGGCGGCAATCCCTATCTCGACGTAGCATTCGATGCCGTCTTCACCCAGAAGAGCCGCGAAGTCCGCGTGCCGGGCTTCTATGATGGTAACGGCACCTACCGCATTCGCTTCATGCCCGATAGCGAAGGCGAGTGGTCGTTCCAGACGCGCTCCAAGACCGCGGCCCTCGACGGCAAGACGGGTGTTTTGGCCGCGACCGCACCTTCGGCCGGCAATCACGGCCCGGTGCGCGTGCGCAACAAATTCCATTTCGCCTATGCCGACGGCACGCCGTTCCTCTCCTTCGGAACGACCTGCTACGCCTGGACGCATCAACCGTTCGACATGCAGAAGCAGACGCTGGAGACGCTGAAGACGGCGCGCTTCAACAAGATGCGCATGGGCGTGTTTCCGAAGGATTATCCCTATAACGTCAACGAGCCGTTGCATGCCTGCTTCGAACGCGGCTCCGACGGCAAGGAAGACTTCGACCGGCCCAACCCCGCCGCCTTCCAGCACTTCGAAAAGCAGGTCGCCGCACTCTGCGACCTCGGCATCGAGGCCGATATCATCATCTTCCACCCCTATGACCGCTGGGGTTATGCCGACATGTCGGCCGCGCAGGATTTCCGCTATGTCGAATATCTGGCCGCCCGTCTTGCCGCCTACCGGAACGTCTGGTGGTCGCTCGCCAATGAATATGATTTCCTGATCGACACGAAACCGATGGAGCAGTGGGACCGCTACTTCCACATTCTGGAGGAAAACGACCCCTACCAGCATCTGCGGTCCATCCATAATGGCGACGTGACCGCCAATTTCGATCACCGCAAACCGTGGGTGACACACACCTGCATCCAGAACCCCGACGTCAAGCGGACGCAGGAATGGCGCGATGCCTATGGCAAGCCCGTCGTCAACGACGAGCCCGAGTATGAGGGCGACATCTTGCAGTCATGGGGCAATCTCCATCCGAGGGAGCTGGTGCACCGTTTCTGGATCACCATGGCGCGCGGCGGCTATGCCGGTCACGGCGAAACCTATTCTCACCCCGAGGATCTGATCTGGTGGGCCAAGGGTGGCGAATTGCGCGGCGAAGCATGGAAGCGCATCGGCTTCCTCCGGGACCTCCTGGAGGCCGACGTCAAGCACGGTCTCGAACCGCTCGGCATCATCGGCGAATGGCCGTGGTCGCGCGTCTCCGGCGCGCGTGACGGCGACGGCGATTTCCGCCTGATCTATTTCGGCGAGCATCAGCCGGTGATCTGGTCCACCGGCCTGCCGGTTGATGGCGACGACTACGATGTCGATATCATCGACACCTGGGAGATGACGATCACGCCGGCCGAGAAAGTCGAGGCTCCCGTTCCGCATCCGACGCGCCATGGCTCGGTCGTGCGCGGCGGCAAGCCGGACGCGGCCTTCGGCGTGAAAATCCCGCGCAAGCCGTACCAGGCTTTGCGTGTGCGCAGGAAGCGCTAATCGAGAGGGTCCGGGATGTCAGGTTTAAGCATCAGAAACGTCAAGAAGTCCTTCGGCACGGTCGATATCATTCACGGCGTCGACGTCGAGATCGCCGATGGCGAATTCACCATTCTCGTCGGCCCTTCCGGCTGCGGCAAGTCGACATTGCTGCGCATGATCGCCGGGCTCGAGGACATCACCGCCGGCCAGATCAGCATTGACGGCCGGGTGGTGAACAATCTGCAGCCGAAGGATCGCGATATCGCGATGGTCTTCCAGAACTACGCATTGTACCCGCAGATGACGGTCTCCCAGAACATGGGGTTTGCCCTTGAGCTCGCCGGAGCCAAGCGGCCTGAGATCGACAAGAAGGTCGGCGAGGCTGCGGCCATTCTCGGCTTGCAGCCGCTTCTCGACCGCAAGCCCGCCCAGCTTTCCGGCGGGCAGCGCCAGCGCGTCGCCATGGGTCGCGCCATCGTCCGCGATCCGAAAGTCTTTCTCTTCGACGAGCCGCTCTCCAATCTGGACGCAAAACTGCGGGTGAAGATGCGGGCGGAGATCAAGGCCCTGCACCAGCGCCTGAAGACCACCATCGTCTACGTCACCCACGACCAGATCGAGGCCATGACCATGGCCGACAAGATCGTCGTGCTGCACGGTGGCCGCGTCGAACAGATCGGCAGTCCGCTCGAACTCTACGACAGACCGCGCAACATCTTCGTCGCCGGTTTCCTCGGTTCCCCGGCGATGAATTTTCTCGAGGGGACCATCGAAGATGCCGGCAACCCGGTATTGTCGCTGCCGGGCGGCTCCCGCGTGCCGCTCTCGCGGGCTCCCGTTAATTCGGCAAACAGACCGATGACGCTGGGTATTCGTCCTGAAGATATCAGCTTCGGTGGCGAGAACGGCGTGGACGCGGTGGTCAAGGTGGTCGAACCCACCGGGTCGGAAACTCATGTCGCCGTGGACCTCGACGGCAGGGAGCTGACATGGGTCGTTCGCGAACGTGTCGAACTGGCGCCCGAACAGCAGGTGAAGCTTTCCTTCGAAACATCAAAGGTTCACTTCTTCGACCGACAGACGCAACAGCGTTTGAACGCCTGAACATAAGAGGCCGGAGGAACCGTCGAACCACAATTGCCTTTGCGGACGAAATGGCGATTTGTAATCTCCAACTTCGCCAATACGCCGTCAGTCTGGAGGTCGCCAAGAACATGCATATTCGAAAGGCAGTTTCTGCCGACGCAGCGGAACTGAGCGAGCTCCTCAACGAGATCATCCGGGCTGGGGGAACAACAGCACTCGAGACACCGCTTTCGGCTGCCGAGTTCGTGGACTGGTTCATCGACGGCGAGTTTCCTCTTCTCTGCCATGTCGCGGAGCATGATCGGTCGCTTGTCGGCTTTCAGTCGCTCAGCCTATACGGCGATCCGCCGAAAGGCTTTGCCGACATCGGGACCTTCGCCCGTATGAACCCAAAGACTCCAGGCGTCGGCAGCGCGCTCTTTCCCGCAACCCGGGCCGCAGCGGAGGAACTCGGGCTCGACTTCATCAATGCCACCATTCGGGCCGACAATGTCAGCGGTCTTGCCTTTTATGCCAAGATGGGCTTCGAGACCTATGACCGGCTGGTCCAGGTTCCGCTTCAAGACGGGACGCCCGTCGACAGGATCAAGAAGCGTTTCAGGATAGATGCCAGGCATCGCGCGACACCTCACGCCTGAATGTGTCGACGGATCTGTGGGCGTGCCCTGCATCCAAGTGTCGGACCAGTTCAGGGTCAGCACGACTGGGGCGTGCCGCGACCGGTGCTGTGAAGAAGCGCAACTGGCTGAACACGTGGCCTGCCGGCGGAAGGAACTGAAACGAAGTCCTCAGCCGTGAACCCCCTCGTCATATCCGTTCGATGCGGACCGGGAATTCGCCGCGTACCAGCAGCGGGTCGAAGCCGTTATCAAATCGACCGAGCCGGATCAACCCGTCCCAGCTGTAATCGGCATAAAACAGGGCAAGGTTGCCCCATGGCTTGAAGTAGCAGAGATCACCCGGCTGCTCGTTATCGAAGGGACCGCTAGCTTCCTCGGTGAGTTTGCGCGGGAGATAGACGATCTTTTCGTTTTTGCCGTAGTCTTCGATCTTGAGATCCAGGGGAAGCATCGAAGCGAGGTCGAGCGCCGACGGATTGTCGTAGAGCGTCGCCGTCATGGTCATGCCGTTGAAGATTATCCGGATTCTGACATCGGTCGGTACTTGGCTCGCTGGATCCCGGCCTTCCTGTCCCTTGGCCGCATACGGCAGGGTTGCGGTTGCGAAGGTTGCGCCGAGGAGTGCACGGCGCGTCAGATATGAGGATGTCGTCATGACTGCACTCCGTCAGACCGGCTGAGCAGTCGGCCGAAACAGGATCTCATTGATATCGACGTCGTCGGGTTCGTTCACCGCGAACGCGACGGTGCGGGCGAAGGTATCTGCACCGACCGCGATCTTGCTGACGAATTCCCTCGTGCCGGCCTGGATATCCTTCTCGCTGATATGCTCGAGCAGTTCGGTACTGACTGCGCCGGGAGAAATGATCGTCGTGCGGATATTGTAGGGCTTTACTTCCTTCCGCAGGCCTTCGGACAGGGCGCGCACGGCGAATTTGGTGGCGCAATAGACGGTGGCACCGGGGTCGACCACATGACCGTAGACGGACGAGACATTGATGATGTGCCCGGATTTCCGGGCCTTCATGTGCGGAAGCGCTGCGGCGATGCCATAAAGTACACCCTTGATGTTGACGTCGATCATACGGTCCCACTCATCGATCTTGAGCCGTTCGAGTGGTGCAAGCGGCATCAGACCGGCATTGTTCAGCATCACGTCGATGCGGCCGAACTCCTCCACCGCGGTGTCCACCAGTTTCTTGACCTGGTTCCGGTCGGTGACGTCGGTGGAAACGGCCTTGGCCTTATAGCCTCTAGCGGTCAACTCGCTCGCCAGCGCATCGATGCGCCCGCTTCGGCGCGCGCCGAGGACGACGAGAGCGCCGAGCTCGGCCAGATGGCGTGCCGTGGCCTCGCCAAGCCCGCTGCTTGCGCCTGTGATGACGACGACTTTGTTTTCAATGCCCTGAGACATGCCGATCTCCTTTGTCGAATTCGGAAGGTTAAGTGCGAGGGCTCGCCAGAGCGGCGAGCAGGGCTGATCCCGCGAGCAGGACGGCGGCGAGCAGGAAGGCGCTCCACCAGCCGGCAGTGTCGAACAGCACCCCGCCCGCAAAGGCGCCACCGGCGATGGCGAATTGGATCAATGCCACCTGCAGCCCACCGCCGGCTTCAAGTTCGCCGGGAATGATGCGTGTCATCCAGGTATTCCAGGCCACCGGAATAGGGGTGGTGAAGACCCCCCACAGCACCAGCAGGGCTGCTGTGACGGCCGTGAAGGGACCGAGGGCAATCAGCAGAAGGGCAAGCATCGCGAGCCCGCTCGGCAATCCGATCAGCAGGGCGGCAAGATGCCGCCGGAGGACGAAGCCGACAATGGATGTTCCCGCCAGGCCGCCAATGCCGAGCCCGAGAAGCATCATCGACAGTCCGTTCAATTCAACGCCCGTGACGCTTTCGAGGAATGGGCGCAGATAGATCGACAGTGCGTTCTGGCCGATGAAAGCGAGGCTGGTCGCCGCCATTCCGATCGCGAATCTGCGATTGCGCAGCAGTCCGAAGATTCTGGCAACCGAGACCGCTGCCGTTGCCGGCATCTTCGGCAGGACGGCCAATTGCCATACGAGCGCAGCCAGACCTATCGGAACCGTGATGAAGAAGGTGCCACGCCATCCGATCAGCCCGCCGAGGAAACTACCGAGGGGCGCAGCGATGACGACCGCAAATGCGGTGCCGCCCTGGAGCAAGGCGATAGCCTTGGGCAGGTCGGCTCCAGAAGCCAGGCGTGCCAGGATGGCTGTCGACAGCGACCAGAAGCCGCCGATCGAAATGCCGACCAGCGCCCGCCCGACCAGAAAGACGAGGAAGTTCGGAGCAAGAGCCACGGCCAGACTGGAAGCGACCAGCACCGCCGTATAAAGCAGGACGACCGTTTTCCGGTCGAGCCTTGCCAAAAACGCGTTGCCGAAAAGACTGGTGATCACCGCAAAAAGGCCAGAGACAGCGATCGCTTGTCCGGCCTGACCTTCCGAAATGGCCAGATCCTGGGCGATCGGCGTCAGAAGGCTCACCGGCATGAACTCCAGCCCCACCAGGAGAAAGGTCAGAAGCGAGAGGCAGGTGACCGCAGCCCATGGAGTAACGGTGCTGTCGGCCGGAACAGTCTCGTCCAATGTCAGTTCGATGGTCATTCCGCGTTCTCCTGTCCATTGCGGAATGAGATAGCCGGATTGGTTTTGACAGACTAGCGGCTATAATCTGCATGGTGTGATGAAGGAGATTCACCAATGCGGCGCGACGAATTCACCGAGATGCGGGCGTTTCTCGAAGTGGCCAGAGAGCGGAGCTTCACGCGCGCGGCCGCCAAGCTGGGTGTCACCCGCTCGGCCCTCAGCCATACGATCCGGGCACTGGAAGAACGGCTCGGCGTCCGCCTCCTCTCCCGTACGACGCGCGATGTCGCGCCGACGGCGGCGGGGGAGCGCCTGGTGGAGAGCATCGAACCCCATTTCGAAAGCATTGCCGCCGAGATCAGCGCAATCAGCGCCCTGCGCGACAAGCCCTCGGGCCATGTCCGCATCGTATGTCCCGACGACGCCATCGCGTTGGTTTTTCGTCCAAGACTGTCAGCCTTCTTGCGAGATTATCCTGATATCATCGTGGAACTCATTATCGACAACGGATTCACGAACATCGTCGAGCGTCAGTTCGACGCCGGCGTTCGGCTGGGCGAGGCGGTTGCACGCGACATGGTGGCCGTTCGCATCGGCTCCGATGTCTCCTATGCCGTGGTCGGATCACCCGATTATTTCGCCCGCCGTTCCGTGCCGGCAAGCCCGCAAGACCTGACCCTCCACAATTGCGTCAACCTGCGGCTGCCAACCTCGGGCGCGCTCTATGCCTGGGAATTCGAGAAGGACGCACGCGAGTTCAGCGTCCGCGTCGACGGCCAGCTGATCCTAAGCCATATCGGATCGGCGATCGATGCCGCCCTCGACGGCGTCGGCCTCGCCTATTTGCCGAAGGACCTCATCCGACGATACGTTGAAACCGGTTTGCTCAGGGAGGTCCTTGTCGATTGGTGCCCGACCTTCCAAGGCTATCATCTCTACTATCCCAGCCGCCGCCATTCCTCGCCGGCCTTCAGCGCCTTCGTCGAGGCCTTCCGGTTCAGATCCCGGTAGCATCACACCGGAGACAACTGCAGTTGGAATATTGGCGCACTCGAAAAGGCAGCGCCATGCACACAAAATGATGCTTTTCGCGCTCATCGTTATTCCCTACTTCCTGTCAAGACAGGTGACGAAAAGGGGACGACCGCATGGCGACGCCGTTTTACTGGAACGAGCTCAACACATATGATTTTGCCGGCCTTTCCCCCGAGACCACGATTGCCGTTCTGCCCATCGCTTCGACGGAACAACACGGCCCGCATCTGCCGATTGCAACCGATGTCGCCATCGCGACCGGCATGCTGGCGGAGCTGAAGAGGCAGCGGCCGGAGAATCTGGACATCCTGGTCCTTCCGACACAGGAGATCGGCAAGGCCAACGAACATATTTACGGCCCCGGCACGTTGTCGCTCAGCGCCGAACTGCTCATCCCCGTCTGGACGGCGATTGGCGCAAAGGTTGCAGAAGCCGGGCTGCGGAAGATGGTGATCGTCAATTCCCACGGCGGCAATGTCGACATCATGAGCATCGTCGCGCGTGAACTGCGCGTGCGCCATCAAATGGCGGTGGTCTCCACGCAATGGGGCCGGTTCGGCCACCCGGAAGGCATGGTCAGCGATCACGAGAGCAGATACGGCATTCACGGCGGCGATGTCGAGACATCGTTGATGCTGCACTTCCGCCCCGACTTGGTGCGTATGGACAAGGCAGAGAATTTCGCCTCGAAGGCCGAACGGATGCGGCAGCAATCCAAATATCTTCAGCCCCTGCCGCCGCATTCGCTGGCCTGGATCGCGCATGACCTCAACCCCCTCGGCGTGGTCGGCGATGCCTCGGTCGCCACCGCCGAAAAGGGCGAAGCGATCTGCCGCCATCAGGTCACGGGGTTTGTTGAATTGCTTGAAGACCTCAAGGTCTATCCACTTTCGAATCTCTATGTGAAATAGGCTCGGCCGCGGATCTCGTATCAGGTGGGATATGGCCCTTGGCCTGCAATTCCTGCACCAGGCCGAGCAGTTCGGCGAGCAGATATTCGACGAAAAGGCTGGTGGCCGCGTCGAGCGGCGCCCTGGCGCGCGCAAACAGCTTCATCTGCTGGTAACGCGCATGCGGCTCGGCGATCGGACGGAAGACGAGTTCGCCGCGCCGGCATTCGGTGATGACGTCGAGCGGATTGAGCAGCGTCAGCCCGGTGCCGCATTTGACGAGTTGCTTCAGCATCTCCGATGCATTGGTTTCCAGCACCGGCTCGACAGGGATGGGCAGGCGCGCAAAGGCAAGGTTGATCACCTCGCGCAGGCTGGTGCCCGGTTGCGCCAGAACCAGTTTTTCCTGCGTGACATCGGCAAGATTGATCGGCCCGGGACCGATCAGGTGATGGCCCGGCGGCAGCACGACACCGATCGGGATATCGAAATTTCCGAGCGTGCGGATCCCCGGCATGGCCGGGATATTGAAGCCGAGACCGATATCCACCTCGCCTGATACAACGGGGCTGGCCGTCGTGCCGCCGGTATCGTTGCGCAGCTGGACGAAGACGCGTGGATGCTCTGAAAGAAAGCGCGCGATGATTTCGGGCAGCGGCCCGGCGGCAAGGCCGACGGTCGTCACCATGCGCACCTTCCCAGCCTGCTGCATCTTGAGGCTGCGGATGCGCCCCTCCAGGCGCTCGTAATTCTTCAGCACGTCCCGGATATGTTCTATGCAGAGTTCACCGGCAGCCGTCAGCCGCAAACCGCGCGGCAGCCGCTCGAAAAGCGGCGCCCCGATCTCTTCCTCCAGCGCCAGAATCTGCCTGTTGACCGCCGATGACGCAACATTGAGGCGCGCGGCTGCCTTGCGGATCGAACCGGAACGGGCGATCTCGTTGATGTAAAGAAGGCGTCTGGAGTGCAGCATGATCTCTCCGGTGCATAAATTTTACGCAGGGCGCACAAATTATCTTCAGCTTTCCGACAGATGCCGAAAAGGCATCAATGCGCACGAATTTTGATGCTTTTCAAAGCGCAACGCAATGGCTCAAATTCCCTTAAAAGGGAGCCGACCAAGGCTTCCTTCGGTTAAAAAGGGGAACTGCCGACCATGTTGAAAGCACTGACGAAGACGCAATTCCTGAGCTGCCTCGGCCTTGCCGCGATGCTTGCAGCCGCCTCGCCGGCGCTTGCCCTCGACAAGGTGAGCTACGGGACGAACTGGCTTGCCCAAGCTGAACATGGCGGCTTCTACCAGGCCGTCGCCGACGGCACCTATGCGAAATACGGCCTCGACGTCACCATCGTCCAGGGCGGCCCGAATGCGGCAAACAGCGCGCTCCTGATCTCCGGCAAGCTCGATTTCTACATGGGCGGTCCGCAGGGAGAAATTTCCGCCGTGGAGCAGGGCATTCCGCTGGTCGATGTCGCCGCGATCTTCCAAAAGGATCCGCAGGTGCTGATCGCCCATCCGGATAACGGCGTCGACAAGTTCGAGGACCTCGCCAAGCTGAAGACGCTGTTCCTCAGCAAGGACGGCTACCTCACCTATTTCGAATGGATGAAGGCCAACTTCAAAGGCTTCAAGGACGAGCAGTACAAACCCTATAACTTCAGCCCCGCCCCCTTCCTCGCAGACAAGGACTCCGCCCAGCAGGGCTACCTGACATCGGAACCCTACGAGATCCAGAAACAGGCAGGCTTCGAGCCGAAGGTCTTCCTGCTCGCCGACAACGGCTACTCGCCCTATTCGACGATGATCACGACGACGCAGGCGATGATCGACGGCAAGCCCGATGTGGTGCAGCGCTTTGTCGATGCCTCGATCGAAGGCTGGTACAACTACCTCTACGGCGACAACACCAAGGCGAACGAACTGATCAAGAAGGACAATCCTGAAATAACGGACGGCCAGATCGCCTATTCGATCGCCAAGATGAAGGAATACGGCATCATCGAATCCGGCGACAGCCTCGACAAGGGCATCGGCTGCATCACCGACGCCCATTACAAGAAGTTCTTCGACGAGATGACCGCCATCAAGGTGTTCAAGACCGATACCGACTATACCAAGGCCTTTACGACGAAGTTCGTGTGCAAGGGCACCGGAATGGCGCTGAAGAAATAAGCCTCCCAGGCCAGGTCCGCCGCCTGCCTGGCGGCGGACCGCATCCCTTCGACAAACGAGCGAGAATATGTCCCTAGCCGAAATCAAGGCGGTGCCTTCGAAGGAAACGAAAAAGCGGCCGCTGGTTGTCATGCAATCGGTGTCGAAGGTCTTTTCCAGCGGCACGACAGCCCTTTCAGGCATGTCGCTGACGGTCGAAAGCGGCGAGTTCGTCAGCCTGCTCGGCCCTTCCGGTTGCGGCAAGTCCACGGCGTTGCGCATCATCGCCGGCCTTGGAGACATCACCGCGGGCAAGATCGACTGGCCGAGTTCACGCATCAATTCGAAAGGCCTGCCCGAGGGCGATATCGGCTTCGTCTTCCAGGAGCCGACGCTAATGCCGTGGAAGACCGTCTTCGGCAACGTCTACCTGCCGCTGAAACTGCGGGGGATTTCAAAGGCGGAAGCCCGTGACCGGATTGTGGAAGCGCTGGCGACCGTCGGTCTTCAAGATTTTGCCGATGCCTATCCACGAGAACTTTCCGGCGGCATGAAGATGCGCGTATCGATCGCCCGTGCGCTGGTGACGAAGCCGAAGCTGCTGCTGATGGACGAGCCTTTTGCGGCGCTCGACGAAATCACCCGCCAGAAGCTCAACGACGACGTGCTGCGGCTGTGGCAGACGACGGGTATCACTGTGATCTTCGTGACGCATTCGGTGTTCGAATCCGCTTACCTCTCCAACCGGATCGTGGTGATGAAGGCGAGACCCGGCCGCGTGCATGCCGATTTTCCGCTGATGACCAGCCTCGAGCGGGATTCGCATTATCGAACCTCGGAACAATATCGGCAGGCCTGCGAGACGGCATCGCGTTCGTTGATCGAGGCGATCGGCGGATCGGAGGAGCACTGATGAGCGTCGAAAGCATCCAAACTGCCGAAGTCGCATCCCTGTCCGTCGCCAAACCGGCGAACGTCGGGCGGCGCGACCTGGCACTGCGCATCGCCGTGCCTTTCCTGGTCATCACCGTGCTCATCATCATCTGGGAGCTTTACGTGGTGCTCTCGGGCGTACCGCCTTACATCCTGCCCGGACCCGGCGCCGTGGCGGCAGCCTTCGTCAATGATTGGGGTACGCTTGCGCCTGCCCTCTGGGTCACGACCCAGATTACCTTCATCTCGCTGATACTGGCGCTGATCGGCGGCGTGGGGTTTGCGATCTTTCTCGTGCAATCACGCTGGATCGAGATCGCCTTCTATCCGCTCGCCGTGATCCTGCAGGTGACGCCGATCGTGGCGATCTCGCCACTGATCCTGATCTACGCTCCCTCCACGCAGGTGGCGCTGCTCATCTGCGCCTTCCTCGTCGCATTCTTCCCCATCCTGTCAAACATGGTGCAGGGCCTGAAGAGCGTCGACCATAACCTCATCAACCTCTTTGAACTCTACGGCGCCTCGCGCTGGCAGACGCTGATCCATCTGAAGATCCCAGCCGCCCAGCCCTATTTCATGACCGGTCTTCGCATCGGCGGCGGCCTTGCGCTGATCGCCGCCGTCGTCGCCGAATTTGCCGCGGGCTCCGCCGGCGCCGGCTCCGGCCTCGCTTTCCGCCTGCTGGAAGCGCAGTACCGGATGAACATACCGCGGCTCTTCGCTGCGCTCTTGATGCTCTCCATGCTTGGGGTCGCCATTTTCGGCCTTACCACCCTCATCGCCTGGCTGAGCCTCCACCGCTGGCATGAAAGCAGCATCAAACGGGAAAACTGATGACCTATTCCTTCATATCCCCGCCAAATGCGGCCCGCTTCGTGCTGAGCAATGCGACGGTGCCCGCCGTCACCGTCGAGCCTGTCGACGTGCCGGTTACGGAAGGACTCGCCACGGTCGATATCGTCATCAGCGACGGTACGATTGCCGCCATCCGGCCGGCTGGCGCCGCACCCGCCGATTATGCCAGGATCGATCTCAAGGACGGCATGGTCTGGCCCTGTTTTGCCGATATCCACACCCATCTCGACAAGGGCCATATCTGGCCGCGTCAGGCTAATCCCGACGGCAGTTTCATGGGCGCGCTCGATGCCGTCAGGGCCGACCGGGAAGCCAACTGGTCGGCCGCGGACGTGAAACGGCGCATGGAATTCTCGCTGCGCTCCGCCTATGCCCACGGCACCAGCCTGATCCGCACCCATCTGGATTCGCTGGCGCCCCAGCACCGCATCTCCTTCGAGGTCTTTGCCGAAATCCGCGATGCCTGGAAGGAGAGGATCGCGCTGCAGGCCGTCGCCCTCTTCCCGCTGGACGCCATGGCGGACAGCTCCTTTTTTACCGATCTCGTCACCGTCGTCCGGCAAACAGGCGGCCTGCTTGGCGGCGTCACGCGCATGGGGCCGGAGCTCATCTGGCAGCTCGACACGCTCTTCAGGACTGCCGCAGAGCATGGGTTGGATGTCGATCTGCATGTCGACGAGACGGATGATCGCGGCGCCGAGACGCTGAAGGCGATCGCCGAGGCCGTGCTGCGCAACGGGTTCGAGGGCAAGGTGACCGCCGGCCATTGCTGCTCGCTCGCCCGCCAGGACGAAGACACCGCCGCGCGCACGGTCGAGCTGGTCGCCAAGGCAGGCATAGCGGTCATCGCGCTGCCGATGTGCAACATGTATCTGCAGGACCGCTATGCCGGCCGCACCCCGCGCTGGCGCGGCGTCACCCTGTTCCACGAGCTGGCCGCCGCCGGTGTCGCGACCGCGGTCGCCTCCGACAATACCCGCGACCCCTTCTATGCCTATGGCGATCTCGATCCGGTGGAGGTCTTCCGCGAGGCCGTGCGGATTCTGCATCTCGACCACCCGCTCGATACCACGGCGCGTGTCGTCACCACCTCGCCCGCCGCCATCGTCGGACGGCCGGACAAGGGCCGCATCGCCGCCGGCGATCCGGCCGATCTCGTGCTCTTCAGCGCGCGGCGTTGGAGTGAATTCCTTTCCCGTCCGCAGTCTGACCGCGTCGTGCTTCGTCGCGGCAAGGTGATCGACCGCAGCCTGCCGGATTACCGTGAACTCGATAGCGTCGTTGGAGCCTGACATGGCCGATTATCAGAAGATCAAAAAGGAACTCGAAGGCATCGCCGTCGAAGACAATCCGGCGCTCGTGCGCCAGAAGAGCCGGGATTTCTATTGGTACTCGCCGATCCTGAAGGCGCAGCTCGACAATGTTTCCGCCGATCTCGTCGTCACGCCGAAGACCGAGGACGAGGTCATCCGGACGCTGAAGATCGCCTATGCCCACGACGTGCCGGTCACGCCGCGCGGCGCCGGCACCGGCAATTACGGCCAGGCCATGCCGCTTTCCGGCGGCATCGTGCTGAATCTTGCCGCCATGGACAAGATCAAGGAGATCCATCCCGGCCGCGTCGTCTGCGAACCCGGCATCGTGCTTGCCCAGCTCGACAAGCAGACCAAGGCCCATTCCGGCCAGGAGTTGCGCTTCCACCCCTCCACTGCCCAGACGGCGACGGTCGGCGGCTTCATCGCCGGCGGTTCGGGCGGCGTCGGCTCGATCACCTGGGGCGGCTTGCGCGACCTTGGCAACATCCTGCGCCTGCGCGTCGTCACCATGGAGGCCGAGCCACGTGTGCTCGATCTCACCGGCTGGGATCTCCAGAAAGTCAGCCACGCCTACGGCACGAACGGCATCATCACCGAGATCGAGATGCCGCTTGCGCCTGCCTATGACTGGGTCGATGTGCTGGTCGGCTATGACGACTTCATGGACGCGGTGCGCTTTTCCGACGCGCTGGCCAAATGCAACGGCATCCTCGTCAAAGAGATCGCGCCGATCGCGGCTCCCATTCCTTACGACTATTTCACCCGCCACAAGCCCTACATCCGTCAGGGCCAGTCGATCGTCGTGCTGATGATCGCGCCGCACTCCCTGGATGCCTTTCTTGCCTTCACCGCGGCGCAGAAGGGCGAGATCATGTTCCGCTCCGACACGGTGGAAAGCATGCGCGGCATTCCGCATGCCTATGAGCTGGCCTGGAACCACACGACATTGCGCGCCCTCAAGGTCGATCCGAATTTCACCTATCTGCAGGTGCAGTATCCGGGACCGGACCATGTCGCCAAGGTGCGGAAGATGGTGGAGATCTTCGGCGACGAAGTGCCGGGTCATCTCGAATTCATCAAATTCGACGGTCAGATCCAGTGCTCCGGCCTGCCGCTAGTGCGCTATACCACCGAGGAGCGGCTGGAAGAGATCATCAAGATCCACCAGGACAATGGATGCCCGATCTTCAACCCGCACCGCTATACGCTTGAGGAAGGCGGCATGAAGCGCACCGACACGGTGCAGCTTGCCTTCAAGCAGGAAACCGATCCGAAAGGCCTGCTCAATCCCGGCAAGATGATTGCCTGGGAAAATCCCGATTTCGATTTCAACGCCGGCAAGAACTATCTCTTCCCCGGTCTCGCGGCCCTGATGGAGGCTTCATGAGGGTTCTCGTCCTCCACTCTCACCCGGTCGAGGAAAGTTACGGCAAGGCGCTCTACCGGCAGACCGTCGAGAGCCTTGAGAAGGCCGGGCATACGGTGGATGGCTGCGACCTTTACGAAGAGCAGTTCGATCCGGTGCTCTCACGCCGCGACCGGCTCGTCTATCACGACTATCCGGAAAATCTGAAACTGGTGGAATCGCATGTCGAGCGGCTGAAGGCGGCCGAGGGGCTGGTGATCTGCACCCCGATCTGGAATTTCGGCTTTCCGGCAATCCTGAAGGGATATTTCGACCGCGTATGGCTGCCGGGCGTTTCCTTCGAACTGGTCAATGGCAAGGTGGAATCGCGGCTGCGCCACATCCGCAAACTCGCCGCCGTCCTGACCTACGGCGCAACGCCCTTCCGCGCTTTCGCCGCCGGCAACCCGCCGAAGAAGATCGTCAAGAGAGTGCTGAGGGCGCAGATCAATCCGGTAAGGCCGGTGACCTTCCTCGCCCATTACGACATGAACAATTGCACGCCGGAGACGCGGGCAAAATTCCTCACCCGCGTCGGAGACGCGATGGAGCGCTTTTAAAAAATCTTCGCCGCCGTCACCTCGACCTCCACGAAGAATTCCGGCCGCGTAAAGCCGCCGACGACGATCAAGGTGGAAACCGGCTTCGGATCGAGGGTATAGCGATCCCGCACGGCCATATAGGCCGGAAAGTCTTCGCGCCGGGTGACGAACCCCGAAATGCGGATGACATCGGCAAAACTCATCTCCGCCTCTTCGAGGATCGCCTTGATCGCCTCGAAGCAGAGTTCCGCCTGCGCGGCCACGTCGCTCGGAACAGTATCGTCGAGACCGATACCTAACTGGCCCGAAGTGACCAACAGCGATGCGCCGGGCGGCACGAGCAGGCCGTGATTGTAATTCCCGAAAGGCCGGCGCACCGAGGCCGGATTGAAGGTCTTCTTCATCGATCGCTCTGAAATTTTCTCATAGGCCTGCAAATACCGCACCCTACAGGACGCGGCGGGATATGAGAATATCGCCACCGCCCATTATGTCTTGTGACAAGGCAGGATGAATGCCTTGAACGGATACTAGCCCTTGACAGCACCCGAGATCATCGAGCCGGAAATCTGCCGATACATGAGGAGGCCTAGAAAGGCTGGAGGCAGCGCGCCGAGGATCATCACGGCCGATGCCGTCCCCCATTGTACGCCGCCGCCGCTTGCCGCAAAAAAGAAGGAAGCGCCAACGGTCATCGGCACCGCCTTGTTTGTCGTCAGCATCAGACCGAAGAGGAACTCGTTCCAGGCGGTGATAAAGCCGAAGATAAAGGTCGTCACCAGTGCAGGACGCACGACCGGCCGAATGATGCGGATCATGATCTGAAACGAATTCGCGCCGTCCACCTTTGCCGCTTCGTCCAGTTCGAGCGGGACGTCGGAAATCGCATTGACGAGAATGACAAGCGCCAGCGGTGTGTTGACGATGGTCAGGATCAGGCCGAGACCGAGCTGGGTATCGAGCAAACCGAGCCATTGGTACATCATGTAGAGCGGGATGGCGAAAATGATCAGCGGCACGGCGCGCAGATTGACGATGATCGGCAGCAGCGTGTGCTTGCCCGCTTCGCTCCTGGCGATCGCATAGGCCGCGGGAAAGGCGAGCATGATCGCAAGCCCCGTGCCGATCAACGAAGCGACGGTGCTGTTCCAGAGGTAGGAATAGATATTGAAACGGTCCGTCTGCGTTAAAACCCGCAGGTAGTTTTCGAGAGTCGGCTGGCTGATCCACAAACCAGGATTGACCGACAGTTCGCGGGCGCTTTTGAACGACGTAACGAGCGTGACGATGATCGGAAAATTCATCGCAAGAGCTGCGGCTGCAAAAACAATCCAGCGGAGTGTGTTCATCATCGCTCACGTCCTCCTGCGGCCGGCCAGCCAGTTGAGGCTATAGAGCACGAGCAGCGAGGCAAGGAAGAGAACAACGGAAGCCGCCACCGCCTTGCCGATCGCACCCTCCTTGAAAAATGCCTGATAGATATAGATCGACAGCGACATGGTCGAGCCGCCCGCACCGCTGCCGGTCAACGCGTAGACGTTGTCGAAAACACGAAAGCCGTCGATGAAGCGAATGAAGAAGGCGATCATGAGTGTCGGCAGCATCAGCGGCAGTTCGATAAACCAAAGCAGCTTGATTGCCGACGCGCCGTCGAGGGCGGCCGCCTCGCGCACGTCGAGCGGCACGGCGACATAGGCCATGTAAAACAGCAGAAAGGCAAACGGCGTCCATTGCAGCGTTTCGACCACGGTCAGCGTCCAGAATGCGTGAGCGACGTCGAGGAAGGCCGGGCTGTCGCCGAACCACTCGAAGAGATAATAGGGCACCGGCCCGGCAAATTCGTGCAGCACCAGACGATACATCAGTCCGATCATGGCCGGCGCCACCATGAGCGGCAGCATGAGGGGCGCCATAAGGACCGAGCGCTTTGACAGAAGAGGCGCCAGAAAAATCGCAAGAAACAGGCCGAGCAGGCATTCGATAAGCGCCGTCAAGATGCCGAAGCGCAGCGAAAAGAAAATGGCGCGCCAGAAATCCCGATCGGCAAGCACCGCCAGGTAATTGCCGAAGCCGCTCAGCGTCGGACTTCGCAGGGTCTGGAAATCGACCGTCGAGACGGAATAGATGATGTTGATGACTGCGGGAAATCCGAGGAACAGCAGCAGGAAACCCACGAGCGGCGTGAGATAGGCTCTTCCCTCGGCACGTCTTACTATGGCCATTTCGATCCGCCGGCTGGGGCCGGATGCCCTGCAAAAGACAGGGCATCCGGCGAATATCACTTCTTCAGGAGGTCCTGCATGCCAGCCTTCGCATGAGCCAGCGCGTCATCAAGGCTCTGCTGGCCCGACCAGTAGCCGGTGAACTCTTTCGCCTGCAATTCGTAGACGGAGAGTGCGTTAGCCGAAGTCGCACCGTTCATCACGTAGCCGTACCTGCTGGCAAACTCGCCGAGTTTGACGAGATCAGGACGTTCCTTGGCGACTTTCGCCACCACGTCGGGCGCAAGAGCCGGAGAGCCGCCGCTGCGTGCATAGAGCAGGGCCGCATCCTCGGTCGCCAGCCACTTCAGGAATTTGACGGCGCCGTCCTTGTTCTTGGCGTTCTTGTTGAGGCCGAGACCAAGACCGTGAATATGGTCGGCGCGTCCGTTCGGCCCGGCCGGCGGTGCCACAATACCGGTGACGTCGCCAACTGCGGGGGTTTTCTCGGCATTGGTGAGATCCGCCGCAGCGGCATTCCACTGAAGTGCCGTGGCAGCCTGCCCGGCACCGTAGGCGGCATTGGTCTCGGCATATTCATAGCTCAGCGAATCCTTAGGCGAAGCGCCGGCGTCGTAAAGCTTCTTGTAGAGTTCAAGGCCAGTCTTGTAGGCATCGGAATCAACGGTGACATTGCCGTCCTTGTCGGTCCAGTCTGCGCCATAGGAGCGCGGCAGCGACTGGAACACCATCATGTTGAAGAGCAGGTTCTTCATCTGCAATACGGTGCCATAACGCACGGGGCTTTCGGAATTCACCTGCTTCGAGAAGTAGAGAGCCGTTGCCGCCCAGTCGTCCCAGGTCCAGTTATCCGGGTCCTTCGGCTGCAATTCCTTGCCGAGATACTGCTTGGAGATTTCAGCATATTTCGCCTTTGCCGCATCGTCCTTCATCAGCGCATCGATCAGATCCTTGCGATAATACATGAAGTGCAGCGACAGATCTGTCGGCACTCCATATTGCTTGCCGTCGAACTGCATGGTCTTCAGCACGGATTCGCCAAACGTCTTTGCGGCATCGCTACCGAGGTCGACTGGCTCCATGTACGGCGCATAACGGCCGATCGAGTAGGTGGCAACGAGGTTGATGTCAAAGGCAGTCGACCCCGCTGCCATGTCGGCCTGCAGCTTGTCGTAGAAGCCCTCCCGGTTGAAGAATAAGAGTTCGACCTTGTCGGCGTCGCTGATGCCTGCAGTGGCGTTGTAGGCTTCGGCGGTCGCACGAAGCGCCGTTTCTTCCGAACCACCCGGCCAGCCAAGAACGGTCACTGTCGCATTCGAGGTGCCCGGCAAAGCAACGCTTGCGAGAAGCAGGGCAAGGGCTGATAAGGACGTTCTGTTCAATGTCATCGTAGTTCCCTTTCTCTTATTGTTACGTCTGAATCCATGTTTTCTGGAATTATTCAGTCACGTCGCACTGCCAGGCTCGCCACGCCGACGATGCCGGCACGGCTGCCCAGCCTGGCAGGTACGAGAACGGGCGTCAGCCGGGCGTCGATACCCGCAAGGCAATCACGAATCCGGTCGAGGTAACCCGCTGCAAGGCCGATGCCGCCACCGATGACGATATGCTTGGGATCGAGCATCATTTGGATATCGCAGCAGAGCGTCGCTGCGCGGAATGCCGATTGCGAGATGATCGCCTCGGCCCAGGCCTCACCGCTGTTGGCATGCTCGAAAACCTCGGCGGCGGTCGCCTGATGCCCGGCCTTTGCAGCCTCGGCCGCTATCCAGCGGCCCGACGTCTGGTCTTCCAAAGGCGACTGCCCGGCGGACGGACCACGGATCAGCCCGAAATGACCGGCAAGCCCGGCAAGTGGGCGCCCGTTGACGATGATGCCGCCGCCGATGCCGGTCGAGATGGTGAGGAACACCAGATCGCCGCCATCGCCGGCACCAAACCTGTATTCTCCCCAGGCGGCCGCCTGCGCATCGTTGACGGCAAAAACCGGTTTACCGAAGGTCGCCGTCGCCTTATCGACCAGCGGATAGCGATCGGGAATGCCGAGCGTCGCCGGATTGAGCGCCGACCAGCATCCATCCTGAATGAAGCCCGTCACCGCGATGCCGACACGCGAATAGCGATCCGTCCATGATCGGATAGAGTCGGCGATCATGGCAAGCCAGGCATCGGGGCCCGTATCCCGCACCGTCGGCACCGTAATTTCAGCCAGCACTTCGCCGCCCCTGACCAGAGCCACCATCGTCTTCGTGCCGCCGATATCGATTGCAAGCGCCGTTTGGGTATCGTCGGCATCATAGGCCGCAGCGACGGCGTCGCGAAACCACGACGTCACGTGCTCGGTGCGCGTGATCGCCGAGCCTACGACGACGGCAAAAGCCCCGGCCTTGGCTGCGGCGGCAGCCTGCTCCACCGTGCGGATACGACCCTCGGCTATGACATAAGGCGTCAGCGCGTGCATGGCTGTGATCAGGCCGATATCCGGATCGACAGGCTCAGGCCCGCCGACATAGCCGGACAGCGTGGTGCCGACGAAATCGACGCCGGCCGCCAGGGCGTTGCGCGCATCTTCGAGGCTCGAACAGTCGGCCATCGTCAGCTTGCCCCTTGTCTTAATCGCCTGCACCAGCTTCTGGACGGAGACGGGACGCAGGCGATCCGTGGCGTCGAAGGCGACGATATCAGCGCCCGCATCGAGCAGCGCTTCGGCATCGGCAACGAACGGCGTGATACGCACCGGACTGTCATCGAGATCGCGTTTGACGATGCCGATGATCGGCACGTTCACGGCCGGACGAACGGCCTTCACATAGGCGATGGATTCGATCCGCAACGCTCTTGCGCCGGCATCGACGGCGGCCTTGGCGAACCCCGTCACGAATTCAGCCGTGTCCGTAGGACCGCCCGGAACCGGCTGGCAGGAAACGATAAGGCTCTTTTTGATGTCGTCGCGCTGCAATCGTGACACTCCATTTCGGCATCACGATAGTTGGAAAATACCAGATTACAACCAGTTTATAACTGGTATTATCGCCTCAATTCGAAGACGAAGTCGTAAACGTCGCCCTTATAGCGGCTCTCGCAGTATTCGACGATCTGGCCATCGCCGAGGAAACAACGGCGCTCCGTCATCAGCAACGGCGCTCCGGCGTCGCAGTGGAGATGCTGCGCATCCTCCACCGAGGCCGCGCGTGAACGCATGCGCTGTACGGCGCGTTGCGGCAGGAAGCCCCGCGTTTCCAGCGTCTCGTAGAGAGAGTCGCCGACCATGTTGGCCGAAGGTATGAAGCGAACCGGCACCGTTGAGGTCTCGACCGCAATGGGCACGCCATCGGCGGTGCGGATACGCTTCATGCGCAGGATATTGCTATTGCCAGCAATGCCGAGCGCCATCATCTCGGTCGGAGACGGGCGGCTTATCTGCTTGGAAAGCCATATACATCCTGGAACGAGCCCCCGCGCGAGGATGTCTTCCGAAAAGCTGGTGAGCGTGGAAAGGGATTTTTCGACGCGCGATCCGACTTCCGTCTTGAAGCCGTGGCGGCGATTGAGGAAACCCTCTTCCTCGAGCAGCGCCAGCGCCTTGCGTATTGTCACCCGGGAAAGCGACAGCGTCTCGGCCAGAACACGCTCTCCAGGCAGAACGGCGCCGGCCTTAAGTGTATTCGAAAGGATCGCGGTTTCGATCGCCGCTTTCAGTCGCTTGTAGAGCGGCAGACCGGATGCTGACACCTGCAATTCCTTACCAATCGCTTCGATCAGTTCATCTGTCGCCATGAGTTCTCCCGATACCGTCCGCGGCACATTCAGTTTTTTCTGTGGAATACTCCTGGATCTATACTGGTATTAGAATGAAAGGGCAATCGCCAGGCAGCGGACCAGTTCCGCACTGCGATGCAAACCTGCCCATTTGACAGATATCCTACAAGTGGATATGTAGACTTTATCATATGGGCGAAACCAGAAGAAGACCGGGGTAAATGACATTGAAATCGATGAAGCCGCTGACGCGCGCCCCGCTGTTGCACGTATCGGTCCAGGAAAGCCTGCGCGCCTATATCGATGATAATGGCCTGGCGCCCGGAACCCTGCTTCCGGCCGAAGGAGAGCTCGCTACCCAGCTCGGCGTCAGTCGCAATTCGCTGAGGGAAGGCATCAAGGCGCTGGAATCGGTCGGCGTGCTGGAGACGCGGCGCGGCGTCGGCATCTTCGTCAAGGCCTTTTCCTTCGAGCCGCTTCTCGACAATCTCGCTTACGGCCTCGGCGGCGCCCTGCGGCAGATCGAGGAGGTCCTCGAAATCCGGCGCACCTTGGAAGTGGGCTTGATCGGCAAGACGATCGAGGTGATCGCAGAGGAGGACATCGCCGAACTGCGCGCCACCGTCAACCGCATGCGCGCCCATGCCGAGCGCGGTGAAACCTTTGCGACAGACGACCAGCTGTTCCACCGACTGCTGTTTCGCTGCCAGGACAATGAGACGCTCGTGCGGCTGATCGATGTCTTCTGGCTCGCCTTCTACAAGGCATCGGATTTCGTCAACCTTGAAAATACCGATCCGATGGCGACGTGGCGCGATCACGCCGCGATCGTCGATGCGATCGAGGCAAGGGATCTGGAGGAGGCGCGCAGACGCCTGGATCGTCACTACGAGGGCATTGCCCGGGTGATTGCCAACAACAAGACAAGTTCAAACATGGGAGGAACACATGAAAAGACTGTCTAGATTATCCGCCATCGCGCTTGGCGCCATGCTGTCGACGGTTGCCGTGCCGGCTCTTGTCGTCTCGGGCGCTGCAACAGAGGCTCAGGCCGCCACCCTGTCCGGCGGTTTCGATGTCGGCCCCGGCGGCTTCCAGGGCAATTTCAATCCGCTTGCCGCGACCGCCGGCTTCACCTGGCTCAGCATCTACTACGAACCGCTGGTCAGCTATGACGAGACGCTGCAGAAGGTGGTTGGCGCACTGGCAAGCTCCTACGAGGTCAGCCCGGATCAGATGACCTACACGTTCAAGCTCGCCGATGCCAAATGGCATGACGGCAAGCCCTTCACCGCCAAGGACGCCAAGTTCACCATCGGCCTTGCGATGGATGTGAAATCCGGCTCGGTGCTCGCCGCCCGACTGAAGGGCATATCGTCCGTCGAGGCGCCGGACGATCACACCGTCGTCATCAAGCTCAGCGCACCCAGCAGCAGTCTTCTCGACACGATGACCAAGGTGATGATGCTGCCCGAGCATGCGCTCTCCTCCATACCGGCCGACCAGCTGGCGAAGAACACCTGGTGGTCCACCACCCCGATCGGCACCGGCCCGTTCAAATTCACCAAATACGTCTCGGACCAGTATGTCGAACTTGCCGCAAACACCGATTATCGTGGTGGCAAGCCCGCCCTGGAACGCGTCATCAATCGCTATTTCGCCAACCCGGCCGCAGCGATCGCAGCGCTGAGATCCGGTGAAATCCAGTTCACTTACGTCGATTCCAACGATGTGCCGACCTTCAAGGACAACAAGGACTTCAAGGTCATCGAAGGTGACTCTTTCGTCGTCAACTATCTCGGCTTCAACCACGATTCCCCGCTCTGGAAGGACGTGCGTGTCCGCAAGGCGGTGATGCACGCGATCAATCGCGATGCCATCATCCAGAGCCTCTACGGCGGCGCGGCAAAGCCCGCCAACTGCGCCTATGTCGCCGAACAGCTGATACCGCCTGATATCGACACCTATGCCTATGATCCGGAGCAGGCCAAGCAGTTGCTGACGGAAGCCGGCTGGGATCAGATCAACGGCGCCAAGCCGATCACGCTTCTGACCTATTACACCACCCCGCTGGCGACCAACGTCCTTGCGGCAGTCCAGGCAATGCTTGCCCAGGTCGGCATCAACATCGTCCCGCGCGCCGTCGATGCCCCGACCTATAACAGCATCGTGCTCAATGCGACGCCGGATATCGCCCAGTTCCAGATGGTCTATGCCGGGCTGCAGAACGGGCCGGATGCCGGCAGCATCAACGTCGGCCTCAACGAGAAGCAGATCCCTCCGGCCGGACCGAACGTTGCCAGGGTTCGCATGCCCGACCTCACCAAGGCACTCGATAGCGCGCTTGCCGAGCCTGACAGCGCCAAGCGGAATACGGCCTACCAGGACGTCTGCAAGGTGATGAACACGAACCTGCCCTGGGCCACGCTCTGGGTGGCAAACCGCTACGGCATCGTCTCGACCAAGGTGAAGGATTTCGTCTGGACGCCGGCTCCGGGCGGCGGCCCCTACCAGGCCGACCCGCAGAAATGGTCGATCGCCGAATAGGCGTTTTCCGCAAAGCCTTGAGGGTGGCTTCGGCCACCCTGACAAGACGGCCTGACAAACGGCCCGACAATACGGATTGCCGATGCTCCGATACAGTCTCAGACGCCTGATCATGGGAATGGGCATGCTCGTCGCCCTGAGCATGCTGATCTTCCTGCTGCTGCGCCTGACGCCAGGCGATCCGATCGATGCCTATATCGATCCGAACCTGCCGATGTCACCGTCGGATCTTGCCGATCTGCGCAGAAGCCTCGGGCTCGATCAGCCCTTGCCCGTTCAGTATCTGGGCTGGCTGCAGCAGGCGGTGACGGGCAATCTCGGCTATTCGATCAAGCGTCTCGACCAGCCGGTTCTGGGTCTGGTGCTATCGCGGATCGGGCCGACAGTGCTGCTGATGGGCACAGCCCTTGTCTTCGCCATTGTCGTCGGCATCGCCTGCGGGGTGATCGGCGCCGTTCGCCGCAATTCGCTCGCCGACCTCTCCCTATCGGTGGCTGCGCTTGCCGGCATTTCGAGCCCGGCATTCCTCAGCGCACTGCTCGGCCTTTATCTTTTCTCCGTCCGCCTGCACTGGATGCCGTCTGGCGGCATGCTGACGCCGGGCGAGACGTTCTCGGTGGGCGATCTCCTCCACCATCTGATCCTGCCGGCGGCACTTCTATCCGTCGCGCAAGCTGCATTGATCATGCGCTACATGCGCGCTTCGCTGCTCGAAGTCCTGAACCAGGATTACGTGCGCACGGCCCGCGCCAAGGGCGTGCGCGAATTCTGGGTCATCACCAAACACGCGTTGCGCAATGCGCTGCTTCCGATCGTCACCCTGATCGGCTCCACCATCGGGCTTGCCATCGGCGGCGCCATCTTCATCGAGAGCGTCTTCAACTGGCCGGGCATGGGTCTTTTGCTCGTCGATGCCGTGCAGACCCGCGACTACCCCGTCATCATGGGGGCGACGCTCGTCATCGGCACTTGCGTTATCGTCATCAATCTTCTGACCGACATCACCTATGCGGTCGTCGATCCGCGCATCAAGGTGGGCTGAGCATGCTGGCACGCTCCCCGCAACGCCGCAGCCCGGGGCCGCTTGCCCGCGCTTTCGACCGCTTTCTGCTCAACCGCGCCGCCGTTGCCGGCGTCGGCATTGCTCTTCCGATGCTGCTGTTGATCCTTTCCTATCCGCTGTGGTGGGCTTTCCGCCCGAACGACATCGATCTTCTGGCGATGAACAGCGGCCCGACGGCAAAGCACTGGTTCGGAACCGACGGCGTCGGCCGCGATGTCTTTGCGCGCGTGCTCGAAGGCGGTCGGATTTCGCTTCTGGTCGCCGTCGCATCGACCACGCTTTCCGCGATCATCGGCTTTCTCTTCGGGGCCATCTCGGCGCTTGCAGGGCGCTGGGCGGATGCCGTCTCGATGCGCTTCGTCGATCTGGTGATGACGCTGCCGCCCGTCATCTTCCTGCTTGTGCTCGCCTCGATTGCCGGCACCGGCATCTGGCCGACCGTCCTCGTCATCTCGCTGCTCTCCTGGCCGCTGCTTGCGCGCATGATCCGCTCCCGGCTGCTGGAATTGCGTGAGCGCGACTTCGTCTTGGCCGCCCGCGGCATGGGCGCCGGCATCGGACATCTGCTCTTCCGCCACGGCCTGCCGAACTCGATTGATATCCTCGTGGTCTATGCGACGCTGCAGATCGCCAATGCCATCCTGCTCGAGGCGGGCCTGTCCTTCCTCGGTCTCGGCATCGCTCCGCCGGCGGCAAGCTGGGGCAACATGCTGAACGCGGCCCGATCAACGGCCGTGCTCGAACAATATCCGTGGCAATGGCTCTTCCCCGGCGCCGCGCTGATCCTTGCGGTGCTTGCGATCAACTTCATTGGCGATGGCCTCAGAGATGCCTTCGACCCGCGTGCCGAACTGAACTGACAATCGAGAGAAGCGAAAATGACCAAATTCAAGGGGGTCGTCCCTCCCGTCGTAACACCGCTCAATCCGGATTTTACCGTCGACTATCCTTCCTATACACGCGTGCTCGAACATCTGATCGGTGCCGGCTGCCATGGCGTATTCGTCCTCGGCTCGACGAGCGAGGTGATCTTCCATGACGAGAAGACCCGGCGCGAAATCATCGAACATTCGGCCAAGGTGGTGAATGGCCGCGTGCCGCTCATCGTCGGCGTCATCGACCCGACCACGGATCGCGTCATCGCCCATGCGAAAGTCGCAAAGGCCGCCGGCGCCGACGCGGTGGTGGTGACGGCACCATTTTATACCGTCACCAGCCAATCCGAGATCCTCGATCATTTCTGTTATGTCAGAGACGCGGTGGACGTTCCGCTGGTCGCCTACGACATTCCCGTTTGCGTTCACGTCAAGCTGCAGCGCCAGACCGTCGTCACGCTTGCCAGGGAAGGCGCCATCATCGGCCTCAAGGATTCCAGCGGCGACGACGGCAACTTCCGCTATGCGCTTCTCGACCTTGCCAAACACAAGGACGTCTTCCTGATGACCGGTTCCGAGATCGTTGTCGACAACGCCCTGCTGATGGGCGCCCACGGCGTCGTTCCCGGCATCGCCAATGTCGATCCGCACGGCTATGTCCGCCTTTGGGATGCTGCGCAGCGCGGCGACTGGGTCGCCGCGAGGAAGGAGCAGGAGCGTCTCTGCCGCCTCTTCGAAATCGTTTGGGTTGCACAGAGCCGCGTCAGCGGCGGCGCCGCCGGCATCGGCGCCTTCAAGACCGCCATGCGAAGCCTCGGCATCATCGACACCGCCGTCATGCCGCGGCCGCGTGCCTCCCTGAACGATGCGGAAACGGCGCGGATCGACGAGATCCTGCGTGCGACCGGCCTGCTGAACTGAGACGGCTGATGGAACAGACCGCCGAACCCGTACTCGACATCAGGGGATTGCGAACGATCTTCCGCGTCCGCGGCGGCGAGATCACGGCGGTCAACGATATTGACCTCAGCATTGCCGCAGGCGAGACGCTGGCACTCGTCGGCGAATCCGGCTCCGGCAAGTCTGTCACCAGCCTGTCGGTCATGCGGCTGCTCACCCGCGGCATCGGTGCGATCGCCGCGGGTAGTATCCGCCTGACGACGCGCGGCGGCGCGGCCCAGGATCTTGTTGGCCTCGACGAAGAGAGCATGCGCAGGATCAGGGGCGACGACATCGGCATGGTGTTCCAGGAGCCGATGTCGAGCCTCAATCCCGTTTTCACGATCGGCGACCAGATCGCCGAGCCGCTCCGCGTCCATCGCGGGGCGGACCGCAAGAAGGCGATGGACGCAGCCGTCGCGCTCCTTGAAAGCGTCGGCATTCCGGACGCCCGACGCCGTGCCGGCCAATATCCGCACGAACTCTCGGGCGGCATGCGGCAACGCGCCACCATCGCCATGGCGCTCGCCTGCGATCCGGCGCTGCTGATCGCCGATGAGCCGACCACGGCGCTCGACGTGACGATCCAGGCGCAGATTCTCGATCTGCTTCTCAAATTGCAGCGTGAGCGCGGCATGGCCATGCTCTTCGTCACCCACAATCTCGGCGTCGTCGCCGAAATCGCCCATCGCGTCGCGGTGATGTACGCCGGCCGCATCGTCGAAGAAGGGCCGGTCGGCGAGGTTTTCCGCAATCCGAAGCATCCCTATACCATGGGTCTTCTCGCCTCCATGCCTCGCCTCGGCGACGCCGCGCGGATGAAACAGGCCGGCGAAAAGCTCGCCGCCATTCCTGGCATGGTCCCGAGCCTGATGAACATGCCGAGCGGCTGCGCCTTTTCCCCGCGCTGCACATTCGCGATCGACGCCTGTCGCGCCGTCGTGCCTGGGCTCGAACAGGTCAATCCGCAGCACCGCAGCCGCTGCATCAGGTGGCAGGAGATCTAGATGAGCGCACCGCTGCTCTCCGTCCGCGACCTTTCGAAACACTATACCTCCCGCGGCACGCGACTGAACATTCTTCAGGGTATTTCCTTCGACATCGGCAAGGGTGAAGTCGTCGGGCTTGTCGGCGAATCCGGCAGCGGAAAGACCACGATCGGGCGTTCCGTCCTGCGGCTCGTCGAACCGTCTTCCGGCAGCGTCCGCTTTGACGGAACGGAACTCACCACGCTTTCGGCCTCGGCGCTCAGACGGCAAAGGCCGCGCATGCAGTATATTTTCCAGGACCCCTTCGCCAGCCTGTCGCCGCGCATCACGATCGGCGAAATCCTGACGGAGGGACTGAAAATCCAGGGGATCGGCAGCGTCGGCGACAGGCTCGATCGGGCGCTGTCGGCCTTGGCCCAGGTCGACTTGCCTGCCGAGGCGATCAATCGGTACGCGCATGAATTTTCCGGTGGTCAGCGCCAGCGCATCGGGATCGCCCGCGCTTTGACCTTGTCGCCCGAATTCATCGTCGCCGACGAGCCGGTTTCGGCGCTCGACGTGTCGATCCAGGCGCAGGTGATCAACCTGCTGCGCGACCTGCAGCAGCGGCTTGGCCTTACAATGCTGTTCATCTCGCATGACCTCGCCGTCGTCGAATATATCTGTAACCGGGTGATCGTACTCTATCTCGGCCGTATCATGGAGATCGCGCCGAGCGCCGATCTCTATGCGAGACCACAGCATCCCTATACGCGCGCCCTGCTCTCGGCGATCCCATCGCCCGATCCGGATGCCCGTCGCGACAGGCAGATCCTGAAAGGCGATATTCCAAGTCCGGCCAATCCGCCGAGCGGGTGCGTCTTTCGCACGCGCTGTCCCAGTGCTCTCGAGGCCTGCGCCGGCGCCGTTCCGCAATTGCGTGAGGTCGCGCCCGGCCACTTCAAGGCCTGCATCCGCGACGACCTCGATTGATCCGTCATTCATTGGGGAAAACAGATGAACGCAAAGATGCCGCGTGCCGCCATCGGCGGAAACTGGGCGAGCCTGCTTCTGCCGATTGCGGCCGGTGACAGCATCGAATTCGACAAACTCGCCGAGGAGATCGACATCCTCATCGAGGCCGGCGTCGACGGCATCTATTCCAACGGCACAGCAGGAGAATTCCACAATCAGACGGAGGAGGAATTCGACAGGATCCAGGAGATGCTGGCTGGACGCTGCAAAGCATCCTCAACCCCCTTCGTGATCGGGGCCTGCCAACCGGACCCATCGATCATGCTCAACCGCGTCCGCCGTGCCGCCTCGCTCGACCCCCGCGCCATTCAGGTCATATTGCCGGACTGGTGGCCGCTCACCAATGCCGAAGCGATCGACTTCTTGAATCGCGCTGCCAATGCTGCCGACGGAATTCCGCTCATCCTCTACAATCCGCCGCATGCGAAACGCGTGCTGACGCCAAAGGAACTCGGCGCGGTCTGTGCGGCCGCCCCTGACGTGATCGGCATCAAGCTCGCCGACGGCGACGGCCTCTGGTACGCAGAGGCGCGCCGGCATCTTTCCGCTCTGTCGCTTTTCGTTCCCGGTCATCATCTCGCAACCGGCATCAAAGAGGGCGTCGCGGCCGGTTCCTTTTCCAATGTCGCCTGCCTTAGCCCCCGCGGTGCGCAGAGCTGGACGACATCGATGCAAACCAATATCGATGCCGCACTCGATCTGGAACGGCGCATCCGCGCGTTCATGGACCTGCATATCGTCCCCTTCCGCCAGGAATTCGGCTATTCGAACGCCGCTCTCGACAAACTGTTGTCTGCCATCGGCAATTGGGGACCCGTGGGCACCCGTCTACGGTCTCCTTATCGCTCGATAGACATGGCGGAAGCGATCAGGCTGCGGGACATTGCACGCTCGGAACTTCCCGATCTTTTCCGCTGAGTGTGCTTAAGCAACCGGGCATGGGCGGTTTCGCCCACTGGATTGAAATCCTTCTTCGCGCTACAGCGGGGAAGATATTTTGGTTGCCGAGCCCATCCCTTTCAGGTGCAATTTCATGACGAAAAAAGTCTATCTCGCCGGTCCGGAAGTCTTCCTTCCCAATGCCCGTGAAATCCTCGACCGCAAAGCGGCACTTGCCCGTGAGGCGGGACTTCTCCCGCTCTCGCCCGGCGATCTGGAAATCCCGCAGACGAACTCGAAGCGCGAGCGGGCCGCGGCGATCAACGCGGTGGACGAGAAGATGATGATGCAGGCTGATGCGATCATCGCCAATCTGACGCCCTTTCGCGGCATTGCCGCCGATACGGGGACGGCTTTCGAACTCGGCTTTATGTGCGCAAGCGGTAAGCCGGTCTTCGCCTACACGAATGTGGCCCGCGACCACAGCGGACGCGTGAGCGATCTTTATGGCGGCGCCGTCGCCTATGATGCGGAAGGCCGATTGCGAGACCCGAACGGGATTGCGATCGAGGATTTCGGCCTGGCCGACAATCTGATGCTGCATGCCGGAATTGAGCGGCGCGGCGGTGTCCTGATCATCGGAGACGCGTCGCCGGATGCACTCTATACCGACCTTGCCGCGTTCAAGACATGTCTTGCCATCGCCGTTGAGAAACTGCGCTAAAGTCATCAGTTCCGGCACTTGATGGAGGCGAACCGTTGGACAAGGCCGGCAAGCACCTGCCTGCTTGCCAATCGGTCCGGGGGACAGATACTGGATCCATGCAGCAACCAGAAAACCAACCTGCCGGCATCGAAATCACGCTCTGGCCGTATTCCAGGAATGAAGGCGACTGGAACCGCTGGCTGCAGTCGCTTTCGCAGGATGAACAGGAGCGCGCCGCGACCTACCGGTTCGAGCGGGATCGCGCCTCGTTCATTGCCGGCCGCTATCTCTTGCGGCGGCTATTGAGCGTGCATACCGGGACAGCGCCGGGCAAGGTCGCATTGTCTCCGGACAAACACGGCAAGCTGAGAATTGAGAGGCGTGATAGCCCGCAATTCAGCCTTGCCAATGCCGACGGACTGGTGACGGTCGCTGTCGCGTCAGGATGTGATTACGTCGGAATAGACTGCGAGCGTGCCGACGCCGAGATCGAAGAGGCGGCATGGGATAGCTATTGCAGCGCAGACGAACGGCGCTGGCTCGCGCAATTGCCTGCGCAGGAACGCGCGCGCGGGGCCATTGCACTTTGGACGCTCAAGGAGAGCCATCTGAAGGCACTCGGCGTCGGGCTGCGCGAGGATCCCTGCAACATCGCCTTTTCCTGGAAAGATGGCATCCCTGTCATAACAGGCGGCGATCGCGATCGGCGATGGCAGCACCGTCTGATCGAAAGCGGCAGCCAGCACGTCGTCGCGCTGGCTGCCTGCTCTCAATCCGGCCTCCCTGGCATTTCTACACGGCTATTTCAGGACGATAGCAGGCCATCCGAATAACCGGCCCGGAACTGATGAGGCATTGCGGAAGCGGTCTCCGTCGCCCAGGCCAGTTGCGCATTGTCGGGTTCCGCATCGAAATGCTGCCGGCCGAGAAGCGTATTGACGATCATTGCACTGCGCCAGGCCATGAGGCTGAGCTGGGAGTCGGCGATACCGTGCGAGTACCGGCCCGCATTCTGCGCGAACAGCCGGTTGCCCCTCGGCCCCGTCCACTGCATCGTGTAGTCGTCGTTGAGAATGGGATAGCCGTTTCTGTCGAGCACTATCCGTTCACCCAGCGAACCGAGAGCCTCCGGCAACCGGAACCGGTAGCCGGTTGCCAGAACCACCGCATCTGCATGCAGCACCTCGATTCCGCCGTCGAATTGGTTCCTGACGATGAGCCGGTAGGCATTGCCGTTCCTCTCCATCTGGATCACATCGCGATTGGGCGCCAGAGATGCGTTGAGCGTGCCCGGCTCGAGATAGCGCAACGCATAGAGGCGGCGGTAGATCGAATGAATCGTCGAAATCGACAGGCCATCGCTGGTCAGGATCGAGTTCTTCAAGGCTGCCTGCTTCTGCTCGCCGCCGAGCTTCAGATAGGCCTGCACGTATTCCGGCGAGAAAACCTGGTTCGAAAACGGGGTGTCGTTGATCGGCTCGAAATTATGACGCCGGCTGATCCATGTCAGCTCATTCATGGAACCGGGATCGGCAAGCAAGGCTTCGACGACCTCGCCGCCGCTTTGACCGCCGCCGACCACGACGATACGGGCAGCACCGAGACCACTGAGACGCGATTTGGCCTCGCTGTTGTGAAAGCAATCGGCGCCCAGAAACGGTTTTGCCCAGTCGGGCACGAAGGGCGAAGATCCGGTGCCGATCACGAGATTGCGGGCTTCTTCCTGCCCATTGTCGAACCGCAGGAAGAAGCGGTCGTCGCGGTGCTCGACGTCGCGAATCTCGGTTCCAAAGCGCAGGCCGTCCAGGCCGTTGGCGACCCAGGCGAGATAACGTGCAAATTCCTGCCGGGGAACGGCGTCATAATTGGCGTTGAGGAAGGCGTAGAGCCTCTTGTGCGCCACCAGATAGGAGACGAACGACCAGCGGCTGGTCGGCAGGACCGGGGTGACGAGGTCCTTCAGAAAGGACGATTGCAGCTCGACGCCCGGCATCATCATGCCGGGATGCCAGTCGAAGGAGTCGCGCCGTTCGAAGAAGCGGCTCCTGATCTCCGGCACCGCCTCGAACAGGCAGGCGAGGCTCAGATTGGAAGGGCCGATGCCAATGCCGGCGATATCGAGCGGCTCGTTTATGGCATCCCTGCGGGCAAAAGCGACGGTCATGCGATATCCTTCTCTGTTTCCTTGAGACGCAGGGCAAGCCTTGAGTGGAAGGCGGGAGACCCGATCATATGCAGATGGTTGGTGCCGGTAATGATTTCGGCGGCACGCGCCCGTGGCGACAGGCGGCGCCAGTCGATCAGGTTGAGGCCGCGGTTGAGGCTGTCGTCGGCAGCCCAAGGATAGATCGGCACATCGTGGGGAACGAGCCGGTGCTTGCGGAAGATCAGGGCATTGTCGATCAGTACCCAGAACGTATGTTCGCGGCTACTGATGTCAGGCCCGTCGTTCGGAAGCGGATCCTTTTCGTCGCCGACGAAGCGCAGGAACTGATCGTAGGTATCCGCATCCATCGTCGACAGCAGCCGGTCCCATTCGGGACGCATCGCGGTTCGTCCAAGCCACGCCTGCACATCTTTATGAAGCGCGTCGCGCTCGCCCGGCCGGAAGCGCGGCTTGGCGCCGATCGCAAATTCCGATCCGAGGTCGCAAACGTCGACCATCGCCATCATCCTGACGTCGACCTCGTTGCCGAGGGTGCGGGCGGCCTCGTAGGCCAGAAGCCCGCCCCACGACCAGCCGAGGAAATAGCAGGGCGCGCCTTTGTTATGCGTCCTGATATAATCGACGTAGCTCTCGATAATCTCTTCGATCGGAGCGCCGACTTCCTTCTTCTCGGACAACGAGTGGCAAATGAAGCCGGTCGCCGGTTGATCGGCGCCGAGATAATCGACGAGCTTCACATATTCGCGGGTGCTGACGAGAAGCCCCGGGAAGCAATAAAGCCGCGGCTTGGCGCCGGAAGCGCGCAGCACGATCACCTCAGACAGATCCCGCTGATCCCCCTGCTCCATCACGCCGGCAAAGGAGCGAATGGTCGGGTTGTTGAAGATATCGGCGACGATGAGCGGGGTTTTCGGCCGGCGCTGCCGGAGCAGCGAAAGGATGCGGATCGCCCCGAGCGAATTGCCGCCGATCGCGAAAAAATTGTCCTCGACGCTGATCGCTTCCAGCTTGAGAACCTGACGCCACACATCCAGCACCTCCTCTTCGAGAGCCGATGCCGGTTCCACGATGGCGCGCTTGATCGGTTGCGGCGCCGGCAGCGCAAAGCGGTCGAGCTTGCTGTTCGGATTGGTCGGCATTTTTTCCAGTTCGACCACCGCGGCCGGCACCATATAGGAGGGCAGGCTGCGTTCGAGGCCGGCGCGGACCATCTCGACGTCAAGCGTCTCGTCCTTCTTCGGGACGACGTAGGCAACGAGCGCCTTTTCGCCGCCGGCATCGTCATCGCGCAGAACCACAAGGGCCTCGCCGACGCCGGGTTGCTGCAGGAGCGCCGCTTCGATCTCGCCGAGCTCGATCCGGTAGCCGCGAAGCTTGACCTGATGGTCGACGCGACCGACGAATTCGACGGTTCCGTCATCACGCCAACGCGTCAGATCGCCGGAACGATAAAGCCTGCCGCCCTCCGAGGAGAACGGGTCGGGAATGAAACGGTCCGCCGTCGTGTCCGGCTTGCCGAGATAACCGCGGGCGACGCCCTCGCCGCCGATATAGAGCTCGCCGGTGACGCCGATCGGGCACGGATTGAGGTCGGGGTCGAGCACATAGACCCGCCTTAGCCCGACGGCACGGCCGAGCGGAGCATAGACCCCCTGGAATTTCGTGCCGGCCCTCACCTTCCAGACCATCGGCGTCATGATCGTTTCGGTCGGCCCGTAGCCGTTGATCAGCCATTCCGATTTCAGCGCCCGCGACAATAGATCGAAGGTTGGCTGCGCCAGCCCTTCGCCGCCGAAGGAGTAAAGCCGCATCGGCGGCGCCCCATCTGTTATATCGGCCCACTCCGCCAGCTGCTGCAGATAGGTTGTGGGAATGCTGGCATTGTTGGCGCCATGCTTGCGCATGGCCGTCAACGTCTCTTCCGGCGTCCACAACGGCTGATCGGGAAGAATGATACTGCCGCCTTCCATCAGCGGGTTCATCCATCGCTCGTGCCCGCCATCCGAACTGAAAGGCAGGAACGGCAGCTCGCGGGACGCCGAGCTCATGCCATAGACACGTGAGGTGTTTTGCAGATGGTGCGTCAGCGGCCCGTGCTCGACGGCCACGCCCTTCGGCAATCCCGTCGATCCGGAGGTGTACATGACATAGGCGAGTTGATCCTTGTGGATCGGCACATCAAGCGGTGTATCCGGCTCGCCGTCGAGATCGATCTTGTCGAGTTCGAGGATAATGGTGTCGAGCTCTTCCGGCAGCCGATGGCGAAGCCAGCTGTGGGTCAGAACGATCTTGACGCCGCCGTCGCGCAGAATGTGATGGTTGCGCACCGGCGGGTGGTCGGGCTCGACCGGGATATAGGCGCCGCCCGCCTTCAGCGTCGCGAGAATCCCGACGATGGCCTCCGGCGAGCGTTTGATGAAGATGGCGACCGTCACCTCGGCTCGAACGCCGAGATGCCGCAGCCGATGTGCGAGACGGTTGGTGTTGGCTTCCAGCCAGCCATGGCTCCATTCCTCGTCGCCGTAGACGATCGCCGTCTTGTCAGGCGTCTGGCGCGAATGGGCTGCGATCAACTCGTAGACCGGCCTGTCATCGTTGATGACGTCGTCTTCGTAGGGCGCAGACAACCAGTCGAGCTCGCCGCTGCCGACGAGTTCGATATCCTTGATCCGCACATTGTCCCGCGCGACGATCTGCTCGAGCACCAGGCCGAAATGCCGGGAGACACGGGCAATCAGGGAGCTGTCATAGAGATCCTGCGCATAATCGATCAGCCCGGATGCGGCCCCATTCAGATCTGCCTCGATCACCAGGGAAAGCTCGCTGTCGGCGCGCGCACCCAGTGGCTCCAGATTTGTTGCGTGCGCGGGGATCGGATACGGCTCGCGGAATTCGAACAGGGCCTTGACCACGGCTTCCTGGGCAGCCGCTTCGTCGACCACCAATTCCTGCGTGATTCGCTCCAGCGGCACGAGCCGGCGAAGCCCCTCCTCGGTCGCCGATGAGATCGCAGCAATGACATCGTCGAGAGAATTTCTCGACGTCAGCGACAGGATGAGGGGAAGGACCTGTTCGGCACGGCCACGGTCGGCAAGGTGCTCCATCTGGGGCCGCGCGATGAGCAGCCCGGTCAGCAAGGCATAGTTGCCGCTATAGCGTGCCAACAGGGCGCAAAAGGCGGCATGAAGCACGCGCTCGACCGGATATCCCTTTTGCTGCGCATGCTGCTCGAGCTTTTCCCAGAGATCGGGCTCGATCGAAAATTCGTGCTGAGCACGTGCCACGCCTGCCAGTCCACCACTGTTGAAGCGGGTGGGAAAGGTCGAGGCTGCGTAATCGAGACCGATCGTATCCCGCCAATAGGAGAGGGATTGCTGCGCCTCTTCCGTCTGCAGCCACTCAGCCTCCCGCGTTCCGGCCAAGATTTCTGCCGGCTGCGTCTCACCGGCGGGCCTGCCATCGAGAATTCGCGTCAGGGAGCCGGCAAGAACCGACTTCTCGCGGTCGTCTGCGATAATCGGATGAAGCACGATCGTCAGAAGCGATTGGCCGCCGGCCAGCAGGGCAATCTGAACACGCGCCGGCGGACCGGCAAGAAGATCGAAGCGTCTGTCGCGAAAGGCTTTCTGTGCGGCCAGTGCATCCGGCTCGTCAAGAACAGCACCTTCGCCGACAATCTCGATCGGCACAGCATTTGGTGTGCCGCGGTACTGCTCGACGCGGCCGCCCGCAAGCCGCCGGAAGCGGATGGCGAGAGACGGATGTTGCGCCGCGAGCGCCCGGCAGGCGCCGGCAATCGTCTTGACGTCGACCGCAGGGCTCAATCGCAGCCCAATGAGCTGATCGGGAAAGACCGTGTAGTTGCCGATCTGCTCCAGTGACCAGATACGCTTCTGTGCGATCGTCAGTGGAAAGCTCTCGAAGACCGCGTCCGTTGCCGCATCGGTCGGGTGGGCATCTGCAAAGTTTGTGATCTGCTTGTTCATCCGTGCCATCCAGCCGTTTCAGAGACGCGCATCTGCTGATATCGCCAAGCGCAAGGAGAGCGGACGCGGATCCGCCCAGACCTCACGGATATGCGCCAGGCATTGCTGGCGCGAACCGGCAAAACCCGCGGGCTCCCAGCCGATGGGAATCCGCTTGTCCTGCGGCCAGACCGAGTAGCGACGCTCGGTGTCGATAACGGCGATCCAGAGATCGTCGTGGGGCTCAAGATTATTCATTCGCAGCTCCTGCGGTGATGATGGTCATGCGCAAATGACGGATCCGGCAGGCCGCAGTTTAGAAAATTGATGAGAATTTTTTTCTTCGCTTATCCCTAAATTCGGCGGGAGATGGATCGTCATTCTACCAAATCGGCGCAAGAGCTCGCTTCATGCTCACAGCGCCAAAGGCCCGACTCGGCAAGGAGAACATCATGGATTTCGACGCCGACAAACAAAGGCGCGCTCTGCAGTCGCGCAGCTACGTCAGTCTCGCGCCCAATCTCATTCACCTCAAGACCGCCTATGGCCACCACGAAGCCGCATTCGAGGTGGAGGCCGGCGTAGCGTCGGTGACCTTCTACCATGGGGATCCGGTTCAATCGCCGGAGCTTCTGATGGCGGCGGCCGAAGCGGTGACGGCAGAAGATCGCTCGATCACCTCAGTCGTCTTCGAAGGGCATCAGACAAGCCTTCCCGGACACCTTGCGGACGCAGGCGGAGGGCTCGATTCGGCGATCCTGTGGCAGTGGCCCTCGCTCTGGCTGCCGCAGCTATCCTATCCCCTGCCGCCCGTGCAGGAGATGACTGCGGGCCGCTATCATCCGCGCCGGCCGGCAAAGCCGAAGGGCACCATCTACAGGCGGTTCATCCCCTGGCTGGAGCGGGATATCACCTTCACGGTGGCCGATCCCGAGACCGATCTTGCAGTCTTTCATCGCTGGATGAACGACGAACAGGTCAACACGATCTGGGAGGATGCCGGCTCGATCGACAAACATCGGGAGATCCTGGAAGAGAGGATCGCCGATCCACATGTCCTGCCGCTGATCGGCAGTTTCGCAGATATCCCCTTCGGCTATTTCGAAGTCTACTGGGCCAAGGAGAACCGGCTCGGTCCCTTTTACGATGCCGACGACTATGATCGCGGTTGGCATGTCGCTATCGGCGAGCCCGATTATCGCGGCAAGAAATGGATCAGCGCCTGGCTTCCGTCGCTGATGCATTTCATCTTCCTGGACGATCCGCGCACCAAGCGCATCGTCGGCGAGCCGCGCGCCAGTCACGAGCAGCAGATCCGCAACCTCGATCGTTCCGGTTTTGCCAAGGTCAAACATTTCGATTTTCCACACAAGCGGGCGCTGCTGGTGATGCTCGGCCGCGAGCGTTTCTTCGGTGACCGTCTCTGGGTGCCTGCGTCATGAACGACATGAGCGACGCAAGCGGCAGCTTCCGGAGACGGCGGCGCCTCGCACCGGAGGACCTGGCCAATCCCCAGCTTCTCAGGCTGCTGCTTCGGTTGGGACTGCCGGCCATGTTCGGCCTGTCGATCAACGCCGCCCATCACACGATCAACATGGTCTTCGTCGGAATGATCGGGGAAGACCAGATCGCGGCGATCATGATCGTCCTGCCGATCCTGATGCTCATCGCCGCCTTCGGCGAAGGGATCGGCGTCGGTGTCGCAACAGAGGTCGGGCGGATGCTCGGCGCCGGCAACCGATCCCGGGCCGGCATCATCGCCTCGATCAGCCTTGCGGCCGGTGTCGTCTTCGGCGCGGCCAGCGCTATTGCGATCGTCGCATTTCCGGATTTGCTGCTGTTCGGTGCCACGCCTGCCCTTCAGCCGCTCGCGCAGCATTATCTGATGATCATTGCGATCTCGGTGCCGCTGACGATGGCGCAGATCATTCTCGATTTCCTGGCGATCGCAGAGGGCAATGCCCGCTTCAGCATGTGGACGCTGGTCGCCTGCTTTGCGCTGAACATGATCCTCGACCCGATCATGATCTTCGGCTTCGGTCTCGGCCTGCAGGGCGTTGCAATCGCAACCATCCTGTCCCAGCTCGTCGCGCTTTGCATCTATGGCGCCTACCACGCCAGGCGGCTTGGAACGGTCAGGCTGACGCTTGGCTGGCGGTGGAGAGATATCGGCTCTCTCAGAGCGGTTCTTGCCGTGGGCGCGCCGACGACGCTGACCAGTCTCGCAACCGCAGGCGCGATTGCGGCAATGGTGTCGCTCGCCGGCACCTATCACGGAGAAGCCGGCATCGCCGGCGTTGGCATTGCCTTGCGGCTGCTTGCTGTGGGAACGCTCCCCGTCATCGGCATTTCGCTCGGGGCCCAGTCGATCCTGAGCTTTGCCTGGGGTCGAGGCGATATGGCCCGGGTGCTGTCGGCAACCCGCATCCTGACAGTGGTCACCAGTGCAGTGAGTGGCGCCTATGGGCTCACCGCACTCGCCTTCTCCGAACAGCTTGCCTCCTTCTTCACCGACGATCCCACGGTGATTGATATTGCGGGGCAAGCGATCATCTCAACCCATCTTCCGCTTCTGCTGTTCGGTCTGCGGCAAACGGTGCTGATCCTCTTCCAGGCTCAGGGCAGACCGAAAGCGGCGGTTGCCATCGGCCTGGCGCAGAATGGGTATCTGCTTTTTCCGCTGATGGCGCTCCTGCCGCCCTTTTTCGGCTTTTCAGGTCTGCTGGCAGCCATATTCCTGGCCTCGGCCCTGACCGGCTTGCTGTCGGCCATCTGCCTGATGAGCGCACTTCGAGCGCTGCGGCAGCGCTCCGCCGACCATCTGACCTCCATCCGTCCATATCCCAGCTTTTGTCCATGAGAGGATGACCATGAACCAGTCGATCAACCCGCACGACCTTGGCGCCCATGCGACCGCCGACGATCTCTTTACGCCTGTCGATCCGGCAGCATTCAACGCCGTGTCTCCGCCGATCTTCCAGACGTCCCTCTTCACCTACGACAGTTACGAGGCGATGGAGGATGTCTTCGCCGGTCGTACCCGCAACTATATCTATTCGCGCGGCGACAATCCGACGGTCCGCGAATTCGAACTCCTGGTCGCCCGCCTCGAGGGCGCAGAGGACGGACGTGCCTTCTCGAGCGGAACGGCCGCCATCACATCGACAATTCTGAGCCTCGTGCAGGCGGGCGACCGGGTCGTTGCGGTCCGTCACCTCTACAACGATGTTTACCGCCTTCTGGTGAAGCTGCTCGGCAGGCTCGGGGTCGCGGTGGACTTCGTGGATCCTGCCGACCACGACGAGGTCCGCAAGGCGCTGTCGGGCGCCAAGCTGCTCTACCTCGAAAACCCCACATCCTTCGTCTTCGAGCTTCAGGACATTGCGGCGCTGTCGGCCATGGCAAAGGAGGCCGGCGTTACCACCGTCATCGACAATTCCTGGGCAACGCCGCTGTTTCAGAAACCGATCCAGCATGGCGTCGACATCGTCATTCACGCCGCCTCGAAATATCTCGGCGGTCACAGCGATACGGTCGCCGGCATCGTCGTCGGCTCGAAGGAGGCCATCGCCAGGATCAATGCCACGTCCTACCCCTATGTCGGCGCCAAGCTTTCACCGTTCGAGGCCTGGCTGCTGCTGCGCGGCATGCGCACGCTGCGCGTGCGTCTCAAAGAGCACGAGCGCAGCGGGCTTTTGCTGGCCGGGCGACTGAAGGAGCATTCCGCGATCGCACGCGTTCGTCATCCGGTGTTCCAGGACCATCCCGGCCGGGCAACGCTCACGGGTTATGCGGGGCTGTTCGCCTTCGATCTCAATCCCGATATCGATGTTGCACGCTTCGTAAACAGCCTTCGCGACATCCGCCTCGGCGTCAGCTGGGGGGGACCGGAAACGCTGGTGGTCCCTGCCAAGGTCGCGCTGCAGATCCCCGACCGGATGACCTCTTTCATCCGGTTCGGCGTGAGCGAGCAGACGGTTCGTTTCGCCGTTGGCCTGGAAGAGCCGGAACTGCTGTGGAGCGATTTGCAGCAGGCGCTGCACGCAGCGAAACGGTAGGATCCTGTCGGCTCGCATGATCAGGGCGGGAGGCAGGTTCTATGATTGCCAGATGGCAATGTTCCTCCGCCGCCTTGATCATGAAGTTGACGAGGGTCCTTGAGACGCCGAGTTCGGCTGCGATGTCCTTCTGCGGCACGCCGTTGAGGCGATGACGAATGAAGGCGTCATTGGTTCGCTTCGGCAGCGCCTCGAGCGAGGCAAGCACATTGCGCAAGGTCTCGGCGGCGACCAGTTGGTCGAGCACGGTGGGGATGGGAGCCGTCATCTCCTGAACCTGGTCTATCGACCTATAGTTGTTCATCTGCTGGCGTCGGCGGCGGCTTTCGTCGAGTGCGAGATTATAGACCATCCGGAAGGCGTAACCGATCGGGCAGCGAATGCCGTCGGTCTTGACCCCATAGGCTTTAATGACTCCGTCCTGAAAGATATCCTCCGAATATGACTTTGATTTGACAACACTTTCAATCGTTCTAAGGAGCTTGTCCTTGTTTTCGATCATGGCGTTGACAACGGCATTTCCGTTCACATCACGATGCAATGCTTGCATTGTCCTGTACCCTTTTACAAATGGAAAATCAGGCTCTGTCGTTGCTGGTCGGGTGCGGTCTTGGCGGGCCTCTTCGAGAGAAACTACACGATTTGATTGCAGTGTCTATTTTAAGGTGATAACAAGAGTCAAGTTTAAATCGACCTGATGAAAGCGAGAAAAAATGGGAAGGACAGTGGAGATCCTGACGGGCAAGGCGGAGCTCTGCCGATCGATCATGGGGGCTTTGCCCGACTGGTTTTCAGAACCTGAGGTTATCGAAGCGAGCGCCCGGGCGGTCGAAGACCTGCCGGTGTTCGGCTATATCGAAGGAGATGTCGTGACGGCGTTGATGGCGCTTAAGCCGCACCCGCCCGGCGCCGTCGAGATCGCGCTGATTGCGACACGACCCGAACACCAAGGTCGCGGCGCCGGACGACATCTCATCGATGCGGCCGAACGCTTCGGCCATGAATCGGGCGCCCGGTTGCTGACAGTCAAGACGCTCGCCCCGCGCGGCTGCGACGAGCCACAATTCGAGGCGACGCGGCGTTTCTATGACCGGAACGGCTTCGTGCGCGCGGAGGTCTTTGCAAAGCTCTGGCACGAGGACCATCCGTGCCTGTTCATGGTCAAGCCGCTCGCCGACGTCCCGGAAGGTGCGGCTATGCGTTGAGACGACGAGGGCGGCCGAAGGAGGCAAAGGCTTTTCTGCCTGCCCTGGTCGGAGCCCCGATGCGGCTGATCAAGCACAATAGGAGGATTGAAAGTGTTAGAGCGTCCTTTGTGCGCCCAAAAGTGCGCGCGGCGCTCTAATGGCGCCCGTCCGGCAGCGGGCAGGCTTCACCGCAGCCACCGACTCCCGGGAGGTTATAGCGCAGGCAGCAGACTTTCCGGCGGGCGAATTCGAGGCCGCATTGCTGTCGTGCGATGCGGATCATGCCGAACATCGGATTGCGCCCACCGCACGGCCATGTAGCCTCTTCCATCAGGGCCATCCCGCCTTCGACGAGGCCGGGCTCGTGGCGATGGGCGATCTCCTTGAGAATCCAGGAGAGATACGCCGCAACATTGTTCCAGAGAAGCTTCGGAGCGACGGCGGCATTGGCGGCGATCGCCGCGATTACCGGCTCGACATGGCCGCGCATCAGCCAGTGAAGCTCAGCGGCCGGATCGGTGGTCGCCTCAGGCCTTTCGGACATCACGAATGCCTCCGGCTCGCCCGTATGTTCGTTGCAGACGAGGGAAAGCCGATCGATCTCCAGCGGCAGCCCGATCCGATGCACGAACATGTGGACGCTGGGAGCGATCGTCAGCATGCTGAAATAGTAGAGCGTCCACATGGAGACGATCGCGCGGCGGTCGCTGCCTGGAAACTTTTGCGTATAACGGCCGATGATCTCGTCGAAGATCGCCCGGTCGCAAAGATCCCTGCAGGGAACGACGATGCCTGTCTGCGGTGGCGCGCCGAGCAGCTTGCCGCGGCAATAGGAGAACGGGCTGTCGCCCACCAGGCCGTCGAGGTCGACGGCCTGGTGGGCGACAGAATGATCGGCGATCGAATTCCGGCGCCGAGATGCCCCGTTCGTCGCTGCCGCCACGCCTACCACCGATACTTCAAGGTGGCTGTCATGTTGCGGCCCTGGCCGAGATAGCAGAAGCCCTCGTTGCAGACCGTGTCGCGGTGGTCGGCAATGTTGCGGATATTGAAGGCAGCCGTCAGGCCCTCGTATTTCTTGTCGACCGCCCCGAAATCATAGGCGGCGGATGCGTCGACATAGAAGCTCGACGGGTTCTTCGAGGTGTTGGCCGTGTCCGTCCAGTTGTTGCTGATGTAGCGGACACCTGCGCCGAGCGAGAGGCCGTTGAAGGGATTGGTTTCCTGGAAAGTATAGTTGGCCCAGAGGCTTGCGACATGCGCGGGCGTGAAGGCCGGCGTGTTGCCCTCATTGTCGCCTCCGGTCACCTCGGAATGGTTGTAGGTGTAGGCCGCAATGATGTCGAGGCCGTCGGCAACTGCCGCACGGGCTTCAAGCTCGATGCCTTTTCCCGTCACTTCGCCGAGCGAATCATAGGCAAGGGTCAGCGGATTGACCAGCACCGGCTTGTTCTTTTCGACGATGTGATAGGCGACCGCCGACAGCAGGATGTCGGTGCCGGGCGGCTGGTACTTCACGCCGAGCTCGTACTGTTCGCCCTCCGTCGGCTCCAGGATCTTGCCGGATGTCGACCGGTTGGTCACCGGATCGAACGAGGTCGCGTAGGAAACGAAGGGCGCAATGCCGTTGTCGAAGAGGTAAAGCGCACCGGCCTGCCAGGAGAAGGCATTCTTGTTGACGTCTTCCGAGTCGTTCAAGCCGAAAGAGGGGTAGGTCGTGTCGCGCGTCTGGTTCACCCAGGTCTGGCGGCCGCCGAGGTTGAAGCGCCAGTTTCCAGCCTCGATCTGGTCCAGGGCGTAAATGCCGACTTGGCGCATATCGGCATCGGCAACGATGAAGTTATAGTCCGGTGTAGCGCCCGAAACACCATAGGTCGGGTTGGCAATATCGAAATCGAATGCCGAGTTCACCGCCCCGATGCCGTAACCCCAGTTCGACTGGAGATTGGTGTAGTCGAGCCCGAACAGCATCGTATGGGCAAGCGGGCCGGTATCGAACTTCGCCTCGAGCTGGTTGTCGACCTGGAAGACGTTCATCTCGTCCCGGATCGAACTGGCGTTACGATGGGCGACGGTGCCGGTCCAGCTGGAAACGCCGAGGTAACGAGCCCTGAGATCGAGATGCGAATAGCGCAGGTTCTGGCGGAACGTCAGGCCGTTGTCGAATTCGTGCTCGAACTGATAACCGACCTGCTGCTGCTTGACCTTCTGGTAGTCGTAATCGGGATCGCTCTGCCTTATGTCGAGAATCTTGCCGTCGACGGTCGTAATCGCGCCGACATTGGCATCGGTCTCGTCGGACTGCGCCAGGCCGTACAGCGTGAAGGACGTGCCTTCGTCGGGCTTCCAGGTGAAGGACGGCGCCAGGAAATAGCGGTCGTCGGCAATATCGAAATTGTTGTCGCCGTGGCGTGCAAGGCCGACGATGCGATAGAGAAAATCGTCGTTCCCTTCGCTGATCGGCCCACCGAAATCGAACATCGCCTGAGCCCGATCCTTGGTGCTGTAGGAGATACCGACTTCGCGGATCGGCTCTTCGGTTGGAAGCTTCGATATCTTGTTCACCAAACCACCCGGCGATCCCGATCCGTAGAGAACGGATACCGGCCCCTTGATCACCTCGACGCGCTGCAGTTGATATGGATCGGTGCGGAACATACCGTAATTGATATAAGGCTGGCGCAAGCTGTCGCGATAGTCACCGACCGTCGTGATGTTGAAGCCGCGAATGAAGATCTGATCGAAGCGCGGATCGAAGCCGTTCGGTCCGGTCGTCACGCCGGCCGAATAACGCACGGCCTCGATGATGCTCTGCGCGCCGCGCTGCTCGATTTCCTTCTCGGTGGTCACCGAGACCGAACGCGGCGTTTCGATGAGCGGCGTGTTGATTTTGGTCGCAGCCGAGCTTTTCTTGGCAGCAACGGACGTCCGGTCGGTCTTGCTATCAGAGGATGCGCCGCCTTCGATGACGATCGGATCCAGCGCTGTCGCATTGGCATCGGTGGAGGCGCTCTGGGCTGCGGCCGGCGATGCTGCAATGCCGATCAGGACGATCGCTGTCGTGACAAATAGGCTATCTCTATAAATTCTCGATACATTATTAGAAACATTCAAAAAAACACGCGCCATTGCTTGGTCCCTACCTCTCGGATGCGGGCGGAAACTATGGACCGAAAGAGATCTTGTCAACATAAGGTGATTATTTTAGTCACCTTTTATTCGATAAAAATTCGTGCTTCCGACACTACCGAGTAGGTTGCACGCAACATCGGGGCCAGCACGTTCTGCGCAGAGGTAAATTGCCACCGGAATCGGCAAAGCGTCATCGAGGACGTTGACGCATCGCAGGTATTTTTCGACGCAGCATCGGGACTGTTGACAGCTGTCCTATCCGTTCAAGGGATCGGTACGTCTGTTGGGCGTAGCATCGTCCTCCTGGAGTAACGATCAGAGCAATACAGCTCCTTGAGACCGAGAACTCGATCTCTGTCTTTAAGGAGGAAAAGAATTTTCTGTTGTCGCAAATGAAAAATCTGATTTACTAATACTCCGCTGCTGGCTTTAAGGGGGATATTGCCGATGGTGGGGACCCGCAGGAATATTTTGCTTGGTGGCTTGGCGTTACTAGGTGCGAGTGCGATCCGGAAACCCGCATTTGCCGCTGCGTCTTCCTATTTTGCCGGCACCATTGTCGACAATGGCGTGACGTTCCAAAAGACCAACTTCGCCAAGATCGACAAGAAGTGGCTCCGCCAGGTCGTCAAATATTTCAGCAGCGAGCCGATCGGCACCGTCGTCGTCGATACAAGACACCATTTTCTCTACGTGATCATGGAGAACAAGACCGCCATTCGCTACGGCGTCGGCGTCGGCCGCGAGGGCTTCAAATGGTTTGGCCGGGCCACGATCGATGCTAAATCGCTTTGGCCGCGCTGGACGCCGCCGCCGGAGATGCGCAAGCGCCATCCCGAACTGCCGGAATTCGTGGCCGGAGGCTCGCCAAAGAACCCACTCGGGCCCCGCGCCATGTACCTGCATCGCGACGGCGTTGACACCGGCTATCGCTTCCATGGCACATTGGAGCCGTGGAGCATCGGCAAGGATGCCTCCAGCGGATGTATCCGCATGTTCAACGAAGACGCCATCGATCTTTACCAGCGTTGCCCCATCGGCACCGCTGTACAGGTTCTGCCGCATATTGCCGATCAGGCTGAAAGTGCAGCTCAGGTCAGTCAAGCAACTCCGGTCCAATAAGGAATATCCCCTGATGTCTGCGATGACCGGATATACGAGGCGCCTTCTCGCCGCGGCCATGCTCCTGGCGCTTGCCGCCTGCTCCACCACCAAGATCGCCTCCCTGGAAGAACCAACGGCTGCGCCGATGACCGGCCAGACCAACGATCCCGCGCCCGGTTTCGAAAATGTCGCGGCTGGCAGCGAGGAGGATTTCATCCTCAATGTCGGCCGACGGATCTACTTCACGCAAGATTCCGCCACGCTCGATTCCGTCGCCATGGCAACGTTGGATAACCAGGCCATCTGGCTCAACAAGAACCCGACCTGGCTGCTCAAGCTGCAGGGATTTGCCGACGATTCCGGCTCCGCATCGAAAATGCAGACGCTGTCGCAGAAGCGCGCCGATGCGGCGATGGCCTATCTCGTCTCGAAGGGCGTGGACGCCAGGCGCATGTGGGCCAAGGGCTACGGCAACGACCGCGAAGTCCGCGACTGCACGGAGCGCTCCTGCAGGGTGCAGAACCGGCGCGTCGTCACCAATCTGCGCACTCAGCCCGACGCGGCCTGATCCAGCTCCAGCCACTCAACGCCTGGCGCGGAGGCGTCAACCGCTATCGACCGTATCGGCTAGGCCCAGCTCAAATACGACATGGGCCGCCAGCCTGCCGTTAATACGAAGCCGGCAGCCGATACTCGAGTGGTGACGGCAGGTCGATGACGAACCTGATATCCGCGGCATTCGCCGCCACGACCAGTTGGTAGCCGCCCGCTTCGGCGCGGAAGACGCCGGCCTCGACGTCGAAATAGGCGAGGTCGCGCGGCAGGATCTTCAGGTCGGCCGTGCCAGTCTCACCAGGGAGCAACGAAAGCTTTGCGAAAGCGCGCAGCTCTTTGTCCGGCCGCTCTACCTTGGACTTTGGCGAGCGCACATAGAGTTGGATCAGTTCCGATCCGGCGCGGTCGCCGACATTGGTCACATCGATGCTGACAGTCAGGCCTTCGGGACCCATTTCGTTGGCCGAGAGCCGCGGCTCGCCCCAGTTGAAGCGGGTATAGCCAAGGCCGAAACCGAAGGGGAAGAGCGGTTCGACAGCGCGTGTGTCGTGATGACGATAACCGACGAAGACGCCTTCGGCGTAGCGCACGTGGCCATCCTTACCCGGATAGACGGCTGGATCGCCTGTGATTGCGGAATTGTCGGCAAGCGCCTTGGGGAATGTCTGCGGCAGGCGTCCGCCGGGCTCGGCATCGCCGAACAGGACATCGGCGACGGCGTTGCCCAGCTCCTGACCGGGATACCAGATCTGCAGCACGGCGCGGACCTTGCCGAGCCAGGGCATTTCCACCGGACCGCCCGTCTGCAGCACGACGACGGTGTTGGCATTGGCAGCCGCAACCCGCGCGATCAGTTCCTCCTGCCGACCCGGAAGCCGCATGTCGGGCAGGTCCAAACCTTCGGTATCCCATTCGCCGTCGCGGCCGACGAAGAGGAGCGCGACATCGGCGTTCAGCGCCATCTCGACAGCTTCCTGGATATCGGCCTCACCCAAGGGCTTTTCGACGCCGAACCGAATGGCCGTGAGATTGATCCCCTGCCCGTTCGCCAGCGGCGGGTCATATTCGACGGTCACGGCATGGGCTCGGCCCGCATCGAGCGTAACCATGCTGCGCTGTTCGTCATTGGCCGTGCCGAAATAATTCTCGCCGCGGGTCCAGCCGTCATGGCCGTCAACCGTCAGCCTGCCATCGACGAAGAGCCGCGCCAATCCGGCATTGGTCATGCCGAAGACATGATCGCCGCTCTCCTCCGGCACGAATTGCATCGTCATCCGGGCCGAGAAATCGGTGGGGTCGAGTTCGCCCGAAGGCAGCTCGAACCAGAAGAACTCGCCCTTGTCGACGGTCTCGACGTGAATGGGCGTGCCCTGGCAGCCGCGCCCCTTGAAATATTCGACGGTGATCTTTCCCTTGAACACTTCGACCAGACGGTTATGGCGGCAACCGACGGCGTGGCTGACGCTATTGGCGTTGGCAAGGGCCGCGCGGATTCCTTCGAGCGGACTGATCGTATAATGCGCCGCGATCTGCGCGCTGCCGCCGCCCATGACGCGCGCGCTCGCAGCGTTGGGTCCGATGACGGCAAGCCGGTCGAGCGAAGTCTTGGCAAGTGGCAGGATGCCGTCGTTCTTCAGAAGGACTGCGCCTTCTGCGCCGATGCGCCGGATCAGCGCCCGGTCCTCCGGCAGGTCGACCGCCTGCTCCGTGAGATCGGGCGTCGCCTCGAAGGCGCCCACCCGCTCGAGCAGACGCAGGATACGCCGCGCCGCCGCCCGCACGGTGGCGGCTTCGACCTTCCCCTCGCGGACGGCCGCAACCAGTTTCTCGCCGCGATCACGCGCCGGACCCGGCATTTCGAGATCAAGACCGGCATTGATCGTCTCGGCCGTCGAATGCGAACCGAACCAGTCGGACATGACGATACCGTCGAAGCCCCATTCCTGGCGCAGCACCTTGGTCAACAGCCACTCGTGCTCACTCGTATAGGTGCCGTTGAGGCGGTTATAGGAGGACATGACGGCCATCACGCCGGCGCGCCTGACAGCCTGTTCGAAGGGCGGAAAGTAGATTTCGCGCAGCGCCCGCTCGTCGATATCGGAAGACATGGTCTGCCGCTCGATCTCGGATTCGTTGCCGGCGAAGTGCTTGATCGTCGCCGCGATCCCCTGGCTCTGCACGCCCTTGATGTAGGCAACGGCGAGTTCCGCGGTCAGCATCGGATCCTCGGAATAACATTCGAAATTCCGCCCGTTGAGACCGGAACGATGGATATTCACCGTGGGCGCTAGCAGCACCGCGGCCCCCTTGCTCTTTGCCTGATGGGCAAGCGCCACGCCCATGCGCCCGACGAGATCGGGATTCCAGGTGGCGCCGAGCGCGATGGCAGTGGGAAAGCAGGTCGCCTTGACGCCGCCGACCAGCGAACCCGCGCCGCGCGCGCCATTCGGTCCGTCCGTCACCTTGATTTTCGGCACACCAAGACGCTCGACGGGAACCGTCGTCCAGAAATCGGCGCCTGATAACAGCGAGACTTGCTCCTCGAGCGTCATCTTGTCGAGAATGGAATCGATCACGCAAACCTCCCCTTGAACTGGAATTCGGGCGCTGTGCGGCGGCGCCAGGCGTGCGCGACTGCTCCGCGCCATGCAATTCTTAAACTTACCGATTACTCGGTATTTTTAAGATGTCAACCGCCTAAGCCTGATGTATGGATTGAGAGTGCCGAAGAGGAGAGACGATGGCAGAGTTTGCCGAATTGAAGTCTGGACAGGAGGAAAAGCGACGACGCAGATCCCGCAAGGGCGAGGCGCGCCGCGCGGAGATCCTGACGGCCGCGATGCGGCGCTTCGCCGAAGACGGCTACCAGAATGCCGCCATCGGCGATGTGGCCCGCGACGTCGGCCTGTCGCTGCCCGGCCTGCTGCACCACTTCCCGACCAAAGTCGATCTGCTGCTCGCCATTCTGGACAAGCGCGATCTCGAAAGCGAAAGCTTCATCGGCATCCATCGTGCCGACCTGCGTGGCCTTCTCAAAGGTATGGTCGAGGTCTTCCGCCGTAACGCCGAAATGGTCGAGGTCATCAGGGCCTTCGCTATCCTGAATGCCGAGAGCCTGATGAAGGACCACCCGGCCAAGGCATGGTTTCTCAATCGCGCCACCCAGTTGCAGAACGATATCGCCGCGACCGTCGACCGGGCTGTTGCCGATGGCTCGATAGACGGCAGGATCGATGGCAAGGCGATGGCGGCCGAGCTGATTGCGGTGATGGATGGCCTGCAAATGCTCTGGCTGCGCGATCCCGCGCGTTTCGATATGGTCGGCGGGTTGGAAGCCTATGTCAGCCGCCTGCTGGCGAGCCTTGGTCTGGAGGATTGAGCTTTGGCTTGCGGCTCTGTGCTCGGGAGCCGGTCGAGGATGACGCCCGATCGGCAGATCTATCATCCATCAAAGCGCGCCAACCAGTCGATAATTCGGCTTACCGCTTCGGAATACCTCTGTCCGACAAGCAGACCCGTATGTGTCGTACCCCGGAGCCCCAGGTACTCGCCGCCGATGTGGCGAGCCGTCGCCCGGCCTCGATGATCATCGGATTCATCGTTGACGGCGCAAATGACGAGGCTGGGACAGGTGATCCTCTCGCCTTCGACGGAAATCCCCTCCGCGCCGAAATGAAAGGAAAATGCGTCGAATGCCTTTGCAGATTCCATGGACAGGTACTTCCGCTGGAATGCGATATCCTCGAATGTTTCATCGATACTGATTTGCTCGTCGCGTGCGGGCGCGGGGACCACGAGGCCGGGCATTCTTAACGCGAGATCGCGATAGGGAACTTCGGCATGCACTTCCCTGCAAATGCTGGAATCGATCAGCGCCAGTCCGGCAATCCCCACGCTTTCCGCCAGCTTTTGGCTCAGGATTCCTCCCATGCTGAATCCGATCACGATGGGAGGAGTTCCACATTCTTCGACGATTTCGGAGATCACCAGCCGGATGTCTTCCAGGTAATCTTCAAACAGGATTTTTGTGAAATCCGCCGACCTGCTTTTGTAGTGGCCTCGCAGGTTGATGCAATAGCAGTTCCATCCCGCCGATATGAAATGCGGAATGTACTTGCTCCACATCCAGCTCCCGGTAAAGGCGCCGTGGACGAAGAGCAAAGGCGGCCGAACGGACTGCCTTGAATCACCGCGCCCATGAAATATTTCCAGAAATAAGTCATTCTCTCCGATGTATTTTTCCGTGTGCTCGGGTCGTTCTTTTGCATAGTCCCGCATATCGCTCACTCCTTTGATATTGGCTGGCCGCGCATTCAGACAGAGGATATTTCCTATGCAATATTGATCAATTACCGCTCCTGGACTTACATAAAGGACAAAATGTCTTCAATTGGGTGTTGATGTGGAGAGTCTCGCAGGCGTTGTCGCCTTCGTTTACGCCGCCGAACAACAGAGCTATGTCGCAGCCGCCAGGGTTGCCGGAGTTTCGCCGTCGGCGATCGGAAAAGCCGTGGCGCGCCTCGAAAGCCGGCTGGGCGTGCGGCTCTTCAACCGGACGACGCGCAGTATCAGCCTGACCGAGGAAGGAGCCGTTCTCTACGAGCGCTACAAACGCATCCTCGACGACATGGATGACGCAGAGGCTACAGTCTCACGAAGCCGGGAACGCCCAAGGGGACGCCTGCGTGTCAGCGTGCCGCATATCGTCGGACATCACCTTCTTATGCCGATCCTGCCGATCTTTGCCGAGCGATTTCCCGAGATCGAGCTGGACATCGATTTCGAAGACAGGGTCATAGACCTGGTCGCAGAGGGCCTGGATGTCGTCGTGCGCAGCGGTGAGCTTGCCGATGCACGATTGATTGCCCGCCATCTCGGCGATCAACATTTCGTCGTTTGCGGAAGTCCCGATTATCTCAAGCGCCATGGGCGACCGGAGACCCCGGATGATCTCTCCCGACATGCCTGCATTCACTTCAAGTACCCGTCCAGCGGTCGTGTCGCGCCGTGGGCATTCCGCCCGCCATGCGAGCGGCTGCTTTTGCCGAGAAGCCTGACATTCAACAACACGGATGCAGGTCTGCGAGCAGCACGGGACGGTTTGGGCCTTGCGCATCTGCCCGTCTACGTCGCAGAGCCCGATATGCGAACCGGAAATTTGGTCCCCGTCCTCACCTCCTTCATGGTGCCGTACGGTTCGCTCTCGCTCGTCTGGCCATCCAATCGTCAGCTTTCACCAAAAGTCCGCGCTTTCGTGGATTTTGTGGTTGCGAACTTTGCCGCCCGCCCTGACGCTTTTCGACCGGCGGCAATCACGGCAGCCGCCACGGCAACTTATCTGCCAAATGCGCCTGCCAGCCTCTGACCGAGCGCGCGCGCAGGAGAGATCGCCGATCTGCTTTCCGACGTGACGGCGCGTGGGGCTACTTGAGCGGCATCCAGTTTGAAGCGGGCGATCAATCGGGCGAGATTCGCCGCCTCGTCCGCCAGCCGGTTCGTGGCTGCGGTCGATTCCTCCACCATCGCCGCATTCTGCTGCGTCACCTGATCCATCTGATTGACGGCAGTACTGACCTCGGAGAGGCCGGTCGACTGCTCCCTTGCCGCCGTGGCGATCGAGCGCACATGCTCGTCGATCTTGACCACCTGGCCCTGGATATCGCCAAGCGCCTCACCCGTCGCCGTCACCAGCTTCACCCCGGAATGGACTTCGCTGCTGGAGCGGTTGATCAGCACCTTGATGTCCTTGGCCGCATTGGCCGAGCGTTGCGCCAATTCGCGCACCTCTTGTGCGACGACGGCAAAGCCCTTGCCGGCCTCACCGGCGCGTGCCGCCTCGACCCCCGCATTGAGCGCCAGAAGATTGGTCTGGAAGGCGATCTCGTCGATAACGTTGATAATCTGGACGATTTCGCCGGAGGCCTGCTCGATCCGCCCCATGGCCGAAACGGCCTGGCTCACGACGGCGCTCGACTGCCCGGCGTTTTTCTTCGCCTCATCCACCATGTGGCTGGCTTCCAGTGCCCGCTCGGTCGAGTTCTTCACTGCGACGGTGATCTCCTCCAGGGCAGAGGAGGTTTCCTCCAGCGACGCCGCCTGCTGCTCGGTGCGTTTCGACAGATCTCCAGAGGCAATCCGCATTTCGCCGGCGCCGCCGTTGATGATGTCGACAGCGGCGCGCACCTCGCCGAGAACGGAGCGCAGGCTGACCATCGTCGCGTTGACGTTTTCCTTGAGCTCGCCAAAGGCGCCCTGGAATTCGCCCCTCATGTTCTCGGTCAGGTCGCCGTCGGCGAGCGCAGCAACCACGCGACAGGTCTCGGCGATTCCGCGGTTGACTGCCGCAACGAGGTCATTCACGCCCGATGCGAATTGGTTCAGGTCCTGATAGCCATATTCCACGACGGCGCGACGCGTGAAGTCTCCGGCAACCGCTGCGGTGATGACCGCGTCGATGTTCATCTGCATTTCAATGACCTTCGCCCGCTTATCCGCACCGGCAGCGTCCAACTCACGCACCTTGATGCCGTTTTGCTTGAAGATCTCGACGGCGCGGGCCATCTGGCCGATTTCGTCGCGCCGATTGGCGAAGGGGATTTCGGCAGCGAGATTGCCCTCTGCAAGCTTGCTCATGCTTGCGGTAATCCGGCCGATCGGCTTTGCAATCACGCGAGCGCCAAAGACCGCAGCGCCGATCAGCGTGGCGATGGTCGGCAGGCCGATGCCAAGATTGAGGCTTAGAACGAGAAGAGCGCCGGCATCCGCCTCTTCCTCAGCCTTTGTCGCCATCGCCTTCGCGGCGTCCACCCCTTCATCGATCAGCTGGGCTGTCTCGTCTGAAATTGCCAACAATTTTACCTGAACGTCCTTCTCCTTTGCGTTAAGCGAAGGATCGCCGGCCTTGAGGGCAAGCTTTGCCTTGACGATTTCGGCCATGTCGTCGGTGGCGGCATAAAGCCTGTCGCCCAACGCCTTGAGCTTCACGATCCGGTCCCTGTTGACCTGCAATCGCAACCCCTCCATGGCATCGTCCAGATATTTTATAACGGAGTGATGGCGTGCGGCGATGTAGTCGGCTGCCTTGGCAATCTCATCCGTGGAAGTGGCGAGACGCAGATCACGCACGCCGACCTGCAGGCCGCGCAACGACGCCTTGGCATCGACCAGATCGCGCGAGACGATCAACTGCTCGTCCCGGTATTTCGCGCGCTGAGCGACATGCTGGCCTCCCTGCCAGACGGTAAGGAGCATAACCGCAACCAGCAAAATGCCGATGGCGGAAAGCATGGCCAGTTTGGTGCTGATGCGCGAAAAAATACTTGCGGGCATGTGTCAGTTCCTGCTTAGCGCAAACAGGAGTCCTCATATCCCCTGCCGGCTACGGAATGGGTGATCGACTTCATTCGATCGCCACCTATGCGACCGACGTTCCGAGATCACCTTCGCTTTCGAGGGGAGCCTTTTTGTCGTGGCCACAGCCGACTAACAGCCGATAAGAAACTAATAAAAAGTTCCATTTTCGCCGCGCTTGGGACTTGTCTGCGCGATCGGGATAATGAATGCTGAAAGCGGACATCGCTGGCGACCAGCCCGGTTGTACGGGCTGCGCCCGGTAACTGCTCCGCCGCAAACGAAGCGGCGGAGCGTGATCTCCCAGACAAGCGGCGTCAGGCTTTTTGCAGCCTCCAGGTCCTGACTTCGAACGGCATGATGTCGGCAGGTCCAATCCGCTCCATCGGCTCTTCGAGAATGTTCAGCGGCTGCGATGCCGCCCATCCGGAAGGCAGGCCGAGGGAGAGCCGGCCGCGCCGGCCGGCCGGTTCGTAGAGGCGCAGGATGAGGCCATCGCCTTCTTCCGCCGGCTTCAGGCCCGAGAAAGCGACGGGTGTGCCGTTGACGGTAAGCGGCGCGAAAGTGCCGGCGGAGAGGCCGCTGGCTTCGGCCGCGACGAGCGGCTGATTGAGATCGATCGCCTCGTCGAGAACACCGCCTTCATGCCAGGCACCCTCATGCGGCATCAGCGCATAGGTAAAGCTCTGCTCACCTTCATCGGCCAGCGGATCCGGATAGATCGGCCCGCGCACCAGGCTCATGCCGATCACATTGCCGCGGGCGCTATGGCCATATTTGGCATTGTTGAGCAGCGCGACGCCGAAGCCCGGCTCGCTGATATCGACGAAGCGATGGGCGACAGCCTCGAACATCGCCTGTTCCCAGGAGGTGTTCGTATGGGTTGCCCGCTCGACGACGCCGAAAGCGCATTCGAACGTCGCCTTCCGGGCCTGGACGGCGACCGGGTTCAGCGTACGCAGAAGGGTGCGGCGGTCGTGCCAGTCGATCGTCATTTCGATATCGAGCCGCCGGGCATTGGCCGTCAGCACATAGGTCTGCGTGACGCTTGAATTCCGGTAGCGGTAAATGACGCGGATCGCTGCGCGGTGCGGGCCTTCTTCGACGAGGGCGATGCTCTCCGGCGCATCGAGGCGAATGGCCTTTTCGGCATAATCGGCATCGATGTCCCAGGCGTCCCAATTGCGCGGCTTGTCGGCCGGATAGACCCAGAGCTGATTTGCCGAGCCGTCGATCGCTTCCCGGCCCGTTGCCTTGTGGATGAGACTGACAACCGCGCCGTCCCCGCCGATGGCGACGGAGATGTGGTCGTTTTCGAGACGGTCGGAGCCTGCCCTCAGCCCGCCCGCCGGCTTGAGCGCGCGCTTGTCGAAGACCGCGACGGACAAGGGGGCGACGAGATCGGCGGCCGCGACGACCGTGCCATCGGAGAGCGTTGTGCTGAGCGGCCTGGCCGCAAGAGACGGATTGACGACGACGAGGGCGTCTCCAACCCCGCCCTTCGGCAGATTGGCCGACAGCGCCTGCAATGACTTTGCCTGCTCGGCCTTGGCATGGTCGATGACCCCACCCAGTTCCTGCTCGGCATCCTGATAGACCTCACGGATGCTCGAGCCCGGCAGAATGTCGTGAAATTCGTTCTTCAACACCACGCGCCAATCGGCTTCGAGGCTTTGGGGCCTGCCTGCTCCGAGCATATGCGCCAGCGAAGCGATGGTTTCCGCGGTGATCAGCGCACGTTCGGCCTGGCGATGCCTGCGCTTGACGCCGCTTTGCGACGTCAGCGTGGCGCGGTGCAGTTCGAGATAGATTTCACCGTCCCACACGGGAAGGGTCTTTTCCCCGGCAGTGCGGTGCGCCTGCTCGTAATAGCTTTTGACGGTGCCCCAGCGTGCCTGCGGGATCGCTGGGAAATCGCGCAGCTGCACTTCGCGCTCGACCATTTCCGGCGTGACGCCGCCGCCGCCGTCGCCGTAGCCGACGGCCAGAAGCGACGTATGGTGCTGCGTCTTGCCGCGGAAATTCTTCCATGTCGGCACGAAGCAATCGGGCTGCACGAAGCCGTTGTAACCCTGCATCGGATTGTCGAACGTATGGGTCAGCACCCGGCTGCCGTCGAGCCCCTTCCACCAGAAGAGATCGGAGGGAATATGGTTGGTCTCGCTCCAATTGACCTTGATCGTGAAGAAGCTGTCGATGCCGCCCTGTCTCAGGATCTGCGGCAGCGCGCCGGAGAAGCCGAAGCAATCCGGCAACCAGCAAACCGTATGGCGCGTGCCGAAGGTCTTCTCGAAATAACGCTGGCCGTAGAGAACCTGACGGGCGAGACTTTCACCGGTCGGCATGTTCGTATCGGGTTCCACCCACATGCCGCCGACGGTTTCCCACTTACCTTCGGCGACCTTCTGCTTGATGCGCTCGAGAAGGTCCGGGTCTTCCTCCTCCATCTGCGCGTAATAATGGGCGGTCGATTGATTGAAACGAAAATCATCGGAGCGCTCCATCAGCGACAGCGCCGTATTGAAGGTGCGTCGCATTTTCCGCCGCGTCTCGCGATAGGGCCAGAGCCAGGCGAGATCGATATGCGCATGCCCCGTGAGCAGCAGTTCTCCATTCGGCGGAAAGCGCTTCTGCAGCTCCTTCAGCCGGGCCGTCAGAGCCTCGAAGGCCGTAGCTGCCGAAGCGCTTTGCTCGTCCGTGAGGCCCGCCGGATTAGCTTCAAGCTCCGGCAGTTCCCAGATTTTCTGCTGCATGACCGCGCCTGACGTGCGGGAGATGTAAGCCGCCGTGTCCGACGGCCAGTCGAGGCTGCGCAGCGCATGCTCGGCGGCATCCATCAGATGCGGCACGACTTCATGCTCGCCGAGCACCTCGATCGCCTCGGCAACCTGCTTCAACAGGAGATGCAGACGGTGAGCGGGACCGTCGAGCCAAATAAACCGGGCCTTGTTGAGCCGCGGTGCGCGATTGGGCTCGCCGAACGGAAAACGGGCGACGGTTTCCGTTGCGATTGAAAAGCGGCGGCCCTTCAGCGGGAATTCCTGATGATAGGGATCGAGACCGAATGTTTCCGTCTCGCCGTCGGGATAGCTCAGCGTAATCAGGCTCTCGCCACCGAGATCGAGCTGCAGGCGAATATCGTCGAGAGGCCACGCTTCGGGTGCCTCGACGGTTGCAGCAAAATGCACCACCCCCTGGCGGTGCGGCCAATCCTGGTGATGTGCGATCGGCTCGCCCTCGAAGGTCCAGCCGTCGATCGCAGCACTGTGTCGATCCCGCCAATGAGCGAGCTCGGCAATGCGGACTTTCAGACGATCGAGACGCTGGGCAATGGTCAGAGGCATGGCTTATCCTGTTGAAAATCGACGGCGACAATCCGTGGTCATAGTTTTGGGAGATGAAGATGGTGCGACCGGCATCGCGATTTGCCCGGTCTCCTCCTCCAAGCAATTCCGAGAGCTTTAGATTAAGTAACTTTGATTTCCCGTCAAGCCCGTAAGAAATTCATTGCGGTGGACGCAGGCGTGATACACAAGCTTCATGTAGCTCTAAGGACGGCGACCATGCGGTATCTTCGATCAGGGCCGCGTCGGCTTCAAACCCAGGACACGGGCGCCCCGCGTGCCAAAACAGTCGGTCTGCGATCCGGTGAAATCGCCGATCGAAACATTCGCGTCATCCTGGAAGCCATCCGCCGCCATGGTCCGCTGACGCGGATGGAGCTTGGCCGCCATTGCGGCCTGACCGGCCCGGGCATTACCAATATTCTCCGCCGATTGGCCGAGGAGAAGCTGGTCACCTCCAACCGCCGCCACGGCTCGGGTGGCGGAGCGACTGCGACCGAATTTGCCCTGCGCCCGGAAGGCGCTTTCTCGATCGGCGTCAAGCTTCGCCACAGGCGCGGCGAGATCGTCCTCATCGATCTTAGCGGCCAGGTGCATGACCGGGTCTATTTCGGCCTGGATCCAGCAGACAAGGTCAAGCTGGTGCACGCGGCCGTCAGGGACATGGTCGATCGCCACGCGATGTTGCCGATCATCGGCCTAGGCATCGCCGCCAACGACTGGACGGACGAACAAAGCGATCAAATCGCCGCCATGTCGACGATTGCGCGTCCCTATGTCGAGAACGAATGCACGGCGAGCCTTCTCGCCGAACGCACGATCGGCAGCTCCGCCAGGGAAGGCGGACTGGCGATGATCATCATCGATGACGACATCCAGGCCGGTTTTCTCATCCGCGGCATTCCTTATTCCGGCGTGCATGGCAGGGCGGGCAGCATCGGCGAAATGTTGACCGGCCCGGACAATGTTCAGCTGAACACCGTCGTCGGTTTCGAGTCACTGCGATCGCGGATCGGCGACCAGGACTTCACCCGCCTGCTGAAGGGCGAGGAAATCTCCTCGCCATCGCTGTCGCAATGGATACGGGAGGCCGCCGGCCATCTGCTCGATCCGATCATCGCCATGGCCGGCTTCCTTGCCCCGAGCGTCGTCATGATCGGCAGCGATCTGCCGCAGGGCGTGATCGAAGCGCTGATCCATCAGCTTTCGATCGAGCGCCGCGACACCTCCACGAGACCGTTGCTGACACCCTGGATTTCGCCGATGAAACCGGCGAGCTTCAGCGGCGGCGGCGTTGCGCTGGGGGCTGCCCTCCTGCCCTTCCTCAACACTTTACTGCTGCCGCCGGCTTCCGCTTGAGAGCCGGCTCAGCCGAGCGCTTCATCGGTGTGGCTAAGATCGGAGGCCAGCGCCTTATCCAGGACTTTCTGGATATTGGCGGCGCGGCGGAAGGACGGTTCCTGCGTCCTGCCCGCCCGCACAGCTTGGACGAAACGCTGGTAATTCGTCTCGACCGGATCGAACGGCACGTCGCGCCAGGTCGCCGTGTGCACGTCTTCGCCGAGGCAGGCGCGAAGCGTCGACTTTCCGGTATCGTAAATCATCTCGATCGAGCCGGTTTCGCCATAGACCCGGAGACGCAGCTGATCCATCTGTCCGGCCGCCGTGCGCGTCGCCTGGATCGTCCCGATCGCGCCATTGGCGAAATCGACATTCATCGTGAAGCTGTCATTGGCGTCTAGATCATATTCGCCGATCTTGTGCCCCGGCGCCTTGTCGAAGGTTTTCAGCCGCGCGAAGACATGGGCAACGTCGAGGCCGGAACCGTAGGAGGCGAAATCGACGATATGGATGCCGATATCGCCGAGCGCGCCGTTCGATCCATGCTTCTTGCTCAGCCGCCACAGCCATTTGCTTTCGCTCTTCCAATCGCCCCAGTGACGGCCGACCAGCCAGCTTTGCAGATGGGACGCCTCGACGTGGCGCACGTCTCCTATTTCGCCGGCGAGCACCATCTGCCGGCCTTTCTGGAGGGCGGGCGAGTTGCGATAGGTGAAATTGACCATGCCGACCTTGCCCGATCGTTCGATCGCCTCGGTCATCTCCATGGCCTTGAGTGCATCGGTGGCGAGCGGCTTTTCGCAGAAGACATGCTTGCCAGCGGCGATCGCCTCAAGCGTCGTCGGGTGGTGGATGCTATCAGGCGTGACGTTCGCCACCGCATCGAACTCGCCCCAGGCGAGCGCCTCTTCAAGAGACGTGAAATGGTTGGCGATGCCATGTTCGGTGCAGAAGGCGGCAAGCCTTTCCGGGACGACGTCGACGCCGCCCACGACGCTGACGCCTTCGATCGCCTTGAAGTTGGCGGCATGCTGGTTGGCCATGCCGCCGGTACCGAGAATGAGTAAACGCATCTTATCCTCCCTTGGCGCGTCCTATCGGACGCGGGTGTGTCAGAGCTGATTCCGGCAGCGCGGCCGGGCAAAATCGCACTCCTGCCATCGCGGCCATCCGCGATCGCCTCGTCCTCTTCTTCAGGAAAATTTCGGTCGATGCGCCACGCGCCCGACAGCACGCTCCATCGCTTTAATGGCGCGGATCCTTTTCCAGAAATCGATCTCGATTTTCGGAAATTATGCGCTAGCTGCTGTTGATTGTCGCCAGCATCTCAACCTCCCAGGCTCTGGCCTTCCAAGCTGTGGCTTGACATCAAATCAAAGTAACTTAATCTAATTAATGCAGCACGGAATTGAGGAGAGGTCAACCGACCGCCAGGCTGTATTCGTTCAAATGGGGAGGAGACCCATCATGAAGAGCGCCACCGTCAGCGCATTTGCGCTGAGCACAATGTTATTTTCAGCATCCACGTCATTTGCCCAGGAACTTGCCACCAAGGACAGGATCGGCCTTGCCGATGCGCCAAAATCCCTCGTCGTCCGCCTGACGAACGATAGTCCGAACAATTCGGATCCGGCCATCGCCGAGGGCTATCAGAAGCTCTTCGTCGATTTCATCAAGAAGCATCCCGACTGGAAATTGCAGATGCAGTTCATGTCGTCGGATATCGGCACGGAACAGGCCAAGATGCTGGAGCAGGCCAAGGCCGGCAACGCGCCCGACTGCGCCGCGGTCGACTCCTTCGTGCTCTCGCAGTTCATGGTCAATCACGTGCTGGCGGACTTCACGCCGTATTTTTCGAAGGAGGAAGTGGACGACCTCTTCCCCTTCATCCGCAGCGGCATCACCGATAAGGACCAGACGGTCCGCGCATGGTGGTGGGATACCGATCTTCGTGTGCTCTACCGCAACAAGTCGATTGTATCAGATGCGCCGCAGACCTGGGACGACCTGAAAAAGGCTGCGCTCGCCTCCACCAAGGAAGGCATGGAAGGCGTTCTGTTCAACGGCGGACGCTGGGAAGGTACGACCTTTGACTGGCTGGCGAACTATTGGGCGCTGGGCGGCAAGCTCGTCGACGATAGCGGCAAGCCTGTGTTCGGCGAAGGCGAGAACAAGGAGAAATTCCTGAAGGCGCTGAATTATTTCAAGGATCTCGTCGATTCCGGCGCCGCGCCCAAACGCGTCACCACGATCGCGAATTATGACGACATGAATGCTGCGGCGGCAGCGGGAACGACGGCACTCTTCATCGGCGGCAACTGGCAATATGCGCAGCTGAAGACGACGCTTGAAGAAGACGAGTTCAAGAATTGGACCTTCTCACCGATCCCCGGCCCCGCGGCCGATCAACTCTCGACCGGCACGGGCGGCTGGACGATCGCCTCCTTCAGCAAGGACAAGGACAAGATCGAGATGTGCGCAAACCTTGCACGCGAGGTCTATATGGGGCCGGCAAATGCGCTACAGCAGCAGCTGCCGACCAGAAAGTCGCTCTTCGACAAGTATGAGGTCTTCTCCACCGAAGCCAACAAGACCTTCGCCAAGGCTCTGGTCGACGGCCAGGCGCGCCCCGGCGTACCGATCTATCCCGAGATCTCCAACCAGATCCAGATCATGATGGGCGACGTGCTCTCGGGGACCAAGACACCGGAAGACGCTTTGAATGCCGCCTTCAACGCCGCATTGGAGGCCTACAAGCGGCTGTAGTGCCGGGCGTCCGTGACGCTTCCAATCGCGACGGCGCCTGCCCTCAGGCGCCGTCGACATTGCCAACCCGGACAGAGAGGCCCAATGAGCCCCATTGCCATCGAGGCTGACAGCCCGCCTCAAAGCAGAACGTTCATGCGTCGTTTCGCCGGCGCGCCCCTGCCCTGGATCATGCCCGTGATCGTCGTCATCGGCATCTTCTACCTCTATCCCGTCATCGACGTTTTCCGACTCTCCTTCACCAATGCGACGCTGATCGGCGACAATCAGGAATATACGCTCGGGTCGATCACCAATGCGCTGAGCTCACCGCAGCTGCCCGACATTCTCTGGGCAACCCTGATCTTCGTCGGCGGCAGCGTGATCGGCCAGCAGATCCTGGGCCTGGCGGTCGCCGTCACGGTCATTCGCGGCGAAAAGCGCGGCCTGTTCGGCACCACCATCCTGAGGACGACAGCGCTCGTCGCCTGGGTCGTGCCGGGTATTGCCGGCGGCATCATCTGGCAGATGCTCTTTTCCGAAGCGCCTTACGGCGCGCTGAACAGCATATTGCGGCTGATGCATCTGCCTGTTGTCGCCTGGCTTTCCGATCCGGCCATGGCGCCATGGTCGACGCTGATATCGAACATCTGGCGCGGCACGGCCTTTTCGATGGTCGTCATGTATGCGGCACTGAAGGCGATCGATCCCTCGCTCTACGAAGCGGCGGAGGTGGACGGCGCAACCGCATCGCAGCAGTTCTTCTTCGTCACGCTTCCGCAGCTGCGCGCCGCAATCCTCGTCAACATGATCCTCATCACCATCCAGACCGTGAATACTTTCGATGCGATCATCACGCTGACAGGCGGCGGACCGGGGCGCGCGACCGAGGTGATCTCGCTCTACGTCTTCAATATCGTCTTCAGAAACTACGACCTCTCCGGCGGCAGCGTGCTTTCCGTACTTATGTTGATCATCAGCCTCGGACTTGCCTTCGTCTACGCGTCATTCCTGCCGAAGGAGGAAGAGCAATGAGCGGACGGACAGGAACGCGGCTCGGCGATTTCTTCAGCTATCTGTTCATGCTGGCGATGTTCGTATTCTTCGCCGGGCCCCTCACCTATCTCTTGTCGATGGCGATGCGTGACAAGCGCGAGATCTATCGCGGCGTGGCGCGGTATATTCCGAACAATCCCACCATCGACAATTTCATCACCGTCCTGAACAACAGCTATTTTCCGCTCTATCTCTGGAACGGCCTCAAGCTTGCAGCCTTGAGCGGCTTCGGCGTGCTGATCGTGGCATTGCCCGCAGCCTACGCCTTTTCCCGGTTTCAATTCCGCGGCAAAGGCCTGTCGATGATGGCGCTGCTTCTCTTCCAGATGATCTCGCCGCTTGTCATCATGGTGCCACTCTACCGCTACATGAACCGGCTCGGCCTGCTGGATACGCATTTTGCCGTCGTCATGGTCTATATCGCGCTCGGCGTTCCGCTGGCGACATGGCTCTTGAAGAGCACGGTCGACGGCATCCCGCGCAGCCTCGACGAAGCCGCCATGATCGACGGCTGCAACAGGTTTTCGGTGTTCTGGCGCATCATCCTGCCGTTGTCGGCGCCGGGCATCGCCTCGGTCTTCATCATCACGGTGATTGCCGGCTGGTCGCAATTCCTGGTGCCTTTCCTGCTGCTCACGAAAAATGACCTGATGCCGATCGGCGTCGGAATCTTTAACTTCCGCGGCATGCAAACCGACTCGTCCATTCAACTGCTTGCCGCCGCCTGCCTGATCTCGGTCGTTCCGGCGATCGTGGCCTTTCTGTCGCTGCAGCGGCTGATCCTCGGCGCGATGACCAGCGGCGCCGTCAAGGGATGAGGGTCGGTTCGGTCTCCATGCGCGATGAAGGATTTGACCCGATGAACCAGACACTCGGCGCCAGGCTGTCCCCGGATCTGACCGGCGCCAATGTCGAAGATGCCGGCGAGCATAACAGGGCGGTCGTCCTGCGCTGCATCCATCGCCAGGCGCCGATTTCGCGCGCCGAAATCGCCAGGCGGACGGGTTTTACCAAACCGGCGATCGCCCGGATCGTCGATCGCCTGCTGGACGAAGGCCTGATCATGGAAGCCCGCCGGCGACACGGCCTGCGCGGCCAGCCGGCAATCGAACTCGAGATCAATCCGGATGCCTGTTTTGCCATCGGCATCAACATCGATCGCGACCATCTGACGATCTTGGCCGTTGATGCCGTCGGCAATGTCCGTGCCCGCGTGCATCACGAAAAGCGCTTCATCCTGCCGGCGGAATTCCTGCAGCTCACCGCCGATGCGATTTCGCATTTCCAGCGCAGCCGCCTGATCGACGACGCGCGCCTGGCCGGTATCGGTCTCGCCATGCCGGATTGGCTCGGCGAGATTTCGCTCCTCGGCAAGCCCGACACCTATCAGGAATGGACTTCATTCGATGTGCGCGCTGCTTTGGAGAACCTGACGCAGCATCCTGTCTTCATCGAAAACGAAGCCAATGCCGCGGCCCTTGCCGAACTCGATTACGGATTGGGTGCTGAAAGCAGCAGCTTCTTCTACATCGCCATCAATGCCTGCCCGGGCGGAGGCCTGGTGCTTGACGGCAACGGTCATCGCGGCGCCATGGGCCTCAGCGGCGAGATCGGCTGGCTCCCAATTGCCGATGACCGGGACGAGAAGGCACACAAGGTCCAGCTTCTCGGCGAGATATTCTCGCTGTTTTTCCTCTATGATTTTCTTGCCCGGCACGGCGTCGAGGTCAGCGTTCCCCACGATCTGCTGACGCTGGATGCACAGGGCAGGCGCCTGGTTTCACAGTGGCTGAAGGAAATGAGCGCGCATCTGGCCGTCGCCGTCAAGCATATCGGCATGATCGTCGATCCCGATGCCGTCCTTGTCGGCGGCCGGCTGCCGATCCGTATCGTCGACGAGCTGCTTCGGTATGTGCACGAGCATCTCGACGCCGAGGACACCAACCTCCCCTCGCTTCACCGTGCCTCGCTCGGAGAGGATGCTTCGGCCATGGGGGCGGCGGTCATGCCGATGGCGGCGGCCCTGATGCTCGCATCGGCCGATGCTGCTCAACGCACACGTTCGCCACTCAAGAATATGGATCGCCTGAACAATTGAAACGGCCAGCTAGGCCCCAGGGATTTTGGTGAAGATCGGAGAACTTTGGTGAAGATCGGCTTTTACACCTCGACATTCAATGATCGTCCCCTGGAGGAAGTGGTGGAATTCGCCGCGTCGGCCGGTTTCGACGCAATCGAGATCGATGTCGGCGGCCATATCAAGACACCCGATCAGGTGACGGGCGCCGTCGCGCTTGCACGCGGCCGCGGCCTCTTCGTGTCGTCGATCACCTATTTCGGCAACCAGCTCGATGCCGACCCGACAAGACGCCAGGAACTTCGAGCAAAGACCGCCGAATTTGCCAGTGCGATTGGAGAAGCGGACGTTCCGATCTTCGTGATCTTCCCGGGCCGGGACGACACGGCCAGCGACGAAGCCAATTATGATGACTTCGCCGAATTCGCAAACCGGCTGATTGCGCAGACGCAATCGAGCGGCCTCACCTTCGCGATCGAGAACTGGCCGGGTCCGAAGGACAATTTCATCGGCACGACACCGAAAGGGTGGCTGGAGCTTTTTCGGCGGATCGACAATCCCCGCTTCGGCCTGGAATTCGATCCCTCGCACCTCATCCGCATCGGCGTCGATCCCTATCAGGCGATGGAGGCGGTGAAGGACCGCATTGCCATCCTTCATGCCAAGGACACGGCCATCGATCCGGAGATACTGCAGGCTGTCGGCTATCACGGCAAAGGCTGGTGGCAATACAAGCTGCCCGGGCTCGGCCTCATCGATTGGCCGAGGTTCCTGCGCCAGGCGCGTGGCTCCGGCTTCGATGGCACGCTGTCCATAGAACACGAGGATGCCGCCTATGGCTGGCCAGGCAAGGACTTAGCCGCGCGAAAAGAGGGCGAGCGCTTCGGGCTCGATTATTTGAGAAATGTCCTGAACGGACTTTGACGGCAATTTCTGGAGGACTGTTATGGCCCATGTTTCGGTCAACAATGCGCGCAAGGACTACGGTGCGTTCAAAGCCATCAAAGGCGTATCGGTCGACATCGGCGACGGCGAGTTCGTCGTGCTGGTCGGCCCCTCGGGCTGCGGCAAATCCACGCTTCTGCGAATGATCGCAGGTCTCGAGGGCATCACTTCAGGGCAGATTCAGATCGGCAAGCATATCGTCAACGAGCTTGCGCCCAAGGATCGGGATATCGCCATGGTGTTCCAGAATTACGCGCTCTACCCGCACATGACCGTCGCGAAGAACATGGGCTTTTCGTTGCGGCTGAAACGAATGCCAAGGACGGAGATCGAACAGCGGGTCGGCAATGCCGCCAAGATCCTCGGTCTCGAGAGCCTTCTGGAAAGATATCCGAAACAGCTGTCCGGCGGCCAGAGGCAGCGGGTGGCGATGGGGCGGGCAATCGTGCGGGATCCGGCCGTCTTCCTGTTCGACGAGCCTTTGTCGAACCTCGACGCCAAACTCAGGGTGCAGATGCGCTCGGAGATCAAGGAGCTGCATCAACGGCTGCAGACGACGACCATCTATGTCACCCACGATCAGATCGAAGCCATGACCATGGCCGACAAGATCGTCGTCATGAAGGATGGGCTGATCGAGCAGTCAGGCTCTCCGCTGGAATTGTACGATCGTCCGAACAATCTTTTCGTTGCCGGGTTCATCGGCTCCCCGGCGATGAATTTCATCGCGGGCAAGATGACGGAAGACGGGTTTCGAACTGCCGACGGCCTGCTGCTGCCGAGCGAGCGACGTCCGCCCGCAGCCGTGACCTACGGCATTCGTCCCGAGCATATCCAGTTGGACCCCGGCGGGATCGAGGTCACGACGGTGGTCGTCGAGCCTACGGGTTCTGAGACGCTGGTCATCGTCCGGCTGGGAACGCAGACGCTGACCTGCGTCTTCCGGGAACGGATCAGGGCGGCACCCGGCGAGGTGCTGAGGATTGCGCCGATCCACGATGCGGTTCACTTGTTCGCCGCAGACGAACAGCGGATCACGTCAGGCGAAGCCGCGCTGAACTGACCCGGCCGATTGCCCCTCCCCTTCGGCCGGGCTTCGGTCGGGGGCGCGTTTTCCGCGCCCCCGACCCCGAATGCGCTCAAGCTGCGTCGCGATAGGTCCGCGTGTTGGCCTGCGCCCTGCCCAATTCGGTAACCCGGCAGAACGCCGCGATGGTGGAGGAAACCACAGCCGCCGGCCGCACACAGATATTATTCGCCGCGGAATACGATACTGTTCTATCGATCTCGTAGAATCGCCTTGCGCAAGAACGCGCAATGACTGCAGCCAGATATGGGGTGCTTTAGCTGACGACGTTCCTTTTGCCGAGGAGGGCCGCGCGGATCTGTTCGCTTTTGCTCAACAGGGGAGCGGGAACCGGTGCTGCCTGCTCTGGCGCGTCGGCTTTGCCGGTGATCTGTTTGAGACTCAGGAAACGTTTTTGCGCGACCAGCCGGTCTTCGGGCGACAGTGGCTCGACGGGTTCGCCGTCAAGGCCATGGCGCATGGAATCGGGCTGGGCGCTGGCGAAATAGTAGCGCCGGCAGTGGACATAGGCCGCGGTCGCCCGCCGCAGGGTCGTGACGCCGGCATCGGGCTTCAGGAGCGGACGGAACTCGTTGAAAAGACCGACGGCAAAGGGACGGATCGCATCTCCCGACTTGGCCGGAAGGACGCCGACCGGCCGGATCAACAGCATGTTGATCGCGTTTGCCTTCTCCACGTCGAGCTCGGTTGCCGCAATCGGTCCGCGGCTGATCTTCCAGGGCTTGTCCATGCGTCCTCCATGTAACGTCCATAGCGACCGACTGTGATGGTATCTTGACGGACAGGGCGAGTAACGGAAGTCGCACATCGTCGGTTCCACTGCAAGCCGGTGAGGAGCGGTATGGGAGCCCGTGTGGTGAAATGGCGTTTCCGGGGTCGATATCGCCTGGTGTCATCGGCTGCCGTTGCATCTAATCGTTTTTATCGAGAAATATGCATTGACCTGTCACATCGATTACACTTCATATCCGCGCCCAAGATGGAGTGACCGGCCGCGGGGAGGATATATGCGGGTTTTCTCGAGTATTGACGAGCTGCGCCACACGCTCGATGCACTGAAGCGGCAGGGGCGAACCGTCGGCCTCGTTCCGACGATGGGCTATCTCCATGCCGGTCATATGGAGCTCGTCGCGCGTGCGCGCGCTGAGAACGACATCGTCGTCGTCTCGATTTTCGTCAATCCACTGCAGTTCGCCCCGGCGGAAGACCTCAGCAAATATCCGCGCGATCTGGAACGCGATGCCGCCATGCTGAAACAGGCCGGCGTCAATTTCCTCTTTTCGCCTGGCGTCGAGGACATGTATCCCCGCCCGATGCTGACTGTCGTCGACGTTCCCGATCTCGGCTGCGAACTCGAGGGGGCGGTACGCCCCGGGCATTTTGCCGGCGTCGCCACTGTCGTCTGCAAGCTTTTCAACATCGTGCAGCCGCAGACCGCCTATTTCGGAGAGAAGGATTACCAGCAAGTCGTCATCATCAAGCGCATGGTGGACGATCTGGCCGTGCCGGTGCGGGTAATATCGGTGCCGACGGTCAGGGACGCCGACGGCCTCGCCTTGTCGTCGCGCAACGTCTATCTCAGCGCAGCGGAGCGGCGTGCCGCCGTAATCGTTCCTCAGACCCTCGACGAGGCGGAGCGTCTGGTCGCCGGCGGCCTTACCGATCCGGGGAAGCTCGAGGCCAAGCTCACGGCGTTTCTCAATCGCGAGCCTCTGGCAAAGCCGGAGGTCGTCGCCGTCAGGGATGCCTCGACACTGCAGCCGGTCACGTCGATTGCGGAACCCGTCGTCATCGCACTCTTCGTTCGGGTCGGCTCGACACGGCTTCTCGACAACAGGGTTATCGGTGACAACAGGATTGCCGGGGGCAACAGGGTCGCCGGGGGCAACCGCATTATCGGCGGGCGGAGCTTGCCGGGAAAGGGAGTGGCCAGATGAGCGCCGCCGGAATTCAGAAGCGCCTTACGCCAGCCCGAATCTTGGCGATGAAGGGCGGCAAGCCGATCGTCTGCCTGACCGCCTATACGACGCCGATGGCGCGGCTGCTCGATGAGCATTGCGATCTCCTGCTGGTCGGGGATTCACTCGGCATGGTGCTCTACGGCATGGAGACCACCATCGGCGTCACGCTCGACATGATGATCGCGCACGGCAAGGCGGTGATGCGCGGCGTCGGCAAGGCCTGCGTCGTCGTCGACATGCCGTTCGGCAGTTATCAGGAATCGAAGGAGGTCGCCTTCCGCAATGCCGTCCGAATCCTGCAGGAAACCGGCTGCGATGCCGTCAAGCTGGAGGGCGGCGAGGAGATGGCTGAGACCATCGCCTTTCTGACGAAGCGAGGGGTCCCGGTCATGGGGCATATCGGTCTGATGCCGCAGCAGGTCCAGACCGCAGGTGGCTATCGTTCCGTCGGCCATTCCGAACACGAGACGTCGAAGATCCGGCGCGACGCACACGCCATCGGCGGCTCGGGCGCCTTTGCCGTCGTCATCGAGGGCACGGTGGAGCCGCTCGCCCGCGAGGTAACGGCCGCCATGCACATACCGAGCATCGGTATCGGCGCCTCTTCGGCCTGCGACGGCCAGGTTCTGGTCTCCGACGACATTCTCGGGCTCTTCAACGATTTCACCCCGCGTTTCGTCAAGCGCTACGACGAACTGGGCAAGAGGATCGCGGCGGCCGCCGCTGCTTATGCGGACGAGGTCCGGTCGCGACAGTTTCCGGCAGCCGAGCATACATTCAAGCGGCGGCCCTGAAGCGAGCCGCCCGGCCCATCACCGGACGATAGACTGTTGGCGCATCGTCTCGGCCGACCGGCGGACCGCCTCGGAAACCTGCAGCAGCTGTTTGGCCATCGGTGTCGAATTGCGCCAGACCATGCCGATCGTGCGCGACGGCTGCGGAGACGGGAATCGGGAAATCGACACACGCGCCGAGCGTGTTTCCACCGGAACGGCCATCTCCGGAATCAAGGTGATGCCGATGCCGGCGCTGACCATCTGCACCAGAGTGGAGAGCGAACTGCCTTCCATGACTTCGCGGGGCCGAGCCGGCCCTATCTTGCAGAAAGACAGGGCCTGATCGCGGAAACAGTGGCCTTCCTCGAGCAGCAGCAACCGCATTTCGCGCAGCGCCTCGCGTTCCGGCACCGGTTTGCCCTCGTCCTCATGTCGCCTGACCAGCACGAACTCTTCCTTGAAGAGCTCGAGTTCCGTGAGGGAGGGTTCCGACACCGGCAGCGCAACGATCGCCATATCCAGCTGACCCTGTGCCAGTTCCTGAACCAGCTTCGCCGTCTGCGTCTCGCGCACCTCGATCTGGATGCCGGCGAAGGTCCTGTTCAGGTCGTTGATGATGACAGGCAGCAGATAAGGTGCGATCGTCGGTATGATGCCGATGCGCAGGCGCGTCAGGAAGGAATTGCGCGAGGCGCGCGCCAGCTCCCCCAGTTCGTCCACAGCGCGTAGGATATCGCGGACCCTTAGCGCGAAGGTCTGGCCGAACGGAGTGAGCTTCACCTCGCGCGCACTGCGCTCGAAGAGCTCGTTGCCCAACTCTTGCTCAAGTTCTTTGATCTGCATTGAGAGCGCAGGCTGGGAGATGGCACAGGCGTCGGCAGCACGTCGGAAGCGGCCATCCCTTGCCAGGGCTTCAAAATAACGCAGCTGTTTCAGGGTAAGATTCTTCATAAGCTCAGCTTATCGCAACGATCAGTAAATCCAACTTAAAATTATTAAACGCTTCCGATATGAAGACTGCAGGGGAGAGAGCGGGCGCCGGCTCGGCTCATCTTTTTCGACGGGCAGACAAATCAAGCAATGAAGGAGACGATTATGGACAACCCCACTGACAGCGCAGGCAAATGTCCTGTTGCACATACGCATAAGGCTCCGACTGCCAGGACGAATCGTGACTGGTGGCCGAACCAGCTGAATGTTCAGATTCTTCATCACAATTCCGGCCGCGCCGATCCGTTGGGCCAGGCCTTCGATTATGCCGAAGAGTTCAAGAAGCTCGATCTCGACGGCCTGAAGAAGGATCTTCAAGCACTGATGACGGATTCGCAGGACTGGTGGCCGGCTGATTTCGGTCACTACGGCGGTCTTTTCATCCGCATGGCCTGGCACAGCGCGGGCACCTACCGCATCACCGACGGCCGCGGTGGCGCCGGCCAGGGCCAGCAGCGTTTCGCGCCGCTCAACAGCTGGCCTGATAATGCCAACCTCGACAAGGCCCGCCGCCTGCTCTGGCCGATCAAGCAGAAATACGGCAACCGCATCTCCTGGGCCGACCTTCTGATCCTCACCGGCAACGTCGCGCTCGAATCCATGGGCTTCAAGACCTTCGGTTTCGCCGGCGGCCGCGCCGACGTCTGGGAGCCGGAAGAACTCTACTGGGGTCCTGAAGGCACCTGGCTCGGCGACGAACGCTACAGTGGCGAGCGCGAGCTGGCCGAACCGCTCGGCGCCGTGCAGATGGGCCTCATCTATGTCAACCCCGAAGGCCCGGGCGGCAATTCCGATCCGCTGTCTTCCGCCCGCGACATCCGCGAAACCTTTGCCCGCATGGCGATGAACGACGAAGAGACCGTGGCGCTGATCGCCGGCGGCCACACCTTCGGCAAGACGCATGGCGCCGGCGACCCGTCCCTGATCGGCCCCGAGCCGGAAGGCGGCGCGATCGAGGATCAGGGCCTCGGCTGGAAGAGCTCGTTCGGCACCGGTGTCGGCAAGGATGCCATCACCGCCGGCCTCGAGGTCACCTGGTCGCAGACGCCAACCAAGTGGAGTAACTACTTCTTCGAAAACCTCTTCGCCTTCGAATGGGAACTGACGACGAGCCCGGCCGGCGCGAAGCAGTGGCAGGCCAAGAACGCCGAAGCCTCCATTCCGGATGCCTACGACGCCTCGAAGAGGCACCTGCCGACCATGCTGACGAGCGATCTGGCACTGCGTTTCGATCCGGCCTACGAGAAGATCTCGCGCCGCTTCCTCGAGAATCCAGACCAGTTTGCCGACGCTTTCGCCCGCGCCTGGTTCAAGCTGACCCATCGCGACATGGGACCGAAGGTACGCTATCTCGGCCCGGAAGTTCCGGCCGAAGACCTGATCTGGCAGGATGTGATCCCGGCCGTCGACCATCCGCTCGTCGACGACAAGGACATTGCCGACCTCAAGGAAAAGGTTCTCGCCACCGGCCTCACCGTGCAGGAACTGGTCTCGACCGCCTGGGCGTCAGCCTCGACCTTCCGCGGCTCCGACAAGCGCGGCGGCGCCAATGGCGCGCGCATCCGCCTTGCCCCGCAGAAGGACTGGGACGCCAACCAGCCGGCGCAGCTCGCCAAGGTGCTCGGCGTTCTCGAAGGCATCCAGAAGGACTTCAACGCCGCCCAGACCGGGGCTAAGAAGATCTCGCTCGCCGACCTGATCGTTCTCGCCGGTGCAGCAGGTGTCGAGAAGGCGGCAGCGGCCGGCGGCAACGCCGTCAGCGTGCCCTTCACGCCGGGCCGCATGGATGCCTCCGAAGCCCAGACCGACGCGCATTCCTTCGCAGCGCTCGAGCCGCGTATCGACGGCTTCCGCAACTACGTGAACGACAAGCGCCATCAGTTCATGAAGCCGGAAGAAGCACTCGTCGACCGCGCCCAGCTCCTGACGCTGACCGGACCTGAGATGACCGTCCTCGTCGGCGGTCTGCGCGTCCTGAAGGCAGGCAGCCCCGAGCACGGCGTCTTCACCTCGCGTCCCGAGACGCTGACGAACGACTTCTTCGTCAACCTGCTCGACATGGGCACGCAGTGGGTTCCCCTCGCCGGCAAGGAAGGCGTCTATGAAGGCCGCGACCGCAAGACCGGCGCTGCCAAGTGGACCGGCACCCGCGTCGACCTGATCTTCGGCTCGCACTCGCAGCTTCGCGCCTTCGCCGAAGTCTACGGCCAGGCCGACGCCAAGGGGAAGTTCGTCGGGGACTTCGTCGCCGCTTGGACCAAGGTCATGAATGCCGACCGCTTCGACCTCGTCTGATCGGTAGCATTTTGCCCGGGCGCAGTTTCGGCTGCGCCCAGGCATTTCTTTTTTGGGTCGGTTTGCGCTTCCACTGCAGCCCTTCTTCTCCCTCATCTCTGTGCTCGGGCTCGACCCGAGTGATGTCACGGAGATCCACTGCGCCCAAGTCCTTAGGCGCGCGAGACGTCCTTGCTTTGATTGGAGTCATTCACCGCGCAGACGCGGGGTGGCGCCACATGTGCGTTTTAGCGAGGCAGAATGCCGAAAGGCGAGAGTGACAGCAGATCGGGATCGGTCGTGGCCGTCGCCGTCGCTACCTGGGCATAGCTCATGCTGTAACCGTAGGTGAGGACGCGGTTACCGTCGATCATGAAGAATTGCGCCTCATCCAGGCCGGGCTGCAGGGCACCCGTCACGGTGACGGTCTCGTACATTCTTGTAAGGTGCAAAGGCGCTTGCGGAACGACCCGAACCAGTTGGTTGGGCGGAGGGGAAGGCATGTGGCTGCAGGCTCCGGCCCAAGGCACCAGCATGAATTCGTAGACAAGATCGCCATCCTGGTCGATCGGCAGAACGAAGCCCGTCAATTCGATCGGATGTTCCTCGCCGTGCCAGGCGAGTGTTTCGCCCTGCGGACCGCTCACCGGCTTACCCGACAGCGGCACCGTCGCCTTGGGCTGATCGGCCGGCCGTAAAGCGCTCCAGAAGATAGGCTGCGCAGCAGCGAAGGCGTCAGAAATCGGCCATGCGGAACAAAATGCGAGCGCCGCGAACGTCAGGAGGAAAGGCCTGTGTTTCATCATTGCATCTCCACCGCCGGCCGCTTTGACCACCTTGCCGCTGCCGCGTGGATGCTACTCCCGATCCCGCTTAGCCGTCAAAGCTTCGGGCGCGGATTACTCAGGCTTTGCAAGGAATAAGGAGAGGGCGTGCCGTGGCCACCCTCCGCCGTTTCGTCGCACTGCGATGCCAATTGTTTTGGGGAAACTGGTGCGTCGGGCCGATCTCACAGCTGTGGGGGAGATGACCGGCAGGCCATGAGGCCTTACTTCTCCGGCATCATCGAGGAGTGGTGCGAGGTGATCAGCCAGTTCCCGTCCTTGAACTCATAGGTATAGGTGTAGCGGGCGGGAACCTTCGAGCCGTCCTTCATGGTGAAGGTGTAGGTGCCGAGGTCGACGGCCCAGTTGCAACCGATCTTGATGTCGCGACTGTCGACATGGCCCTTGGGCTCATTCGCCAGGAAGTGTTCGAAATAATCGATCCGTTCGGCCTGGGTCAGGCGAGGTTTGTTCGACAGCGTCGCGAGAAGCACGGAATCTTCGCTGTAGTTCTTAGCGACCTCCTGAGGGCTCAGCGTCGCAAGCGAGGTATTCCAGCGATCGAAGAGCTTGGCGATTTCCGCCTCGCTTGTCGGCGCACAGGCTGCGGTTTCGGCAGCCGCCGCGGCCGACTGGACCTGAACGAAACCGAGAACGAGAGCGGCAGCAATGATGGTACGCATTTTGACTTTCCTATGTGGCGGCTCCGGCGGACATCGCATCGGTCGACCGCATGACCAGCAATTTAAGTATCCTGTGCTGCCGCCTCATCTGCCGGATGGCTTCGATCCGATCTGCCGAACGGCATAGATGACATTCCCGCCGGAATGACTATCGTGCCGGCGTCATTCATCTTCGGAGCAGTCCTGTTGGGCATGGAGCACGATACAAGTCCGACGCATTCGCCAAACGTTGCGGAACTGCGAGCCCTTTACCGGGCCGCGGAAGCGCGGGCGGCGCGTCTGCGTTTCATCATCGAAGTGCAGAACCTGCTCGATGCCGCGGCATTCGAAACGGCTGCCCGGGACGTTCTGTCCCGGCTTGCCGACTTCGCGGGAGGATCGCTCGCCAGGCTCGTGTTCCCCTCATTGCAGGGAGAGGCGCCCGTGCAGCTGACGGTGGGCAAGTCGACGAGCCCGGAAAGCGACACCATCCTGTTTGCCTCGCAGGACGGCTCCGATCTCTGTTTGACGATTGTCGGCTCGTCGAAGGCGCGCGCCATCGATGCCGATGACCGGCAGACATTGGAGGTGGCGGCCGGGCAGCTCGCCGACGCCTACAATCTCAATCGGCAGGCAGCGGAAAATCAGGCGCTTCTCGGCGATCTCCAGCGGCAGCGAAGTGAACTCGCCGCCCTCGTCGCCCAACTGATCCAGGCGCAGGAACAGGAGCGGCAGCGGGTGGCGCTCGATCTTCACGACGGCTCGGCGCAGCTGGCCACCGGCCTCAGCTACCGCCTGCAGGACCTTGCGGCCCGCATCGGCGAAGCGCATGCCCTGAAGCCGGAGATCGACCAGCTCGCTGCATTGGCGCGCCATTCCGTTGCCGATCTGAGGGCTGCTATCGCCGATCTTCGCCCGCCCGAACTCGATGATCTCGGTGTCGCCGCGGCGCTGCGCACGCGTCTCGATGCGATCGACGGTCTCGAAGTGATCGCCGACCTCGATGCCGCCTCCGACCGCTGGCCGACATCGACCGGGATCATCTTCTACCGCGTCGCGCAGGAAGCGATCACCAATGTGATCAAGCACGCCGAGGCGAGCCGCTTGGTCGTGCGTCTCTTCGAGGACGATAAGGGCGAAGCGCATCTCGAAGTGATCGACGATGGCAAAGGCATCGGCGCGTTGCGCCATCCCCAGATGCGGGGCGGGCGGCTCGGCATCGTCGGCATGCGTGAACGGCTGGCGCTGCTCGGCGGCCGGATCGAGATCGGAGCCGGGTCTTCGGGCGGCACGCATGTCCACGCCGCTGCCCCCCTTGCGCAGGGGACGCCATCAGCATGACGGCATCGATCCTTGTCGCCGACGATCACGACATCGCCCGCGCCGGCCTTATCGCCATGATCGGCGGCCAGGATGATTTCCATGTCGCCTGGGATGTACGCGACGGCGTCGAAGCGGTGGAAGCAGCAGCTCAGCACAAGCCGGATCTGGCACTCCTCGACATCCGCATGCCGCGTATGGACGGCCTTGCCGCGACGAGGGAGATCCGGCGCGTGTCGCCCGGCACACGCGTCATGATCATCACGATGCATGACAGCCTCGACTACCTGGAAGCGGCGATCGAAGCCGGCGCCACAGGTTACCTGCTCAAGGATGCCAGCCGGGAAGACATTCTCCGCACGATCCGGTGTGTCCTTCAGGGGGACGCCTTCTTCGACGGTCCGCTCGTCGCCAAGCTGCTGCGCCGCGCCGCCACCAAGCCGCAGACCAACAGCAGCGCTTTGGAGACGCTGACGATCCGGGAGCGCGAAGTCCTGGCGAAAGTGGCCGAGGGCCTGACCAACAAGGAAATCGCCAGGGCGCTGAAGATCTCGCCCGGCACCGTGAAGATCCACGTCGAGCGCATCATCGGCAAGCTGGATGCCGGGGACCGGACGCAGGCCGCGGTCATGGCCGTGCGCGGCGGGCTCGTCGCAACATCCCGGGAAGAGCAGCCATGACCGCTACGCGCCGGCGGGCGTTGCGTTTCGCCGACCTTCCGCTCAGAGCAAAGGGCATCGTCATCATCACGGTGCCGCTGGCGCTGCTGCTGGCGGCGCTGGCCTCGGTCTTCGTGGCCGACCGGCAAAGCCGGATTGCCGAGGATCAGGTGCGGGTGACGCTGGAGATCCAATCGGGCATTCAGGAGATCCACGCCTCGATCGCCGAAGCCGCCACCGCGATGCGCGGTTATCTGCTGACCGGCAGAAGTGATTTTCTCGATCCTTTCGACCGCGCCGAGGATAGGCTGCCCGTCGTGCTCGACGAGGTCGGCGGCCGATTGCGGGATGGGGAGCAAAAGATGCGCCTCGACCGCATCCGCGCCCTGGTCGACGCGAAAGTCGACCGTCTCCAACTCCTGAAACAGGCCGATACCCTGCGCGCCGGCGGACGCGAGGACCTTGCGGCCAAGCTCATCGAGGGCAAGCAGGTCCTCGATGAGCTGAGACAGGAGATCGACGCGATGAGCCGGCGGGAGGCGGATCTGCTTCACTCGAGAACCGAGGCCGCGGACCGGGTTCGCACTCTGTCGCGAAGCCTGATGATCGCCGCCGGCTTTCTTGGTTTTGCCGGCGCGCTCGTCGCCGTCTTCCTGTTTTCGGCAAGCATCGTGCGCCGTGTGCATGCGCTGAAAGCCGAGGCGCATCGGCTGTCGCAAGGCGAGGTCGTGACGGTGGCGGACCCCTTCCGCGATGAACTGGGGAGCCTCGGACAGGCGCTCGAAGATGCGAGCGTCCTTCTGAAAAGACGCGAGGCCGATCTGACCGAGAGCGAGGAGCGCTTCCGGCAACTGGTCGAAGGCGTCAGCGACTACGGCATCTTCGGGCTCGATACGACAGGGCGGGTGGTGAGCTGGAATGCCGGCGCCGAGCGGATCACCGGTTATGGCGCCGAGGAGATCGTCGGTCAGCATTTTTCCCGCTTCTATCCCACCGAAACCAGAGATAGTTTTCCGGCAGAAGAGCTTGCCAAAGCGACCCGTCATGGGCGCACCGAAGCGGAAGGCTGGCGCGTGCGCAAGGACGGGTCACAATTCTGGTCGCACGTCGTCGTGACCGCACTCCATGACGAGGCGGGCCGGTTGCGTGGCTTTTCCAAGATCACGCGTGACATTACCGAGCGCAAGCAAATCGAAGAGGCCCTGCTTGCCGCCCGCGAGGATGCGATCCGCGCGAGCAATGCCAAGAGCGAATTCCTGTCGCGCATGAGCCACGAGCTGCGCACGCCGCTGAACTCCGTGCTCGGTTTCGCGCAGCTTCTGGAAATGGACGTCACCGATACCGAGTCCAAAGAGAGCGTCGCGCAGATCTTGAGGGCCGGCCGACATTTGCTCAGCCTGATCGACGAGGTTCTCGACATGGCGAGGATCGAGGCCGGGCGCATGGATCTCGCGGTCGAAGCACAGTCCGTCGCCGAGGTGATCGACGAAGCCGTGTCGCTTGCAAGACCGCTCTGCGGCAAGCAGCAGATCACGATCGAGGTCGTCGAGCCGGCCGAGCCGGATCTTTCGGTGCTCGCCGACCGACGGCGGCTGCTGCAGGTGTTCCTCAACCTTCTCTCCAATGCGGTGAAATACAATCGTCCCCAGGGAAGCGTAACCGTCAGCCACCGCGCGATGGATGGCGGCTATATCCGCATCGAGGTCAGCGATACCGGCCCCGGCATTCCGGCCGAACGGGTCTCCCGGCTGTTCACCCCGTTCGATCGGCTGGGAGCCGAACGGATCAGCCAGGAGGGAACCGGTCTCGGACTGGCGCTGTCGAAACATCTGACGGATGCCATGGGCGGAACGCTCGGCTTCAGCAACCGGGAAGGCGGCGCCACGTTCCATATCGATCTGCCGCGCGTGCCGGCGTCGGTAGAGGCAAGGCAGGCTGCGATGCGAAGCCCACCTTAATGGCATCGCCTTTGATTTGGCCGCGCCGCTTGATATCAGTTCGGCATCGCTTCAACGAAATATTGGGTCCATGACAGATTCCACCGATATCGTGCGAGGATCGACGATCCTGATCGTCGACGACGAGCCCGCCAATGTCTCGCTGCTGGAGCGCATCCTCAAGCGCGAAGGCTTTACCGCGCTGATCAGCACCACCGAACCGCGCGAGGCCTTGCGGCTTTTCCGCGAACATCCTGTCGATCTCGTTCTTCTCGATCTGATGATGCCCGATCTCGACGGCTTCGCCCTGCTGGAGACCTTTGCGAGGCTCATTCCCGAAAACAGCTATCTGCCGATCCTGGTGCTCACTGCGGATGCGACCCTGCCGACGCGCAGACGGGCGCTTTCGCTCGGTGCGAAGGATTTTCTGACGAAGCCCTTCGATGCGATCGAGGCGGTGCTGCGCATCTTCAACCTTCTCGAAACACGTATCCTGACACTGGAACTCGCCAAACACGGACTGGCGACGCCGAAATCGGAGCGTCCGCGGATTGATTGATCGGAATCGATTGATGGTGCCAGTTATCTTGGCGTATGGGCGTCAGGCCATTGGCGAATGTTGACCCAGCAGCGCAGCGGAAATCGGCAGCAATGAAACGGCTGAACCAGGCGCGTGGCGCCAATGACGGGGCCGGCCGCAAGCCGGCCCCCTAGAATTCAGAACATCGTGTTCTTGTTGGCAGCCTCGCTCGGAACCGCCTGGATCACGTCCCAGTGCTCGACGATCTTGCTGTCCTTGACGCGGAAAATATCGACGATGGCCTGGCCGCGGTCGTCGGCGCCGTTCGTCGCATGCACATGCAGCCAGACGAGATCGCCATCGGCGGCGCTGCGGACGATCTCCGCCTTCGATTGGGCATTGTCCTTGAAAAAGCCGAAGAAGAAGGAAATCAAAGGTTTCTTGCCGTCGGGAACCTGCGGATTGTGCTGCCGGTAGTCGTCGGCGACGACCGAGGCGGCTTCCAGATCGTGCTTGTTGAAGAAGCGGTCGTAGAACTCCACCACCAGCTTCCGGTTGGCTTCCTCGACCTTCAAATCCCGCGAGGCCGATTCAGCAAAAGCGCCGGCCGGCGCGGCGACGCCCGCCAGAATGACGAGTGCGAAAAGCAATTTCCCGAGTGTCATGTATCAAGCTCCTTGGTATGGATCGGCGATCTGGTCTAGAAAGCAGACTATGAGAACTGGTCTATGAAACCTCGACATGTCGAGCAAGGAGGCAGGTTTTGGTGGCAAGGTCAGCCGATAGTGACCGAGGAGGCAGCATGCCCAGGGAAACGGACGAGCCGAAACAGCGGCCTGGGGCGGGATGCCCGATCAGAGGCGTGCTCGATCGTATCGGCGATCAATGGAGCCTGCTCACCCTCGAGGCGTTGGAAGACGAGAAGAAGCGTTTCAACCAGCTGCTGCGTGAGATCGGGGACATCTCGAAACAGATGCTCTCCAAGACGTTGAGGCATCTGGAGCAGGACGGCTTCATCAGGCGCACCGTCTATCCGGAGGTGCCGCCGCGCGTGGAATATGAGCTGACGGAGCTGGGGCAATCCTTTCTCATCCCCATGAAAGCCCTGATCGGATGGGCTGAGCAGAACCGCACGGCAATCAAGAGCGCGCGGCAGCGATACGAAACCCCTTAGCGGGGAAATCCTGTCAGGCGAGCAGAACCTTTCCGCCGGTCCGGAACGGAAGGGCGGATTGCAGCGCCTGGCCGACCTTTTCCAGAGGAAACACCTCCCGCACCTCGGTCGCGATGACCTTCGAGGCGATCTGCGCAGCGATCTCGGAATAGGCGCGCTGGACCTCGCTCATCGCTTCGGAATGGACCCATTCCCGCAGATGACAATAGGAAAAGACGATATCGGGATGGGAGGCCCAGAAGGAAGCTGGGATGCTCTGGCCCGAAAGCAGGCCGTAATGCACGAAATGCCCGCCCGGCCTCAGCGCATCGGCGAGGAGGGAGGCGCGCGCGCCGCCGACGCAATCGAGCACCGCGTCGAGCCCGTGTCGACCGGTGAGACCGGCAGCGAGGTCGCTGTCCGCCCTGTCGACGATGACCGTCTCGAGGCGGCCGCGCAGGCGCGAGAGCGAGGCTTCGCTGCGAACGATTGCCACCGGCTCCACGCCCGCGGCATTGGCGAGCCCGATCAATACCGATCCGATCGAAGAGGCGGCGGCATTGATGGCGATGCGCATGCCGGATCTCAGCCCGATCTTATTGTGCAGCATCAGCCAGGCCGTCATCGGGTTGACGTAGCTGGTCGCCGCCTCGAAGTCGGTGAGCTCATCCGGAACGCGAAGGCACCAGCCGGAATCGGTATCCTTGAACTCCTGCCATCCGCCGGCGCTGCGAACCGGCAGCACGCGTGTTCCCGGTGAAAGCCCATGAACCTCCTCGCCGCACTGTTCGACCACCCCGAACGCCTCGAAGCCCGGAATGAAGGGCAAGGTCGTGCGCCCGGCATAAGCGCCTGAGATGGTGATGATATCGGAGGGATTGATCGACCGCGCCAGCAGGCGCACCCGGACCTGGTCGCGCCGCAGCGGCGCCAGTGCTACCCGCTCGAGCTCAACGACCTCCTGAGCCGGCCCGAATTTTCGCACGACCGCCTGATATTGCATTGCATCCCCCACACACTCCCGGTTAGATCACGCCTTCGAATTTGGGTGATCGAATGAGTGTTGACGACAGGCCTTTAGCATCCTTCCGGGTCTCGATGCGAGACATCGACATTTATGGCCATGTCCACAACTCCGTCTATCTCGATTATTGCGAGGATGCGGTCGTCGAGTTCCTGCGGCACCGGCAAATTCTCAGCCATTTCCGCCATACCTCCTCCGGCGTTGCCTATCACGTGAAGAAGGCGGAGATCACCTTCCACAACCCGATCGACGTCGATGACGTCGTCGAAGCGAAGGTCAGCATCGAGAAAATCGGGCGATCGAGCCTCTCATTTGCAATCGAACTCTTTCGCCAGCGCGACGGCGCCCATTGCGCATCGGCTTGCCTCGTCTGGGTATGCGTCAGTCTTTCCGACAGCCGCCCGACACCAATACCGGACGCGACCAAAACCGCTTTGTCTCTGGGTTAGTCGCCGATCAATCAAGCCCAGTGGGTATTTATGCCGATCCATGCGCAGCTTCTTCGACATGTAACGGAGACACCGGACAAGCCGGCGCTGGTGATTGACGGGCATTCCCTGAGCTACGGCGAGCTTTATTCCCGCGCCAAGGCAATCTATCGGTTTCTCCAGAAGCTCCCCCGCTCGAACCGCCGCATGCTCGATCTACCCGGTGTGGACAAGCTTGCCGCTCTCAGCCTCGGCAACCATATCGGCTTTGCCGAATATTTTGCAGCTGCTACCGCCTTCCCGACTGCTTGCGCGGTGATCGATCCGATGATGCCGCCGGAAAGGATCGAACGCATTGTCGAGCGCCTGGCGCCGGACGTGCTTGTTGTCGACGATGCTGCAGGCCCAAGCGCCGAAATCGGCCGCAGGTTCGGCATACCGGTGATCACGGCCAGTGCGGAGCCCTTCGACCTCGCCGCGACGGGAGACGACCTGCCTGTCGATACCGACGGAATCTTCCTGATCGGTTTTACCTCGGGCACCACCGCCGAGCCGAAAGCCTATTATCGCTCACGCGAGCAGTGGCGCCGAAGCCTCGACCGGGGGCGCGTCGTTTTCCAACTGGAAGACGCACCCTCCACCATGTGCCCGGGAGCCCTCGCGCATGGGCTGGCGCTTTACGCCCTGGTCGAAGCCTTGGATGCCGGGGCGACCTTCCATTCGGTCAGGAAATGGGAACCCGGCACGGTCGCGCGTATTCTCTCTTCCGCGCAGATAGAACGGATGGTTGCCGTGCCGACGCATATAGCGGGCATCGCTCGGGCCTGGTCGACGGAGCCCGCTTTGACATCGCTGCGCGACGTGCTGACCGCCGGCGCAAAACTCGATGTGAACGGCGTCGACTCCATGCGCCGCCTCTTTCCGAAGGCGCGCATTCGCGAATATTACGGCGCCTCCGAGATCGGCTTCATGACGGTCTCGACCCTCGTTGGCGGCGCAGTCGATTTTCCGATCGACCGGGTTGGACAAGCCTATCCCGGCGTCGAAATCTCCATTCGTGATCCGAATGAAAACGACGTCGGGAGCGACGTGCCGGGCACCATTTTCGTCAGAAGCGACCTGATCGCCGATGGCTATCTCTGGGGCGACGACGGTCAGGCGTTCCGGGTCACGGAAGCCGGAGCGACGGTCGGAGATCTCGGCGAACTCGATGCAAACGGCATGTTGCGGGTGATCGGCCGGGCGGGCGGCATGATGATATCAGGCGGCAACAACGTTTATCCTGCCGAAGTCGAGAGCGCGTTGAAAGCCTGCCCAGGGGTCGAAGATGCCGTTGTCTTCGCGCTACCGGACGCCTATCTGGGTCAGCGGATCATTGCTGTCGTCTCGGGAGAGATGAAGGACGCGAAAATCCTGGCCGATCATTGCGCGCGAGAGCTCGCCAGGTACAAGATCCCCAAGCAATTCTACCATATCGGAACCTGGCCGATGACGAGCAGCGGCAAGATCTCGAGGGGGCAAGTGGAGACATCAGTGGTTTCTGGAGGCGATCTTGTCTTACGCCTATCAGCCTGACGATGATTGGCAGCCGGTCGTGGTTGCCGCTTACCGCACCCCGATCGGCCGGGCTTTCGGATCGCTTGCGACCGTCGCGGCGGAAGACCTGCTTGCGCCGATCATCCGTCGCATTGTTGCCGAAACGGGAATTGCGCCCGAAACCATAGACGACGTGCTGGTCGGCAATGCCGCAGGCGGCGGCGGAAACATCGCGCGGCTGGCAGCCCTCACCGCCGGCCTGCCCATGGTGGTTCCGGGTATGACGATCGACCGGCAATGCGGCTCGGGCCTGGAAGCGATCATCATGGCAGCCCGGCTGATCCAGGCGAAAGCGGGCTCGTGTTTTCTGGCCGGCGGCGTGGAGAGCGTCAGCACCGCGCCATGGCGCGTCGAAAGACCAAAGGCGAATGGGGCGCTGCCGCGCTTTTACGGCCGCGCCCGGTTTTCGCCTGAAACGATCGGCGACCCGGAAATGGGAATTGCCGCCGAAAACGTCGCACGTCAGTTCGGCATATCGCGCCAGCGACAGGATGAATTCGCCCTGCGCAGCCACCGGCTCGCCGTGCAGGCGGCCGAGGCGGGCATCTTTCGACCCGAGATCGTTGAAATTTCCACCAGCCACGGCCTGATAGAACGGGACGAGTGCCCCCGCGCCGCGACATCTCCTGAGGCGCTTGCAAACCTCCGGCCAGTCTTCCTGCCGGATGGTTCGGTGACGGCAGGCAATGCCTGTCCGCTGAACGACGGCGCCTGCCTGGTGCTTGTGATGAGCCGCGGAATGGCAAGAAGCATGGGCATCGACGAGGGCCTGGCCTTCATCGACAGTGCCGCTGCCGGTGTGGATCCCAATCTGCTCGGCATCGGGCCGGTCGCCTCGACCAGGAAACTCATGCAGCGTCAGCCCGGGCTCTTGCTCGCGGGCATCGATGCCATCGAATTCAACGAGGCCTTCGCGGCCCAGGTTCTGGCGTCGCTGGATCAGCTCGAAATCCCGGCCGACGCGGTCAACAGGAGCGGCGGCGCCATTGCCTTGGGCCATCCATTCGGGGCCTCCGGCGCCGTCCTCGTGACCCGTCTATACAGCCAGATGATCCGCGACACCGGGGGAACCTTGATGACAGGCGCGACCGGGCTTGCGATGATCGGTATTGGCGGCGGCATCGGACTGACTGCCATGTTTGAGGCTGTCGAGCTTTCCTGAACCCAAGGGGCAACAGCGTCCGGCGCGAGACCATACGACGGTATTGCCTGCCCTCACCCTTGAACCAATCGACTACAGCCCGGCTCGTATCATAGCCTCCATCTGCTCGGGAACGACATGTCTGTCGATGGAGCGGATGAGGAGCAAAAGCATGTCGGATTCAGATACGAATATCCTCGCCGGTGAAGCTTACTTTTCTCACACGCGACCGGAAGCGATCTCCCTCAATGCAAATCCTGCGGATGCGATACTCGGCATCGTCCACGACTTGGGTAACCTGATCCAGGTCGCCACCTCCGCGCTGAACATGATGTCGCGCAGTCCCGACATCGAGATGGGCTCGACCCTGGTGCCGGTCTTCGCCAGTGCCAGGATCTCGCTTCAGCGGGCGGGAACGCTCGTTCAGCAGACGATGCGCCTTGCGAGTGACGGCAATGCCGCGGCCGAGCCAATCGACATCCGGGCTTGCCTGATGGAAATCGAAGCCCTGGCGAGAGCCACCTGGGACCGTGATATCGCGTTCGAGATATATGCGAGCGAGACACTTCCCATGCTCAGATGCAGCCGCGTGGGGTTGCAAAGCGCCATCATGAACCTGCTGCTCAACGCGCGCGACGCCATGCCGGATGGCGGTGTGATTTCGATCGCAGCCGCCGCCATCGACGGCGAAGGCGAAGGCGCCGGGATTGAATTGCGGATTTCGGACAACGGTCTCGGGATGACAGAAGATGTGCTGCACCGGGCGACCGATCCTTTCTTCACGACGAAAGCATCGGGGCTTGGAGGCTTCGGCCTGCCGATGGTCAAACGCTTCGCCCAGGAAGCACGGGGAAATCTCCATCTGGAAAGCGAGCCAGGCCGAGGCACGGTCGTGACGCTGCGATTGCCCGTCGAACGCTGATCCATCACTTTATTCCGGCAGATCCCGGCGAGCTGGAAAGAAACCAGTCAAATAGCCGGACGAAGTCTTTCGCCCGGCTCATTCGTCGTTCAGCTGCTATCAGGCGGCGGCGCGTTTGTGATCCGCCGGATGCTGAAGCCGGAAGCCGATCGCCAGCCTATTCCAGGCATTGATCATCGCGACGCCGATCGAAAGCGCCAGAAACTCGTCATCCGAGAAGTTGGCGTGCGCCTCTTCATAAATATCATCCGGCGCATGGCTTTTGGTGATCTCGGTGAGAGCCTCGGCCCAGACGAGCGCGGCCCGCTCCCGAGTGGTGAAGAGCTGCGACTCCCGCCAGGCGTTCAGAAGCAGCAGCCGGTCGTCCGTTTCGCCGAGCTTCAGCGCGTCTTGGCGGTGCATATGCAGGCAGTGAGCGCATCCGTTCATTTGGGACACGCGCACTTTGACGAGCTCGAGCAACTTCGGATCGAAGCTCTTGGCAATCCAGGCTTCAACCGCCACGAGACCATCGATGCCGCTATTTCTATAAGCCATGAAGTTCAGACGCTTGATCATTCTTGTCTCCATCGTGAGAGGATTGATGGTGCAAGCCAAGGTTTGCAGGCCAGTGAATACGCCTTGCCCTCCAGGTCGGCTAGCTGCCCCGACGGTAAGTTCGGCCGATGCCTGTCGACGTGACACGTTCCTCCATTTCGGCCGGATGCATGGACCGCAGAGCCAGCTGCCCTACTGCGTTCGCATAGGGTGACAGCGACCGAGGGAGAATGGTTTGGGACTGCGATCAGGCGCATTCTCCAATCCATCGGTTTACCGGCCGCACCGGAGATCTTGCGTGCGACGGCGCCGACGAAGTCGCTTCGCTCATCGAGGACGCGGTGGGCACGCCGAGCAGCTGCCTGCTCACCTTCAAGTCACCAGAGGATTATCCTCACCAAGGACAAGGAGACTACCCATGAAAATCGTCGTTATCGGCGGCACCGGCCTGATCGGCTCGAAGACCGTGGAAAGATTGCGCAACAAAGGGCACGAGGTGTTGGCGGCTTCGCCGAATTCGGGCGTCGACACGATCACCGGCAAAGGCCTGACGGAAGCGCTCGCAGGCGCACAGGTGGTGCTCGATCTCGCAAATTCACCCTCCTTCGAGGACAAGGCCGTTCTGGAATTCTTCCAGACCTCGGGCCGCAACCTGCTCAAGGCGGGGGCTGCTGCCGGCGTGAAGCATCACATCGCTCTGTCGATCGTCGGCATGGAACGGCTGCAGGGCAGCGGCTATATGCGCGCCAAGATGGCCCAGGAAGAGCTGATCAAGAGCTCCGGGCTACCCTACACCATCGTGCACTCCACACAGTTCCATGAATTCATGGCTGGCATCGCTCAGTCGAACACCGTCGGCCAGGCGGCGCATCTGTCGCCGGCCTATCTGCAGCCGATCGCCTCTGACGACGTCGCCGACGTCATGGCCGAGGTGGCGCTCGCCCCGCCTGTCAACGGCACGATCGAAATCGGCGGGCCGGAGAAAATCCGCCTTACCGACATCGTAACGCGTCTGTTCAAGGCGACGAACGATCCGCGCCAGGTGATCGCCGATCCGCACGCCCGCTACTTCGGCGTGGAGCTCGAGGACAATTCGCTCGTGACCGGCCCCAAGGCGCGGCTCGGCCGGATCCGCTTCGACGACTGGCTCAGCCGTCAGCCGGCCCAGAAAAAGAGCGCCTGATACCGGGCGTCCGACCCATTCCCATCAACGTAGGAGACCAGACATGCTCACCAAAATGATCTCGGCGGCGGCGCTCGCCGTTGTCCTTACCACAGGCACTCAGGCTCACGCGGCAGGCGGCGACGCGAAGGTAAGCGTCGTTTACGACCAGAAGCTCCCCAATGTTCCCGGCAAGAGCGTGCGGGCGGTGCTTGTCGAATATGGGCCAGGCGGCTCCTCGCCCGGCCATACGCATCCGGCTTCGGCCTTCATCTATGCCACCGTTCTCGAAGGAGCGATCACCAGCAAGGTGAATGACGGGCCGGAAAAAGTCTACAAGGCCGGCGAAAGCTTTCCCGAATTTCCCGGCGATCATCACAGCGTCAGCAAAAACGCCAGCAAGACAAAGCCGGCGCGCCTGCTTGCGGTCTTCGTGCTGAACACCGACGAGACGGAGCTGACGATCGACGACAAGTGACGCCATGCGTGATGCCCGGCGGCGCCGGGCATCACTTCCTCGCCGTGTCTCAGGCCGCCTGCAGCGCCAGTTCCAGGTCGGCAATCAGATCATCCGGATGTTCGATGCCGATCGACAGGCGGATCGTCGATTCCAACACACCGATGCGCTGGCGGACATCGGCAGGCACACCGGAATGCGTCATGGCGGCCGGATGGCTCGCAAGCGATTCCGTGCCGCCGAGGCTGACCGCGAGCTTGAAGATCTGTAGCGCGTTCAGGAATTTGAACGAAGCGGGCTGACCGCCGCGAATATCGAAAGAGAAGGTGGAGCCGGCGCCGGTGCATTGCGCCCTGAAGGTCCGGCCGGCCGGCGATTCCGGATCGTGGTAGGGCAGGTAGTGGACCCTCTCAACCTTCGGATGATCACGCAGAAAATCGGCAACGGCCCGCGCGTTGCTGTTTGCCCGCTCCATGCGCAGCTGCAGCGTCTCCAGCGAACGGCCGAGCATCCAGCAGGAATGTGGATCGAGCTGCGTGCCGATCGCGCCGCGCAGGGCCTTGATCTGCTTGATCACTGCCTTGCGACCAAGAACGGCGCCGGCGATCAGATCGGAATGACCGCCGACATATTTGGTCAGCGAATAGAGCGAGATATCGGCGCCGTGCTCGATCGGCCGCTGGAAGACCGGTCCGAGCAGGGTATTGTCGCAGACGATGATCGGCATATGGCCCTGTCTTGCACCGATCATGTCGGCCACCCGCCGGATCATCGCGACATCGACCAGGCTGTTGGTCGGATTGGCAGGCGTCTCAATCAGGATGACGGAGACGCGGCCTTTGCCCATCGCCTCTTCCGCCGCCTTCTGCACCGATCCTTCGCTGACGCCGTCGGCAAATCCAACGGCGGCGGTGCCGAGGTTGAGGAAGGTCTTCGCCAGCAATGTTTCCGTTCCCCCATAGAGCGGTTGCGAATGCAAGATCGCATCGCCAGGCCGGACGAAGGCAAGCAGAGTGGTGGCGATCGCCGCCATGCCGGATGAAAACAGCACGCCGCTTTCCGTCCGTTCGTAGACGGCAAGCCTGTCCTCGACGATCTCGCTGTTTGGATGGTTGAAACGCGAGTAGACGAGGCCGGCCCCTTTCCCCTCGGGCGGCTCGCGGCGGCCCGACACATAATCGAAGAAGTCGCGGCCATCCTCCGCGGTATTGAACACGAAGGTGGAGGTGAGGAACACCGGCGGCTTGACCGCCCCTTCCGAGAGTTCCGGATCGTAGCCGTAGTTCAGCATCTGTGTTTCGGGATGCAAGGCATGATTGCCGATATGGGTTTTGGAAGGATGCGGGGCGGTCATCATCGTCTCCTGTTTCGGGACTGCAGAAACGGCAGAATACATCAAAACTATATGAGAGGAGCAATCATCGCGGTCAGCTCATGGTCTCGCCCAGAGTGTCCGCGACATAGGCGCCACGCGCTCCCATCGGCAGCGGCGTGCCCGTCGTCGTGTCCTTTGCGGTCTGATGCTCCAGTTCGGCGTTAAGCTCCCCTCCGACGATAAGAATGACGACGGAAAGCCAGATCCAGATGAGGAAGCCGATCAGCGCGCCGAGCGTGCCGTATGTCGCGTTGTAATTGGCAAAATGATCCAGATAGAAGGAGAAACCGAGGGACATGGCAGCCCAGGCGACCGTGGTCAGAACCGCGCCCCACGTCATCCACCGGAGCGTGGCAGGCTCGCGGCTGGGGCCGAAGCGGTAGACCGATGTGACCGCCACCGCGACGACCAGCAGAAGCAGCGGCCATCGCATGAGAAGCGCCATATGCTCCTTGAATTGATCGAGCCAGAGATAGGAGAGGACCACCGGCATGACCCCGACGAGCGCCACCATGACCACCATCAAAAGCATCGCGCACAAGGTGAAGCAGAGACCTATCAGGTTCAACCGGACAAGCCCCCGCTTCTCCTCCTCCTCATAGGCGACGTTCATCGCGTCGAAGATCGCCAGCGTGCCGCTATGCGTGCTCCACAGGGCGATGCCGAGACCGACGAAGAAGGTCATGCCGAGCGTGGCGTCGCGCCGGTTGACCAGTTCCTTGATCTGGTCGGCAAGAAGATCGAACGCGCCGGGCGGCAAAAGCGCGGCCAATTCGCGAAGGTGTTCGGATATGATGATCGGATCGGCAACCAGCCCGTAAAGAGAGACCAAGGCCGCCATGGCTGGAAACAGCGCCAGCAACAGATAAAAGGTCACGCCCGCCGCAATCAACGTCACTCGGTCGGCGAGGACTTCGTGGAAGACACGCCAGAACACGTCGCGCAGACCGCTGAGAGGAATGGCCTCGGGCACACTGGCACTGCGGCCATGATCGTCACCCCGGTGGCCGGTATTCGCAGACGGGGCGACCGAACTGCGCTCTTTTGCCTGCATCAAGACAAGCGCGCCGATCCCCGCGGCCATCACTGTCGCGGCAATGGAGAGCCTCTTGAGGTGAAGCACATCGGACATGAGGATGTTCTCCGGTCTGGTGCTGACATAACGCAGGCCGCCGCTAAAGGATGCAAGCCGTTGCTTTCCTACGGACATTTGATGCGGGGGCGACGTCAGTCTGTTCCCAGGCGGGTCAGGCTGCAGGGGAATGGACACGAAAGCGGGAGCAATTCGGAAAGCCATAAGTCATTGATATCGCTTCAATCACATAAGACTACGGAAGCAAAATCGGACTTTGGTTTCGTTACCGCGTTGCCGGCTGCCTGTCCGAAAGGGCTGCCAACTAGGGTTTCTTGGCGGCCACGAGGCCATAGATTGGCGCTCGGCTCACATCCGGAGCGCAATTTGGATCCAAAATCCACTCGCCACCATCCCGATTCCGGCACCTTTCGGCGACCGGCATCCGCAGATGAAGCGTTGATCACAAGCCTGGCAAAAGAATAGCGCCGGCGACGATGGCCTGCAATAGCCGCTTGCGTTTTCACCCGACAAATATCGGGTCAGAGCATCCACGACCGATTGCTTTCCCCCGGCACAGCTCACGACCAAGCGTCGTCGAGACCGAGACGCTGCCTGCTCACGGACACGATCTTGAAGGCCTCGTTGTCGCGTACCAGATTGTCGGCAATTGACAGAATACGCCCAGCGATCGACGAACACGCAAGCATCTGCGCAGCAAGAAGGCGAAGCCAGCTGCCCACTCAGGATGGCGAGCAGTTCGCAGCCTGGCCTCATTCAGCCATCGGCGCCCCGACCGTCGCCGGCGGCGCTGCTCCGGCAGTTCAGTATCAGGCGCCCGTGGGCACCCCCTTCGCACGGCGCAGGATCATCTCGAGGTATAGTGGCCGGGATTGACGCAGGTCTTCCCCAGACTGCCTGAGAGCAAGGGACTTCCCCATCAATACGCGCACCACTGTCGGGCGCTGCTCCATCTGCCATGGCGGCGCGGCCTTAGCGCCACATATGCCTATCCCACGAGAATGAACCGGGGGCTGCCGTTTCACACATGCATTCGGCTCGCCACCGCGGGCAAATCGCTGAACGTCACCGCAGCTTCATGTGCGCTAACGAAGGTCTCATCCGCGAACTGCCGATCCCCTGCCCCGCAATCCTTCCACTCAATCACATAAGGACCCGACTGCAGATGACAGCTGCGCCGCTGGACCGCATCACACCGAGACGGCAGCCTCAATGGCGGGACGGCAATCCCTGCGCCCGGACAACTGCCTGATGGACCCCGTTGTCCGCGGACAACGGGATGATCAACGTGATTCCAATCAGATCATTTGCGCGAACGGCCCCACAGCAATTGATGGCGCGACCGACGAGATACCCCTGATGTCACCTTGCCAGCCGGCATCCTGGACGCGCAGCACCATGACCGCCGTGGCGGCGCCGCCAGCCATCGCAGAGCGGCGCCTTGTCGAACAGCTTCGTGAATGTGCGCAAAGAATTTGGTAAAGATCGGACCAGCCGGCAGATCTGCCCGCTCGTTCCACAAGGGACGGAATGCGGCCCATTCGAAAAGCCGCGCAGTTGCCGGCGTAGTGATTTTTCTCGCCGAAAGCTTCCACGGATGATCGTCGGCTGGCTCAGCGACGAGGCGGAAACGAACTCATCCACCGCGCGGTGGGAAGCCACTGGACCAATTAACAAGGCCGAAGCGAAAGTGGCTTGATGACAGCGGCAGCATCCGCATGCGGTGGAAGCCGATGGGCCGGTCCCTGCCGCAAATGACCAGTGTAAGGTGGTCAGTTTGGCGACCGCTTGTCGAATATTCGATCAATGCACCCATCAGCTGGACGGCGATGCGTAAGGTCACGCGCTCGACCGAGCGAAAGGCCCAACCAAGACAGACCAAGAGAGGATCGTCATCGTCGACCACCGAGCCGCCCTCACCTTCGCGCACCCCGGCGCTTGAGGCGCAGCAATGCGATCACTGATGCTCTCACCGATCGCTTCACCCCGGACCGAGCCGACCTCCGTCGTCTCGCAGCGAAGCGCAGCCCTTCCTCCGGCATCGCACCTCGGCTGGTTGTCCGCGGACAACACCATGCCAGCCCCATCACCTGCGAGAAAAGCTGCACCTGCCCGACCGCCTTCGTCCGCAGCGTGATCCACATAAAGAGCGGCGCAACCGCCAGGCTTGAATTTGCCGCATTGCGGCACTACCTCGTGACGGACTGAAGCGCTTAACCCCTCCGAGCAGCTTCGGTCCGACGGACAGCATCTCTCCTCCCCGGCTGTCGGTCACAATCGAAGCCCGGCGCATCTCTCCCGCGCCGGGCTTTTGTCGTTTTGGCCGCCTTCCGTCGCCGGCCAGTCAGCAACGCTTCCCAATTTCTCCATTCTTGTGGACGCTCCTCAAGCGATAGGCCGTGAACCGGTGAAGCCGGCGGAAGCGACTTAGTACCCGTCGCCTGCTGATCTTCACTGGCATCTGAACGCCGCCTTCCCAGAGGAGCCTCGAATGCCTCGGCGAGACCGCGCGCGCTCGGATCGGCCAGCAGCTCGTCCGTGGACGCGCCGTATCCAGATCCATACGGACCAGAGCAATCCCGCTTCGTCCTCCGCGGACACGGCCGTGGCTCGGACACCTCGGCGCACTTGGCCAATCTCAAAGGCACCGGCAGTAAAATCTCACCGGCAAGCATTCCGGCGCCAGGGCAGGGGAGACCGTGACGCGCCTGCACTCAGCTTAGGGAGGGTGAGTCAGACGTCGGCACTCCAAGCTTTGTCATCACCCATGCCGTCCTGGGCAGAGTGTTTGGGTGTGGCGATACCATTGCCGGCCAGAAGTGTGACCGGCTGATTGCGCCGCCGAAGGGCAGGGCGGCATCGAGGGCGTTTATCTCCCGGCACGGCGATGTGCTGCATCGCTCCCATTCCTCACGAAGATGGAGCGGTCGACTCGGGCGGAACGGATGTTTCAAACGTCGTCATAACAAAGCGCCCATTGGTCGCCGATATACCAGCAGCGTCCAAGACGCGGATCCGCCTTCCACAGCAGGCTTTTGACGAACTCGATACCGCCGCGCTTGAAGGCGGCCGTCAGCGCTTCGATTTCGTTCTCGTCGATCGTCAAACCGCCCTCGGCGCAGACGAAATAAGCCGTGCTGATCCACCGCGCCGCAAATCCATTCTCGCCGCGCTCGATGCGAAGCGCGGCGCCGTGGGATGCGTGACGGCCGCCATTCGACGGTCGGCCCTGGCGCGGCACGCCAAGCGGCAGCACTAGGCGCCCTCCGGGCCGCAGCCCTTCGATCCATGATGCCGCGGGACGCGTGACGGCGAAATTCACATAGATCGCATCCACCTCTTGCTGCGGCCATTGAGTGCCGTCGGCGATGATGACGCTGACATTGGCTCGGTCGGCAAGCGCCGTTTGAGCGTGGCCGGCCAGATCGGCGTCCATCTCGACGGCATAGACATGACCGGCAGCACCGACCAGCTCCGCGAGGATGGCGCTATAATAACCGGTGCCGGCACCGATATGGACGATACGATCACCGACCTTGACGTCGAGTTCGCCCAGGAGCCGGGCATGCAGTGAGGGACTGCCGTTGTTGACGCCCTTGTCGGGCTGCAGGGCGAATAACACATCCTGATAGGCCAGAACCAAATCGGAGGAGGGGAGGGGGCGATATCCGCCACCCAGATTGGCGATCTGCCATGGCGGAGCACCGAGAAATTTCTCGCGTGGCACAGCGGCAAAGGCAGCTTCGATCCGCGGGTTCGTCATCCCGGCGGTCGCCGCCACCTGATGGGCATAAGCGCGGCGGATCACCGCAAGGTCGTCGGCCGTGAACATTGCACTGGGCATGGGCAAATCTCCGGACATGGCTCCGATCTGTTCTGTTTTACGTCTTTGCGGCGCCAGATCCATCACTAGCGGTATTGGACCCCTAGCTATAGCGTGAGGGAGGCACTTCCATCCCATTCCGCAGTAGCGGAACTAATTGGCTAATTAAGTTCATTATACCGATCAATTAATCATATTTTCAGTGAACTGCAGAGATGCGGGATATCTATGCGCCGTCGCCGAACTGGCCGTGGAGATAAATGCGGTTGATAGTCGCTCTGCGCTTTCTTTTATAGGTCAATCCGGGGCAGGGGAGACAATGACGGCCGATGCCCTTTGGGACCTCCGCCTTCGCGATCTCCCGTCGAATCCCTTTCGGACCGCCGCGCAGTAGGGATGCTCGATCCAGGACAGCGTATATCCGCACCGCGCCCTTAGATCATATACTCCGGTTCGGACACGGTTTGGTCCATGGTGATACCCGGCAGGTTGAAGTGACGCCTGCCCACCTGCTTTGCCGGAATACCGGCAACCGATGTGTAATCGGAAACGGCATTCACGACCACGCTGCCTGCACCCACCTTGGCGCCGACGCCGATTTCGATATTGCCGAGGATCTTGGCTCCCGCTCCGATCAGGGCGCCGCGCCGCACCTTCGGGTGCCGGTCACCGGTTTCCTTACCCGTTCCTCCCAATGTGACGTTCTGGAGGATCGATACATCGTCTTCGACGATAGCTGTCTCGCCGATGACCAGGCCGCTCCCATGATCGAGCATGATGCTCCGGCCCATCTTTGCGGCGGGATGAATGTCGACGCCGAAAACTTCGGAAATGCGGCTTTGAATATGGCGCGCCAAATGGAGGCGGTCATGGTGCCATAGCCAGTGGGCAACGCGTTGGCCCTGCAGAGCCACAAAGCCTTTGAAATACAGGAAGGGTGTCAGGATTTCCGTGTTTGACGGATCACGCTCCTTGATCGCCGTCAGGTCTGCGGCGGCATCGGCGACAATATTGCGATTGCCGATGAACGCCTGGGCGATCACCGCCAGCAGCTCGTCATGGTCGAGGTCGTGATTGGCCAGTTTGATCGCGACCCGCTGTGCCAGCGCCTGGGCGAAACTCGCATGATAAAGCACGGCGGAATTCATGGCGCGCGTGAGTGCTGCATCCTTGGCCGAAGCATTGACGGCCTCCGCGCAAAGAGCCTCCCATATGGCGGCAACCTGAGGCGAGGGGGATGGCTCGGTCGACAGATTGCTCAAGCTGACCAGTGGAACCGTCATAGCACCTTCCTTCTACAGGCGAACGTCGTGACGTCCGGCATGAGGTTAGGTGAATCCGGCCCTCGATAGATGGTCTATAATTACGTGGATCTTCGCAGCAGCTCCAAAATTCCTCTCTTTTTTCGTGAGAAACGGGAAATTATTTCCAAGTCGCCGCATCACCCGTCACCAGTGCTCGGGAAGAGCTTGAAGCGAGCAGCCGCAAGGAAGCCAAGGCTCGCCAGACACCAAAGCCGGGCCGTCATCACTTGAAGTCGAATAGTGCTTGCGTTCCGGATATAAATTTCTATGGTTTTAGTAGAGAATTATGCGGCCGGTCGGTTCTGATGGATACAGAGCCGAGCGATCCAACGCAGAAGGAGCCAATGAATGACTCTTCTCTCCTCACGTTCTTCGAATTCGGAGAGCCGAGATGCCGACCATCTCGCAAGGATTGCGATCATCGGCCGGGGCTTTACCGGGATCATGACCGCAATCGCTCTTTTCAAGAGAGTCGATCGGCCCTTCCATCTGGTGATGTTCGATCCGCGCGCGAAGATCGATATTGGCGAGGGCATCAGTCAGCCCGCATCGACGGTGCTAACCAGCCGCGTTCGCGACCTTTCCGTCGATCCCGGACTCCCGGACGATTTTCGCCGCTGGCTGGAAACGGATGACACATGGCGCGATCGACTGATCTCGGATCCTGCCGGTCTCGAACACGCCTTTGTACCCGGAGATATTTTCAGCACCTATGTGTATAAACGCTTTTCCGAAGCCCTGACGCATCGGCCTGATGTGATCGTCCAGTTTGGCTCGGATGCGGTCACGGCGATCGACAGGCATCTGGACGGGGGATATTCCGTTTGCCTTGGAAGAGAGCAACTAACCCGCTTCGATGCCGTGTTTCTCGCGACCGGTTACGGCATGCGGGACAATACAGACGTGGCGCCTGCCGGCGGAGTGCGAAGCGCCGTCGTGATCGGCGGCGGCATCCATGCGGTCGACAGGGCGCTCGGTTTGCTGGCGGATGCCAAGATTTCCCATGTCACGTTGATCTCGGAATCGGGCTTCCTGCCTCAGTCGCATGCTCCCGCCGCCGTCGGAGCTGTTGTCACCGACCAACCCATGCCGCGGACGCTGCGCGGCGCGTTCCGTTTCCTGCGTGAGGCCGCCAGCAAAGCCGATCTGGAAGGTTCGGGATGGCAAGGCATTATGAACGGCTTTCGTTCACGTGCGCGCGATCTTTGGGCGGGATTGACGGCACAAGAGCGAGCGCGGTTCAAACGCCACGTGAAGGCCATTTACGACAGCCATCGCAACCGCTTGCCGCCGGAGCACTATCAGCGCCTGCATCATGCGATCGCCAGCGGCGCGATCGCCGTCAGGAAGGGCAAAGTGAATTGCATCGCCACCAACGGCGTGCTGTTTTCAGCGCCGGCCGGGCTCGAGGTCCTTCCCGCGGATCTGACGATAGACTGCCGCTTCCGGCCGTCCGGGACCGATAGCCCGCTGGTTCGCTCGCTTATCGTTGCAGGCCTTGCAACGCGGGACGAACTGGAGATCGGCATCGTCGTCGACGAATTCGGGCGGACCAAGGCGAGCGCGTTGCACGGGCTGTTTGCGATGGGGCCACTCGGCCTGGGCAGTCTTCCGGATATCGATCTGGTGCCTCAGATCGTCTTGCAGAGCCATGCGGCTGCGTCGTTGCTCAACAGCTGGATCGGCGAAACGGCCAAAGCGCGGCACGTCGCCAAAACCTTTGGCGACGCGTGAACGTTATCTGCGTCAGGCCGTTCGCGATGCCTGGATGGCTGTCGGTGACGCAAGCGGCGGCAGCTCCGGATTGGAGCGGAAATCCTCTCCGACATAATCGGTGTCGATTGGCATCATAGAGCGCGTTGACGATCTCGATGAACTCGGCGGCGCGCTTATAACGTTCCTCCGGCTCGGCAGCATCTTTCCAAAATCAACGTGCCTTGCGAGCGGCAGCGGCGTTGATTCATCGGGGGAAGGGCGGGAGCCTCCGGGCCAGCTCGATCTAGCCGCGACCATATGGCGAGAAAGCGCAAGGCAGCCGGATCGCGAGGCGCCGGCTCCGAGGGCTGCATCTTCGACCTCCATCAACCCACCGAAAATGAGACTCGCCAATGTCCGCCAAGTCGCTGGCGGCAAGGTCATGGCGGTGAACCTCTGAAACAAGAGGGAAATGCTGCACTGCCGAAAAAATCGCCACGCGCGCCACTGCGCGTTTTTTCGGCATGCCCCATTGACAATTTCTCCTTGATGGCACTTGATAAGTCCATCCAATAAAATAGACATGTGTCCGGTATATTGGATTAACTGGAAACATCCATTAAGGGGAACGCCATGACCATTTCCTTTCGCACCGGCGTGCTGTCGCTGATCGCTGCCGCCCTGTTGTCCACGCCTGCGCTGGCTGAAGGCAGCAAGCTCGATGAAGTGCTGGCCCGCGGGCACCTCGTCCTCGGCACGGGCAGCACCAATGCGCCCTGGCACTTCAAGAGCGCCGACGACAAGCTTCAGGGCTTCGACGTCGACATGGGCCATATCATCGCCAAGGCCCTCTTCGGCGATCCTGAAAAGATCGAGTATGTGAACCAGTCCTCCGACGCCCGCATCCCGAACATCACCACTGACAAGGTCGACATCACCTGCCAGTTCATGACCGTTACCGGCGAGCGCGCCCAGCAGGTTGCCTTCACCATTCCTTATTATCGCGAAGGCGTGGGCCTGATGCTGAAAGCGGACGGAAAATATGCCGATTACGCCGCCCTCAAGGCCGCCGGCTCCTCCGTCACCATCTCCGTCCTTCAGAACGTCTATGCCGAGGCCATGGTGCATGCCGCCTTGCCGGAGGCGACCGTCGATCAGTACGAATCCGTCGACCTGATCTACCAGGCGCTGGAGTCGGGACGTGCCGATGCAGTCGCCACCGACCAGTCGTCGCTCGCCTGGTACATGACGCAGAATCCGGGCCGCTATAAGGATGCCGGCTACGGCTGGAACCCGCAGACCTATGCCTGCGCCGTCAAGCGCGGCGATCAGGATTGGCTGAACTTCGTCAACACCGCCCTGCACGAAGCCATGACCGGCGTTGAGTTCGACTTTTACGCCAAGTCCTTCAAGACCTGGTTCGGCAAGGATCTGACGCCGCCGCAGATCGGCTTTCCCGTCGAATTCAAGTAACATCCATGCGGAGCGGGACTTGCTCCCGCTCCGCTCGATTAAAGAGTGAGAGTGTGACGTCGTCCGAAAACTGTTCGCACTTTTCGGCATCACGCTCTGATCTGAAAGGGCAGCCCGTATGGGTTACACTTTGAATTTCGCGGCCGTCTGGCGCAATTTCGATTTTCTTTTGAGCGGGCTTGCGCTCAGTCTCGGCCTCGCGGTGATCTCGATCCTGATCGGAGCCGTGATCGGTCTCGTCGTGGCCTTCGCACTGACCTCCAAGAGCCGCTTTGCGGTCGTGCCGGCCCGGGCCTATGTCACCGTCATTCGCAACCTGCCGATTCTCGTCCTGGTGCTTTTCGCCTTTTTTGCGCTGCCGCAGATGGGCCTGCGCCTCGACAAGATAAAAAGCTTCGTCCTGGTTCTATCCCTCTATTCCGGCGCCTATCTGGCCGAGGTGTTCCGCGCCGGACTGCTGTCGATTCCCAGAGGACTGACGGAAGCGGGCCTTGCCATCGGCCTGACGGGCATGCAGATCCGCAGTTCCATCATCGCGCCGCTGATGCTGCGCAACGTGCTGCCATCGCTGTCTTCGACGATCATCTCGCTCTTCAAGGACACCTCGCTCGCCGCCGCCATCGCCGTGCCGGAACTGACCTTTGCCGCCCGCAAGATCAATGTCGAGAGTTTCCGCGTCATCGAAACCTGGATGGTCACATCGGCCCTCTATGTCGCGACCTGTTTCCTCATCGCCGCCGTGATGCGTTTCGTCGAACGCCGTCTGGCCCTGCCGAGATAGACCCTGATGTCCCACACCTTTCTCGAACAACTCTGGATTGCCCGCTACGTCATCATGAACGGCATCGGCGTGACCGTGTCGATCTCGCTGCTGGCCATCCTCGCGGGCTCCGTGCTCGGCGTTTTCGTCGGCTTGGCGCTCGTCTACGGCGGCGTCATTTTGCGTCTGGTCGTGCGCGCCTATACCGATATCATCCGCGGCACGCCGGTGCTCGTGCTGGTGCTGGCGAGCTACTACGTCTCCGCCGCCGTCGGCCTCGATCTCGGGCCGTTCTCGGCAGGCGTGCTCGCCCTTGCTATCTTCTGCTCCTCCCATGTCGGCGAAATCGTCCGTGGAGCGCTTCAGGCGATCCCGAAGGGACAAACCGAAGCCGCCAAGGCGATCGGCCTGACCTTTACCCAGACCTTCACCTCGGTGCTGTGGCCGCAGGCCATGCGCCAGTGCCTGCCGGCCTGGGTGAATACGGCGGCCGAGATGGTGAAGGCCTCGACGCTGCTCTCCGTCATCGGCGTCGCGGAGCTTCTCCTGCGTACGCAGGAAATCATCTCCCGCAATTTCATGAGCCTCCAGTTCTATTTCCTGGCCGGTGGTCTCTATTTCATCATCAACTATGGCATCGAGCACTTCGGCAAATATGTCGAGCGCAAGACCGCCCTGCCGTCCTGAGGAGTTCCCCCGATGGCCAAGACCATTCTCGACATCAAGGGTCTGCGCAAGACTTACGGCATCCACGAAGTCCTCAAAGGCGTCGATTGCGCCGTGGAGGAAGGCGAAGTCATTTCCATCATCGGCTCGTCCGGCTCCGGAAAGACCACCCTGCTGCGCTGCATCAACATGCTGGAGGAATTCCAGGGCGGCACGATCAGCCTCGATGGCGAGGAGATCGGCTACCGCGCGGAAGGGACAACGCGACGACGCAAGAGCGAGAAGGAGATTGCACGACAGCGCGCGCTGACCGGCATGGCGTTTCAGCAGTTCAATCTCTTCCCGCATATGAGCGCCGCCGAAAACGTCATGCTCGGCCTCGTCAAGGTCAAGAAAATGACGAAGCCGGACGCTCGCGCCATCGCGGAGAAATGGCTCGATCGTGTCGGCCTTGCCGCCCGCGCGAACCATTATCCCGGACAGCTTTCCGGCGGCCAACAGCAGCGTGTCGCGATCGCCCGCGCCATCGCCATGTCGCCCAGGCTGATGCTGTTCGATGAGGTGACCTCGGCACTCGATCCGGAACTGGTGGGCGAAGTGCTGCAGGTCATCAAGGGGCTTGCCGCCGACGGCATGACCATGCTGCTCGTCACCCATGAGATGCGCTTTGCCTATGACGTTTCGTCACGCGTCATCTTCATGAACCAGGGCGTCATCTGCGAGGAAGGCAATCCGAAGGAGATGTTCGTGCATCCGAAGACCGAACGGCTGGCGGAATTCCTCAAGACCTCGAGTTTCAACTAGAGCAATTCCAGCAAAAGTGCGAAGCGGTTTTGCGCCCGGAATTGCGTGAAAACAAAGAGATAGAGCATTTCCATGATTCGGAGAAAACCGGAAATGCTCTAATGCATGTCGCCCAAAGGTGCGTAGCGGTTTTGGGCAAACGATTTGCATAAATAAAGAAAAATCCCACGGCGCTCCGCTCTGCGGATCGTCACGGGCGCTCGGTCCAAGGATCGACAAGCTCGATCCCAAAGCCCTCTAATCCTTTATATTGCGGGCGGCGAGGGTGAGATCATGAGTAATCGCGGTGGCGGCAATCAGGCCGTCCATTGACGACAAGCCGCGTCCGCTTCGCTTTGCGAACCCCATCAAGTCGCCCCAGCCTATCGCAACCGGCTGGCAGGTCCTGGGCAAGCCATTCGGCCAGCACGTCGCGATTCCGACCGCTTGCCATCAATGCAACGCCACGCCGGATCTCCGCGATCGATACGACGCTGATGAAAGAGCGATCCTCATCGAGACTGTCCAGCCATTGCAAGGCATGTGTATCGGGACGCGGCCGTGTCACCTCGGAAAGCACATTCGTGGCCGGCAGAAGTCTCACAGCTGGAGATCACGCGGTTCGTCGCGCTGCCGTTCGAGATCCAGATCGGCGCCACGCAAAAGCGATTGCATCAGAAACTCTGCAAGGGCTCCCTTGCGCGCGGTCTTCCGCTGCCATTCCCCGGCCGAACCGGTCTTGCCGCAAGCAGCTTTTCGAGAGTGAAGGGGCTTTGTGGGCTTTGGGCGGCCGGCGCCGATCCGGATTGACAACGAGTTGCCGACACTCGCTCAATTTACGTTCAGTCTGCATTCCCAGGGTGCAAATTCCAGCCGCCGAATCCGAGATATCCTGGAAATCCTGAACGCAGAATTTTGGCACGCGCTTTGCTTTCTGTCTTGTATGCAAGATAGCCAGACATCCGAGACCACGCAGAAGACCATCGAGGAAACGATCGTTTCCGGGATTCTGTCAGCCAAGATCCGGCCCGGTACGCGGCTCAGCGAAAACCAGCTGGCAACCCTTTTCGGCGTGTCCCGCACCCGCGTTCGCGAAGCCATGATGCGCCTGGAAACACGCGGCATCGTACATGTCAGTCCGAGACGGGGCTGGTTCGTCGTCGAGCCGTCTGCCGAAGAGGCGATCGCGGTCTATGAGGCGCGGCGCGTCATCGAGGCCGGATTGCTGCGCAGCATGCGCGTGCTGACAGACGAGGGACATAAAGCTCTCGACGCGCATTTGAACGAGGAAAAAAGCGCCATGGCTGCCGGCGACCGCCAGCGCCTGACCTATTTGATGGGCGATTTTCACATCCGCATCGCAGAATTGAGCGGGAACGCCATCATCGTCGACATCCTGCGCGATCTCACCGCGAGGACGATCCTCATTTCGATGCTCTATCAGTCTGAATTTCATGCGACACAGTCTCACGACGGGCATTGCCGCATCTTCGAAGCGATGCAGGCGGGCGATTTCGGCAGAGCTGCGGAGCTCTCCGTCGAACATCTCGACGAAGTGGAAATGGGCCTCGACCTCACCGCGCGTCCGGATCCGCTCTCGGAACTGCGCAATTCCCTGTCCCTTCCTCCCAGAGCCGTATCCCCAACCGTCAGACCCAAAAAATCACAACTTCAAAGGAGCAATTGAAACATGCTGACAAGACGATTCTTCTTCGCAATCGCGACCCTGGCTGCAACCTTCGGCTTCGGCTCGGCGTCCTATGCCGATGCTCTCGCCGACATCACGGCGCGCGGGACGCTGCGTGTCGCCGTCCCGCAGGATTTCCCGCCCTTCGGTAGCGTCGGCACCGATATGGCGCCGATGGGCTACGATATCGATGTAGCCAATCTCATTGCCGAAAAGCTGGGCGTCAAGACCGAACTCGTGCCGGTCACCAGCGCCAACCGCGTCCCCTATCTGCAGACGAACAAAGTCGATCTGGTCATATCGAGCCTCGGCAAGAATGCGGAGCGCGAAAAGGTGATCGATTTCTCGGCAGCCTATGCCCCCTTCTTCAATGGCGTGTTCGCGCCGGCCGATCTTTCGATCGCCAAGGCGGAGGATCTTGCGGGCAAGAGCATCGGCGTCACGCGCGGCGCCGTGGAGGACCTCGAACTGACGAAGATCGCGCCGGCCGATGCGACGATCAAGCGCTACGAGGACAATAACGGCACCATCTCCGCCTTCCTGTCCGGCCAGGTCGACACCATCGCCACCGGCAACGTCGTGGCCGCTGCGATCCTCGCTAAAAATCCTCCCAAGCGCCCTGAGCTGAAGTTCCTCATCAAGAATTCGCCCTGCTACATCGGCCTCAACAAGGAGCAGGCGGCGCTTCTGGAGAAGGTGAACGGCATTATCGCCGCCGCCAAAACCGATGGATCGCTCAACGCCATATCGCAGAAGTGGCTCGGCGCTGATCTCCCGTCGGATCTCTAAGGACCCGGTCTTACCAACGTCATCCCGCGCCCGCACGCGGGATGACGTGACGCTCGGTCACCGCAAGAGGGGACAATTCCTTGAGCTATCATTTCGAATTTGGCTGGCTGCTGCAATATTACCCTGAGATCATCAAGGGCATACTGGTCACCCTGGAGCTTATCGCGATCGGCGGTGTGCTCGGCATTGCCCTCGGCATCTTCTGCGCCTGGGTGCGCGCACTCGGCCCGGCCTGGCTGAAACCTGTCGTTGCGACCTATGTCGAACTGATCCGCAACACGCCCTTTCTGATCCAGCTCTTTTTCATCTTCTTCGGTCTGCCGTCGCTCGGCCTCCAGCTTCCCGAACTGACGGCCGCCAATCTCGCGATGGTCATCAACCTCGGCGCCTATAGCTGCGAAATTATCCGTGCGGGCATCCAGGCGACCCCGAAGGGCCAGTTCGAGGCAGGCGAGAGCCTCGCCATGACGCGCTTCGAAACCTTCCGCCATGTCGTTCTCGTGCCGTCACTGCAGCGCATCTGGCCGGCGCTATCGTCGCAGGTCGTCATCGTCATGCTCGGCTCATCGGTCGTGTCGCAGATCGCCGCCGAGGATCTGACCTTTGCGGCGAACTTCATACAATCACGAACCTTCCGCGCCTTCGAGGCCTACATCGTCTCGACATCAATCTATCTCGTCCTGGCAATCCTGCTCCGGCAGCTGCTGGGAGTGGTCGGCGGGTTCATTTTCCCGAGGAGGGCGGCACGATGATCGAGTTCACACTCTGGGACATCCTGCGCAACCTGCTGCTCTCCACCCGCTGGACGATCCTGCTTTCGCTCGTCTCGTTCATCGGCGGCAGCGTGGTCGGACTGGGGCTGCTGTTCCTGCGCATCAGCAAGCGCAAGGCATTCAGGGCAATCGCGAAATATTATATCGAGCTCTTCCAGGGCACGCCGCTGCTGATGCAGCTCTTCATCGCGTTTTTCGGCCTCGGCCTCTTCGGGATCGACGTGCCGGCCTGGCTTGCCGCGGGTTTGGCGCTCATCCTGTGGAGTGCTGCCTTCCTCGCCGAGATCTGGCGCGGCTGCGTCGAAGCGGTCGCCAAGGGGCAATGGGAAGCCTCCGCCAGCCTTGGCATGGGACGGCTGCAGCAGATGCGCTACGTCATCTTGCCCCAGGCGCTGAGGGTCGCCATACCGCCCACCGTCGGTTTCTCCGTTCAAATCGTCAAGGGTACGGCGCTGACCTCGATCATCGGCTTCGTCGAACTGTCGAAAGCCGGCACCGTGGTCACCAATGCCACCTTCCAGCCCTTCACCGTCTACGGGCTCGTCGCCCTCATCTATTTCGCCCTCTGCTGGCCTTTGTCGAAAAGCAGCCAGATCCTGGAAAGGAAGCTCAATGTCGCTCATCGAAATCACTGAAGTCCGCAAGAGCTATGGAACCACCGAGGTGCTGAAGGGCATCAATCTCGATGTCGAGGCTGGCGAAGTCATCGCCATTATCGGCAAGAGCGGCTCGGGAAAATCGACCCTGCTTCGCTGCATCAACGGCCTGGAGACCATCACCGACGGCTCGATCTCCGTGGCCGGCGCGCAGCTCCTCGATGACGAAGTGCATCTGAAGGCCTTGCGCCTCAAGGTCGGCATGATCTTTCAGCAGTTCAACCTCTTCCCGCACCTGACGGTCGGCGGCAACGTCATGCTGTCGCAGACCGTGGTCAAGAAAACCCCGAAGGCCGAAGCCGAAGCCACCGCCCGCAAGATGCTGGAGCGGGTGGGGCTGGGCCACAGGTTCGACGCCTATCCGGACGAGCTCTCGGGTGGCCAGCAGCAGCGCGTCGCCATCGCCCGCGCGCTCGCCATGCAGCCTGCAGCCCTTCTCTGTGACGAAATCACTTCCGCGCTCGATCCGGAACTGGTCGCCGAAGTTCTGGCCGTCGTGCGCGAGCTTGCCGCCGAGGGCATGACACTGCTGATGGTAACCCACGAGATGAAGTTCGCCCGCGACGTCTGCAACCGTGTCGTCTTCATGCATCAGGGCCGGGTCCACGAAGCAGGCCGGCCGGAGGAAGTCTTCGCCAATCCGCAGACGGCAGAGCTGAAGCAGTTCCTCGGTGTCAGTTAAGAAACGACGACATGCTCTCGCTTATGCCGGCCGGCGTCGTCGGCCGGCAGGATGAGAACGCACTGAGCCACTAGCGTAGCTCTTCATCCAGTTCCGCGTCGACGGCATCCAGAGCCGAAAAGGGCAGCATTTCTCCGCGCCGGGATTCCTCTTCCGCCCGCAACAGCGAGCATAGGGCATAGCGGCCATCTTCTTCGCGTGCCATATCTTCGCGAATAAGGGCGTCCAGATATTCACTCGGCATCGTGTACTGGCTCTTCCCGTTGGCGCGCATATCGACAAGGCGATTCTCATGACCATTCCTTCCAGCGTCTATTCAATGCCCGGAACGTGTTTTTTCGATCTGACTCCTGTCGCGGGCGGCGAGCCCTATCGCATATTCCTGTCCATTCCGGCAGAGAGACCACCAGCGGAAGGATGGCCGCTTCTCGTGTTGACCGACGGCAACGCCACTTTCCCCTTCGCGGTCGCCAGCTTGGTCACGCAGGCACCTTATCCCACGGGAACGAATGTCGGCTGGGGGGTGATCGCGGCGATCGGCTATCCGTGCGACGCGCCCTATGATCCACTCCGCCGGTCTTGGGATCTAGGGCCTCCGCCGGTCAAATCCTATCCGCCCTTCGTTGAGGGCGGTCCGCCGGTTGTCATCGGAGGGACCGGCAAGCTGCTCGATTTCATCGAGCACGAGCTTATACCGCGGATTGCAGAGATGGTGATCCTGGATCCCATGCGCCGATCGCTTTTCGGACATTCCTTCGGCGGCCTCTTTACTCTCTATGGCCTGTTCGAGCGTCCAAGTCTGTTTGCCAATTGGATTGCCGCCAGCCCAACCATCTATTGGGAGAACAGTGAAATTCTCAAGAATGAGGCGAACCGCCAAGTCATACCGGGAAAGGCATCCTTCCTGCATTTGTCCGCCGGAGAACACGAAGGCGATGAGCTGGCACCCTTCCAGTACCGGAACGAGGATGCCGCGACACGTCTGGAGAAGAGGAAGATCGAGCGGACCGTCCTCCTGGCGCGGGAGATGGCGGAGCGATTAAACGGCACCGCCGACGGATTGCGTACCGAATTCGAGCTGTATGCCGGCGAGACCCATATGTCGGTTCTTGCGGCGGCCGTCAATCGCGCGGTGAGCATTGCGTTCGCCGTCCAGGATTTGGCCGACAGATAACGCTCTCTGCAAAGGCTTCATCGGCGAAATGGCCTCCCCTCGGGAGTTGGTGGGGGCACTCCATATTGACAGAATCAGAGCAATAACACATCGAAGAAATGGTAAAAATCTGGCAGGGGACTGGGTAATGGATAGTCTAATAGCGCTGATGACGGACCCTGCAGTGCGGGCACGCGTCGACAACGAATGGGATAAGCTGGAGACAGATTTTGCCGCAGCTTATGCCGCGATGCCAGTCAAGTACATGTCCCGAACAGAATTGTCCTTTCATTCCTACGTGAAGCTTTTGGGATTTCTCAGTATCGACGTGGCCTCACTCGAGGGAGACATCGTTGAGATCGGCGTCTGGAAAGGCAAGTCTCTCGCCTTTATGCAAAGGCTTTCGTCGCCTTCGACAAAACTCGTTGGAATCGATCCATTCGAATTGCCAGGACAACTTCAAGAAGTCGATTATTTTCGCAATGTTCTTTATAGAACCTGCATTTTGGTAAGAGGCTACTCGCAAAATGCCATCGAGCGCACGCTTCAGGCCACCAAACGGTTCAAGATTTTGCATATCGATGGCGGTCATGCGAGCGAGAATGTATGGGCAGATTTCCTTCTTTATGAGCGATTTGTCGTACCTGGTGGGTATATCGTCTTCGACGACTATGGCGATTTTGCCCATTCACCAGAAGTAGGACCCGCCGTAGATAGAATAGGTGCAGCGGGCCTTTTCGAAAATTATGATGTTTTGGGTCAATTGCCGGAGTACGAGAGCAGCTATGTCCTGCGAAAGCGAAAGGGCGAGTGAAATTCCCCGCTTCTCGAACGCCGGCGAGCATTCTGTCTTTACCCTCAGCCAGCTTTCGCGAGCTGCCTAAGACGCCTTAACACTTTCAATCCTCGCATCGGCCCGAAAATCGATTCCGATTTTCGGGCCGATGCGCTGGTAGGCGCACCATTGCAATCCATGACATCGACGGTTATCGCATTTTCGGTATAGCTGACGGCACTCCGGAAGCATGAGTTCGTTTGCTTTGATAAGCCGTTGTTCTCGTTCTCAATGAGAGCCACACTGGCTGGTGAAACCAGCCTATAGGCGCCTTTGCAGCGCAAGTTGGGCGGGGTTTCTGCGCAAGCCTGCGGCAGGGTTGGCTTGCTAAGTCGCAGTACGCCTTCACTTCGCGAGTCAGATCCATGAACATTGCTTATCCAGGATCGTGCTGCCGCATATGCTGAATTTAGCTGTCAGACAGGAGTAAGAACATTGGGATTCATGTTGAACGCGGAAGCGCTGAAGGATTATCAGCCAAATCGATATCCTTTCCTGATGATCGACTGCGTCACCGATGTCGAGCCAGGTAAATATGCAAAGGGCTACAAGAACCTCTCCAACAACGAGTGGTATTTTCCCATCCACTTTCCCGGCCGTCCGAACATGCCCGGCGCGCTGCAGCTTGAGGCGATGGCGCAGATGCTCACCGTCGCGATCACCACGCAGGAAGGGCTGAAGGGGATGGTCACTCATGCGCTTCAGCACACGGTGCGGTTTCGCAAGGAAGTTCTGCCGGGAGAGTGCCTGCAGATCGAAGCTTACGTGGACAGCTGGCGACGCGGCATATGTAAGGGTCACGCGACGGGCTATACCAACGGCACGATCGCTTGCGAGGCCGATATGTTGATTACGATACCGGAAATCCTAGAGCAGTTTCTTCCGAAGTAATGGACCGTTTCCACTTCATCATTGTCGGAGCCGGGGCCGCGGGAGCGGCAGCGGCCTGGCGGTTGACGTCGAAGGGATATCGGGTGCTGTGCCTTGACCGCGGCCCGCGGATGGAGCCCTCCAGTTACCCATCCACAGGCCCGGACTGGGAGATCCGAAAGAGGGCGGAGTTCAACCCAGCAATTGCAGAACGGCAGAACCGTTTCGATTACCCGGTTGATGACGCAGATTCCCCGATTGCGGTATGCAACTTCAACGCTGTTGGTGGTTCAACGGTGTTGTATTCCGGTCATTTTCCACGGTTTCTTGAGCCTGATTTCTCGTTGAAGACCAATGAGGGCCTCGGTGAGGACTGGCCGCTGAGCTATGCCGAACTGATGCCGTATTTCGCATTGAACGAACGGCAGATGGGCATGTCCGGTCTCGTCGGCGATCCCTATTATCCGCACATCGAGGAGGCGCTTCCGCCTGTGCCGCTTGGCGTGGCGGGTGCCCGGCTCGCTCGGGCGTTCAATGAAAAACGCTGGCACTGGTGGCCAAGCTTTGCCGCAATCGCCACGCGGGACAAGGGCGGGCGCAGTGCCTGTCTCAACCTTGGCCCTTGCAACACGGGCTGCCCGCAAGGGGCCAAGGCGAGTGCCGACAATACCTATCTGACGGATGCGTTGAGGCAAGGACTAACGATTGTTCCCGAATTCGCTGTGTCGCGCGTCCTTGTCAAGGACGGTGTGGCCTATGGTGTCGAGGGTTTTGATGCGAACGGCGAGCGCCATGCGTTTCACGCCGACAACATCATCCTTGCTTCAAGCGCTATCGGTACGCCGCGCATTCTCCTCAACTCGAGGAATGCCGAGCGCCCGACAGGGATCGGCAATACGATGGGTCTCGTCGGCCGCAATCTGATGATCCATCCGCTTGGTTATGTGGAAGGCATCTTTGCCGAGCGGATGGACACGGACGCCGGCCCGCAGGGGTGCATGCTTTACAGCCTGCAGTTTTACCGTTCGCAAGAGGCGGGGCATAAGCTTGGTTATATGATGCATGCATTGCGGGGGACAGGCCCTGTCGAGACGGCGATGTCTGCGCTCGGCAAACGCAAGCTGCGTTTCGGGAGCGATATCTATGGCGATTTCGATGCGCTCTACGGCAAGCAACTCCTTGTGGCGATCATCTGCGAAGATCTGCCGGAGGTGGAGAATAGGATCGAGCTGGACGAAACACGACAGGATCGTTTCGGAGATCCGGGCATCAAGGTTCACTACAAGCTGCACGAAAATACGAAAAAGATGATGGTGCGCGGCATGACCCGCGGGCGCGAACTCATGGCGGCGGCGGGAGCCGTGAGAAGCTCGGCCTATGGCCCGGTCCGCAACGCCGGATGGCATCTGCTCGGAACCGCGCGGATGGGCGACGATCCGCAGCACTCCGTCGTCGATCCATCGGGAAAAGTTCACGATACCGACAACCTCTACGTGATCGACTCCAGCGTCTTCGTCACCGGTTCCTGCGTTAATCCTGCCAATACCATTCAGGCAGTTGCCCTTCTCCTTTCGGATCGTATCGATGAACGTGTCAGACAGACCATTCTATAAACTGCTGGCAAGGATGTTTCCCGGTGAACCAGAAAGGTCGGTCCCGGCATTCGATGCAATTGCGGCCGCGCGCTTGGAAGAGCGGTTTGCCGGTCTGGCCGAGATTGATGCATTGATTCTGAAGGAGACGGAGGCCGCATGGCCGGAGGACGTCAATGTCCTGCTCAAGGCGCTGCGAAGTGGCGCACCGGATCTGGTCGATCATTTCACAGAGCAAGCGGTGGTCCTCTATTTTTCGACGCCGGCCGTCTCCAAGGCTCTCACCGGCAAACCGGTTCCGCTTTTCCCGAACCGGACCATTATGGACGATATCGACTATGATCTCCTGGAACCGGTGATCGCCAATTGCGGAGGGCTTGCAGATGCCGAACGATCCTGAACGCGTTGCGGTCGTAACAGGCGGCAGCAGAGGTATAGGTCTCGCCGTTGTTCGGAAGCTGGTCGGGGACGGTTTTTCAGTCGCTGCCTGCAGCCGCCATCCGTCTCCCGCACTTCCGACGGGGGATGAAGGCGATGTCCGCTTCTTCCAGCTCGATCTCGCCGACCCGAATTCGGTGAAGGAATGTGCGCAGGCACTTCACCGGCAATACCAGCGCATCGATGCGCTGGTGAATTGCGCTGGTGTCGCTGCCGGCGGGCTGTTTTCGATGGTTTCGATCCAGGATCTGAAACGGATATTCGACGTTAATTACTTCAACCAAATTCTGTTTTCTCAATATGTGGCGAAGAGAATGGTACGCGCGAAGGCAGGCTCCATCGTCAATATCGCATCGACCGCCGGACTGCTTTCAGACGCGGGAACGCTCGCTTATGGGGGCAGCAAAGCTGCGCTGATCCACGCCACAAAGGTGATGGCGACCGAGCTGGGGCCATTCGGGATTCGCGTCAATGCCATTGCGCCCGCGGTGGTCGAAACCGACATGGCTCTTCAGATGGACGAAAAAGCAAGAACAGCGTTGGATGAGCGTTCGGCATTGGAGGGAGTGGTCGAAGTGGCCGACGTGGCCGAACTTGTCGCCTATCTGGTGTCCGATGCATCATCAAAGATGACCGGACAGATCCTGCGGCTGGACAGGGGGCTGCATTGAATCGCGAGCTGAACCGCTCAGTTCTGGAAACTCGCTAAAGCCGTTGCGGATATTGCTGCATTCTCGCGCCCTTCCACTATTTCGACGCGCCGGGATAGAAGCGACAGAATGTCCTTGCCATCCCAGAAGGGGTTGATATCGAGCGCCTTGCCGATAGGGACGATGCGGTCGATCGCGTGATTGGCAGAACCCGACTGGAGAGCGAGGAAGAGCGCCTGCGGTTGCAGTCCGAAATAGGTCAGTGTCTGTTCCTGCGGGCGAAGAAACGCTGCGATGTCGGAAGGCGCCTGTACGTCAATTTCTGCAAACTGGCCGAAGCGCAGCCGCGTTTCCTTCGGCAAGGATTGGCCGATACACCAGATATCCGGCGAATAGCGGTTGAGCGCCAGGGTTCCCCCGGTCGTGCGTATTGCATTCATCAGGTCGAGAAACTTGTCCAGTCGTGCGACCGTATCCAGACGAAAGTCCTGGCGATGCAGCTCTTCGTCGAGATGATGCCAGAAATCGACCTTGGCTTTGGCGATCGCGGCCGGTTCCCCAAGCCAGAAGATCTGACTTGGCGAGGAGCAGGCATTCTGGTCGACCAGATAGGTGTCGTTGAAGAAATCTCGCGCCAGTTTCGTCTTCTGTTCCGTCTCAAGCGCGGAATAGGCGCTGGCGTCGATCGCGGCCGATGATGTCCGGTCCGGAAAATAAAGCTCGACGGATCGAGGCTTCTTCGGCAGCGAGCGGAATTCGGCGACGGTCGCGTCGCCTCCCCAAACTGTCAGGCCATCAACCGCTGCAACGATCTCCTTGAGCTTGGCACTTCCCCGCGCCGTCTGGATGAATACATTGCCAACTGCGATCGATCGGAATGTTTCCGACTCTGCAGCGCCGTCGAATGCCCGCAAGAAGATATCGTTCTGTGGAAACGCCTTGCTCGGCATGCGCACAATGTTCGAATTGCCGGACAGCATGCCGAAGACCAACGAGAAGGCGAAATTGACGGGAATATTGGATGGCGCGATATGGGCCACAGTACCCCATCCACTGCGATATTCTGCATCTCGATATTGCTGCGAGAGTGTCCGCAGATTCGCCTTGCGGCAGAAATAGGCGAAGGTAACGAGGTCCGGATAATGCCGGGCATCGTTGTCCTTCATCAGACGACGGGAAAGCTCATGCAGAAAATCGACAACCCGCTCATCGAAGAAAGCGTGGCGTGACGAAAGATCGAATTGCTTCAGCCAGTCGCCCGCTTCGAACCTGTCGTCACGAATTATAGGCATCGCTGCATCCTCGAATTTCCGCCTTCTGCAGTCGGCCGTTGATTTTGACGATCGTGTTTCGATTGCCGCAGGAGCAGGATGCGCCGTCGAGCGTGAAGCCGACATCCTCAGTCAGCAACGAGTGGCCCGGATAGCTCTTCTGGATGGAGGAGAAGACCTGGATAAGGCCTTCCCGGCCGTGCGGGAGCGCATCGAGCGACGAAGTATCGCGAATGAGGGCATCGGAGCCGGGTGCGGCATGCATATTGCCGTGTTCGCACTCCATGAAGATCGTACCCGTTTGCTCGACCATGCCGTAATAATTCCGTATGTCGCTACAGCCGGTCCATTCGCGGACCTCGTCCTTGAACATCGCATCCGAGATCTTCTGATCGGCGAGTTTCTTCCATCCGCCGCCGTGCAGCAGGAAACTGTTTGACAGGTTGAGCCGCACATTCTGGCGGCGCAGCATCTGAACAAAGTTCAACCAGACGATAGAAGTGAAACCGAAGATGAAGATGCGGTTGTCGCGATTGCTTTCGGCGAAGGCCTGCACGCGATCGAGGTCGACGGAAAGTTCGTCGTCGAGCGCGAAATCGCGTCCTCTTGAGAACATGCTGAAACCATTGATCGCTGCCGTGCGCGCGGAAAATTTCCGACGATCGGCAACAGTGTTCTCCGCATCGATGACAAGCATCGGGAAGCGGCTTTTCGAGAAGGCGATCGAGAAGACCTCGACGAGCTTGCGCGATTGTGCCTGTGACGTTTCCTTGTCGAGATAGATCCTGGAAACCTGTCCGGTCGTGCCGGACGAGGTCATGATTTTGACGACCTCACTATCGGGGACGCTTTTGAGGTCGAAGTTCTTGAAGGCCCGGACTGGCAGATAGGGTGTTTCGGCGAGCGACGTCGCCGCGCGGTCGCCGAACATCGTGTGCACATAATGACCGTAAAGATCGCAATAAGCCTTGTGGTGCTCGGTCAACAAATTGATTTCGTTCAGGAACACAACAGGATCATTGGCGAGTTGGTCGTCGATAGCCATGGCGTTTCAGCCTCTTCGTCCCATGGCTGCCGTAGCAAGGCCGACCGTGGGCAGCGACGCCGAGTGATATTCCTCGTAGGTGGCGATCATGACGTTGAATATCCGTGCCAGATCGCTGGCGGTCAGCGCGCCGAAGAACGGCAGGCAAAGGACCTCCTTCGCCGCCTGAGTCGCTACCGGCAGGTTGGAAGCCTGCGCGGAAGGCTGGTTCTTATAGTGCGGGGCATCGCTGCAAAGCGGGTAGAAATATTTGCGCGCGAGCACGTTCTTTTCGCGGAATCTGCTGTAGAGGATGTCGCGTGTGAAGCCGGATTGATCGGGATCGATGCGTACCGGCAGATATTGATAGCTCGGCGTGACACCGGCCTGTGGCTCGAGGATGGTGACGCCGCGCATGGCGGAGATCAACGTGCGGTATTGCTCGAGCAATGACCGGCGACGTTCCCATTCATCCTTCACCATGTCGAGTACGGCAAGGCCGACGCCCGCTTGCAGTTCGTTCATTTTGCCGTTGAGGCCGGCGAGCAGGATTGTTTCTTCGTTGGCAATGCCAAAATTCCGCTGAAGGTAGATCGTGCGCTGAAGTTCCGCATGCGGTGAAATCAGCGCACCGCCTTCGACGGTATGAAAAAGCTTCGTTGCGTGAAAGCTGTGCATCGTGATGTCGCCGAAGAGGCTGATCGGCTTCCCGTCGACACGCGTGGCAAAGGCGTGAGCAGCGTCGTAGATGACTTTGATGCCGTGCTTTGCCGCGAGCGCATCAATGGCCTTCACGTCGCATGCAATGCCGTAGACATGAACGCCGAGGATGGCGCAGGTGCGGTCCGTGATAAGGCTTTCGATCCGAACCGGGTCGATGGTCAGCGTGACGGGATCGATATCGCAAAATACCGGCGTCAGTCCGCAGGCATCGATGACGTGTACACTCGCCGGAAAGGTGAAGGGCGTGACGATGACCTCGCCGCCGGCAGGCAGGTCGAGGCTTTTCAGCGCGATCTGCAGGGCGACGGTGCCGTTATTGAACAGGCTAACGAAGGGAACGTCGAGAAAGTGGGCAAGCCGTGATTCCAGTTCACGGTGCTGAGCACCCATGTTGGTCAGCCAGGCGGTAGCCCAGATGTCGGCGAGGGTACGGTTGACCGTTGCGAGATCGGGAAGGAGCGGCTTCGTTACTGGAACAATGGGTAGTTCGTTCGCCGTCATTTCACTGCTCCATATCACGATATATGCCACAAGGCGGAAACCGGGCCTTGATTGTCTCCGCAGACTAGGGGGGTTAGCTTTCTCGTGGCTTGCGCGCGGGATGCCGGACGGTCAGCAAGAGGGCAAAAGACTCGCACAAGGTTAAATTGGAAAAATCGGCGGCGAGATGGTTTGAGATGGGCCGTTTCCGCGCAGAAACCGCTTCCGAAAGTGCAGTCCGCCTGATGATCTCACACGCTTCGAGTGGTCGCCGTATCGTCGTCAATGAGGCGCCCGTGGAACATGCCGCAGCGAGCTGCTCTTCGACAACAAGCGTTTTGAGCAGACAACGACTGCCGGAAATCAGGGCACTGGCCGTGCCGCCCCATCGACAGTCGCCAGGCATCGACTTCATCCGACATTGAATCTCGTGCTGGGGAACTGCGCGCGCCGCGCCAGCGTCATGCCACTTCCAACCACTCACGGGTGAGACAACCGCAAAAAGGACCAGCAATGCCCCGAGTATCGATCTGCATCCCCGCCTACAAGCCGGATTTCTTTGAGCAAGCCTTGAAGAGTGCCATCGGGCAAAGCTATGGCGATACGGAGATTATCGTTTCAGACGATTGCCCAACGGATGCAATCGCAAATATCTGCGAGCGATATCAGCAGCATCTCTCCTATAGCCGAAATCCGAAGCCGAGCGAGTTTTCCAATGTCATCCGGCTGGCCAATCTTGCGAACGGCGAATACATCAAGTTTCTGTTCGATGATGACATTATCAACCCATTCTGCGTTCAGTTCCTGCTCGAGACACTGGAGGAGAGCCGCCATCTCGGCACGAGGCTCGCCTTTTCGCCGCGTTACCTGATCGATGGGAAAAACCGCATCACGTCGCTGGTCAATCACTTCGGCATCGCCGACCAGGCAAAGGTCATCGACGGCGGCGCCTTCATCCGTGTGACAGCTGTCAATCACATGAACCTGATTGGCGAGTTCTCGAGCGTGATGTTCCGAAAGGAAGATTGCTTCGACGAGAACGGCGCATTCCGCCTGTTTCGCGTCGATGAGGATGGGATCTTCCGCGGCATCCTTGATCTATCGGCATGGATCGATCTCGCCAAACGCGGCCCGATCATCGGACATCCGCATCCGCTTTCCTATTTCCGCCAGCATGCCAATTCGACCTCAAATCACGAGATCAATCCGCTCTTCATCAACGGCATTCTTTACTATGAGGAAGTAATGAAGATGGCCTTCGAAAAGGGCTATATGACAAGAGAGGATCTGCCGGCCTCCATGCGCCGTCTGCTCGAGCACTACGGCTACTGGCAGAACGCTTATCCGCAGTTGAGGGCCCGGATCGTCGACTTGCAGGCCATGCTGGCGAAGCTCTGATATTGCCGATAGGCTGCTGCAGGACAGATGCGGCTCTGCCGCCTTTGATTTCGCAGAGGTCTACAGGAAACGCTCGGACAGCGTAACGTAGTCCGGCTTTCCGGCGGAGGTGAGCGGTAGGGTTTCGGAGACAACCACCCTTGCAACAGACGGGTGGAAATTGAAGTTATCCTTCAATGCCGTCTGCGCTCGCTCCGCGTCCGGCTCCCTGATGCAGACCATCAGGCGGTTTTCGGCACCGATGACGATGCAATCAAGCCCGCCGGACTTCAGCACGGACTCCGCATGATCGAGATTGACTGAAATTCCGTGCAGTTTGATGAAGCGCTTCTTACGGCCCACGATTGTGATGAACCCGTCCTCATCGATTTTGGCATAGTCTCCGGTATAAAGTTTACCGTGGAATTCGTCGCCCTTTTCAAGGTCTTGAGCGGAGGTCGCATACCCCATCGACACGTTCTGGCCGACATAGAGCAGCTCACCTTCACCGATCGGCTCGCCCGTTTCCGCGATCAAAGCTCGACCGCCGGGCAGCGGAATGCCGACGCTTCCCAGCTTCTCGATCGCCTGGCCGGGGGGGACATAGGAAATGCGCGGGGCAGCCTCGGTCTGGCCATACATGGTGAAATAGCGCACGCCATGATCGGCGAAATACTGCCAGAAATGGCGAGTCAGTTCCGGTGCCAGGCGCCCGCCGGCCTGCGTCACGCAGACGAGATTGCCAAGGCAGGCCTCGCTCAGGCGAATGCGCCGCAATGTTTCGAATGTGAAGGGCACGCCGGCAAGGTCGGTAACTCTCTCCTCTTCGATCATTTGCCAAATGCTCCTGTCGAGGATGGACTTATCAGTCAACACCATGCAGGCGCGCGCAAATATCGTATTGTGGAGAACGGAAAGCCCGTAGGAGTAATGAAATGGCAGAAGGCTGACCGTAATGCGTTCTCCGGTCATGCCGAGATATTCGACGATCGAACGCGTGCAGGCATCGATATTGTTGGCCGTCAGTCGCACGCATTTAGGGTCGCCTGTCGAACCCGAGGTGGGAATGAGCAAGGCAAGATCTTGATGCAGCGTCGTGTTTACGACCGACGACCGCTCGAACAGAGCCTTTGTGCCCAATCGCCCGTTTGGCGCATAGTCTTCCAGCGCCATCTCTGCGGGAGCGACGATGTAACGGGGGGTATAGGCTCCCACGGTGCGTTCCAGCGAGTGACGGGTCAGTTCACCGTCGACCAACATGGGCACGAGGCCTTTCCGCAAGGCTCCCAGATAGGCCGCAACGGTTTCGGGCGACCGATCGCACAGAATCAGTACGATCGCCCTGTCGGCCTTGGAGAATAGCGCATCTCCGAATCCGAAAACGTCGTTGTAGCTGTAGCGGCGTCCATCGGCGATCAGGAACGTCCTGTCATCGGCGCCATCCGAGAGGCTTTGCCAGAACATTCAGAACGACACGCCGTATTTCTCGAGCGTCTTCAGGCCGGTCTTGTACGAGCCGAAATCGACCACGTCGTCCATATCAAGCATGATGTCGAACGTATCCTCAAGAGATGCGATAAGCGCCATGTGACCGACCGAGTCCCAAGCGCGGATGCTCTGATACTGGAGGCCGTCGCTCAAATCCTCGGCGCCAATACCGAACGTTTCGATGAAAGCGGCATCGTATTTTTCTTTGTTGCTCATGTCTTGCTCCTACTTGAACACTTTTTTGTCTTCGTTCCTGCGAACGACGCGCGCGGGATTGCCCAGCGCAATGACTTCATCCGGAATGTCGATATGCACGACCGAGCCCATGCCGACAATTGACGAGTGTCCGATTTGCACGCGTTCCTTGACGAGTGCGCCCATGCCCAGATAACTCAACGTCCCGACTTGCGTGCCGCCGCCCAGATTGACCATGGATGAGACGACGCAGTTTTCTCCTACCACAATGTCGTGGCCAAGGATCGAAGCTGTATTGACGGCAACGTTTCGACCGATCTTTGCCGTCGCCTGGATGGAGACATGCGGCGCGACGATCACGCCGTCGGCAATCTCCGCATACTCGGAAATGAAGGCATCGGGGGAGAAGATCGATTGAAGCACAAGGCCCAACCCTTCCACCTTCTCGAGAAGAGCTTTCCGGGCAAAAGGTTCACCGACTGCGATCGTTACTTTGGCGCCGGGAACGTGATCCCCCACGGCGACGACCGGAAACCCAAGCACCTCAGTCGCCGTCGGATGATCAACGATGAATGCACAATGATGCGGTTTCTGCAGGCCTCGGCGGATTGCCGATTGCAGTATGTCCATGGTTTCAATGCCGAGGCCGCCCGCCCCGTAGATGTACCAATGATCCAGACTCATGCTTCGATTTCCTATTGCAACAACTTTTCCTGCAGGAAACCGGCGATACCCTCGCCATCCAAGCGCGCAGCCTTCAGCATGAAGGCATAGTCACCAGTCTCGACGAAGCGATCCGGAATGCCGTGCGTCACGATGCGCGGAAACGGCATGCCCGAAGCATTGTAGTGATCAAGGATTGCGCTGCCGAGACCGCCAACCGTCGTGTGCTCCTCGATGACGAAAACCGTGCTGGCATGGCGAGCGACGTCAGCCAGTGCGACCGCATCCAGCGGCTTGATCGTATGCATGTTGAGGACGCCGACTTCCAGACCGGCTTCACTCAGCTTTTCAGCGGCCAGAAGGCAATGCCCGACCGTGGTGCCGCTCGAGATCAGCATCACCTCGCGTGGCGGCGTCAGCCAAACGGCCTTGCCGATTTCGAACGTGTAGTCTTCCGTATAGACGACCGGTGCATTGGGCGTGCCGGTCAGGCGGATATAGACCGGTTGGTCGAAGCCGACACAAGCCTCCAACGTCTTGTAAATTTCCGAGCAGTCGGCCGGCGATATGATCGTCAGGCCCGGCACAGTACGCATGACCGCGACATCCTCCAGGCCGAAATGGGAGTTGCCGAGATAAGCCATCGCCAGACCGCTACCAAGTGCGACGAGCTTCACCGGCTCGCCCATATAACCCATGTTCATGCGCACCTGTTCGCTTGCCCGCATTGAAGCAAAGGGCGCAAACGTCGAGGCGAACACGTCGAACCCCATGCGAGCGAGACCGGCAGCGCAGCCCACCATGTTCTGCTCGGCAATACCGGTATTAAGGAATTGGTCCGGATGTTCCTTGGAGAATCGGTCTAGACCGGAAGACCGCCCAAGATCGGCGCTCATCGCGATAATGTTCTCGTTTTCGGTCGCGAGCGCTGTCAGCGCCTGGCCATAAACAGCCCGCGGCCCGATGCGCGACCATGTGCGTGCATTACGGCTCGACAACTCAACCACGGAATTCTCCTTCCGTTTCCAGCTCCGACCCAGTGCTCTCGCCGAGCGCCTTCAGGCACTCTTCATAGACAGTTCCCGTGATGCGATTGTGATGCCAATCGTTGTTATTCTCCATGAATGACAATCCCTTGCCTTTCACGGTACGGGCGACGATGGCGGTCGGTATATCCGCGACCTGCTTTGCCTGCTGGAGTGCCGACAGGATCTGATGGTGATCGTGGCCATCGACATTGATGACGTTCCAGCCGAAAGCTTTCCAGATGTTCGTCAATGCAATTCTATTGCTATAGGTGGCATTCGGCCCGTCGTTGCGGAACCCGTTCTCATCAATGATCGCGGTAAGGTTGCCGACGCCCATTTCCGAAGCGGAAGCGGCGCTCTCCCAAACGGACCCTTCATTGCATTCGCCGTCGCCGAGAAGCACATAAACACGACGGTCTTGTTTGCGCTTGCGCATACCAAGGGCGATGCCCATGCCATAGGCAAGGCCCTGGCCCAAGCTGCCATTGGAGCTTTCGATGCCGAGCGCGACCTTCTTTACCGGGTGAGCGATCAGATCGCTGCCGTTTGTCTGAAAGGTCGCAAGCTTTTCGGCGTCGAAATAGCCGAAGTGATGCAGCACCGCCAGATAGCCCAGCACTGCATGCCCCTTGCTAAGAATGAAGATGTCGCGACCGTCCCATTGAGGTTCATGGGGGCGATGCGAAAGCACGTCGCCGAAGAGCGTATTCAACAGCTCTACCATGCTCAGGCTACCGCCGATGTGCGCCGACTGTCCGCACCGAAACGCGGTGTCGACGATTATACGACGAACCCGCGCACAGGACTCCTCGAAGCTTGTATTGATCATCAGGCTAGCTTGCATCTTTCGGAAGCGGTTTAGATCGGAATGGTCCATCTCAAACCATCCCATTGCCGATCCTTCCAATTGAAGCTTGTGCGGGTCTGTTGCCGCTTCGTTGCCCGCCCCCAAGCCCGATCGAGACTGCCGGGCGCGCGGCCCGTGTTGCTCCAAAACCTCAAGGTTCGACTGGGTGCAAAGATGGTCACAAACCGTGATTATTAAGTTGACTCCAATTCTCCTGTTTGAGTAAACGCAACCTTAGCAGTGGCCGGAGGGGCGGCCGTCACACTGCCCGATATTGGTCTGACAGGGGATAGTATGACAGTGGGACTACAGGGAAAGTTGCGCATGCTCACAAGCCGATTGGTTGCGAGCAGCGCGTTGATAACGGTGTCATTCGGATCGGCAGGCATCGGCTGGGCACAGGACAATTCGGCCGAAGAGGCGACGCAATTGGCCCCGATCGTCATAACGGGCAAGTCGGATCGTGTGGTTGGCCCGGATCGCACCATCGTCGCCAAGAATACCGCCACCGGCACCAAAACAGACACTCCGGTCATCGATGTCCCGGCCTCCGTATCGGTGGTGACGCAAAAGGAGTTGGAAGAGCGTCATGTGGACAATCTTCAGCAGGCGGTCGCTTATACTGCCGGCGTCTTTTCGGATGAGTTCGGCAACGACGACCGGTACGATTATATAAGAATTCGCGGCTTTGATCAGACGGCGCTCGGCACCTATCGGGATGGTCTGGCGGCGCGTATTCCCGCGTGGTTCACGGCCAGCCGCCTTGAACCCTATGGTCTTCAGCGCGTCGAGGTCCTGAAGGGATCGACTTCGACCCTCTTCGGTCTCAACGGTCCGGGAGGACTGGTCAATGCGATCACCAAGCGGCCCTTGGATGAGAAGCATGGCGAAATCTACACCTCCTATGGTGATGGCACCAAGGAAGTAGGCGCGGATTTCGGCGGGCCGATCGATCCCGACGGCGTGTGGAGCTACCGGCTTACCGCACTTGCCAAGGACGGTGATCAGGGCTGGGATCATTCGAACGACGACCGCACCTACGTTGCACCGGCCCTGACGATCAAACCGGAAGAGGGGACCTCGCTCACCATCCTGACCGACTATTACAAACGCGATGGAACGGGCGCGCGCGGATTTCCCACGGACGCCGATATCGATATCGACACCTTCCTCGGCGAGCCGGACTTCAATCGCTTCAATACGGAGCAGGCCGACATCGGCTATCAGTTCGAACACGAGATCAATGAAAATCTGACCTTTCGCTCGAATGCCCGCTATACGCATCTCGAGCTCGACTATGCCGAAGTCTATGGCGCATCACTGGATCCGACCGCCGATCGAACGGCGTTCTCGGTCGACGGCATGTCCAACCGTTATGCCATCGACAATCAGCTGCAATATGATGCGACATGGAACGGGATCGACAGCAAGACGCTGGTCGGCGTCGATTACACCAACGACAATACGCGCGAGAACATCCTGTTCGGGACGGCCGGACCGATCGATATCAACGACCCCGTCTATTGCGGTCTCTCCTGCATCAATCTCGGCCCGTACGTGAACTGGCGCGTCAAGCAGCAGGCGGTCGGGATCTACGCACAGGAGCAACTGACCTTCGACGACCGATGGATCGTTACCCTGGGCGGACGATGGGACCATGTCCACACGACTGCGGATTATCTCGACAGCGGGACAAGCGACGACGACACGGCGTCAGCCTTCACCAAGCGTGCCGGGCTGACGTATAAATTTACGCCGAATCTCGCAGCCTATGCGAACTATTCGGAAAGCTTCCAGCCGCTCGTCGCGCAGACCGCAAACGGATACACCGTGACGGGCTCGCTGAAGCCACAGGAAGGTGAACAATACGAGATTGGCCTCAAATATCGCCCTGATGGGTTTGATGGCCTCTTCACCTTGGCGCTGTTTGATCTTACCCAAACGAATGTGCCGAGCTATGTCACCCCTCTGGTTCAGGAGCAGATCGGCAAGGTGGGTGTGCGCGGCATCGAACTCGAAGGCAAAGCCGCAATCAACGACAGGCTTAATCTCACGCTTGCTTATTCCTATTGGGACGCCGAAATCCGCGAGGACGGCACCGGCGGCAACATCGGTAACCGGCCTTCACGCGTGCCGCGGCACTTGGCATCCGCCTGGCTCGACTACACGATCCCCGGAGACGGAAAGCGCGGCGACCTGACGCTCGGCGGCGGTGTGCGTTATATCGGCCAGTCCTATGGGGACGATGCAAATACCGTGTCGGTTGCCGCCTACACGCTGTTTGATGCCGCGGTCAGCTACAAGGTGACCGAGGACGTGACGCTTGCCGTCAACGCGACGAACCTGTTCGATCGCAAATATATCGCCAGCAGCTACTACGGAACTGAGTTCTACGGCGATCGGCGCAAGGTCGTCGGCACGCTGAAGTATTCCTGGTAAAGGTGACGGACGCCGCCTTGTCCGATCAAGGCGGCGTCCGCAATCTGAACGTCGAAGTTATAAGGATCGCTGCGCTGTAGCCAGTGTTCCAAGGCATCTATACCGAACGCCATGGTGAATGCTCATCTTTCGATGAACGGCCGCCCTTACCGTCTTTGACCATAGAAGCTATTCGCTATCGGTGCTGCCAGCGCCCTATCGTCGGAAGAAGCCGAACATCGCACCGGTATCCTGCTGGTGCCTGCCTCATGACCGGGGGCAGTAAGGCTTGCCCTCCGTCTGGTGCCAGCGCAGGCGCTTAAACCAGTTGGAGGCAGTCGCATCCCGCATCTTGGCGAGATCGAGCACCGTCAGCGTTCGGCACTCTGGCGAGAGCAGGAAATGCTGGCCCTTGGGCGTGTCGTCGGGGTTCGCCACGGCTCAACCACTCCGCCATCCGGAAGGCGGCTGGGCGTATTTCCAAGCCATCGACCAACACACTGACGGTCGACACCTCGGCGCGGGAGCGATGGGCAATGGCAGCGGTGGCGATGAGGGTCATGTTCAGACTCCAGAGGTCGACGGCAGGCACAGCAGATCGGCGGACGAAAAGGCCGCGGGAGATCAGAGCTGTATTTGTATCATCCTGAACATGATCCAGGTTCTTATCTGGACTTCGCGTCGAGGTCGACCGAAGGAGGTCTAAATGGTTAATTTTGGCGAGAGATCGAAAGCCTTTTGCTGGATATCCGTGCGACCCGCGATTGCTTTCGGCCCATTGCAGGCATGTGGAAATGAATGCCCAGATGTCGGGGCTTTCTTCCCAGAAGCCCATTGGGGCCTGATTTCAAAACTCGAATTCACATTTCGTCAGATGAGGAATGTTCTGCGGGTTGATGCCTATGTCCCGCAGGCGTTGCTCAGTAAGACGACGCAGGTCTCGCTTGAGGTAATGCAGTGTCCGCCGCCGGCGCGTTTCATCGTTGAATCGACGCACCAGATCGTGCATTTTTGAATTAAAAAAATTGATGGTAATTTTTGTCGAGTTCATGTGGCATATTCCTTGCCGTTATCGCGGCTACCTGATATTTCTCGAATAATTGACATACTCGCATATTGAATGCGAGCAGGGAAACGAGTATTCTCGTTCAGAATTTCAAACTTTCTTTGAAGCAAAAATGAGCATAATTCCTGGAATGCGGGCGCTAAGAGCGCTTGATGCCTCGGGGCGACATCTGAACTTCAGTCGAGCGGCCGACGAACTTGGCCTGACCCCGGCGGCGGTCAGCTACCAGATCAAGGAAATCGAGGACCAGCTCGGCCTGTCGCTTTTCAAGCGCACCAATCGCTCGATCCGCACGACGGAGGCTGGATTGATCCTTTGCCGCGCATCCGGTGACGCGCTCGAACTCATGAAGCGTGCCGTCGCACAGGCCCGCAGGAGCGAGCGCGGCTCCCGCCACCTGAAAATCACCGTCGATCCGGACTTTGCCGTCAAATGGCTGATGCAGCGGCTGAAACGCTTCCGTGGCGCTTGGCCGGAAATCGACCTGCGCTTTGATATCTCCCCCGAGGTGCGCGACTTCGAGCTGGACGACATCGATATCGGCATTCGCTTTGGCACGGGAAACTATCCCGGCCTTTGCGCTGATCGATTGTTTGATGACGTTGTCGTGCCCGTATGCAGTCCTCGGCTACTCGCGTCCGAGAGGCCCATTCGAACGCCGACTGATCTGCTTGATCACAGCTTGGTCCATATCGAATGGGAGCGACAGGGTGTCGCGTGGCCGAACTGGTCGACGTGGATGGCGGCTGCCGGTATCGACGCCTTCGACGACAGTCGTACGGTTGCGCTCGCCACGTCATCGGAAATGCTTCAAGCCGCGATCAGCGGGGATGCTGTGGCACTTGTGGACCTCACCACTGTCGCAAACGATCTGGCCGAGGGGCGGCTTGTCCGGCTTTTCGATCTTGGCATCCCGATTCCGTCCGAACTCGCCTATTTCCTCGTGTATCCGCAGGAAACGGCTTCCGATCCCCGTGTCGTCGCCTTTCGCGAATGGATTCTTGACGAGGCGGAACAGATGCCGGGTCAGGAATCGCGAACACCTGCATCCGATGAAAAGGGGCGCGGGACCAGGGAGGCTTAGGCAGCCCAAGCCGTGCATCGAATTGCCCAACCAGAGGCAACATGTCCGAAGTATTCACACCCTCTACTCTGAAAAGCGTCACCCTCCGCAATCGCATTGCCGTTCCGTCGATGTAGGCTCCGTGGCAACGTTGTCAATAACCCAATCAACGTCAGCCGCATTCATGGGAATGCCGGCCTGAAATTCTGTTTTGATTCAGAGGCGTAAGGCGCTTTTGGTGGTCTTTGCTACCTAATGCCGGGCCTTCCTGTGGCAACCCTCAGCCGACACCGCGCTTGCGCATCATCAACATCAGGAACGGTGCTCCGATGAGTGCGGAAACAAGACCGGCCGGGATCTGATAGGGCGATACGATCGTGCGGCCGACAAAATCGGCGGCAACCATAAGCCCCCCGCCGATCAGAGCGGCACCAACCATTTGCGGCAGCGCGCGTGTCAGTCCCGCCTCCCGTGCCAGGTGAGGTCCCATGAGGCCGATAAATGATAAGGGGCCGACCGTCAGCGTCGCGGCGGCCGTCAACAATCCTGCGAGGCCAAAAAGCGCAAAACGCGATTTCGCCAATGGTACGCCGACCGCCGCCGAAGGCGACGGCCCAAGGGGAAGTATGTCAAGCCAGCGGCGGGCGGCGAGCGCAACGGCAATCAGCACAGCGCCGAGCGCTGCCTCCGTTGCCGCGGTCGACCCTTCGATGAGGTAGGTGGACCCGCTCATCCACCGCATCAGCAGAACGGCTCTCGGATCTCCCGTCGAGCTCAACACGCCGACGACGGCATCGACCATCGCGCTTAAGGCAATGCCCGCAAGCAGGACCCGCTCGGGAGCGAAGGCCGATCGCCGGGAACTGGCGAAGATGATGGCAAGCACACTGATCGCACCGGCCACGGCAAAGGCAAATTGACCGGAAAATCCGGGAGCGACGGCAAAGAGGGCAATCGCAACGCCGAAGGTCGCGCCGGCACTGATCCCGAGAACTTCGGGACTTGCCATTTCATTTCCGGTCAACCGCTGAAGGATCGAGCCCGCGACCGCAAGCATCGCGCCCGATGCCAGAGCGGCGAGGATTTTAGGTATCCTGATGGCAAGGACATCGTACGAGAATTCGCCGGAAGCGAAGGCCCAGCCGCCATTGACGTCACGTCCGAGAAAAACGCTGACCATCAACAGCATAAGCAGACCGGCAGCGGCGATGACGACCGGTGCGGTTCCATCCCATCGACGTGACCGTCCGAACGCCGGCGATTGCTGCAATCGATGACGGATCTTCAGCCGCGGCAGGAGCGCGAGGAGCAGCGGCGAACCGAAGATGGCCGTTACCGCTCCCGTCGGCAAGAAATCACCAAGCCCGCCTGCGACCAGTTGCAGAACAGAGTCGGCGAAGAGAAGCAGCCCGGCGCCGATCAGGGGAGACCAGAAGATGAGCTGCGCGGGACGTCGTGCTCCGGACAATCGCGCAATCGTCGGCGCGACCAGTCCAATGAAACCAATGACCCCGACAGCGCTGGTGACAAATGCAGCAAGCGCGACAGCAAGGGCGACGACAATGAAACGCAGACGGACCAATCGGACGCCGAGTGCCGTGGAACTGCTCTCGCCAAGATCGAGCAGCGAAAGCGGTCTGATCACGAAAGTGCAGACGATGGCAACGACGCCCAACTTCCAAAGAAGCGACACGGGAATGACCCAACTTTGCTGGGCCAGCGAGCCGGCGCCCCAGATGAACAGGCTCGAGAGGTAGCGCTGGTTCAAATAGATCAGGATCGCAGAGAGGCCGCCACACCACAGACTGAGAACCAGCCCCGACAGAACAAGCGAATAAGGCGAAAAACCGCGGCGCGCGCCAAGGCTGACGACGATCACGGCCGCGGTCGCACTGCCGGTCAGAGCGACAAGATCACGGCCGGCCCCGAGCAGGTCCGGGAGAAACAGCGATGTTACCACCAGCGCCAGGTTTGCTCCGGCCGACACGCCGAGGGTGGTAGGGTCGGCGAGCGGGTTTCGCAAAACCTGCTGAAACAGCGCACCAGACAAGGCAAGCATAGCGCCGGCAATGAGCGCCGTCGCAAGGCGGGGAAGCGTCGAATAGTACAATACCATTCGTGTGACATCGTAATTCGGTAGCGCAATTTCAGACAGCGCAGGAGCAGCAAGAAACCACGAAGCCACGCCTCCACCGCCAATCAGGAGGAGGAAGACTAATGCTGGCCCGATATTGTCGCGGCGGGATATCATCATGCTTCTTTTTCCAGAAGATCTGTCAAAAGGCCCGCGAAGCGCATGGCCTCGTTCACCATGCCAAACATCAGGGCCGGCGGCAGAATCGACAGGTGGCCGGGACGCGCAAAGGCCAACCTGTTCCACAGCGGGCTCTGAGCAAGTTTCGGAAGAACGTCCGGAGGAACGGGGTCGAAGGCGATCAGACGCGCATCTGGATCGGTGATCTTGGAGAGCTCCTCAATGCCGATCGTTTCAAAACCCCAATAATTCGACTCTCTGGTCCAGGCGTTCCGGACACCGATGCGCTCGAGCACATTGTGGAACAGCCCGGGACTCGAATAGATGCGGACATGGCGGGCATCCATGAAATTCACCAGGGCGACCGGCGGCAGGTTCTTGTCCGCCAGGCGGCTGCGGCATCGCTCGAAGAAGGCGTCGGCGCGCGCGAGGAACTGCTCCGCCTCATTCTGACGACCAAGCTCAACGGCCAATTTGCGCGTCGCCGCAATGGCGGCGGGAAGAATAGGCCCAATGCCCGGCACGAAGATTTCCAGCCGAACGACTTTCGCCACCGACTGCAGCTTGGGTAACAGCTCATCGAGGTAGGGTGTGGTCAATATGATATCGGGCTTCAGCGCAACGAGAATTTCAAAATTGACCTCGAACGCACTGCCGATATCGACGACGGATTCTGGCATTCGCGGCTCGACAACCCATCTGTCCCAATCGGCGAGGTCCGAGATCCCGACCGGAGGCAATCCAAGGGATAAAAGCGTGGACGCAAGACCGTAGTCGAGGCTGACGACCCTTTGGCCGATCGACTGCGCAAACAGCGGAGCCGGAATGGCCGAGGCCGCCGCGAACTGCAGAAGGAAGCGCCGCGAAACGCCCATTGAACGCCCAACCTCAGCAAACATAGGCGAGCGGATAGGGCAGGGTGGGCGCGGAGATCACATCCATATCGATCCCATAGATCTCCTGCAGCGTCTTCGGCGCGAGGATCGCGCTCGGTGTTCCGCTGGCAACCACGCCACCGCGTTTCAATGCGTGGATCCGATCGCAGAAGCGCGCGGCCATGTTGATGTCGTGAAGAACGATGACGACACTCCTTCCACCCTCATGCGCCAAGCGTCGCACAAGTGAGAGCACCTCAATCTGGTGGGCAACATCGAGTGCCGCAGTCGGTTCGTCGAGCAACAGGCAGCGGGCATCCTGAGCAATCAGCATGGCGATCCAGGCCCGTTGCCGCTCACCGCCCGACAGTGTGCCCACGATGCGGTTGGCGAACTTCTCGATATGCGTTGCTTGAAGGGCCTCCTCGACTTTCCCTTCATCGTCCTTGGTGAAGCGGCCAAGCGCGCCGTGCCACGGATAGCGGCCGCATCCCACAAGCTCGCGGACCGTCATGTCCGCTCCGGTCGTGACGTCCTGGGGCAGGTACGCGACCGAACGCGCGAAGGCGCGTTCGCTATACGTCCTTAGATCGCGGTTTCCGTAAGAGATCGATCCGGCGCTCGGCACGAGCTGGCGCGCCAGCATTTTGAGAAGGCTGGATTTGCCGGAGCCGTTGTGGCCGACCAGGGCCACGACTTCTCCTGCCGGAAATGTCAGGCTTACGGCGGAGAGAATTGCGTTCCCCTCGATCGAAAGACCTATATTTTCGGCGACAAAAGTTTCGGCCGCTCGAGGCGGATCTTGCATCGGGGGGAGTATGGCCACGTGACATCCTTTAACCGGGTGATAGGTCGGTACTAAAGATGAGAGCAGCAATCAACTATTTTCGCTTCTTTCGACGCGGCTGCCCTGCTGCTCGCCACCAGCATGCGGCCGCACGCTTTTCGCCACTTGATCAGCCGGTTTTTCGAGGGAAGAACCAGGCTGACAAGATGACCTTTGCGACGCCGTGCAAGGGTCCGCGGCACTTGAACGGCAGGTGGGCTACGACAACGGTAAGGGTCACCATCGGAGTGTTCAAGTGACCCGGCAATTCCGCTCAGATCAGACCGTATTGTTCCGCCTTGTTGCGCAGGAATGGCAGGCCATTGCCCATGACCTCCTCCATATCGCGGGCGACTGGGCGCCAGACAGCCAGGCCATAGGCTACCTCAGGCGGCATATTGATGAAGCTCTCCATGGCAAGTCCGCCCTTGAAACCGATTGCAGCGAGCGCGGCATAGATCACATCCCACGGAATGTTGCCGTAACCCGGCGTGCCGCGGTCGCTTTCGGAAAGATGGATGTACTTCAGGTGATCGCGGGCGATGAGGATGCCGTTGGCCGCGCCCTTCTCCTCGATATTCATGTGGTAGGTGTCGAGGTGGACGAAGATGTTATCCGCGCCGACACGCTCCACCATGTCGACGGCCTGCTGCGCCGAGTTGATCAGGTGGTTCTCGTAGCGGTTCACGGCCTCGACGCCGAGCTGGATGCCGTACTTCCTGGCGTGTTTTGCCGCAGCCTCGAGCACCTTGGCGATGTTGTCGTATTCGCCCTGCGTCGGCGGCACGCCGGTGCGTTCGCCGATGCCGCCGAAGATGACGCCGGACAGGGCTTCGGCACTCATTTCCGCGGTCTTTTCGATCGCAACCTTCAGATGCTCGATTGCTGCATCCGGGCGGATGGAGGCCCAGGCATGCTCCGGCAGGCCGAGCGAGCAGACGGCGCGCAGCTTGTTCTTTTCAAGCAGGTCGCGGGTGTGTTTGGCATCGACGGCAGGCGCGTTGAGCAGCGCGATCTCGATGAAATCCATCTTGTAGTGCACGGCTCCGGCAATCGCCTTCTCGGCGCCTGCGCGGTCCCAGTTCATGGTCCACATGCTGGTGTGAACGCCGAAACCTTCCATGGTCGTATCTCCTATTTCATGATTCTGATGAACTTGGCCGAGAACCACCGCAGCACCATCACGACGATGAGCAGGATGCCCCAGACGGCAGTGGTGAGATGCTGGTTGGCGCCGAGCAGGTTGAGCCCCGAAGAGAGAAGCTGCAGCACGATGAGCGCCACGAAGACGGGCAGGACTCGGCCGAAGCCGCCAAAGGGATTGATGCCGCCGAGGAAGCAGGCGAGCACGGTGATCAGCAGATAGGATTCGCCGTGGCCGACGCGCACCGAATTGAAGCGCGCAAGCATGATGATGCCGGCAACTGCAGCCATCACCCCGGAGAGCATATAGACCAGCACCAGGATCTTGCGGGTGTTGATGCCGGAATAGCGGGCAGACTCGATATTGGAGCCGATCATGTAGGTTGAAAAGCCGAGCTTGGAGCGCGAGAGCAGGACGTGGCTGGCGATCACGCAGGCAATCAGGATCAACAAAGGTACCGGGATGCCGAGAATGCTGCCGTGGCCGATGGGAGCGATGAAGGTGGGGAAGCCCGAGATATCGCCGCCGCGCGTCAGGAACTCACCGAGGCCGCGCAGGAAGATCATCATCGACAGCGAAACGAGGATCGGATGGGCGCGGGTAAAGGCGATGACGAGGCCCATGACCAGGCCGCTTGCCGCGCCGACGGCAAGCGCCAGAACCGAGCCGAGCAGAAAGGCGCCCGGACCGGCGTCGATGCCGCCATTGGCCTGCAGCGTCCAGGCGAGCGTCAGGCCGGCGATGTTGGCGGTGAAGGTGATCGCAAGGTTGAGGCCGCCGGTCAGGATCGGCATCAGCATCGCAAGCGTCAAGACGCCCAGCTCCGGAAGCTGAAAGGCGACCGATCCGAAGGTCGCGCCCGTCAGGAAATGGGGCGAAGCGAAACCGAAGACGACAAGCACCGCCGCCAGCGCGGCGAGGGGACCGGCCATGTCGGCGCCGAAGATGGCGTTGAAGCGGGCGGCGAGCGCGTTCATCAGCTCTCTCCCCTTTCCGCAGGTCTGTCACCGGTCGATTTGCGGGTCGCAAACACCGGCACCAGATTGCCGATGCGAGCGCTCGACAAAGTGATCGCAACGAGGATGATCGCGCCGACGATCATCTTGAAGGCGAAGGGCGAGACGCCCATCAGGTTGAGGCCGTTCTGGGTGATCGAGACGAGCAGCACGCCCAACACGCAACCGAGCACGGAGCCCTTGCCGCCGCCCAGCCGCGCACCGCCGAGCACCACTGCGGCCAGGACATCGAGCTCGCGGCCATAGAGTGCGTTCGGAACGACCTCCTGCGCATAATGCGCCTGCATCAGCCCGGCGATGCCTGCCATCAATCCAAGCCAGCCGAAGGCGATGAACTGCATGGCGCCGATATTGATGCCGAAGCGGCGCGCGCCTTCCGGATTGTCACCGAAGGCATAGAGCTGCCGGCCGGTCGTCGTGCGGGTAATGAAGAACCAGGTGGCGAGCGTGCAGACGACCATGACCACAACAGGCAACGTGATCTCAGCCCAGCTCCCATCGGCCATTTCGCGCTCGTAGATGATGACGCGGCTCGTCAGCCAGTCGGGCAGATTGTAGATCGACACACCCTTGGTGAAGAACATCAGCAAGCCGAAATAGACGTTGAAGGTTGCGATCGTCGCGACGATCGAGATGATGCGAAAGCGGTGGATCAGGAAGGCGTTGATCACGCCGAGCACGATGCCGATGCCGGCCGCAATCAGGAAGCCGGATATCCATCCACCCCCGCCGATCCTCTCGAGCGCAAGTGCAGTGACGTATTGCACGATCGAGGCGGCGACGGCGAAGGAGATGTCGATCCCGCCTGATATCAGCACCACGAGCAGGCCAACGGCAAAGATAATGTTGACCGCGCTGATATTGAGCAGGTCGAAGACATTGCCGAGCGTCAAGAAACGGTCGGTCATGAAAGCCAGGACAATGCTCATCGCGATGATGACGGCGATGAGCACGAATTCAGTCGTATGGGACAGGAACAGCTTACGCATAGACCGCCGCCTCCAGGTCCTTCAGTGTGGTCGCGCGCGGATCATGCCAGCCGGCGATGCGGCCCTTTTCCATATGGATGATCCGATCGGCGTTGAAATAGACCTCCGGCACCTCGTCCGAAATCAGGATGATCGCCAGCCCCGCCTCGGCGAGACGCGCAACGATTTCGAAGATACCGGCGCGTGCGCCGACATCGACGCCGACCGTGGGCGCATCGAGGATCAGCACCTTGGGATCGGTGGCGAGCCATTTGGCGATCGCGACGCGCTGCTGGTTGCCGCCCGAAAGCGTCGAGATCGCATCGTCATGCTTGCCGATCCTGACGCCGAGATCAGCGATCCAGCGAGCGACGAGCGAGCGCTTCTTTTCCGGCGAAATGAGCCGCCGGCCCAGGATGCGGTTGAGCGAGGCCATGACCAGATTGTCGGCGATGGATTGCGGCTGGTTGAGACCGAGCGAAAGGCGGTCTTCGGAGAGATAGGCGACACCTGATGTGATCGCCTCGCGGTTGGAGGCAAAGCGCACCGGCTTTCCCTCCAACACGATCGTTCCGGCAGCGGGCCGGCGCATGCCGAACAGCGTAAGCGCAAGTTCGGTGCGCCCCGAGCCAAGCAGGCCGGTTATCCCGAGCGTCTCGCCACGGCGCAGATCAAAGGAGATGTCGTCGAACTCGCCAGGCCGGGAAAGCTTGCTGACCGAGAGCACCACCGGGTTCTGCGATACGTCGCGGGCGAGAACATTCTGGTCGAAGGTGCGCCCGGTCATCAGCTCGGTGATCTTAGACTGGGTCATGCCCTCCACCGGATAGACCCCGACCAGCGCGCCATCGCGCAGCACCGTGATGCGCGAGGAGATATCCAGCACTTCCGCAAGGCGATGGCTGACGAAGACCACGGCAACACCCGAAGCCGACAGCGTGCGCACGATCGCCAACAGATGATCGGTCTCAGACTGGGTGAGCGAGGCGGTCGGCTCGTCCATGAAGACGATCCGGGCCTCTCCGACCAGCGCGCGGGCAATGGCGACGATCTGGCGCTGCGCGATGGCGAAGTCCTTGAGCGGCCTGTCGACGTCGAGGGTGACGCCGAGCCCCGCCAGTGCGTCCTCGGCGATCCTGCGGATCGCGGCATAGTTGACGAGGCGCGGGCGCGAACCGGAAAGGGTCTGGAAGGCGATGTTTTCCGCCACGCTCATTTCCGGAAAGAGCGCGAGGTCCTGCCAGATGATCTGAATGCCGCGGGACTGGGCCATGCCTGGCTTCATGTGGGATATCGTCTCGCCGTCAAAGACGATCTCGGCGCCGTCTGCAGGCCGATAGACGCCTGATATCACCTTGATAAGGGTGCTCTTGCCGGAACCGTTCTCGCCGGCCAGGCAATGCACTTCGCCGGGCAAGACTTCGAAGGAGACGTTTTTCAGCGCCTTCACACCGCCGAATGTCATGTTGATGCCGCGAAGCGAAAGAAGCGGCGGGGCCTTCACACCATCATCCGTTGCCATGCTCATGCCGGTTGCCTGTCCAGTCGAATGCCATGAAAGGAGGTCAATGGTCCAGCCATGGCCGGATACCGCTCTTTTCCCGAACGTCGGGCCGGTCCATGTCGACCGGCCCGACACCCGGGGAGGGGGCCTCTTCAGAGGCCCATTGCGGCCAGGTCGTCGACCGTATCCTTGTTGATCGGCAGCAGTTGATCGACGATGATGTCGTTGCCAACCGGCTTGATCACGCCGAGACCCGGAATGTCATCACCTTCCTTGACGCTCTCGCCCTTGATCAGGCGATCGGCGAGCGTGACGAAGACTTCGCCGGCCTGCTTCGGATTCCACATGAAGCCGCCCGATATCGCGTCGGACTTGATCAGCTTCTGGCCCTGGCCGGGCGAGAACGGACCGAGCACGAAGATTTTGCCCGTCTTGCGGCGTTCTTCGACAGCGCGCCCGGCGCCGATTGGACCCTGGCTGCCGAAGGCAAGGAAGCCTTTCAGATCCGGATGGGCGGCAATAAGGTCGAGCGCCGTCGAGCGGCTCTTGTCGACGTCTTCCGCGACGCCATAGCGATCGCCGACGAGTTTCATGTCCGGATAGTTCGCCTTGATATAGGCGATTGCGGCGTCCGCCCAGGCATTGTGCAGCGGGACGGTCAGCGAACCGACGAAGACGGCATATTCGCCCTTGCCGCCCATCTTTTCGGCGAGCAGCTTGCCATGGGCCTCACCAAATCCGGTCGACGATGCGAGCTCGAAATTCCAGTCGGCGCCCTTCTGCGAGGGCGATTCATGCGTAATGACCTTGATGCCGGCGGCTTGCGCCTTGGTGAGCACGGGCTCGAGCACCTTGGCATCGTTCGGGACCACGCCGATGACCTTGACGCCCTGGGCGATCAGATCCTCGATGGCGCGCACCTGCAGCGCCGGGTCGGCACTGGTCGGGCCGATCATGAAGGCATCGACCCCTAACTTCTGGCCCTGTTCCTTGATGCCGGCTTCCATCGCGTTGAACCAGGGAATGCCGCCGATCTTGACGACAACGCCGACCTTCGGCGCGTCCTGTGCAACCGCGACCACCGCCCCGGCAAGCGACAGCGATGCGGCAAATGCCGCTACGATAAGGCTCCTCATCCTCACTCCTCCTCAAAGGTCGCTCATGCGAACGACGACCACCGGCCGGCTTCACGGCAGGTTGCTCCTGGTTGTTTTATGGCGAGGGAATACCCTTGCCTCCCGTCTCGCCTCCTCCGGCGAACCATCCTGCACAATCGATCTTTCTTTTTTGCACAATCGATGGTGCAATAACTATCGATCAAGGTGGGGCTTTCGTCAAGAGGGGTTTGTTTCTAAGGGAACGATAGAGGAAAGGCTGGGAATGACGGACATCAGCAAGAAAAAGGCGACAATCTACGATCTCTCGATCCTATCGGGCGCGTCGCCTTCCACCGTGAGCGCCGTGCTGAACGGAAGCTGGCGGAAGCGGCGTATCAAAGAGGCGACAGCCCAGCTCATTCAGAAGCTGGCGAACGAGCACGGCTATAAGGCAAATCTGCAGGCGCGTGGCCTGCGGTCGTCCCGCTCCGGCCTCGTCGGTCTTCTCCTGCCGGTGCACGACAACCGCTATTTCTCCTCTATGGCGCAGTCTTTCGAGGCGCAGGTCCGAAGCCGCGGCCAGTGCCCGCTCGTCGTCAGCGCCTGTCGCGACCCAGAGGAGGAGCGCCAGGTCGTCGAGACGCTGATCTCCTATTCTATCGACGAGCTGTTCATCGCCGGCGCGACCGATCCGGATGGCGTGCACAAGGTCTGCGAAAAGGCGGGGCTGAAGCACGTCAACATCGATCTGCCGGGCACGCTGGCGCCGTCGATCATCAGCGACAATTATGAAGGCGCGCGCATGCTGACACAGGCGATCATCGAGCGCGCGCAGGAGGATGGCCCGCTTTCGCCCGACGATCTGTACCTGTTCGGCGGCCGCAACGACCATGCCAGCCATGAGCGAATTCGCGGTTTCCGCGACGTAAAGCGCGCCCTGCTGGGCGCGGATCCGGACATCTGCATCCAGCCGACCGGCTATTCCCCCGCCATGACTGCCCGCGCCTTCGAAGCCTTCTACGAAGGCCACGGCAAGCTGCCGCGCACTTTTTTCGTCAATTCCTCGATCAATCTCGAAGGGCTGATGCGCTTCCTCGCGCTGCATCCGCACGAGACCTTCGCCGATATCATCGTCGGCTGCTACGACTACGATCCCTTCGGCTCCTTCCTGCCTTTCCCTGTCTTCATGATCCGGCAGGACAGCGAGGCGATGATCACCAAGGGGTTTGCGATCCTCGATGCGGACCGCGGCCCGGCAATCACGCATCTGGTGCAGCCGACACTCGTGCCGCCGCGCACGGCGCTGATCGGCCCACTCGATGCGTTGAAGGATATCGAGTAATGCGTCCTGTCTCGTTCGAGGTGACGGCCCTGAATTCTTTGATGCCTGATCGCCAGACACGACGCCGTCATCACGTATTCAAGTCGCTATCAATCCCATCCGCTCGTCTCCCAGATCTCGTTCAGACTCGGGGAGAGTGACATTCCAACTTTTGCAGAAACAGGACGCTTCATCCTTGAACCCACCCCGGCTACAACAATTGTCAAAGCTGATTAGAGGCGCGACGTTGCCAGCCATTTAGAGATGCGACACTCAGCATTGCCGCTGGCGCTGACGGCAG